>NZ_JBIRXX010000006.1:2007-5401 GCF_044389365.1 Promicromonospora sp. NPDC019610 | reverse complement strand
TGAAGTTATCGGCAGGTTAGTACCGGTCAGCTCCACAGGTCTTCAGTCCCTGCTTCCACATCCGGCCTATCAACCCAGTGGTCTGCTGGGTGCCTCTCACACACAAGGTGTATGGAAACCTCATCTCGAAGCAGGCTTCCCGCTTAGATGCTTTCAGCGGTTATCCCTTCCGAACGTAGCCAACCAGCCATGCTCCTGGCGGAACAACTGGCACACCAGAGGTTCGTCCGTCCCGGTCCTCTCGTACTAGGGACAGCCCTTCTCAAGTTTCCTACGCGCGCAGCGGATAGGGACCGAACTGTCTCACGACGTTCTAAACCCAGCTCGCGTACCGCTTTAATGGGCGAACAGCCCAACCCTTGGGACCTACTCCAGCCCCAGGATGCGACGAGCCGACATCGAGGTGCCAAACCATGCCGTCGATATGGACTCTTGGGCAAGATCAGCCTGTTATCCCCGGGGTACCTTTTATCCGTTGAGCGACGGCGCTTCCACAAGCCACCGCCGGATCACTAGTTCCGACTTTCGTCCCTGCTCGACCTGTCGGTCTCACAGTCAAGCTCCCTTGTGCACTTGCACTCGACACCTGATTACCAACCAGGCTGAGGGAACCTTTGAGCGCCTCCGTTACATTTTAGGAGGCAACCGCCCCAGTTAAACTACCCACCAGGCACTGTCCCTGATCCGGATCACGGACCGAGGTTAGACATCCGAAGCGATCAGAGTGGTATTTCAACAATGACTCCACCCGAGCTGGCGCCCGAGCTTCACAGTCTCCCACCTATCCTACACAAACCGCACCGAACACCAATACCAAGCTATAGTAAAGGTCCCGGGGTCTTTCCGTCCTGCTGCGCGTAACGAGCATCTTTACTCGTAGTGCAATTTCGCCGAGTTCGCGGTTGAGACAGCGGAGAAGTCGTTACGCCATTCGTGCAGGTCGGAACTTACCCGACAAGGAATTTCGCTACCTTAGGATGGTTATAGTTACCACCGCCGTTTACTGGGGCTTAAATTCTGGGCTTCGCCGAAGCTAACCCGTCCTCTTAACCTTCCAGCACCGGGCAGGCGTCAGTCCGTATACATCGTCTTGCGACTTCGCACGGACCTGTGTTTTTAGTAAACAGTCGCTTCTCCCTGGTCTCTGCGGCCCTCCCCGCGTCCCCCAGCAAGTGGGTTAACGGTTCAGGCCCCCCTTCTCCCGAAGTTACGGGGGCATTTTGCCGAGTTCCTTAACCACGATTCACTCGATCGCCTTAGTATTCTCTACCTGACCACCTGAGTCGGTTTAGGGTACGGGCGGCTAGTCCCTCGCGTCGAGGCTTTTCTAGGCAGCATAGGATCACCAGATTCCCGCATACACGGTCACTATCAGCTCTCACCCTTAAATGACACCCGGATTTGCCTAGGTGTCGGGCTACAACCTTGGACGTGGACAACCATCGCCACGCCTGGCTACCTTCCTGCGTCACCCCTGTTAACACGCTTACCTACTACCGGATCAGGTCCCACGCCTCCCCACCAGTGAGACCCGAAGGTCTCGGCGGTGGCTCGGGGTGGTTAGTATCACCGGGCTCGGTATGGGCGGTACTTCGCCGGTAGGAGAATATCAACTCCTTGTCCATCGACTACGCCTGTCGGCCTCGCCTTAGGTCCCGACTTACCCAGGGCGGATGAACCTGGCCCTGGAACCCTTGGTCATTCGGCGGACGGGATTCACACCCGTCATTCGCTACTCATGCCTGCATTCTCACTCGTGTAGGCTCCACCGCTAGGTCACCCTGCGACTTCACTGCCCACACGACGCTCCCCTACCCACCCACACACCTGAACACACAGAACAAGTCTGGTGCTGGGCTTGCGATCAAACGCAATGTGAGTGCCACGGCTTCGGCGGTGTGCTTGAGCCCCGCTACATTGTCGGCGCGGAATCACTTGACCAGTGAGCTATTACGCACTCTTTCAAGGGTGGCTGCTTCTAAGCCAACCTCCTGGTTGTCTGTGCAACTCCACATCCTTTCCCACTGAGCACACGCTTAGGGGCCTTAGCCGGTGATCTGGGCTGTTTCCCTCTCGACCACGGAGCTTATCCCCCGCAGTCTCACTGCCGCGCTTGCACTTACCGGCATTCGGAGTTTGGCTGACGTCAGTAACCTGGTGAGGCCCATTAGCCATCCAGTAGCTCTACCTCCGGCAAGAAACACGCGACGCTGCACCTAAATGCATTTCGGGGAGAACCAGCTATCACGAAGTTTGATTGGCCTTTCACCCCTAACCACAGGTCATCCCCCAGGTTTTCAACCCTGGTGGGTTCGGTCCTCCACGCCGTCTTACCGGCGCTTCAACCTGCCCATGGCTAGATCACTTCGCTTCGGGTCTAGACCCGGCGACTGAATCGCCCTATTCGGACTCGCTTTCGCTACGGATACCCCACACGGGTTAACCTCGCCACCGAGCACTAACTCGCAGGCTCATTCTTCAAAAGGCACGCCGTCACCCCTACCAAGGAGGCTCCGACGGATTGTAGGCACACGGTTTCAGGTACTATTTCACTCCCCTCCCGGGGTACTTTTCACCTTTCCCTCACGGTACTTGTCCGCTATCGGTCACTAGGTAGTATTTAGGCTTAGCAAGTGGTCTTGCCAGATTCACACGAGATTTCACGGGCCCCGTGCTACTTGGGATCCCCTCCACCAGGCCGCACCATTTCGTCTACGGGACTCCCACCCACTACGGTCCGGTATTCAACCCGGTTCGACTATGACACGACTTTCTTACTGGCTACCAGACTGTCAGATCTGGTCAGAAGGTCCCACAACCCCGCACACGCAACGCCTGACAGCTTGACACGCATACGGTTTGGCCTCATCCGCTTTCGCTCGCCACTACTCACGGAATATCTCTTCCTGTCGGTACTGAGATGTTTCACTTCCCGACGTTCCCTCCACACGCCCTATACATTCAGGCGCGGGTAACCGAACATGACTTCGGCTGGGTTCCCCCATTCGGAGACCCTCGGATCACAGCTCGTCTGCCAACTCCCCGAGGATTATCGCAGGCTACAACGTCCTTCTTCGGCTCCTAGTGCCAAGGCATCCACCAATGTGCCCTTAAAAACTTCAGCAACACTACAATCACAGAAACCAAGACAACACACCCGTCGACAACCCCCACCACCAAGACCCAAAAGCCTTGCCAGTCGTGTCATCGCCGAGCGGTCTTGGAAAAATTCAAAGATGCTCGCGTCCACTATGCAGTTCTCAAGCAACGGACGAACCCACCAGGCAACCCGCAACCACCACCACCGGCAAGCCGGCTGGTCTAGTATGCAACCCAGTGACCCGTATCCAGTCAGAAACACCCAACCTCCCACGCCCCCCACCCACCAGTCCTA
>NZ_JBIRXX010000006.1:0-1913 GCF_044389365.1 Promicromonospora sp. NPDC019610 | reverse complement strand
CATGAGGCGGCCGGTTGCCTCAGGACCCAACAGTGTGCTCGGCAAGCCCCCACCAGTACCGACCTCCACGTTCCAACCAGTGACAAGCACCGGCGTACTAGCGTTGGTCACCACCGAAGGCGACTCTTCGTCAATGTTCCACCCATGAGCAACCACCCCAGACGCGTACGGCCTGGGCATGGCCTCTGCCACCACCACCCGACGAACACGAAGTCCGACCAGGCAACGACCCCCTTAGGGCCGGTGATGGAGATGAGCTCCTTAGAAAGGAGGTGATCCAGCCGCACCTTCCGGTACGGCTACCTTGTTACGACTTAGTCCCAATCGCCAGTCCCACCTTCGACCACTCCCTCCCACAAGGGGTTGGGCCGTGAGCTTCGGGTGTTACCAACTTTCGTGACTTGACGGGCGGTGTGTACAAGGCCCGGGAACGTATTCACCGCAGCGTTGCTGATCTGCGATTACTAGCGACTCCGACTTCACGGGGTCGAGTTGCAGACCCCGATCCGAACTGAGACCGGCTTTTTGGGATTCGCTCCACCTCACGGTATCGCAGCCCTCTGTACCGGCCATTGTAGCATGCGTGAAGCCCAAGACATAAGGGGCATGATGATTTGACGTCATCCCCACCTTCCTCCGAGTTGACCCCGGCAGTCTCCCATGAGTCCCCGGCATAACCCGCTGGCAACATAGGATAAGGGTTGCGCTCGTTGCGGGACTTAACCCAACATCTCACGACACGAGCTGACGACAACCATGCACCACCTGTGTACGAGTGTCCAAAGAGAACCCCATCTCTGGGGCTTTCTCGTACATGTCAAGCCTTGGTAAGGTTCTTCGCGTTGCATCGAATTAATCCGCATGCTCCGCCGCTTGTGCGGGCCCCCGTCAATTCCTTTGAGTTTTAGCCTTGCGGCCGTACTCCCCAGGCGGGGCACTTAATGCGTTAGCTGCGGCACAGAACCAGTGGAACTGGCCCCACACCTAGTGCCCAACGTTTACGGCATGGACTACCAGGGTATCTAATCCTGTTCGCTCCCCATGCTTTCGCTCCTCAGCGTCAGTAACTGCCCAGAGACCTGCCTTCGCCATCGGTGTTCCTCCTGATATCTGCGCATTCCACCGCTACACCAGGAATTCCAGTCTCCCCTACAGCACTCTAGTCTGCCCGTACCCGATGCAAGCCCACAGTTGAGCCATGGGATTTCACACCAGACGCGACAGACCGCCTACGAGCTCTTTACGCCCAATAATTCCGGACAACGCTTGCGCCCTACGTATTACCGCGGCTGCTGGCACGTAGTTAGCCGGCGCTTCTTCTGCAGGTACCGTCACTTGCGCTTCTTCCCTGCTGAAAGAGGTTTACAACCCGAAGGCCGTCATCCCTCACGTGGCGTCGCTGCATCAGGCTTTCGCCCATTGTGCAATATTCCCCACTGCTGCCTCCCGTAGGAGTCTGGGCCGTGTCTCAGTCCCAGTGTGGCCGGTCGCCCTCTCAGGCCGGCTACCCGTCGACGCCTTGGTAGGCCATTACCCCACCAACAAGCTGATAGGCCGCGAGCCCATCCCCCACCGAAAAACTTTCCAACACCCACCATGCGGCAGGCGCTCATATCCGGTATTAGACCTCGTTTCCAAGGCTTATCCCGAAGTGGAGGGCAGGTTGCTCACGTGTTACTCACCCGTTCGCCACTGATCCACCCAGCAAGCTGGGCTTCACCGTTCGACTTGCATGTGTTAAGCACGCCACCAGCGTTCGTCCTGAGCCAGGATCAAACTCTCCGTAAAAGAGAAACATCCACACCCACCCACAGGCGAGCGCGAACAATGATACTGGCCAGACCAAAACCAAACTGGTTTCAATCCGATCCAAAAACAACCCCCACCATCCCCGACCACACCACCATGCTGGC
>NZ_JBIRXX010000005.1:0-55994 GCF_044389365.1 Promicromonospora sp. NPDC019610 | reverse complement strand
TAACGGGCCTATGTTACTGCCGTGGTGTGGGGGTGGGTGTTTTGCCGGCCGCCGGACAACCATTCCCAGCAAGGGGGTGGGGTCAGGGTCGCAACAGCGACCCTGACCCCACCCCCTTCCTGCATTTCCGGGGAAGATTTCACACGCGACGGGCGGGGATCCGGGCGAGCCGAGGCCGTGCGGCGACTAGACTGGCGGCCATGTCCACCATCTCCCGCGACGAGGTCGCGCGCGTGGCTGCGCTGGCACGAATCGATCTGCGACCGGACGAGGTCGACCGCCTTGCCGGTGAGCTCGACGTGATCGTCGAGTCGGTCGCTCGCATCAGCGAGGTCGCCACCGCAGACGTGCCCGCGACGAGCCACCCGCTCCCGCTGACCAACGTGTTCCGAGACGACGTGCCCGAGGCCCCGCTGCCGGTCGAGGACGTCCTGGCCGGAGCCCCGCAGCAGGAGAACGGCCGGTTCGCCGTCCCGCAGATCCTTGGCGAAGAGTGAGATGGGTACCAGCGACATGACGAACGACATCACCCGGCTCAGCGCGTCCGACCTCGCGTCCGCGCTGCGCGACAAGACCCTCACCAGCGTCGAGGCTACGCAGGCCCACCTGGACCGCATCGCCGCCGTCGACGGCGACCTGCACGCGTTCCTGCACGTCTCCTCCGCGGAGGCGCTGGCCACGGCCGCCGAGGTGGACGCGAAGCGCGCCGCCGGCGAGGAACTGCACCCGCTCGCGGGCGTGCCCATCGCGGTCAAGGACGTCGTCGTGACCAAGGGCCTGCCGACGACCGCGGGGTCGAAGATCCTCGAGCACTGGGTCCCGCCGTACGACGCGACCCTCGTGGAGCGCATCAAGGCCGCGGGCCTGCCGATCCTCGGCAAGACCAACATGGACGAGTTCGCCATGGGCTCCTCGACGGAGCACTCGGCGTTCGGCAACACGAAGAACCCCTGGGACCTCGACCGGATCCCCGGCGGGTCCGGCGGTGGCTCCGCCGCCGCGGTGGCCGGCTTCGAGGCCCCGCTCGCGATCGGCACCGACACCGGCGGCTCCATCCGCCAGCCCGGCGCCGTCACCGGCACCGTCGGCGTCAAGCCCACCTACGGTGGCGTCTCCCGCTACGGCCTCATCGCCATGGCGTCGTCGCTCGACCAGGCCGGCCCCGTGACCCGCACCGTGCTCGACGCCGCGCTGCTGCACGAGCTGATCGGCGGGTACGACCACCACGACTCGACGTCGATCAACGAGCCGGTCCCCGGCGTCGTCGCCGCAGCCCAGCAGGGCGCGAAGGGCGACCTGAAGGGCCTGCGCGTCGGCGTCGTCAAGGAGCTCTCGGGCGAGGGCTACCAGGCCGGCGTCTCCGCGCGGTTCGAGGAGTCGCTCGACCAGCTGCGCGCACTCGGCGCCGAGATCGTCGAGGTGTCCTGCCCGAGCTTCACGTACGCGCTCGACGCGTACTACCTGATCATGCCCGCCGAGGCGTCCAGCAACCTGGCCAAGTTCGACGGCATGCGCTTCGGCCTGCGGGTCGAGCCGGCCGAGGGTCCGGTCACCGCGGAGCGCGTCATGGGCGCCACGCGCGGTGCGGGCTTCGGCGACGAGGTCAAGCGTCGCGTCATCCTCGGCACCTACGCCCTGTCCGCGGGCTACTACGACGCCTACTACGGCAGCGCGCAGAAGGTCCGCACGCTGATCCAGCGCGACTTCGCGGCCGCGTTCGAGCAGGCCGACGTGCTGGTCTCGCCCACGGCGCCGACCACGGCGTTCAAGTTCGGCGAGAAGCTCGACGACCCGCTGGCGATGTACCTCAACGACGTCGCGACCATCCCCGCGAACCTTGCCGGGGTCCCCGGGATGTCGCTGCCGAACGGCCTCTCGGACGACGGCCTGCCCGTCGGCTTCCAGATCCTCGCCCCCGCCAAGGCGGACGACCGCATGTACCGCGTCGGCGCCGCCCTCGAGGCAGCCCTCGAGAGCAGCTGGGGCGGCCCCCTCCTGAACCAGGCACCCGAACTCAAGACCACGGAGCTCGCCCGATGACCGCACCGTCGACCGCCACGGCCACGAGCCTGGTCGCCTACGAGGACGCCGTCCGCCGCTACGACCCGGTGCTGGGCATCGAGGTGCACGTGGAGCTCGGTACGCTCACCAAGATGTTCTGCGCGGCCGAGGTCGCCTACGGCGGCGAGCCCAACACCCAGGTGACCCCGGTGAGCCTCGGCCTGCCGGGCGCGCTGCCGGTGGTCAACGGCAAGGCCGTCGAGTACGCGATCCGTATCGGCCTCGCGCTGAACTGCAGCATCGCCGAGAGCTGCCGGTTCGCCCGGAAGAACTACTTCTACCCGGACGTGCCGAAGAACTTCCAGACGTCGCAGTACGACGAGCCGATCGCCTACGACGGCTGGATCGACGTCGAGCTGGAGGACGGCGCGGTGTTCCGCGTGGAGATCGAGCGCGCGCACATGGAGGAGGACGCCGGCAAGAACACCCACGTGGGTGGCTCGACCGGCCGCATCCAGGGCGCCGAGTACTCGCTGGTGGACTACAACCGCGCCGGCATCCCGCTGGTGGAGATCGTGACGCGGCCCATCGAGGGCGTCGGCGACCGCGCCCCCGAGGTCGCGCGGGCCTACGTGCAGACGCTGCGCGACATCTTCCGCTCGCTGGGGGTCTCCGAGGCCCGCATGGAGCGCGGCAACGTCCGCGCGGACGTGAACCTGTCGCTGCGGCCCACGCCCGAGTCGCCCCTGGGCACGCGCACCGAGACCAAGAACGTGAACTCGTTCCGCTCGGTCGAGCGTGCGGTCCGCTACGAGGTGTCCCGCCAGGCGGGCGTGCTCGACGCCGGGCTGCCGGTGATCCAGGAGACGCGCCACTTCCACGAGGAGGACGGCACCACGTCGTCGGGCCGCGTGAAGTCGGACGCCGAGGACTACCGCTACTTCCCCGAGCCCGACCTGGTCCCCGTGGCCCCGAGCCGCGAGTGGATCGAGGAGATCCGGGCGACCCTGCCGGAGCTCCCGGTCGCGCGCCGCCGTCGGCTCCAGGGGGAGTGGGGCTACGCCGACGCCGAGATGCGCGACGTCGTCAACGCGGGTGCGATCGACCTCATCGAGGCGACCGTCGCCGCCGGCACGAGCGCCGCGGGCGCCCGCAAGTGGTGGATGGGCGAGCTCGCCCGCCGGGCGAAGCAGGACGAGGTCTCGCTCGAGGACCTGTCCGTCACCCCGGCGCAGATCGCGCAGCTCCAGCAGCTCGTGGAGTCCGGCCGGATCAACGACAAGATCGCCCGCCAGGTGCTCGACGGCGTGCTCGCCGGCGAGGGCGACCCGGAGGCGGTCGTCGCGGCCCGCGGCCTCGAGGTCGTGTCCGACGACGGCGCCCTGCTCACCGCGATCGACGAGGCGCTGGCGGCTCAGCCCGACATCGTCGAGAAGGTCCGCGGGGGCAACCAGGGTCCGGTCGGCGCGATCATCGGCGCCGTCATGAAGGCGACCAAGGGCCAGGCCGACGCCAAGCGGGTCCGGGAGCTCGTGCTGGATCGGATCGGGCTGTGACGGCTCCAGCGGTGCCGATCCCGGCTGCGAGGCCGGGCCGGTGACCCGCGGACCCCTCCTGCACGGCGACATGACCCGGTTGCGGCCCATCGAGGCCCGCGACTCGGAGCGCCTGTGGGAGGCAGTCCAGGACCCGGAGGGCACCCGTCTGACCGGCACCACCGCCGTCTTCACGCGCGACCAGATCGACGAGTGGGCGCGCACCGTCAGCGACCGGCCCGGCCGGTACGACTGGGCGATCTGCCCGGCCGCCGTCCGGGACGGCAAGCCGATCAGCGACGACATGATCGGCGAGATCGTGCTGAACGACCTCGACGAGGCCGTCGGCTCGGCCAACCTGCGGCTCCAGCTCCTGCCGAACTACCGGGGCCGCGGGTACGGCCGGGAGGCCATCGACGAGGTCCTGCGGTTCGCGTTCGAGGGCGTCGAGGGTGATCCCGGCCCGCACCTGCACCGGGTGAGCCTCGACGTGCTCAGCATCAACCCGCGCGCCCAGGCCCTCTACGAGTCGCTCGGGTTCCGCCAGGAGGGCCGGCTGCGGGACGTCTACCGCGACGGCGACACCTGGGCGGACGCCATCGTGATGAGCATCCTCGAGGACGAGTACCGGGCGCTGCGGGACTGAGCGCCGCCGGGTCCCGGCCCAGCTGTCCCGGCCCCTGTCCCGTCCCGGGTCAGGGGCCGCCGGTGATGTAGGCGGTGAGCTGGTCCCGCTCGGCCTGCACCTCGGCGATCCGGTGCTTGACCACGTCGCCGATGCTCACGATCCCCGTGAGCCGCGCGTCCACGAGCACGGGCACGTGCCGCACGCGGTGCTCCGTCATCACGGGCATGAGCTCGTCGAGCGTGGCGTCGGGGCCGCAGGTGTGCACGGCGACCGTCATGATCGCCTCGACCGTGCCGTCCAGGATGTCGTCCCCGTCCGAGTGCAGTCGGCGCACGACGTCGCGCTCGCTGACGATGCCGTCGACGGTGACACCGTCGTCGGACACCACGACGGCGCCGATCCGGTGCTCGGCGAGGACCGCGAGCAGCTCGCGCACGCTCCGGTCCTTGGCGATGGTGACCACGGAGCCACCCTTGCGGCGCAGAGCCTCTGTCACTCGCATCGGGATACCTCCATCGAGTGCACGGCGGAGACCGCGTCGTTGCGGCCTCCTGACTACGACGGTACGGCACCGGGCGAAATTTCCCCAGGGGTGAGGGGGTCACCCTGTGGACGCCGCCTGTCGGTCCCGGCGGACCGGAGGTAGCGTGACGAGGCCGTTCGCCCGCATCGCGCACGGCCACCCAGCATCGAAGGAGCTGAACAGTCATGAGTCGTCCCCTGCGCTCCCGGACGTCCACCCACGGCCGCAACATGGCCGGAGCCCGCGCGCTCTGGCGCGCCACCGGCATGGGTTCCGAGGACTTCGGGAAGCCGATCATCGCGATCGCGAACTCGTACACGCAGTTCGTACCGGGGCACGTACACCTCAAGGACATGGGCGACCTCGTGGCCTCGGCCATCCGCGAGGCCGGTGGCGTCGCCAAGGAGTTCAACACCATCGCCGTCGACGACGGCATCGCGATGGGCCACGCCGGCATGCTCTACTCCCTGCCGAGCCGCGACCTGATCGCGGACTCCGTGGAGTACATGGTCCAGGCGCACACCGCCGACGCCCTCGTCTGCATCTCGAACTGCGACAAGATCACGCCGGGCATGCTGAACGCCGCGCTGCGGCTGAACATCCCGGTGATCTTCGTGTCGGGCGGCCCCATGGAGGCCGGCAAGGCGGTGGTGGCGAACGGCGTCGCGAAGACGCCGCTGAACCTGATCAACGCGATCAACTACTCGGCGGACGAGAACGTGGACGACGCCGCGCTCGGCCTCGTCGAGGAGAACGCGTGCCCCACGTGCGGCTCGTGCTCCGGCATGTTCACCGCGAACTCGATGAACTGCCTGACCGAGGCCCTGGGCCTGTCGCTCCCGGGTAACGGCTCGACGCTGGCGACGCACGCCGCCCGCAAGGAGCTGTTCCTGGAGGCCGGCCGCACCATCGTGGACCTGGCCCGCCGGTACTACGAGGACGAGGACGACTCCGCGGCGCCCCGCGGGATCGCCACCAAGGCGGCGTTCGCGAACGCGATGGCGCTCGACGTGGCCATGGGCGGCTCCACCAACACGGTGCTGCACATCCTCGCCGCCGCCCAGGAGGCGGAGGTCGACTTCACGCTCGCCGACATCGAGGACATCAGCCGCCGGGTGCCGTGCCTGTCCAAGGTGGCGCCCAACCACCCGGACTACCACATGGAGGACGTGCACCGGGCGGGCGGCATCCCCGCGCTGCTGGGCGAGCTCGACCGCGGCGGCCTGCTGGACCACGACGTCACGTCGGTGCACACGCCGACGCTGCGCGCGTGGCTCGACGACTGGGACATCCGCGGCGGCAAGGCCACCGACCGGGCGCTCGGCCTGTTCCACGCCGCGCCGGGCGGCGTGCGCACCACGAAGGCGTTCTCCACGAACAACCAGTGGGAGACGCTCGACACCGACGGCGCGGGCGGCTGCATCCGCGACGTCGAGCACGCGTACACCGTCGAGGGCGGACTGGCCGTGCTGCGCGGCAACCTCGCCGAGGACGGCGCCGTGTTCAAGACGGCGGGCGTCGACCCCGACGTCTTCCACTTCGTGGGCAAGGCGCTCGTCTGCGAGTCGCAGGACGAGGCCGTCGAGAAGATCCTGACCAAGCAGGTCGAGCCGGGCCACGTCGTCGTCGTGCGCTACGAGGGGCCGTCCGGCGGGCCGGGCATGCAGGAGATGCTCTACCCCACCTCGTACATCAAGGGCCGCGGGCTGGGCAAGGTCGTCGCGCTGATCACGGACGGCCGGTTCTCCGGCGGGTCCAGCGGCATCTCCGTGGGGCACGTCTCCCCGGAGGCCGCGGCGGGCGGCACCATCGGCCTGGTCGAGGACGGCGACGAGATCGAGATCGACGTCGACACCCGGCTGATCCGGATCAACGTGCCGGACGAGGTGCTCGCCGAGCGGCGCGCCAAGATGGAGTCGTCCGAGCGGCCCTGGCAGCCCGTCGCCCGCGACCGGTACGTGTCCCCGGCGCTGCAGGCCTACGCGGCCCTGGCGACGTCGGCGGACCGTGGGGCCGTGCGCGACGTCGCGCGCCTGCGGCGCGGCTGACGCCCGGGCGTGACCCTTTGCCCGACGGCGGACCTGAAGCCGGGTCCGCCGTCGGGCGACGCACTGACGAGCGGTGACGCCAGGGGGACGCCAGGAGGGACGCCAGGAGGGACGCCAGGGGGCCTGTCGGGTGTCGGTGACTCGTGCCATGGTGGTGGGACCCGGACCGCAGGACGCACGAAAGAGGGCGCGACCCATGAGTGACGAGATCACCGCCGCCGAGTTCACCGCGGCGGAAGGCACGGAGGACTGGCGGGTGCTCCACGACGCGGCGCTCGCGCGGTTCACCACCGGCTCGTTCGCCACCGGGCTGGTGCTGGTCGCCCGCATCGGTGAGCTCGCCGAGGCCGCGAACCATCATCCCGACGTCGACCTGCGCTACGGCAGCGTGACGGTGCGGACGTGGTCGCACGACATCGGCGGGCTGTCCGAGCGGGATCTCGGCCTCGCGCGCGCGATCTCGGCCGCCGCCCGCAACGTGGGCGTCGCGGCGGACGTGACCGGGCTGCGCGAGGTGGCGATCGCGGTCGACGCCGTGGTCGGGCCTGCCGTCCAGGCCTTCTGGCAGGCGGTGCTGGGTCACGAGGCGCAGCCCTACCGCGGCGGCAACACGGCCGCGGGCCGGCTGGTCGACACGGACGGGCGCGAGCCGCTGTTCTGGTTCCAGCAGAGCGACGAGCGCCGGGAGCAGCGCAACCGCATCCACGTGGACGTCTGGGTGCCGCACGACCTGGCCGAGGCGCGCGTGGCGGCGGCGGTCGCCGCGGGCGGGCGGCTCGTCACGGACAAGTACGCGCCGTCGTGGTGGGTGCTGGCCGACGCCGAGGGCAACGAGGCCTGCGTGTGCACCTGGCAGGGCGACTTCTGACCCACCGAAAAAGAGGATGAACCCCGGCCCGGGGACGGGTAGTGTCTCGCGCTTGTGCGCCCGCTCACCCCACCCGCCCGGAACCCCTACTGGCGGTTCCTCCTGGCGGGCTTCCGCGGGCAGTCCGCCTACCCGCTCGCGACCCTCGCCGGCCTGGTCGCGAACGCGACGTTCGGTGTGCTCAAGGGCTCGATCATGGGGGCCGCGGTCGAGAGCTCGGGCGGTGAGCTGGCCGGGTACACCGCCGGCAGCATGGCCGCGTTCGTCTGGCTGGGGCAGGGACTGCTCGGGTCGGTGAACTTCTGGGGCGGCAGCGACCTGCAGACCCGGATCAAGTCCGGCGACGTCGCCGTCGACTTCCTGCGGCCCGTGAGCGTCCAGGCCTCGCACGTGCTGACCGACGTCGGCAAGGGGCTGTTCGGCCTGCTGCCGCGCGGGCTGCCGAGCGTGCTCATCGGGGTCGTCATCGGCGGCATGGTGCTGCCGTCCGACCCGAGCGCCTACGCGCTCGGCCTGATCAGCCTGCTGCTCGGCATCGCCGTCTCGCACGCCTGCGTCTACGCCGTGGGCACGTCGGGCTTCTGGCTCGTGGAGTCCCGTGGTGTCGCCGTGTTCTACATGTCGTTCTCCGGGCTGTTCGCCGGCCTCTACACGCCCATCTACCTGTTCCCGGACTGGCTGCTGACGTTCGCGCTGCTCACGCCGTTCCCGTCGATGATGCAGCTCCCGGTCGACGTGCTCTCCGGCCAGGTCACCGGGGCCGGCGCCTGGCAGCACCTCGGCGTGCAGGCGCTGTGGCTCGCGATCGTGCTCGCCGTCGGGCACCTCACCACGCGGGCGGGACGCCGCCGGCTGGAGGTGCAGGGTGGGTGAGCCGGAGCGGAGCCGCAGGCTCAGCCACACGAAGGCGCTGGGTGAGACACTGCGCGCCTATCGCGCCGTGGTCGCCAGCCGGGCGCGCTCGCAGGCGAGCCACCGTGCCAGCTTCCGCCTGGACCTCGTCGGTGCGCTGATCGTCGGCCTCGTCGAGTTCGGCGAGATCTGGGTGCTCTACTCGGCGACCGACCAGATCGGCGGGTTCACGCTCGCGCAGATCATGCTCGTGTTCGGCCTGTCCGACCTCGCCTTCTCCCTGGCCGACCTGGTGGCTGGGCACTGCGACAACCTGCCGCTGTACGTGCGCGCCGGCACGCTCGACGTGTTCTTCCTGCGCCCGCAGCCGGTGCTGGCGCAGCTCGTCACGAGCGACCTCAGCCTGCGCCGGATCGGGCGCTGCCTGGTGGGCGCCACGTCGCTCACGGTCGGCCTGGTGCTCAACGACATCGACTGGACCGCCGGCACCGTCGGGCTGCTCCTGCTCGCGCTGGCCAGCGGCTTCGTCATCTTCACGGCCCAGTTCGTCACGGCGGCCGGGCTGCAGTTCTTCCTGGTCAACGGCGCCGAGATGACCAACGCGTTCGTGTACGGCGGGCGGTACGCGGCCACGCAGCCCACGAGCGTGTGGCCGCGCAGCCTGCTCGTGGTCTTCGGCGTCGTCTTCCCGGTGGCGTTCGCGGCCTTCCTGCCGGTCTCCACGCTGCTCGGCACGCCGGGCGTCGCGGGTCTGCCGGTCTGGCTGGGCTGGTTGGCGCCGGTCGCGGCGCTCTGGGCGGTTGTCGTCGCGGGGCTGTCCTGGCGGTGGGGCCTTCGTCACTACCGAGGAGCGGGTGGATGAACGTCATCGAGACCGAGGGGCTGACCCGGGTGTTCACCGGGCGGCCGGAACGCGGGAACCGGCTGCGGCGCTCGCGGCACGTCGCCGTCGACGACCTCGACCTGACCGTCGAGGCGGGCGAGTCCGTCGGCTACATCGGCGCGAACGGGGCCGGGAAGTCGACGACCATCAAGATGCTCGTCGGCATCCTGGTGCCCACGAGCGGCACCGTGACGACCATGGGGCTGCACCCCTTGAAGCAGCGGCGCGCGCTCGCCCGCCGGATCGGCGTGGTGTTCGGGCAGCGCTCGCAGCTCTGGTGGGACCTCCCGGTGCGGGAGTCGTTCTCGATCCTGTCCGCGATCCACTCCCTGACCGCGGCCGACGAGCGCGCCCGGACCGCCGAGCTGGTCGACATGCTGGAGATGGGGGAGTTCCTGGCCACGCCCGTGCGGCAGCTCTCCCTGGGGCAGCGCATGCGGGCCGAGGTCGCGGCCGCGCTGCTGCACCGCCCGGACCTGGTGATCCTCGACGAGCCGACGATCGGCCTGGACGTGCTGTCCAAGCAGCGCCTGCGCGAGTTCCTCGGGGCGCAACGGCGCGAGCACGGCACCACGCTGCTGCTGACGACGCACGACATGGGCGACGTCGAGCGGCTGTGCGACCGGATCCTGGTGGTGGACCACGGCCGCCTGGCGTTCGACGGCACGCTCGACGGGCTCGCGCGCACGGTCGGCGCCCGGCGGGAGCTCGTCGTCGACCTCGCCGTCGCGACCCCCGACCTCACCGACGTGCCGGGTGCGGAGCACGTCCGCAGCGACTCGGACGGCCTGCGGCAGCGGTTCGCCTTCGACCCGCAGCGCACGACGGCGGCGCGGGTGCTCGCCGCGATCTCCGAGCGCGCCGAGGTGCTGGACCTGTCGATCGCCGAGCCGGACATCGAGGACGTGGTGCGCGAGATCTACCGCGCCACGCGGCGGTAGCCGGCCGGGTGCCGCCGGTCTTGGCTCAGCCGTACAGCGACTGGACGTCGAGCTCGATCGGGAACGGCAGGTCGACCTTGAGGGTCTCGCGGTAGATGCCGGTCGGCACGTACGTCCTGGTGAGGTCGTCAAGCTCGTAGACGTGGATCGTCGTCGCCCCGTTGCCGTCGGCATCCTCGACGCGCCAGAAGTGGTGGATGCCGGCCTCGGCGTACTTGTGGGGCTTGACGGCCTTGTCGCGGTGCTCGGACTCTGGCGAGACCACCTCGACCGCGAGCACGATGTCCTCGACGTCGTACCAGGTCGCGTCTCCGTCGATCGCCGCCGTCGACGCGATCACGTCGGGCTCGGGCCGGTTGTGCTTGTCGAGGAGAACGGTCATCTCACTGTCGATGACGGTTCCCTCCGGTGCCTGGCTGGTCAGGCCGGAGCGGAGGGCGAAGATGACGCTGCTGTGCCAGCGACGTTGTGGGGACATCATGAAGACGAGGGCTCCGTCGATCAGCTCGGTGTGGCGGGGAGCGTCCGGCAGATTGTCCAGGTCCTCGGCGAGCCAGCCCTCCGGGCGCGGCGGGCGCATCCAGTCGGGGAGCTGAGTCATGGGAACACGGTAACAACGGGCAGCCGTGGTGTCATGGCTCATCGCTGCTCCTGTCGATCGCATGCCTAGACGTTAATACGTCTAGCCCTCCCGCGCTCGGCGAGCGGCCCGCTACCGTGTGCCGGGTGCTTCCCGAACCAGCCGCCGTGCTGAGCCCGGTTCCCGCCCGATCCCCCGAGCCCGCGCCGTCGACCCCGCGGTCGTCCCGGCAGGTGCCGCACCCCGTCGCCCGGATCGCCGAGGTGGCGGTTCACCTGCCCGAACGCACCCGGGACATGGCCGAGGCCGAGCGCGACCTGCACCGCAGGAACCCGAGGGTCGCGCCGCGCGTCCCGATGGTGTCGCGCCTGACCGGCGTGCGCCGGACCCACGTGGCCGACGCCGACCAGCAGGCCTCCGATCTCGCCGTCGCCGCCTCCCGCACCCTCCTGGACCGGGCGGGCCTGGGGCCGCAGGACGTGGACCTCCTGATCTTCGCCTCGGCCACCCAGGACATGATCGAGCCCGCCACCAGTCACATCGCCGCGGCCAAGCTCGGCGTCCGGGCGCCGGTGATGGACGTCAAGAACGCCTGCAACTCCGTGCTCAACGGGATCGAGGTGGCCGAGGCCCTCATCGGGACCGGCCGGTACCGCCGCGTGCTGGTCGCATCCGGCGAGATGCCGACGCGGGGCGTCCGGTGGGACGTGCCCGACCGGTCGACGTACGCCCTGTCCGCGGCCGGCTACACGATGTCCGACGCCGGGGCGGCGGTGCTCGTCGAGGCGGTCGAGGCACCGTCCGGCTTCGAGGACGAGCTGGCCGCCGAGCTCGCCGGCCTCGTCGAGCCCGCGGCTCCGCCGTCGGGCATCCTCGGCTCGGCGTTCACCGCCGAGTCGCAGCACTGGGACGTGGGCATGCTGCCCGGCGGCGGCACGTTCAACCCGCGCGACCCGGAGCGCAGCTACTTCGAGATCGACGGGTCGCGCCTGCGCGAGGCGTTCCTCGCGCTCGGGCCGGGACCGGTCGACGAGGCGCTGGAGCAGGCCGGCGTGACGATGGACGACGTCGCGCTCGTCGCGGTGCACCAGGTCGCGGTCGGCTACCTCGCGGACGTGCACGCGGCGCTCGGCGTGCCGGCCGACCGCACGATCGTCACCGTGGCCGACCACGGCAACCTCGCGTCGGCGACCCTGCCGCTGCAGCTCGTGACGGCGCTGGAGTCCGGCCGGCTGCGCCGGGGCGACGTGGTGCTGCTCCTCGGGCTGGCGGGCGGGATCAGCATGGGCGCGATGGTGGTCCGGTGGTGACAGGACCGCGCCGCATGCGGAGCGCAGCGGACGGTGGGGGCCGAGGGACGAGGCACGCGCCGGGAGCGGAGCGCAGCGAAGGCGCGGCAGAAGGTAGAGCCCGCCTCGCCGTCGTCGTGCCCGCGCTGAACGAGGCGCACGAGCACGGGATCCTGCGCACCCTGGAAGCGCTGCACGCGCAGGAGGACGACGACTTCGACCTCGTGGTGGTGGACAACGGCTCCACGGACGGCACGCCCGACGTCGTCCGCAAGGCGATCGCGGAGTGGGGGCGGCTGCGCTGGCAGGTCGTCACGGAGCCCGAGAAGGGGACCGGGGCCGCGGCGGACACGGGGATGCGGGCCGCCATCGCGCTCGGTGCCGAGCTGCTGGCCCGGACCGACGCCGACTGCCTGCCGCCGCCCGGGTGGACGCTGGCGGTGCGCCAGGCGTTCGCGTCGGGCGACGAGCTGGTCGCCGGGCGGCTGCTGCCGCGCACCGACGACCTGCCGGTCTCGCGGGTCCAGCAGGGTGTGCTGTCGTTCGCGCTGTGGGCGTCCAGCGCGTTCGGCAAGGTCCGGCCCGGCAACAGGGACGACGGGTACCTGGGGCCGTACGTGATGACGCCCGGCTGCAACATGGCGATCACGGCGTCCCTGTACGAGCGGGCCGGTGGGTTCCCGCGCACCCGGATCGAGGACGTGCACGAGGATCGTGCCCTGGTCAACGCCGTGCGCCGGCTGACCACCCGGTACGCGGAGCACCGCGAGGTCTGGGTGCGCGCCTCGACGCGCCGCGTGCACGCGTGGGGCCTGGTGCGCACGCTCGGCTGGTACGCCGACCACCGCTACCGCCCCGAGGTGGTGGACATCCGATGACGGCCGCCGCGCCCGAGGCGCCCTGGGAGGAGCGGGTGCAGCGGGCCGCGCACCCGCTCGCCTACCCGGCGCTCCGGTCCGCGCGGCACCGGCCCGTGGTGCGCGTCCCGGGCGTCGGCGTCGTGGTGAACGACGCCGCGGTGGCGCGGGAGGTGCTGCTCGACCTGGACCACTTCTCCAAGGTGGGCCCGGGGGCGCCGTCGGACCTGTGGACGCCGGTGCTCGGACCGTCCGTGCTGCTCAACATGGAGGGCGCGGAGCACGCCGCGCTGAGGCGCGCGCTGGGGCCGCTGTTCGCGCCCCGGGCGGTGCGGGAGCTGGTGGGCGGGGGCGGGGCCGGAGCCGGGGACGACGACGGCGTGCTGCCGGACCTGACGCGGCGCCTGGCCGCGGGCGAGACCGTCGACCTCGCCGCCGCGGTGACGGCGCAGGCCGGCGCGGTGATCTGCGGGATGGTCGGGCTGCCGCCGACGGATCAGGCCGTGCGCTCCGCGATGGCCGCCGCCGGGACGATCACCGGGATGGTGCGGCTGCACCGGCACGGGCTCACGCGGTCCCAGGTCACCCGGGCGCGGGCGGTGCTGGAGCGGCTGACGGCGCCCGCCCGTACGGCCTACCGCGCGGGCGACCCGGCGACGGTGCCCGGGCGGATGCGCGACCTGGGGCTGTCCGAGCGCGAGGCGATGGGCGCCGTCGGCGCGTTCGTGCTCACCGGGACGGAGACCGTCCAGTCGTTCGTGCCGCGGCTCGTCGCGATCGCCCACGACACCGGGTGGACCGGGCGGCTGCTGACCGGCGACGCCCAGGTGCGGCGGCGTGCCGTCGAGGAGGGGCTGCGCGTCACGGTGCCGACGCCGGCGATGCTGCGCGCCGTACGGGCCGACGCGTCGGTGGGCAGCCTGCGGGTCGCCGCCGGGGAGCGCGTGGTGATCGCCACGGTCAACTGCTGCCGGGCGGCCGGCGGCTTCGATCCCGGCCGGCCGGTCGACCCCGCCGTGCGGCACCTGTGGTTCGGCGCCGGGCCGCACTTCTGCCTCGGCATGCCGCTGGCGATCGCCCAGGTGGACGCCGTCCTGGACGCGCTCGCCGCCGCGTCGGCCGACGGCCGGGTGCCCGTCGTGGGCCGGCGCTCGGCCGCGCGCGGCGTGCTGGTCCCGGCGTACCGGTCGTTGGAGCTGCGGCTGGGACCGGACACGGAGGAGACGAGATGACCCACTTCCTGGAGCGCCTGCCCGCGCTGGCCCGGGAGGCGCCCGACGTCGTGGCGCTGCGCTGGTTCGGGGGCCGTGGTGGCGCTCGCGTGCGCGAGGAGGTCACGTTCCGCGGCCTCGCCGAGCGCGTCGGGCGGACGGCGTCCGGCCTGCGGGCCCAGGGCCTGCGGCCCGGCGACCGGGTGCTGTTCAGCGTCCGGCCCCGGCCCGAGGGCGTGGTCCTGTGCCTCGCGATCCTGCGTGCGGGCGGCTCCGTCGTCTTCGTGGACCCGGGCTCGACGCCGGAGCTGTTCGCCGCACGGATCGCGGCGGCCGGGCCGCGGTGGGCCGCGACGGAGGCGCTGCTGTACGCGGCGACGTCGGGGCCGCTGCGCGGGATCGCGCGCTCGCGCGGGCTGCTGCTCCCGGACTACGGCCGGCTGCCCGTGCGGCACCTGTACACGGGGCGGTGGCTGCCCGGGGTGCCGCGCGGGGCGCGGCGGGTGGCGGCGGGGACGCGGAGTTTCGCGCCGGGGTCGGAGCCGACACCGGAGTCGGAAGCGACGCGCGTGCCGGAACCGGCGCCGCGGCCCGGGTGGACCGCGGACGATCCCGAGGCGCTGGTGGTCTTCACGTCCGGGACCACCGCCGAACCGAAGGCCGTGGTGCACACCGCGGGCACGCTCGGCGGCATGCTGGACCTGTTCGCGCAGGTGGGCGGGCTGCGGGCCGGGCAGCGCGCACACACCGACCAGATGTTCCTGGGGCTCCCGGCGCTGCTCGCGGGCGGCACGTGGGAGATCCCGGCGAAGACACCGAAGGACGACCCGGGGGCGTTCGCGCGCGGCGTCGCGGGCGCGGACTCGTCGTTCCTGGTGCCCGCCGACGTGACGGCGCTGCTCGACGTCCTGGAGGCTCGGGCCGCGGACGGCGGTGCGGAACCCGCCGTCGGCCCCGCGGTGCTGGCGGTCGGCGCGGCCCCCGTCACCGCCGCGCTGCTGGAGCGCGGCCGCCGGGTGCTGCCGGGCACGCGCTGGATCGCCGTGTACGGGGCCACCGAGATCCTGCCCGCCGCGATGACCGAGGCGGACGAGAAGATCGCGGCTGCCAGGGGCGGCGCGGCGACGGCGAGTGCCGCGGCGACGGCGAGCGCCGCGGCGTCGGCGGACGCCGGGGGTACGGCGAGCGCCGGGTACGGCGGCGGCGTGCGGGGCGATCTCGTGGGTCGTCCGCTGGCGGGGATCGGCGTCCGCATCGACACCGCCGTCGTCGGCCTGGACGAGGCGCCTGGCCCGTCCGGCGACGAACCCGGGGACGAACCCGGCGCGGACCCCGGCGGCGAACCGGGCGCGGACCCCGGCGACGGACCCGTGGTGGGCGAGCTGGTGCTGACCGGGCCCTCGCTGATGGCGGGCTACCTGTCCGACCTGGACGCCGGCAAGCCGCGGGCGGCCGAGCACCGCACCGGTGACCTCGCCTACCGGGACGCGGACGGCCGGATCGTGCTGGTCGGCCGCAACCGGGACATGATCATCCGCGGCACGGTGAACATCTACCCGGGCCTGTTCGAGCCCCGGCTGCGGGACCTGCCGGGGGTGGCCGACGCCGTCATGGTCGGCGTCCCGATGCCGGACGGCGACGAGCGGGTGGTGCTCGTGGTGACGCCCGAGGGCGCGGAGCCCGGAGTCGGCGCGCCGCGGGTCCGGGCGGACAGCGAGCTGGCCCGGGCCGTCGCCGACCAGGCCGGACGGGTGCTGGACCACGGCGCCCTGCCCGACCTGGTGGTCGAGGCGTCGCACGTGCCGCTCGCGGGCCGGTCCCGGAAACCGGACCGTCATGCCCTGGTCGACCTGGTTTCACCTCTCGCGGGTACAGTGCGCGCATGAGGGTGGCAGTGACCGGTTCGTCGGGGTTTGTTGGCGGGGCTGTGGTGCGGGACCTCGCGGCGCACGGGCACGAGGTGATCGCGTTCTCGCGCCGCGTCCCGCGCATACCGGCCGAGCTGCTCGACCGGGTCGCCCACCAGTTCTGGGACCTGCGGGACGGCCCGCTGGCGAAGGAGGACCGGCCCGAGGACGTCGACGTCGTGGTGCACTGCGGTGCCTCCGTCGGGGACGGCGGCAGCCACGCGCGGGCCTGGGTGGTCAACGTCGAGGGCACGCGCGCGGTGCGCGAGACGTTCCCCGGCGCGCGTTTTGTCCACCTGTCGTCGGGCAGCGTCTACGACCCCCGGACGCCGAGCGTCGCGGCCACCGAGGCGGAGGCGCCCGCCCGCGGGTACGTCAACCCGTACGGGTCCACCAAGGCCGCCGCCGAGCGCTACCTCGCGGCGGACGCCGTGCGTGAGGACCGCGGCCCCGTCGTCGTGCTGCGGCCGCACGCGGTCTACGGGCCGGGCGACACCACGCTGCTGCCGCGGCTGGAGTCCGCGGCGATCGGCGCCTGGCTGCCGCTGCCGGGCGGCGGCAAGGTGCGGCAGCACCTCACGCACGTCGACACGCTGGCCCGGGCGGTGCGGGCCGCCCTGGACGTGGACCTCGCGCCCGAGATCGCCGCGGGACGGCCGCTCGTCGCCAACGTGGCCGATGCCAGCCCCGTCGACCTCGACGAGACCATCGAGCTGCTGATGTTCGCCCGGTTCCGGCCGGTGCAGGTGGTGGGGATCCCGCTGCGGCTGGCCCACGTCCTGGCCTGGGCGGGCGAACGCCTGGCGCGGTGGACCGGGCGTGAGCCGCGCCTGTCCCGGTACGCCATCAGCCACCTCGCGATGGAGCGCACCTACGACCTCACCGTGCTGCGGGAACGCCTCGGCGTGGACCCGGCGCCGACGTCGCTGCACGGCGCCATGAGCTGGTAGCCCGCGAACGTGTCAGACGGGGGCTGTCCGTGACCCGTACGTCTGACACGTTCGGGGGCTGTCCGGAATGCCCTACCCTGTGCGGGTGATTCCAGGGAACGACGTCGCGATCGAGACGCTCGGGCTGCGCAAGGCGTACCGCTCGGTGCGCGGCCGCGGCATGGGCGTGGACGGGCTCGACCTGCGTGTCCCGGCGGGTGGCGTGCACGCGCTCCTCGGGCTGGCGGGTTCGGGCAAGACCACGACGTTGCGCCTGCTCACCGGCCTCGCCCACGCGGACGGGGGCGCCATGAAGATCTTCGGCACCCACGTCCCGGACGGCCTGCCCGACCTCGCCGGTCGCATCGGCGCCGTCGTCGGCGACCCCGGGTTCCACGGGCGGCTCAGCGGACGCCGCAACCTCGCCCTGCTCGCGAGCGCGGCCGGCGTACCGCGCGCCCGCGTGGACGAGGTGCTCACCCGCGTGGTCCTCGCCGACCGCGCCCGGGCCGCCTACGCCACGTACACGCCCGACGAGGAACGCCGGCTGGCGCTCGCGGCGGCGCTGCTGCGCGACCCCGACCTCCTCGTCGTCGACGACCCGAGCGCGGGGCTCGACGCCGTCGGCACGCGCGAGATCCGCCAGGCACTGCGCCGGCTCGCCGACCAGGGCAAGACCGTCCTGGTCGCCACCAGCGTGCTCACCGAGGCGCAGCAGATCGCGGACACGGTCACGGTGCTCGACGGCGGCTGCATCCTCGCGCAGGGGAGCACCAGCGAACTTCTGGGCGACGCGCGGGTCAGCGTCCGCGTGGGCGTCGACGAGCCGGGCAAGGCCGCGACGGTCCTGCGGGCCGCGGGGTTCAAGGTCCGGGCCGACGGCGACACGCTCCACGTCGACGACGTCGCCGAGCCCGCCGAGATCTCGCGAGCGCTCGCGAAGCAGAAGCTCTTCGCGGGCGAGCTCGTGCCGCTGCGGGAGGACCTGGCCGCCGTCGTCGGCCGGCTGCGTCCCGTGGTGCCACCGGTGCCCGTGCCGCCGAGCCGCGCCGAGGAACGGGCGGCGCGCAAGGCCGCCGAACGGAAGGCGGCGGACCGGAAGAAGGCCGCCGACCAGCGCAAGGCCGACAAGGAGGCGGCCGCGCGGCAGACGGCGGCAGAGGCGCGGGCGACCGAGGAGGCCGCGGCGAAGCAGGCGGCGATCGACGCGCGGGCCGCCGCCAAGGAGGCCGCGCGCGCGGAGCGGGCGGCCGCGAAGGAGAACCGGCGGTCGGCGGGGCGACCGGCCGGGCCGGGGGCGGGCGGTGGGGATGCAGGTGCGGGGGATGCGGGTGCGGGGGAGCGGGACGGCGGGGTGAAGGCGGTCGCGGCGGCGGGTGCGGCGACGTCGGGCGGCTCGGTGGTCTCGTCGAAGGCGGGCGCCTCGAAGGCTGGTGCTCCGCAGGCCGGCGCGTCGAAGGCCGGCGGGTCGAAGGCAACCGCTTCCGCGGCCGCCGTCCCGAAGCCGTCCGATGCTCCGTCCGCCACCTCGAAGTCGGCGGCCGTGGAGCCTTCCGGCCCCAGGACTGTGACGCCCAAGACCGCGGCCCCCAAGCCCTCCGCCCCCAAGCCCTCCGCGACGCCGGGCACGGTAGCGAAGCCGGGCACGGTAGCGAAGCCGGGCAAGCCCGGGCCGACCAGCACGGCGCCGGCCGATGCCGACGCCCCGCTCAAGCAGTCGAGGTTCGCTCAGCGGCGGGCGGCGTTCGACGCCAAGGTCGCGGAGAAGCAGGCGGCGGCCGAGGCACGGATCGTGGAGCGCCAGGCGGCCGCCGACGCGAAGGCGGCCGAGAAGCAGGCGGCGGCGGACGCCAGGGCGGCCGCGAAGCAGGACAAGGCCGATGCCCGGCAGGGCAAGGCGGACGCGCGGCAGGCCAGGATCGACGACCGGGCCGCGCAGAAGCAGGCGGAGCTCGACGCCAAGGAGGCCGCGACACGGCAGAGGGCGGCCGAGAAGGCCGCCGCGGAGCAGGCGCGCGCCGACGCGAAGCAGGCCGCCCTCGACGCCAGGCAGGAGGCGCTCGACGAGAAGGCCGCCCGGAAGCAGGAGGCCGCCGACGCCAGGGCGGCCCGGCTCGCGCACCGCACGGAGGGTGCCCGGGCGCTCCTGGGCCGGCGCGCGGCCGAGACGTCCGGCGGCCGGGACGGGGGCCTTGAGCCTGACGCCCGGGAGGCGGAGGATCGGGAACCGGACGACCTCGAGCTGGAGCGCATCGAGGCGGAGGAGCCGATGCTCGACGACCTCGAGCCGGACGACCTCGAACCGGACGCGGACGCACCGGACGACACCGAACCGGGCGACCTCGAACCAGGCGGTTCCGAGACCGACGACGCGGTGCAGGACAGCCCCGCACCGGAGTACACCGGCTCGAACGACCCCGGCTCGGACGACACCGCCGCACGGGAGCCGGGCCCGCGCACCGGTGCGGGGGCGGGGCGGCCCCGCCCGGGGCAGCAGGGATCAGGCCGGAACAAGAAGCGTTCGAAGGGAAGGCGATGACGGGCCTGCTGTGGGCCGAGCTGCGCAGGTTCGCCGTGCGGCCGGCGATCCGGTGGATCGCCGTGGCGATGCTCGCGCACGTCGCGCTCGCGGTCGCGGTGACGGCGTTCGAGCCGGAGGCGTTCACGCTCGCGGCGATGCTCGACCAGGGGCAGATCTCGTTCTACGCGATGACGTCGGTGTTCCTCGCCTACGTGGCGGGCGTGCTGCTGGTGACCGGGTCCGCGGCGCAGGGCGGGACGCGCGCGCTGCTGACCGTCGAGCCGCGCCGCGGCCGCGTCTACTGGAGCAAGCTGGCGGCGGCCGGGCTGGCCGTGGTGCCCGGCATCGCGGCGGCCTGTGCGCTGCTGGGGTTCGGCATGTACTGGGCGCACGCGCGCGCCGGGGTGCTGGGCGGTTCGCCGTCCGACCTGGTGGAGGCGCTGACGTGGTGCGGCGTCCGCGTGATCGCCCTCGCGGTGTCGGCGGCGGTCGGCGGCGCCGCGCTCGGGGTGCTTGTGCGGCGCTGGTGGGTGGCGGTCGGCCTCGCTGCGGTGTGGTTCGTGGTCGAGGAGCAGGTGGCGCTGAGCGCGTCGTCCGGCGTCCGGGACTGGCTGCCGTTCACCAACGCCGACTCGTGGGTCCGCGGCACGCGGACCGTGCTCGCCGGCGACGGGATCCTGGCGGCCCCGTACGTGCACAGCGGGCTCCTGCTGCTCGGCGTCACGGTGGTGCTGGCGGTGCTCGGTTCGGTGGTGTTCCGGCATCGCGACGTACGCTGAGCACGGCGGGCCGGCTCTCCGCGAGGCCCGGGATACCGCGGGCCGGACGGCCTCGTGTCTCGGATCGTGGGACCTTTGGCCCGCTGAGTGACACCGGCGACTTTTCGGCGTAACGTGCGTGACGTGCAGACGATCATTCTTGTAGTACTTCCTGAGCGCGCGGCCTAAGCCCCAGCACAGGCATCGTCCGCGCGCTCACCCTGGCAGTCCTTTCACCAAAGGACCCGGGGTTTTTTTGTTGTCACGAACGCTCGCTTTCGCCCCAGGACGGGGCGCGACGGCAGGAGAACGCATGACCGGCACACCGACACCCGCACAGATCGCCGCGCGCGCCGAGGCGCGTGACCAGGTGCGCACCGAGCTTCGGTCCCGCGTAGGCGGCAGGGCCGAGCTTGAGAACGCCGCACCGCGCGTCGGGCCGGAGGAGGTGACGGGCGCGCAGTCGATCGTCCGCTCGCTCGAAGAGGTCGGGGCGGAGGTCGTCTTCGGCATTCCCGGCGGTGCGATCCTGCCCACCTACGACCCGCTGATGGACTCCGCCAAGCTCCGGCACATCCTCGTGCGGCATGAGCAGGGCGGCGGCCACGCGGCGTCGGGCTACGCCCACGCGACGGGCCGGGTCGGCGTCACCATGGCGACGTCGGGCCCCGGCGCCACCAACCTCGTGACGCCCATCGCGGACGCGAACATGGACTCGATCCCGATGGTGGCGATCACCGGCCAGGTCGCGAGCGCCGCGATCGGGACGGACGCGTTCCAGGAGGCGGACATCGTCGGCATCACGATGCCGATCACCAAGCACTCCTACCTGGTCACGGACCCGGCGGAGATCCCGCGCACCATCGCGGAGGCGTTCCACATCGCCTCGACGGGCCGGCCAGGCCCGGTGCTGGTGGACATCGCGAAGTCGGCGATGCAGTCGCGCACCACGTTCTCGTGGCCGCAGGAGCTGAACCTGCCCGGCTACCACCCCGTGACCAAGCCGCACTCCAAGCAGATCCGCGAGGCCGCGAAGCTGCTGGCCACGGCCCGGCGGCCGGTGCTGTACGTGGGCGGCGGCGTGATCCGCGCGGGCGCCGCGGACCTGCTGCGCCAGCTCGTCGACCTGTCCGGGGCGCCCGTCGTCACCACGCTGATGGCGCGCGGCGCGGTGCCCGACAGCCACCCGCAGCACCTGGGCATGCCCGGCATGCACGGCACGGTGCCCGCCGTCGCGGCGCTGCAGAAGGCGGACCTCGTGTTCGCGCTCGGTGCCCGGTTCGACGACCGCGTGACCGGCAAGCTCTCGAGCTTTGCGCCGCTGGCCGCGATCATCCACGCGGACATCGACCCCGCCGAGATCGGCAAGAACCGCGAGGCCGACGTGCCGATCGTGGGCGACCTCCGCGAGGTCATCGGCGACCTGCTGCCCGAGCTGGCCAAGGAGCACGAGGCGCACGGCAAGCCGGACGTCGAGGGCTGGTGGCGCCAGCTCGACGAGTGGCGCCGCACCTACCCCCGCGGCTACACGGAGCCCGAGGACGGTCACCTCTCGCCGCAGCACGTGATCCAGCGCCTGGGTGAGCTGACCGGGCCGGACGCGATCTACGTCGCCGGCGTGGGCCAGCACCAGATGTGGGCCGCCCAGTTCATCAGCTACGAGCACCCCAACACCTGGATCAACTCCGGCGGTCTCGGCACGATGGGCTACTCCATCCCGGCCGCGATGGGCGCGAAGGTGGGCCAGCCGGACCGCACCGTGTGGGCCGTGGACGGCGACGGCTGCTTCCAGATGACCAACCAGGAGCTCGCCACCTGCACGATCAACGACATCCCCATCAAGGTGGCGCTGATCAACAACAGCTCGCTGGGCATGGTGCGGCAGTGGCAGACGCTCTTCTACGAGTCGCGTTACTCCAACACCGACCTGCACACGGGGCACGGCACCATGCGCGTGCCCGACTTCGTGAAGCTCGCCGACGCGTACGGCTGCGAGGGCATCCGCGTGGAGCACGCCTCCGACGTCGACGCCGCGATCAAGCGGGCCAACGAGATCGACGACCGGCCTGTGGTCGTGGACTTCACCGTCTCGCGTGACGCGATGGTGTGGCCCATGGTCGCCGCCGGCGTGAGCAACGACGACATCCAGTACGCACGCGGCATCTCGCCGGCGTGGGAGCGAGAGGACTGACCCCCATGTCGAGGCACACCCTGTCCGTGCTCGTGGAGAACAAGCCCGGCGTGCTCACGCGCGTCGCCGGCCTGTTCGCCCGTCGCGCGTTCAACATCCACTCCCTGGCCGTCGGCCCCACGGAGCACGAGGAGATCTCGCGCATCACCGTGGTCGTCGACGTCGAGGAACACCCCCTGGAACAGGTCACGAAGCAGCTCAACAAGCTCATCCACGTGATCAAGATCGTCGAGCTCGAACCCGAGTCGTCAGTGCACCGCGAGCTGCTGCTCGTCAAGGTGCGGGCCGACGCCGCCACCCGAACCGGGGTGCTGGAAGTCGTCGAGATGTTCCGGGCGCGCGTGGTCGACGTCGTGCCGGACTCCGTGGTCATCGAGGCCACCGGACCGGCGGCGAAGCTCGACTCGCTCCTCGCGGCGCTGGAACCGTACGGCGTCCGTGAGATCGTCAAGTCCGGCACACTGGCCATCGGCCGGGGCGCCCGGTCCATCACCGACCGCGCGTTCGAGCGCGCGGTCCGGTCCGCGTGAGAATGATCGCGGCACCTACCGACTTTTCTTCCACCCGAGATATCCAACTGAGGAGCAAGAACCGTGGCTGAGCTGTTCTACGACGACGACGCTGACCTGTCGATCATCCAGCAGAAGAAGGTTGCTGTGGTCGGTTACGGCAGCCAGGGCCACGCGCACGCCCTGAACCTGCGTGACTCCGGTGTGCAGGTGACCGTCGGCCTGCGCGAGGGCTCCGCCTCCCGGGCGAAGGCCGAGAACGAGGGCCTCGCCGTCGCGACCGTGCCGGACGCCGTGCGCGACGCCGACGTGGTCGTGATCCTCGCCCCCGACCAGGTGCAGCGGCACCTGTACGCCGAGGACATCGCGCCGAACCTCAAGGAGGGCGCCGCGCTCGTCTTCGGGCACGGCTTCAACATCCGCTACGGCTACATCAAGCCCGAGGCCGGGCACGACGTGCTCATGGTCGCCCCCAAGGGCCCGGGCCACATCGTGCGCCGCGAGTTCGCCGACGGCCGTGGCGTGCCCGTGATCGTCGCCGTGGAGCAGGACGCGTCCGGCTCCGCCTGGGGCCTGGCCCTCTCGTACGCCAAGGGCATCGGCGGCCTGCGCGCCGGCGGTATCAAGACGACGTTCACCGAGGAGACCGAGACCGACCTGTTCGGCGAGCAGGCCGTGCTGTGCGGCGGCGCCTCGCAGCTGGTCCAGTACGGGTTCGAGACGCTGACCGAGGCCGGCTACCAGCCGGAGGTCGCGTACTTCGAGGTGCTGCACGAGCTGAAGCTGATCGTCGACCTCATGGTCGAGGGCGGCATCGCCAAGCAGCGCTGGTCCGTGTCGGACACCGCCGAGTACGGCGACTACGTCTCCGGCCCGCGCGTCATCGACCCGCGCGTCAAGGAGAACATGAAGGCCGTTCTCTCCGACATCCAGGACGGCACCTTCGCGGCCCGCTTCATCGCGGACCAGGACGCGGGCGCTCCCGAGTTCAAGGAGCTGCGCGCCAAGGGCGAGCAGCACCCGATCGAGGCCACCGGCCGCGAGCTGCGCAAGATGTTCTCGTGGATCAAGCCGGCCGACTCGGACTACGTCGAGGGCTCGGCCGCGCGCTGAGCCGTGGCCCCTCGGGGCTGACGGCGCGCAGCACGTAGCGCACGAGACAGAGCGGCGCCCCACCCTCCGAGGGTGGGGCGCCGTTCTGTGTCGTGCCGGATCGTTCAGTTCTCGTCATGTGCCGGCGGGGCTTCGTCGGGCACCTGCCGTTAGGGCAGGATGTTCCTGTGACCCATGACGTGAACCCGCAGGCCGCGGACGACGACGAGCCGACCTTCGACCCCTCGACCTTCGACCCCGAGTCGGTGCCCGTGGAGGACCAGGAGCTCGCGGCCGAGGTCCTCGACTTCTGGGCGGCCACCCGGCAGTACGCGGGGATGGCGAAGGCGAGCATCGTCGTCGGCCACACCGTGAGCGAGACCGTGCCGCCGCAGGCGTGGTCGTTCGGCGACGAGCCGGAGCTGGCGCAGACGCTCCTCGCGGCGGTCCTGGCGGGCGACAAGACGGCGACGTCGTCGGCCCTGTGGGACTACGACGACGAGGGCGTGCCGCTCCCCGTCGTCGGCGAGCTGTCGATCCTGCTGGACGGCGAGCGCCACCCGCGCGCGCTGATCCGCACCACGAGCGTGGAGACCACCACGTTCGACGAGGTCGACGACGACTTCGCGGCCGCGGAGGGCGAGGACGACCGCACGCTGGAGTCGTGGCGGGCGGGGCACGAGGCGTACTTCCGCCGGACGCTGGCCGAGGGGCGCGAGTTCGCGACGGACATGCCGATCGTGTGCGAGCGGTTCGAGCTGCTGTACCCGAAGCCCTGAGAGCCGCGCGGTCCTGAGCGGGGCGGGGTGCGGGGCAGCGGTCAGGCGTCCACGGTCAGCCGGCGGTCGATGCCGGTCCCGCGCTCCGGGTCGCTCCCGCGGACGTGGATCTCGGTGCTGGTCACCGTGGCGCGGTAGAGGCGCAGCTCGGCGTCGCCGCTGAGCTCGTCGACGCCGTAGGCCCGGACGCCGCTGCGCACCGACGAGAAGGCGGCGGCCACGGCGGCCGGGAGCTCGGCGTCGGGCACCTGGGCGGCCGTGGCGCCGAGGTAGACGGCGGCGGTGTCGGGCCCCGGGTCGGCCTGCGAGTTGAAGATGACGATCTCGACCCGGGGCTGCGCGGCGACGTTGCGCGAGTGCTGCGCGTCGGGCGACGAGATCCAGTAGAAGTCGCGGTACGCGGCGTGGTTGTAGAAGACGGGCGAGACGCGCGGTGTGCCGTCCGGCTGGGCCGTGCCGAGGACCATGAAGTGGTTGTCGTCGATGACGCGGTGCGCGATGTCGATGGGCTCCATGCGGGGTGGACGACGCGGGGCCGGCAGAGTCATCGCGCGCGGGCTGGGTGTCGGCCGTGTCGCCCGGAGTGTCAGTGGCTCGTCCTACGGTGTGGGCACAGGTCCTGACGAGAGGTGAAGGCGATGGCGCTGCGCTGGTACTCGACCGTGGTGGAGTCCACGGACCACAAGAAGCTGGCCCGCTGGTGGGCCGAGGCCCTGGGCTGGGAGGTCATCTTCGAGCTCGACTCGGAGTCGGTCGTCGTGCCGCCGTGGGCGCTCGAGCTGTCCGACAAGCTCGATTTCCACCAGGTGCCGCCGGGCATGGTGTTCGTCCCGGTCGAGCACCCGAAGACCGGGAAGAACCGCCTGCACTGGGACTTCGCGCCGCACACGAGCGACGACCGGGACGCCGAGATCGCGCGGCTGGTCGAGCTGGGCGCGACGGTGATCGACGTCGGGCAGCCGGCCGACGCGACCTGGACCGTCCTGGCGGACCCGGACGGCAACGAGTTCTGCGTGCTGTCGGCCCGGGACCAGTAGCCGAGACACGCTCCGGCCCGGCGCGGTCCGATGAGTTCCGGTCCGTAGGGCCGTCCACCGAGGTATGAAGACGAAGAATCTCGCGGAGCTCTACGACCTCCCGACCCTGGACTGGGCGCCGGTCGCCGCCGATCTGGTCGGGCTCACGCAGGCACCGGGGACCGGCGGCCCGGACCGGCACTCACACTGGCTCACCACTGTCAACGCGGACGGCAGCCCGCACGTCACCGGTATCGGCGCCATCTGGCTCGACGGCGCCTTCTGGGTGGTGTCCGGCCGCTCGGCGCTCAAGGCCCGGAACCTCGAGCGCGACCCGCGGTGCACTATCGCGGTGGCCACCACCGACTACGACACCGCGGTCGACGGCACGGCCGAGCTGGTCACGGACACCGACAGCGTGGCGCGGGTCTCCCGGCAGCTCAACGACGGCGGCTGGCCGTGCGAGCCGGATGCGTCCGGTACGGCACTCACCGCTCCCTACAGCGCGCCGTCGGCGGGCCCGGCCCCGTGGCACGTGTACCGCGTGACGCCCACCCGGGCGACCGCGCTCTACGTCCGGGAGCAGGGCGGGGCGACGACCTGGACGTTCGACTGAGCGAACTTCCAACAAGTCGTCCATTGGGTGAGACCCGCGTCTCAGCCCGATGGTCGCGCGCGTAGGCTCCGGACATGGCACAGGTGGGTACGACAGACGGCATCAACCTCGCGGTGGTCGCGGGTGACGGCATCGGTACCGAGGTCGTGGAGCAAGGTCTCTCCGTCCTCGAGGCGGCACTGGCGCCGTCGGGTACCAAGCTCTCCACCACCGAGTTCGACCTCGGTGCGCGGCGCTGGCACGCGACGGGCGAGACCCTCACAGACGAGGACCTCGCGCGGATCAAGGGGCAGGACGCGATCCTGCTGGGCGCGATCGGCGACCCGTCGGTCCCGAGCGGCGTGCTGGAGCGCGGGCTGCTGCTCAAGCTCCGCTTCGCGCTGGACCACTACGTGAACCTGCGCCCGACCAAGCTCTACGAGGGCGTCTCCAGCCCGCTCGCCGACCCGGGCGAGATCGACTTCGTCGTGGTCCGCGAGGGCACCGAAGGCCCGTACGTCGGCAACGGCGGCGCGCTGCGCGTCGGCACGCCCGCCGAGATCGCCACCGAGGTCAGCGTGAACACCGCGTTCGGCGTCGAACGCGTGGTCCGGGACGCGTTCGCGCGTGCCGCGGCCCGCCCGCGCAAGCACCTCACGCTGGTGCACAAGCACAACGTGCTGGTGCACGCGGGTCACCTGTGGCGCCGCACGGTCGAGGCCGTGAACGCCGAGTTCCCCGACGTCACCACCGACTACGCGCACGTGGACGCCGCGACCATCTACCTGACGACGAACCCGAGCCGGTTCGACGTGATCGTCACGGACAACCTCTTCGGTGACATCCTCACCGACCAGGCCGCCGCGATCTCGGGCGGCATCGGGCTGGCCGCCTCGGCCAACATCAACCCGGACCGCACCGCGCCGTCGATGTTCGAGCCGGTGCACGGCTCCGCGCCCGACATCGCCGGCCAGGGCAAGGCCGACCCCACCGCGACGATCCTGTCCGTCGCCCTGCTGCTCGACCACCTGGGTTTCGCGGCCGAGTCCGCGCGCGTCCAGGACGCCGTTGCCGCCGACCTCGCGTCGCGCGGCGACGTAGTACGCACGACCGACCAGGTAGGCCGCGACATCGCGGCCCGCGTGATCGGGTAGCACGCTTCACGAAAGCGGCGCCCGGGTCTCGCAGACCGATCCCCGGGCGCCGCTCTCGTATGTCGGGAGCCGTCCGGGCAGACGTCCGGCTCGGATCGCTCCGCCGCCTTGCCGGGCGTGGAAGACTGACAGCAGCATTCCGGTGAAAGGCATCGACATGACAACTACGACGGACCCCATCCTCCCGACCAGGCTCGAAGACCTGGTGGCGCTCTTCGACGTGCGGCCCACCGACGCGCCGACGCCGGACGACGAGCGCATCGAGGCGCTCCGCGCCCCGAAGTTCGGGACCAAGTTCTCCGACCACATGGCGCGCATCTCGTGGAGCAGCGCCGACGGCTGGAAGGACCGGCGGATCGAGCAGTACGGTCCGCTGCAGCTCGACCCCGCGACGGCAGTGCTGCACTACGCGCAGGAGATCTTCGAGGGCCTCAAGGCCTACAAGCACGCCGACGGCTCGGTCTGGACGTTCCGCCCCGACCAGAACGCCGCGCGCTTCGCCCGGTCCGCGCACCGTCTCGCCCTGCCCGCCCTGAGCGTCGACGACTTCATCGGGTCGCTGGCCGCGCTGGTCCGCACCGACATCGACTGGGTGCCCGGCGGCGAGGACTCGTCCCTCTACCTGCGGCCCTTCATGTACGCCTCGGAGGCGTTCCTCGGCGTGCGTCCGTCGCTCGAGGTCGAGTACCTGGTGATCGCCTCGCCCGTGGGCCCGTACTTCGCGGGCGGCGTGCGGCCCGTGTCGATCTACGTGTCCCAGGAGTACCACCGGGCCGGGCCGCCCGGAGGCACCGGCGACGCGAAGTTCGGCGGCAACTACGCCGCCAGCCTGCTGCCGCAGCTCGAGGCGCAGAAGGAGGGCTTCGACCAGGTGTGCTTCCTGGACGCCGCCACCAACACCTACCTTGAGGAGCTCGGCGGCATGAACGTCTTCCTCGTGATGGAGGACGGCACGCTGCACACCCCCGAGCTCGGCTCGATCCTGGAGGGGATCACGCGCAGCTCGGTGCTCCAGCTCGCGGCCGACCGCGGCTACGAGGTGGTGGAGCGGCGCATCCCGCTCGCCGAGGTCGTGGCCGGGCTCGAGTCCGGCGCGGTCAAGGAGTTCTTCGCCTGCGGCACCGCGGCCGTGGTCACGCCTGTGGGGCGCCTCGCGGGCTCGACGTTCGACCACGAGGTCAACGGCGGCGAGCCGGGCGAGCTCACCATGTCGATCCGACAGGAGCTCACCGACATCCAGTACGGCCGCGCCCAAGACCGCCACGGCTGGATGCGCCGACTGGCCTGACGGTGCCTCGCGGCCGGGCTCGTCGGGGAGGCGCCCCGACGAGCCCGGCCGCCGTCGTCAACCCCAGAGGCGGCCGATCGCGTCCCGGGCCACGAGGAATCCCACGATCCCGACGACCCACGCCGTGGTGCTGGCCGCGTTCCGCGTGAGCCACGCGTCCATGCGGCCGAGCGGCCGCTCGACGAGCCGCGCGGCGAACACCCGCGCGGCGGTCAGCACGAGCGCCGGCAGGATCATGACCAGGCAGTACGCCAGCACCCACAGCCCCGACGCCGGCCAGCCCGGGCCCTGCGTGCCGATCAGGCCCAGCGCGGCGAGGTAGGGCAGCATCGACGCGACCTCCACCAGGCCGGCGCCGACCGCGAGCCCGGCCAGCGCCGGCCAGCCGCCGGACTCGCTCCCGAGCGCGCGCTCGCGCCAGCGGCTCAGCCTGCCGGGGCGTGCCGCCGGCCCGGCCGTCAGGCTGTCCGCGCCCCTCGCTGTACCCGTCACCGCCGTGGCTGCCGCCGCATCGGCCGCCTTGCTCTTCTTGGACGGCTCCAGCTTGAAGCTCCACACGAACAGGCCGACGCCGACCAGGAGCTGTGCGACCAGGAACGGGCGCGCAGCCGACAGGGACGACAGCGTGTCGCTCAGCGCTCCCGCCCCCAGGAGGATCGCCAGGCCGACCACGGCGTAGAAACCCGCGATCGATCCGAGGTAGACGATCATCCGCCCCACACGCACCCGGCCGGGCGACATGAGCAGCCACACGGGGATGAGCAGGGTGCCGAAGCTCGTCGAGTCGATGAGCGCGAGCACGGCCAGCGCGCCGATCAGCGCGGCACCCGTGAGCTCGCCCGAGATGAGGTCCATGCCGGCCAGCCTGGTGCCTGCCGCGCGCGAGCACATCCGCCGAACCGCCGAGACCCGATACATCCTTCGGATGACCCCTCGCGCGCCGCATCGTGCTGAGATGGACGCATGTCCCGCCTGTCCGCGCTGATCGCGCCCGTCGTCAAGGTCGTCACGGCCGAGGACCGGCGCGGCGACATGATCACGGCGGCCGGGATCCTCGTCACCGCGCTGGCGCTCGACGCGCTCGGCCTGATCCGGACATCCTGGAGCGGCCTGCCGGACGTGCCGTCCTGGTGGTTCGCGATCCCGGCCGCGATCGGCTGCACCGCGCTGATCTGGCGGCGGGTCCACCCGCTGGCAGTGCTCGGCGTCGCCACCGTCGCGTTCGTCCTCGACGTGGTGCTCGGCGGCAGCGTCGGCCTCATCGTCGTCCTCTGGGAGGCGCTGTACGCCGTCCACCTGCACGGCAGCCGGGTCGCGCGGCGGGTCAGCATCGTCGGGGTCGCGCTCCTCACCACGGCCCTGATGATCACCATCGCCGTCGTCACCGGGCAGCTCCGGCCCACGGTCCTCATCGGTCTGCAGGCGGTCACCCTGCTGGTCATGCCCATGTGGTGGGGCACCAACGTGCGACAGGGTCGCGAGCTCACCGCCGCCGCGCGCGAGCGGGAACGGCTCGAACGCGAACGCGGCGCGGCGCTGCTCCGGCTCGCCGAGTCGGAGCGGCACGACGCCGTCCGCGCCGAGCGGGCGACCGTCGCCCGCGACCTGCACGACGTCGTCGCCTCGCACCTCTCCGCCATCGCCATCACCTCCGGCGGGGCCCTCGCGGGTGCCGCCGAGCCGGAGCGGGACCGGGCCGCGCTGCGCAGCATCCGTGCGGAGAGCCTCGCCTCGCTCCAGGACATGCAGGCGATGATCCGGGTGCTGCGGACGGACACGGATCGGGACGGCACACGGCCGGGCACCGTAGGGCCGGACGGTTCAGGGCGGGCAGGGCAGGACGGCGCCGGGCAGGACGGCGCCGGCTGGCGCGCCGCCGGTGATCACACCGGGGGCACGGACGCCGGGGGCCGCACGGACCGCGGCGCCGACCTCGTGGCGGCGTCGCGGGCCGCCCAGCTCGCCCCGGTGATCGAGCAGGCGCGGCTCGCCGGCCTGGACCTGGCCGTGTCCGACCCGGACGGCGTCCTGACGGGCGCGACGCCCCTGCCTGCCGCGGTGGACCACGCCGTGTACCGGGTGGTCCGCGAGGCGCTGACGAACGTCCACAGGCACGGGGGCGCACGAGCCGACCTGAGCTTCGCCGCCGACGGGCCGCTCGAGATCGAGCTGCACGACGTCGGAGCGGCGCACCCCCGAGCGGCCGGTCCCCAGGCGGACGTCGGCGAGGGCACCGGGATCGGACTGGTCTCGATGCGGGAGCGCGTCGAATCCCTCGGCGGATCCTTCTGGGCGGGGCCGGGGGACGCCGGGGCGCCGTCGGCTCAGCTTCGGTCCGAGCCGACGCCGACGGGCTGGCTGGTCCGCGCCGTCCTGCCCCTGCCCGCCCACGCCGGAGCGGCCTCCCCGCAGAGTCAGGTCCCGCAGAACCCGGCCCCGCAGAGTCAGGTCCCGCAGAGTCAGGTCCCGCAGAGCCCCGCGCCGGGCGTCACCGCATGATCCGCGTCCTGCTCGCCGACGACCACGCGGCGATCCGCGCGGGTCTGCGCATGCTGCTCGCCACGGCCGGCGACATCGAGGTGGTCGGCGAGGCGGGCGACGGCGCGGTCGCCGTCACCAACGCCCGCGCCCTGCGCCCTGACGTGGTGCTCATGGACGTCCGCATGCCTGGCACCGACGGCGTGACCGCGACCCGCCAGATCGTGGAGGAGGGGCTGTCCGAGGTGCTCGTGCTCACGACCTTCGACCTCGATGAGTACGTGTTCGGCGCGCTGCGCGCCGGGGCGGCCGGCTTCCTGCTGAAGTCCGCGGAGGCGTCCGCCCTGGTGGACGCGGTCCGGCACGTCGCCGCCGGCGACGGCGTCGTGGCGCCGGAAGTGACCCGGCGGCTCATCGCGGAGCTGTCCGCGCCGGCCCGCAACGGCGTCGGACACCGGGGTGGGTCCGCGACGGCGGCCCTGCCCGCCGACCTGACGCCGCGGGAGCGCGACGTGCTGGCGGGGCTGGGCTCCGGCCTCTCCAACGCCGAGCTCGCCGCGGAGCTGACGATCAGCGAGGCCACCGCCAAGACCCACGTGTCGCGCGTCCTCGCCAAGCTCGGCGTGACGTCCCGGGTCCAGGCGGCGATCGCGGCCCGCAACGCGGGCCTGGCCTGACCCGCCCCACCATTGAGTGCTGGGTATGTGCTGCGCCAGAGCCTTCGGCCCAACACATACCCAGCACTCAACTATCCAGCACTCGACGCGAGGGTCAGGTGGTGCGTTGCACCACCGTGCGGCTCAGCGTCCCCGTGAGCAGGGAGTAGACCGCGGAGCCGATGATGATCCACACGACCGCGGCGAGGACCGCCGGCACGAGGTCGGCCTGGCCGGCGAACGGCACCATGGCGAGGATCACCGTGGCGAGCGCGACCACCCAGCCGAAGAACGCTCGCGGGCGCGGTGTGCTCAGGACGAGCAGATAGAGCACGATCGCGGCCAGGAGCGCGAAGAGCGCCCCTGCCACGACCCAGGCCATGGTGTCCGAGCCGGTGGCGAGCAGGTCGGCCTGCGGCTGGATCTCGAGGTTCAGCACCTCCTCGAGGATGAAGCTCGCGGCGAGCCCGATGAGGGCGGCCACCAGCATCGTGGCCAGGGCGCCCGCCCAGTACCGGCCCACCTCCAGGCCGAGGCGCGGGTTCTCCGTACCGGTCGTGACCGGTTGCACCCGCGCGTCGGCGGGCGGCTGTCCTACGGGTTGGGTCGGTGTGCCGGGCACCTGGGCCGGCGGCGGATAGGCCGGCGGCGGCTGCTCGCCGTAGTCGGGGTCGTAGGGGCGGTTCGGGTCGCTCATCGCGTTACCTCCCGGTTTGTGAGCCCTAGGTCCACTAGACCACGAATTCGCCCCAGCCGCACGGGACATGTCAGACGCTCAGGTCCCCCGGGGGACCTGAGCGTCTGACACGGGTGGGGTGCGCAGGGTCAGCGCGCGCCCTGGAGGTCCAGCACCAGGTTCTTCACGGCCGACGCCGGCACCTGGCCCGCGTCGTCCTCCACCCAGTGCGAGACCCCCTCGGGGATCCGCGTGTCCGAGCACAGGACGAGCGGCGTGTCCTCGGCCGAGTCGGGCAGCCGGCCGTGCGAGCCGCGCACGTACGAGGCGTCCAGCGGCGTGGTGCCCATCGCGTACCGCAGGCCGAGCTTCTTGCGCACGAGGTTGAGGCCGGCCTTGGCCTTGGCGAGCGGGTCGGCCGGGTTGAAGAACAGCTCGGCGGGGTCGTAGCCGGGCTTGCGGTGGATGTCGACGCCGCGCGCGTACTCGGGTGCGCGGTCGTCGTCGAGCCAGAAGTAGTAGGTGAACCAGGCGCCGGGCTCGGCCACCACCACCAGCTCGCCCGCCCGCTCGTGGTCCAGGCCGTACTTGGCCTGCGCCTCGCGGTCGAGCACCTCGTCGACGCCGGGCACCTCGCGCAGCAGGCTCGCGACCCGGGCCAGGTCGGCGGGGTCGTCCACGTAGACGTGCGCCACCTGGTGGTCCGCGACGGCGAACGCGCGCGACGTCCACGGGTCGAGCTGCTCCCGGCCGTCCTGCACGTAGACCTCCAGGAGGCCCTCGCGGCGCAGCACCCGGTTGATGTCCACGGGCCGGTTGGCCGGCGAGATGCCGTACTCCGACACGGCGACGACGGTGACGCCGGCCGCCTCGGCGTCGTCCAGCAGGGGTGCGAGGGCGGCGTCCAGCTCGGCCGCGGCGCGGTCCGCCTCGGGCGAGCGCGGGCCGAACCGCTGCAGGTCGTAGTCGAGGTGCGGCAGGTACGCCGTCGTCAGGTGCGACGTCCGGGTCCGCAGGAGGTGCCGGGTCACGTCGACGATCCACTGCGTCGAGGCGATCGACGCCGTGGGGCCCCAGTACTGGAACAGCGGGAAGTCGCCGAACCGGCCCACCAGCTCGTCGTGCAGCGCCGCGGGCCGCACGTACCCGTCGGCGGACTTGCGGCCGTCGGCGTGGTAGATCGGCCGCGGCGTGACCGTGACGTCCGTGGTCATGCCCATCGCGTACCACCAGCACACGTTGTCGGCGCGGTAGTCGGCGTCGTGGCGGCGGCCCGCCTCCCACAGCTTCTCGCCGGCGACCAGCTTGTTGTGCTGCCGCCACAGGTACACGTCGCCCAGCTCGCGGAAGTACCAGCCGTTGCCGACGATCCCGTGCTGCGCCGGCATCAGCCCCGTGAGCATCGTCGACTGCACGCTGCACGTCACCGCGGGCAGCACGGTGGCCAGCTCGGACTGCCAGCCGGACGTCGCGAGCCGGCTCAGCCGCGGCATGTGGGCCAGGGCGCGGGCGGTCAGCCCGACGACGTCGAGCAGCAGGACGGGCTTCATGCGTCCACTCCTTCGGGGGCGGGGGCGGGGGCGGGGGCGGGGGCGGGGGCGGCGGCGACCGGAGCCGCGAGAAGGTGCTCGCCGGCCCAGCGGAGCTCGGCGGCGATCCCGGCGACGAGCTCGTCCGCGCCGTCGGGCAGGGTGTCGGGCGGGAGCACCGACCAGGTGTACGTCTCGACGTCGAGGTGCGCGTCGGCGCCGTGCGGCGCCTCGCACACCGCCGCGACGGCCTGGCGCAGGACGTCAGTGGTCGCGACCAGCGGCGCCGCGGGCTCGTGGTGCAGCGGCACGTGGAAGTGCACGCGCCACGGGCCGTCGCCCGGCAGGCCGGGCCGCCGCTGCTCGTGCCCGAGCGCCACGGGCAGGTCGTCGGACGCCAGCACCTCGCCCGCCGCCGTGAGCTCGCGCACCTGGTGCAGGTAGCGCTGCTCCACGAACCGTCCGACGGCGTCCCGCGCGCCCGGCGCGGACGGGTCGGCGACCTCCAGGGCCGCCGACGCCTGCACCTTGACCACCCGCAGGCCGGCGTCCGTGATCCGGCGGACGGCGCCGGCCGGGTCCGCGAACGAGACGGCCAGGTGGCAGGTGTCCAGGCAGACACCGACGTGCTCGGGGTCGATGCGCCGGTCGGCCGGGTACTCGGGGCCGGTGCGCGGGGCGAGCCACGCGACGACGTCCTCCACCGTGTCGAGCACGCACCCGGGCTCGGGCTCGATCGCGACCCGCACGGTGCGGCCGGTGCGCCGGGCCAGGTCACGCAGCTCCGCGGACAGGGTGGCGAAGGCGCGGGTGGCCTCGTCGTCGTCGGCCCGCGTCCAGGGCGCCCGCCAGGCCAGCGGCAGGGTCGAGATCGACCCGTCGACGCCGTCGGGCAGCAGGTCGGCCAGCACCCGGGCGCACGCGAGCACGTAGTCCAGCCGGGCCCGCTCGGCCCAGGTGGGGGAGTACACCGCGAGCTTGACCACCTCGCGGTGGAACCCGCCGTAGGGGAAGGCGTTGAGGGTGTGCACCTGGAGCCGGTGCTCGGCGAGCGCCGCGCGCAGGCAGTCGCGGTCCGCCGGGGAGGTGTCCAGGCGGTGCGCGAGCTCGGCGGGCAGCCACAGGCCCACGCCGAGCGTGTCGAGGCCGGCGGCCTCGCGCGCCGGCCCGGCGTACCGGGCGAGCTGGTCGATGACGCCGTCGAGGTCCTCGGCGGGGTGCACGTTGGTGCAGTAGGAGAGCAGCATCTGGGTCATCCCTTTGTCGTCATCCCTTTGTCGTCATCCCTTGGTCCGGTCCGCTCAGGCCCGCGCGCCGCGCAGCACGGACGAACCCTCGAACTCGACGCCGGGTGCCGGCGGCTCGCCCGCGCTGAACCCCGGGACGGGGTCGAGCACGAGGTTGCCCGACTGCCCGTAGAAGGCGACCGGGTTGCGCCACAGCACCTGGTCGACGTCGTCCTCCGAGAAGCCGGCGGCCAGCATCGCCTCGCCGGTCCGGACGGTCTTGAGCGGGTCGGAGCGGCCCCAGTCCGCGGCGGAGTTCACGATCATCCGCTCGGTCCCGTACTCCTGGAGCAGCGCGACCATGCGGTGCTCGTCCATCTTGGTGTCCGGGTAGATCGAGAACCCGGCCCATGCGCCGGCGTCGCGCACGAGGGCCACGTTGGTCTCGTTGAGGTGGTCCACGAGCACCCGTTCGGGCGCCAGCCCGGACTCGCGCACGACGTCGAGCGTACGGCGCGTCCCGGCGAGCTTGTCGCGGTGCGGCGTGTGCACCAGGACGGGCAGCTCCGCCTCCTCGGCCATCTGGAGCTGGGCGGCGAACACCTCGTCCTCCTCGGGCGTCATCGAGTCGTAGCCCACCTCGCCCACGGCCACGACGCCGTCCTTGAGCAGGTAGCGGGGGATCTCGGCGAGCACCTCGCGGCAGCGCGGGTCGTTCGCCTCCTTGGGGTTGAGCGCGATCGTCGCGTGGTGCCGGACGCCGAACTGCGCGGCCCGGAACCGTTCCCAGCCCAGCAGGGAGTCGAAGTAGTCGGTGAACGAGCCCACGCTGGTGCGGGGCTGACCCAGCCAGAACGCCGGTTCGACGAGGGCGCGCACGCCCGCGGCGTACATGGCCTCGTAGTCGTCGGTGGTGCGGCTCGTCATGTGGATGTGCGGGTCGAGGATGCGCAACGTCACTCCTTCGTGGTGCTGAGCCGGGTGTCCGTGGTGGCCGTGACCGTGGGCCGGGCCTTCGTGGGGCGGGCCTTCGTGGGGCGGGTGCCCGCGGGGCGGGCAGCCGTGAGGCGGTCGAGGTCGGCCGGTACGGACCGTCCCGCCGCCTGCCGTTCCGCGGCGAAGTCGCGGGCCATGCGGGCCAGCTCGTCGTCGGCCCGGCGGTCCAGGCCGCTCGCGGCGGCCAGGCTCGTGCCCTGGAACACGAGCTTGAGGATCGCGTGCCGCCACGTGTGCTGGTCGAGGTACCGCGCCCCGAACGGGCCGACGGCGGCCGCGACCAGGCTGGGGTCGTTCGCCCGCAGCGCGTCGGCGGCGAGCTCCAGCCCGGTGGTCACGAGGGGGGTGGGCTCGCCGCCCGGGCCGAGGTCGCCCAGGGTGGTGAGCGCGTCCAGCCCCCGCAGCACACCCCGCCGCTCGGCGCCGTCGCCCTGCCGGTACAGGAGCACCAGGCGGTCCGCGAAGTCCTTGTCGGCGTCCGCGCCCACGGCTGTGCCCACGCCCATGCCGACGCCCACGGTGTCGGCCAGCGTGACGACGAGCGCGGCGCGCGCCGCGTCGTCCACCGTCCCGTGCACGACGCCGGCCGGGTCGGTGTCCGGGTGCAGTGGTGCGCGCCCCACCTTCCGGGCCGCGAACGCGAACGCGCGGGTCACGCTGTCGGGGTCGCGTGCGACCCCGGCGAGCGCCTCGTCGAGCCAGGTGGCGCCCGGCGTACCCGCGGGTATGCATGTGGTGACGGTCATGACAGAACCCCTTCGCTGCTGGTCGAGCCGGTCTGGGTCAAGTCGGTGTCGGTCGTGTCGGTCGTGCCGGTCGTGCCGGTCGGGCCGGTGTGGCGGCGGGAGCGGGCGCCGGTGACGTCCGCCCATGCCCGCATCAGGGCGGCCCGGCTGTCGCGGGCGAGCCGGGGCGCGTCGTGGGAGTGGCGGGGCAGCTCGACGGCGGCGACCCCCGTGTAGCCGATGTCGGCGAGCGTCGCGAGGACGAGCGGCAGGTCGAGGTCGCCCTCCCCGAACGGGCGGTGCTCGTGGTGCGTCCGCGGCATGTCGTCGAGCTGTACGTTGCTGAGGTGCGGCGCGGCGGCGCGCAGCGCGCCCTCGACGCCGTCCGGCTCGACCACCAGGCAGTGCCCGACGTCGACGGTGATCCCCAGCTCGGGCGGCGTCCCCAGGTCGCTCAGGAGCCGCAGCGCGTCGCCGACCGTCTCGACGAGCATCCCCGGCTCGGGTTCGAGCGAGAGCCGCACCCCGCGCTCCCCGGCGTACTCGACGAGTGCACCGACGCGCTCCCGGAGGCGGGCCCAGCCGTCGGCGGCGCTCGCGTCGTCGGGCAGGATGCCGGAGAAGAACGAGACGCACCGGGCGTCGACGTCTGCCGCGATCTCGACCGCGCGCTCCAGGTACCGCATCCGCAGGGCGGCGTCCCGGTCCACGAGCGTGGGCCGGTGCTTGTGCAGCGGGTCGAGCAGGTACCGGGTGCCGGTCTCCACGACCGCCGCGGCCCCGGTGCCCCCGCGCATCCGCCGCAGGTGGGCGCGCAGGGTCCGGACGTCGTCGCCGGCCAGCGCCGCGAACGGGTCGAGGTGCGGAAAGCCGAGCGTGACCGCGACGGCGTCGTAGCCCACGTCGTCGAGCACGTCGAGGGCCGCCCGCAGGGGATGGTCGCCGAAGCCGTTGGTGCCGTAGCCCAGCAGGAACGGAGGTCTCACGTGATGCTCACCCCGGCACGGCCGCGGGCACGGCCCAGCAGGCGGAGCCCCTGCCCGACGGCGGCGACGCCGGCCAGCAGCGCCGTCGTGCCCAGGCTCCCCGAGCGGGCCGCCCAGGCGGCCTGCAGCGGGACCATCGCCTGGATCCCGGCCCGGGTGGCGGACCGGGCGTTGGCGGCCGTGGGCCGCGCGGCCGCGCGCACCTGCCCGGGCAGGGTGGCCGCGGCGTAGGCGGCCGCGGCGGCGACGGTGGTCCAGCGGACGGCCGGGCGCGTTGCCGTGACGGTGAACGGGACCGCGGCGGCGGCGACGGCGCCCGCGACCGTCCCGGCGGCGACCGCCCCGGCGACCTGCGGCGTCGTGCCGTGCACCTCGCCGCGCGAGAGCAGGGTGACGCCCAACGTGTGCGCGGTCAGCCCCGCGGCGGCCGGGAGCGCCGACCGCAGGCGCCCGGGTGTGGCACCGAGCAGCACGTCGAGCCCGCGGCACGCCGCCATGACGAACGGACCGGCCGGGCGGTCCTTGGCGACCAGGTCGTAGGTCCAGACGCAGGCGGCCAGCGGCAGGGCGACGCCGAGCGCGCGGCGTCCGCCCGCGAGGCCCGCGGCGGCCACGCCGCCCGCGGTGAGCGCCGTGCCGATCGCGAGCGCGGCCCGCGGCGAGATCCGGCCGGACGGGATGGGGCGTTCGGGCCGCTCGACGGCGTCGACGTGCCGGTCCCCGTAGTCGTTCAGCGCCATGCCGCCCAGGTACAGGCAGGCGGAGGCGACGGGCAGCAGGAGGTGGCGGGCGCGCAGCGGCGTCGGTGCGCCGCCTGTGGTACCGGCCGCGGTGCCGGACGAGGTGCCCGCGCGCGCCGCGGCCAGCCCGGCCAGCGTGTCGCCCACGACGCTCAGGGCCGCGGGGGCCCGGACCAGCTCGGCGACGTCGGCGAGCCCGGGCGGCCCCGCCGCCCGCCGAGCACCCGTCAGCCGGGGGCTCATCGTCCGGCCCGGGCCGAGGCGTCGCGCACCCAGTCCTCGACGATGCGGGCCTGGTCGGCGGCGTCGTGCACGTCGGAGCCCCACGGGTCCTTGAAGAAGAAGCCCAGCTCCGGCACGGGCCCGCTGATCCCGGCGGCGTGCGCGAGCGCGAGCAGCCGGGCCAGGTCGAGCACGAGCGGGGCGGCGAGCATCGAGTCGTGCGCGCTCCACGTGGTCTGCAGCGTGAGCCGCGACCCGAGGAAGCCCTCGACGTGCACGTGGTCCCAGGCGACCTTGGTGTCGCCCAGGTCGGGCACGTTGTCGATGTGCAGGGGAGTGGTGTCGCTGCCGGTCAGCGCCGTCAGCCCGCGGTTCTTGCTGGCGAGCTTGCTGCGCACGGCGTCGGGGTCGGCGAGGGTGGCGCCGTCGCCGCCGCCCAGCAGGTTGGTGCCCGCCCACGAGAGCACCTTCAGCCCGCGGGCGGCGAACGCGGGCGCCAGCACGGTGCGCAGCCACGTCTGCCCGGTCTTGCCGTCCTGCCCGGCCACGGGGATGCCGCGCTCCCGGGCGAGCCGGGTCAGCGCGGGCAGGCCCATGCCCGCCGACGGCGTGAAGGCGGCGTACGCGGCTCCGGCAAGGATCGCCGCGTACGCCGAGACGGAGGACGCGGGGAGCACGGCGCGTGCCGGGTCGGCCAGGGCCGTGAGCAGGGCGTCGACGTCGTCGTGCTCGGGCGCCGCGTCGACGGGCGGCTCGGTCGAGGACAGGTCGATCACGACGACCCGCGCCAGGTCGTGCCGCTCCTGGAACGACGTGATGTCGGCGGCGAGCCGCTCGGCGACCGCCTGCTGGGAGAGGCCCGCGCCGACGGCGGTGCCGGCGGCCCCGCCCGAGGCTCCGCCCGCGACCGCGTGCGGGTCGTACCCGGGGCGCACCTCGGCGTCCGCCCGCTCCAGGGCGTCGTGCGTGGCGGCGAACAGCCGCGGACCGATCATGCCGGTCTCCACCAGGCACTCCGCGCGCTTGGTCATCGTGACCGAGGAGATGTCGTGCCCGCCGACCACCAGGTCGGCGAACGCGGGGAGACCGGCCGAGGCGAAGGGCTCCCGCGCGGTGACACAGCCCGTCGGCGGAGCCTGCCCCTCGGCGATGGCCGCGAGGCCCACCGTGGCCGTGCTGGCCACGGAGCCGCGGGCCCCGACGAACCAGATACCGGTCCGCTCGGAGGCATTGTGGCGTGCAGAGGCGTGGTGCATCATCGCTCCCCATTCCGACGACGTCGTCGCGAGCACGCTAGTCCCACTTATGGCGATTGGCAAACAAAAGTTCCGAGATCGTCGGGAGAAGAGAGATTTCCGACAAGGCCGGAGTTACCGGGCCGGCCGCCAGGCGGGGTCCCGACGGCGTCGCGACGTCCCGTCGACCCGGCCTCTGGACACCACTTCCGCGTGCCGCCGCGCTGTGGCACTATGACCCGCATGACTGAGTGCCTCACCCCGAGCTCCACCCTGCGACAGGTGATCATCATTTTGTAGCGCGTCCGGCGACACCCCACCGGACGCGCAGACCTTCCACACCCGGAGGGTCTTTTTTTGTTGGTCCGACGACCCGGCTCCGAGCCTGGCCGCCGAACACATCGCCAGACACATCGTTGGGAGCATCGATGACCACCGCCTCGTTCCAGGTGTACGACACGACGCTGCGCGACGGCGCACAGCAGGAGGGCATGAACCTCTCCGTCTCCGACAAGCTCGCGATCGCGGCGCTGCTCGACGAGCTCGGCGTGGGCTACATCGAGGGCGGCTGGCCGGGGGCGGTACCGAAGGACACCGACTTCTTCGCCCGTGCCGCCACCGAGCTCACCCTGAAGAACGCGGTGCTCGCGGCCTTCGGCGCCACCCGCCGGGCCGGCGTCCGCGCGGGCGACGACCCGCAGGTGCGCGCCCTGCTCGACGCGAGCACCCCCGTGGTCACGCTCGTGGCCAAGTCGGACGTGCGGCACGTCGAGCGCGCCCTGCGGACGACCCGCGCCGAGAACCTCGCCATGATCGCGGACACCGTCTCCTTCCTCGTCGCCGAGGGGCGCCGGGTGGTGCTGGACGCCGAGCACTTCTTCGACGGCTACCGGCACGACCCGCAGTACGCGACCAGCGCCGTCCACACCGCGTTCGAGGCCGGCGCCGAGGTGGTCACCCTGTGCGACACCAACGGCGGCATGCTGCCCACCTGGGTCGGCGAGATCGTCGCCGAGCTCTGGGCGGGCACCGCCGTCGGGCCGGACCAGCGGCTCGGCGTGCACGCGCACAACGACACCGGCTGCGCCGTGGCCAACTCGCTCGCCGCCGTCGAGGCGGGGGCCACCCACGTGCAGGGCACGGTGAACGGGTACGGCGAGCGCACCGGCAACGCCGACCTGGTCACGGTGGTGGCCAACCTGGAGCTCAAGCGCGGCATGTCCCTCCTGGCGGACGGCGGCCTGCGGGAGGCCGCCCGGATCTCGCACGCCATCAGCGAGCTCACGAACATCTCGCCGTTCGCCCGGCAGCCCTACGTGGGGGCGAGCGCGTTCGCCCACAAGGGCGGCCTGCACGCCAGCGCCATCCGGGTGGACCCGGACATGTACCAGCACACCGACCCGACGCTGGTGGGCAACGACATGCGCATGCTCGTGTCCGACATGGCGGGCCGCGCCTCGATCGAGCTCAAGGGCCGCGAGCTGGGCTTCGACCTGGCCGGCCAGGGCGAGCTGCTCTCCCGGGTCACGAACCGCGTGAAGGACGACGAGGCCGCGGGCTACACCTTCGAGGCGGCCGACGCCTCGTTCGAGCTGCTGCTGCTGTCCGAGCTGGGGCAGCGGCCCGACTTCTTCACCGTCGAGTCGTGGCGCACGATCGTGGAGACCGTCCCCGCGGGCGCCGCCCCGCCGTCGGTCCACGCCCCCGACGCCGCCGCGGTGGCCGAGGCGACCGTCAAGATCCGGGCGGGCGGCGAGCGGATCGTGACGACGGGGGAGGGGAACGGCCCGGTCAACGCGCTGGACCAGGCGCTGCGCACCGCGCTGTCCCGGGTCTACCCGGAGCTCGCGCGGTTCGAGCTGATCGACTTCAAGGTGCGCATCCTCGACACCGAGCTCGGCACCGACGCGATCACGCGGGTGCTCATCGACACGAGCGACGGCGAGCGGTCCTGGTCGACGGTCGGCGTGGGCCCCAACGTGGTCGAGGCCGCGTGGGAGGCCGTGACGGAGGCGTACGTCTACGGCCTGCTCAAGTCGGACGTGGAGCCGCGTCCCTGACACGACAGCGCTGAGTGCGGGGTATCTGCGGGATCAACGGCTGTTGGTCCGCAGATACCCCGCACTCAGCGAGGTGGAGCAGGGGTCAGGCGACCGGGGCGGCCGGGGCCGCCGCGCGGTCCACCTTGGTGGTCCCGAAGTCGAGGCGCTGGTCGCGCACCGCGTCGTACGTCGCCTTGATGGCGATCGACGAGCGGTCGTAGGTGCGCTGCGCGACGCGGACGAACAGGTAGTCCACGACCGTGAGCTGCGCGATGCGGCTCGACATGGCGCCCACCCGGAACTGCGTCTCGCGGGCGGTGGTGGCCAGCACGACGTCGGACACGAGGCCGATCGGTGCGTCGGGGAAGTTCGTGATCGCCGCCGTGAGGGCGCCGCGCTTGCGGGCGATCTCCAGGGCCTGGTTGGTCTCGCGGGTCTGACCCGAGTGCGAGACGGCCACGGCCACGTTGCCCGGCTCGAGCAGCGCCGACGACGCGAGCTGCTGGTGCGGGTCGGGCGAGCTGAACACGAAGACGCCGATGCGCTGCAGCTTCATCGCGAGGTCGGCGGCGGCGAGGTTGGACGAGCCGACGCCGTAGACGTCGACCCGCTTGGCCTCGGAGATCGCCGTGGCGACCCGCTCGATCGCCTCGGTGTCGATCATGCGGGCGGTCTCCTCGATGGTGCGTGCCTCGTGGAACGCGATCTTGGAGACGACGGCCTCGATGTCGTCGGTCTGGTTGATCTCGCCCTCGGCGATGCCGGACCGCTCCATCTCGACCTCGCGGCGGCTGGTCGCCTGCGCCAGGTCGATGCGGAACTCGGGGTAACCGGCGTAGCCGACGGCGCGGCAGAACCGCACCACGGTGGCCTGTGACGTGTCCGCGTGCCCGGCGAGCTCGGTGATGGTCGAGGCGACGACGGTGTTCGGGTCGTCGAGGACCGTCTGCGCGACTCTCGCCTCCGCTGGCCGCAGCGTCGGCAGTGCGCGCCGGAGTCGGACGAGGACGTCACCTGTCATGTCGCATCTCCCGGGATGGTGTGGTGAGGCTGGGTCGTGAACATACACCCGTGCCGGGGATCCGGGCACAGCACATCAGTGAAGGACGAAGCGGATGAACTGCCGTCGTTCACTGAAGCTCGTCACCGGGCAGGTCGGTCGCCGAGAGCTGGGCGGTGAGGATGTCGGTGCCGCCCACGTCCTCCGGGGTGTCCCGGCTGGTGTGGTGGCCGTCGACTCGGATGGTGAGCCACGGCCGGAACCCCGTCACGGAGTGGGGCGCCTCGCGCAGCCGGCGGGCCAGGTGGAGCGCGCCGTCCAGCGGGGAGCCGCCGCTCGGCACGAGCGAGACGTCGGGGCGGTCCTCCGAGAGGTGCTTGGTGAGCGACACCGTGAGCGGCGACTCCTCCTGGACCAGGCGACCGGTCGTGGAGGCCAGCGGTGGGATGTCGCGGCCGAGCGCGCTCGCCAGCGTGTCGGCGAGGTGCCGCCCGGCCTCCTCGAGGATCCGGATCGACGTCTCGTCGCCCTCGGCCGCGGCGATCATCACCTCGGGCGCCATCGACGCGAGCTGCTTGGCACGCTCCGCGTTCTTGTAGAACTGGTTTGGCCAGCTCTCGATGAGGCCGAACTTGGCGACGGCCGCCTCGAGCAGGCGCTTCGACGCACCACGGCTCGCGCCGTCGTGGTACCGACCCGCGGCGCGGAGCGCCTCGCCGCCGACCCAGACGCCTGCGCCCAGGTCGCCGAGCAGGTGTCCCCAGCCGTCCGCGCGGCGCCAGCGGTTCACGCCGTCGTAGCCGAACGCCACGGCGCCCGTGCCGACCGACAGCACGGCTCCGGCGCGCCCGCGCAGGGCGCCGAGGTGTGCGGTGAGTGCGTCGCCCGCCACGGCGGTGCGGTTGGTCCGCAGCTCGCGGGCGAGGATGTCGTGGATCTCGAGCGGCTTCTCGACCAGCGAGGTCAGGCCGGTGATGCCGACCGCCGCGGAGGAGACGGGCGCGGTGCTGCCGTCGCTCATGCCGTGGTGGCCCATGCGGGCGGCCCACGCGTTGAACGACTGGCACAGGGACGCGACGACGGCTGCGGCGTCGCTGCCGTGGTGGTTGACCTTGACGGCGCGGCCGCTGAGGCTGATGCGCTCGGGGTTCACGGAGTTGCCGAACTCTGCGACCAGGCGCGAGCCACTGCCGCCTACGTCGAGAGCGACGACCCAGGCATCAAAGCCCTCGACCGCCACTCCATCAAATCCCTGTGAGTGTTCCGACACCAGGTCATTCTGACACGAAACCAGGGCAAGGTTGTCTAAAGAGAAGAGGAAATTCTGGTCTGTTCTGACGCCTCTTCTCGCCAAATATCGGACGTGCCCGACGTCGGACCGCACCTTCCGTACCCAAGGCTCGCTCCGACGTCGGACACCACAGGCACCGTCGCCTACTGTGAACACGTGCGAGGAGAGTTCAAGGTTCCACTCGGAAAGCTGGTTCGTGTCGAGACCGAGGTCGTCGGGGCCGGGGTGGACGGGGCGGCCGGTCCACCGGGCCGGCTGACCGGCACCAGGGTGAGCGGGGACTTCTTCCTCGAGCCCGACGAGGCGCTGGAGGCCATGGGCGCGGCCCTCGACGGGATGCCCGCCGATGCCTCCAAGGCGCAGCTCGCCGAGGCCGTGCGCGGGGCCCTGGACGGCGCCACCGCCGTGGGCTTCGACGCGGACGCCGTGGCGGTCGCCGCGCGCCGCGCGCTCGGTCACGCGACGGCCTGGGAGGACCACGAGTTCCAGGTGATCCGCACCCCCGCGGTCTCGCCCCTGCTGAACGTCGCGCTCGACCAGGTGCTCACCGAGGAGCTGGGTGCCGGGCGCCGCGGGCCGACCCTGCGGTTCTGGGAGTGGGACGAGTCCGCGGTGATCATCGGATCGTTCCAGTCGCTGCGCAACGAGGTGGACCCCGAGGGTGCCGCACGGCACGGGGCCCGCGTGATCCGGCGGATCTCCGGGGGTGGCGCCATGTTCATGGAGCCCGGCAACACCATCTCGTACTCCCTGTACGTACCGGGCTCGCTCGTGGACGGGCTGAGCTTCGAGCGGTCCTACGCGTTCCTCGACGACTGGGTCATCGGCGCCCTCCACGGCCTCGGCATCGACGCCACCTACGTGCCCCTCAACGACATCGCCTCGCCCGCCGGCAAGATCGCCGGCGCCGCCCAGAAGCGGCTCGCCGGGGGTGCCGTGCTGCACCACGCGACCATGGCCTACGACATGGACGCCGGCAAGATGACGGACGTGCTGCGCATCGGGCGGGAGAAGCTCAGCGACAAGGGCACCCGCAGCGCCAACAAGCGTGTGGACCCGCTGCGCTCGCAGACGGGGCTCAGCCGGGCCGAGGTGATCGACGCGCTCGAGGCGTCGTTCCGCGAGCGGTACCGCACCGTGCCGGGCGAGGTCACGGCCGACGAGTGGGCGCTGGCCCGGAAGCTGGTCGAGTCGAAGTTCGGCACTCCGGAATGGACCGCGCGCGTGCCTTAGTCGAGGGTGAAAGGGGGCGTGCCATGATGAGCAATCACGGTTTGGTAACACCCCTAGCATGCACTTCACCCGGTCAGTAATCTCCACGCAATGCCGCGTATTGGGAAGTTCATTTCTCAGAAATACCACTTGGCTACTCTCGCGGCGCCCGGTGCAGGACCAGCGGAAGGAAGCCGAAGGATGACTCGAGCGATGCGACGACCCGTGGCGGCAGCCACCGGAGCACTGCTTCTCGCGGCCACGACGGCCGCCTGTGGTGGAGGCGGCGGGGGCGACAGCGAGGGCGACGGCACCCTCAGCGTGTGGATCATGCAGGGCACCAACCCTGACGCGGAGGACTTCTTCGCCGACGTCTCGACCGCGTTCGAGGAGGAGACCGGCGCGACGCTCGACGTCGAGTTCGTCGAGTGGGGCGACGCCCACGACCGGTTCGTCACCTCCATCGCCGGCGGGACCACTCCCGACGTCGCCGAGACCGGCACCACCTGGACCCCCGAGTTCGCCGACGCCGGCGCGCTCGCCCCGCTGGACGAGTACGTGGACGCGGCCGGGGTCACCGACGACCTCGTCGAGGGCCTGGTCGAGGCGGGCACCTACGACGGGCAGCTCTACGGCATGCCCTGGTACGCCGGCGTGCGCTCGCTGGTCTACAACACGGAGCTGTTCGAGCAGGCCGGCGTCGAGCCGCCCACCACGTGGGCCGAGATCGAGGACGCCGCGGCGGCGCTCAAGAAGGAGTTCCCCGACAAGATCGCCGTCGCCGTGCCCGGCGACGCCGAGTTCACGGTCTACCCGTGGGTGTGGGGCGCCGGCGGCGAGGTCGCCACGCTCGACGGCGACACCTGGACCTCGGGCCTCGACAGCCCCGAGGCGCAGGAGGGCATCGGGTTCTGGACCGGGCTGGCCACCGAGGGCGACTACTCCTCGGCCGGCGCCACCACGTGGCGCGAGACCGACGTGCTCGACTCCTTCGCCGCGGGCGACGTGGGCATGGCGGTCATGGGCTCCTGGACGCCGGGCGCGATCGTCGAGGCCAACGCGGACATGGAGGGCAAGTTCGCCGCCGTCCCGATCCCGGGCCAGGACGGCGGCATCGCGCCGTCGGTGCTGGGCGGCTCCCACCTGAGCGTCTTCGAGACGGCCGACGACAAGGACCTCGCCTGGACGTTCGTCGAGATGATGACCACCGGCGAGTTCGCGCAGCAGTGGGCGGAGCAGTCCGGGTACTTCCCCGGCCAGGTGTCGCTGCTCGACGAGACGCTGCAGAGCACCGACCCGCTGGTCGCGCCGTTCGCCGAGCAGTTCGTGGACGGCGGCGCCTCGGTGCCGGCCGCACCCACCTACGGCGCGGTGCAGGCCAAGGCCACCACGAGCACGATGATGCAGTCGATCCTCTCCGGGGACGCGGACGTCGCCGAGGCGAGCACGGCCGCAGCCGAGGAGATGACCGGCCTGCTGAACGGTTCCGAGTGACCCTTGGCTGACACCCTGGCGACAGCCACCGTTCCGCGCCTGGGCAGGGCCAGGGCCGCCGTCGTGCGGCCCTGGCTGCTGCTCGCCCCCGCCCTGGCCGTCCTGGCGGTGCTGCTGCTGTGGCCCCTGGTGCGGGTGTTCCTCTTCTCGCTGCAGGACTACGGCCTGCGGGAGATCACCACGGGTGAGCCGAACTGGATCGGCCTGGAGAACTTCCGGGAGATCCTGGCGACGCCCGAGCTGTGGACGGTGGTGCTGCCCAACACCGTCGGGTTCGCCGTGCTGTCCGTGGTGGGCACCGTCGCGTTCGGCACGGCCGTCGCCGTCCTGCTCGCCTCGCTGGGCACCTTCTGGCGCACCGTCACCTCCAGCTCGATCATGGCCGCCTGGGCCATGCCCGCCGTCACCGGCACGTACGTGTGGGTGTGGATCTTCGACGCCGACCGCGGGGTCTTCAACGACGTCCTGATGAGCCTCGGCCTGCTCGACGACCCGACCAACTGGTTCACCGACCGGTGGACGTTCTACGCGATCGTGCTGCTCAACGTGATCCACCACGGGTTCCCGTTCGTCGCGGTGACGGTGCTCGCGGGGCTGCTCGGCGTGCCGAAGGAGATGCTGGAGGCCGCCGAGATGGACGGCGCCGGGTCGTTCCGCCGGTTCTTCTCGATCGTCGTGCCGCAGCTCCGCCAGGTGTTCGCCGTCGTGATCATCCTGTCGACCATCTGGGACTTCAAGGTGTTCGCGCAGGTCTACCTGATGCCCGGCGGCGCAGGGTCCAACCGGTCGGTGCTCAACCTGGGCGTGTGGTCGTACGTCGAGTCGTTCGGGCAGAACCGCTACGGCTTCGGCTCGGCGATCGCGGTGCTGCTGACCGTGCTGCTGCTCGTCATCACCGCCGTCTACGTGCGCACCGTCCTGGCGGAGGAGGAACGATGACCACCACCCGCCAGAGCTCGGCCGGCCACGTACGGGCGACCAGGGGCGCGCTCGCCCGGCCCGCCCGCCGTCCGCTGCGCCGCACCGCGCGCCGGTCGCCCCTGCGGCAGCTCGGCAAGGGCGTGCTCGTCGCCCTGCTGCTCGTGTTCACGCTGTTCCCCGTCTACTGGATGCTGAACAGCTCGCTCGACGCGCAGGCCGGGCACACCAGCAGCTTCTGGCCCGCCGAGCCCACGCTCGACCACTACGTGTTCGTGCTGACGGAGGGCGGGTTCGGCACGTTCCTGCGCAACTCGCTGCTCGTCGCGCTCGGCACGGTCCTCATCTCCTCGGCGCTCGCTCTGCTGGCGTCCGTCGCGGTGGCCCGCTTCCGGTTCCGGATGCGCACCCAGATCCTGATGCTGGTGCTCGTCGTGCAGATGGTGCCCCTCGAGGCGCTCGTCATCCCGCTGTTCGTGCAGGTCCGCGACCTCCAGCTCCTGGAGACCCTGACCGGCCTGATCGTGGTCTACGTCGCCCTCGCCCTGCCGTTCGGGATCTGGATGCTGCGTGGGTTCGTCGCGGCGGTCCCGGTCGAGCTGGAGGAGGCCGCCTACCTCGACGGCGCGAGCTGGGGCCGCATGTTCTGGTCCGTGCTGCTGCCCCTGGTGGCGCCTGGCCTGGTCGCCACCAGCATCTTCGGCTTCATCACGGCGTGGAACGAGTTCATCTTCGCGATGACGATGCTCGGCGGGGCGACCGAGAACTACACGGTGGCGATCGGCCTGCGTTCGTTCTTCGGCATCCACTCCAACGACTGGGGCGCCATCATGGCCGCCTCCACCATCATCACCGTGCCCGTGATGGTCTTCTTCATCCTGGTCCAGCGCCGGCTCGCCTCGGGGCTGACGGCGGGGGCCGTGAAGGAGTGACCGCCACGCCAGGGGCCGATCGGACGCGGCGCGCCGTCAACGGCGTGCTCCTGCCGGGGTTCGAGAACGCGGCCGGGCCCGACGGCGCCGGCGTGCCCGCCTGGCTGGCCGACGCCGCCCGCGCCGGCCTGGCCGGCGTCGTCTACTTCGCGCGGAACACGCCCGACGTCGCCACCACCGCCGCGCTGTCCGCGGCGCTGCACGCGATCTCGCCCGACCTGGTCGTCGCCGTCGACGAGGAGGGCGGCGACGTGTCGCGGCTGGAGGCCGCCCGCGGCTCGTCCCTGCCCGGCGCGGCGGCGCTCGGCGTGCTGCCGGGCGGCGCGATCTCGCTCGACGCCGGCCGGGCGCTCGGCCGCGTGCTCGCCGCGACCGGCATCGACCTGTTGCTCGGCCCCGTGCTCGACGTCGTCTCGGAACCCGACAACCCCGTGATCGGCGTGCGCGCCTTCGGCACCACGCCCGACGGCGTCGCCCGGCACGGCATCGCGTTCGCCCGGGGCGTGCGCAGCGCGGGCGTCGGCGTGTGCGGCAAGCACTTCCCCGGGCACGGCGCCACCACCGTGGACTCCCACGTGGGCCTGCCGGTCGTCGACGAGCCGCTCGACGTCGTCCGCGCCCGCGACCTTGTCCCGTTCGCGCGGGCCCTGTGCCCCGAGGGGCGGCCCGGGGCGGAGCAGCCCGGGCTCGACGTGTCGCGGCCCGACGCGGCGCGGCTCGACCCGGCGCGCCGCGACCTGGCGCGGCCCGACGCGGCGCGCCGCGACCAGTCCCGGCTCGACGCCGTGATGACCGCGCACGTGCTGTTCCCCGCCGTCGGCCCGGCGCCCGCGTCGATCGAGCCGGCCGCGACGCGCCTGCTGCGGGAGCTGGGGCACGACGGGCCGGTCGTGACCGACGCGCTCGACATGGGCGCGCTGCGCGAGCTCACCGGCTCGGTCGGCGAGGCCGCCGTCCGCGCCGTCGAGGCCGGCGCGGACCTGCTCTGCCTCGGCCTCGACCCCGCCCTGTACACCGAGTCGTACGAGGCCCTGAGCGCGGCCGTCGCCGCCGGACGCGTGAGCGTGGAGCGGCTGGAGGAGTCCGGGGCGCGGACGCGCGCGCTCGTCGCCGCGGTCCGCGCCCGGCGGGCCGCCGTCGGCGCGGTCACCGACGCCGACGCCGCGCGGCGGGCGCTCGCGGACCTGGCCGAGCTGGGCGCGGGCATCGCGGACGCCGTCGTGCGGGTGCGGGGCGCGCACCTCGTGCCGCTCGGCCCGGACGCCCGGCCCGACGTCGTGGACCTGCGCCTCCGGCTGGACCACGCGGCCGGCCGCACGGCCCGGCACGTCCAGACAGCGGTCGCCGAGGTCTGGCCGGGGGCGCGGCAGTGGCCGCCGGAGGACGCGCCGTCCGGCGTCCCGCCCGAAGGTTCGCCCGACCCGCTGCCCGGAACCCTGCCCGAGCCCCTGTCGAAGGGGCTCGGACTGGACGATGATGGACTTGGAGTGCTTATTGCCCGATTCACCCGGTACGGTGTGTCGGCGGATCTCGACAGAATCGGTACCGAGCGTGGCGCAGAATTTCCTGAGGGCGCGCCACACCCGGCCGAACCGCTCGTCGTGATCACCCGCGAACCCGTCCCGGGTTCGGCCGAACGGGGCCGGCTGGAGCGGCTCTGGGCGGTGCGCCCGGACCTGGTGGTGGTGCACACGGGACTTCCCGGACCGGTCGGCGACTGGTTCGGGACGCTGAGCGGTGGTGGCCCGGCGGTCGTGGTGGCGTGCGGGACAGGTCGGGCGAACGCGGCAGCGGCCGTCCAGCGCCTGCGGGGTGTGGGGCCGCGGAACGAGATCGAGCAGTACGAGATCGAGCAGCACGAGATCGAGCAGCACGAGATCGAGCAGCACGAGATCGAGCAGCACGAGATCGAGCAGTACGAGATCGAGCAGTACGAGATCGATCAGCACGAGCACGAAGTCCAAGAGCACAGCGCAAGCAGAACGAAGGGGGCTCGCCGATGATCGCGGAGGCGGGATTCGAACGGCACGCACAGTCGGCGCCGCGCCCGGTCTCACCCACCGAGGAGCGCAACCCGCGCACCCGTGACATCGACGTGGTCTCCACGGCGGACATGGTGCGCATGATCACCGACGAGGACGCCGCCGTCATCGCCGCGGTACGCGCGGCGCACCCGCGCATCGTGGAGGCGATCGACCTGGCGGTGGACGGCATCCGCGCCGGCGGCCGGGTGCACTACGTCGGGTCCGGCACGTCGGGCCGCATGGGCCTGCTGGACGCCGCGGAGCTCTTGCCGACGTACGGCGTGGGCGAGGAGATGTTCGTGCCGCACCTGGCGGGCGGCCTGGGCGCCTTCAAGAAGGCGGCCGAGGGCGCGGAGGACGACGTCGAGGCCGGCGCCGCGCTCGTGTCCGACGTCGGGCCGGCGGACGTCGTGTTCGGCATCGCCGCCAGCGGCAACACCCCGTACGTCGGGGGAGCGCTCGACATGGGCCGCGACCGCGGGGCGCGGACCGTGCTGCTCGCGTCGAACCCGTTCGCCGCCCTGGCGCCCAAGGCCGACGTGCCGATCCTGGTGAACACCGGGCCGGAGGCCATCACGGGCTCCACCCGCATGAAGGCGGGCACCGCCCAGAAGATGGTGCTGAACACCTTCTCGACGGCGGTCATGGTGCGGCTCGGGAAGACCTACTCCAACCTCATGGTCGAGGTGCTCGCGACCAACGCCAAGCTGCGCAAGCGCCTGGTGCGCCTGCTCACGCAGGCCACGGACCTGGAGTCCGACGTGTGCGCGAACGCCCTCGCGGCGACCGACGGCGACCTGCGGGCCGCCCTCGTGATGCTCGTGGCGGGCGTCGACCGGTCGGCGGCGCTGACGGCGCTGGCCGTCGAGCCGGGGCGGTTCAGCGGGCCGTCGGTGCGTGAGGCGCTGGCGCGGCTGGGGATCGAGCCGGCCTAGCGGGATCGGCTCGTGAGGTCGGCAGCCGGCTGCCGACCTCACGGGTCCCGATGGGTCAGGCCGCGACGGCGCGGCGCGGGCCCGCGGAGCGGACGTCGGCCGCGAGCTTGGCGACCAGCACGTCCCCGCCCTTGGTGAGCTGCTGCCCGCGCTCGGAGAACCCGAGGCGGCCGTGGAAGCGCATCGAGCCGGGGTTCGGCGGGTTCAGGTTGACCTCGCAGGTGACGACGTCGTGTCCCGCCGTGCGGGCGGCGTCGAACACCGCGTCGTAGAAGAGCTGGCCGATCCCGCGGCCGCGGGCACCCTCGCCCACCACGATGCGGTCGACGTACAGGTGGTCCAGCCCGCGCTCCTCGAACCAGGCGTAGTTCTCGCCGTCCCAGTCCTCGCCGCCGTCGAGCGCCACGACGAAGCCGAGCGGCTCCGCCGGTGCCTGCGGGTCGACGGCGACCAGGGCGAGCGACGACGCGTCGAGCAGCTCGGTCATGTCGTCGGCCGGGGTGTCCGGGACGGCGGGGATCGAGGCGTTGTTCAGACTCACCAGGTGAGAGATGTCGGCGTCGGTGGCGGGCCGCAGCACGGTGACGGTGGACATGGCTCTATCACTCCAAGGAGTCGGCGGGGTCGGTGGGGGACCCCAAGACGTTAGCCGCAGAGGTGGTCGCGCGTCTGTGACCTGGGTCAAACAGTGGTGGCGGTCACGGCGCCCGTCAGGGGGCCGGGCGCGGGCCGAAGACCGCCGTACCCACCCGCACGATCGTCGCGCCCTCGGCGATCGCGAGCTCCAGGTCGCCGGTCATGCCCATCGACAGCTCCGTCGCGGAACCCGTCCCCGGCGCCCCCGACGCCAGCACCTCGTCGCGGATCGCGCGCAGCCGGGCGAACCCCGCGCGGACGGTCTGCTCCGACGACCCCTCCAGGCGCGCGCCGATGGTCATGAACCCGGTCAGGCGCAGACCCGGCAGGGCGGCGACGGCGGTGGCGAGCGCCCCGGCGTCGTCCGGCCCGACGCCGGACTTGCTGTCCTCGCCAGTCACGTTGACCTGCACCATCACGTCCAGAGCCGTGTCGCCGGTGCGGCCGTCGCGCACGCAGCGCTCCGAGATCGCGCGCGCCAGGTCGAGCGAGTCGAGCGTCTCCAGACCCGTGGCGGTGGCCAGCACCTGGTTGATCTTGTTGCGCTGCAGATGGCCGATCATGTGCACCTGGAGCGTGCCGTCCGCCACCCGGTCGGCCACGGCAGGCGCCTTCGCGACGAGCTCCTGCACCCGGTTCTCGCCGATCAGGTCGACGCCGACCGCCAGCGCCTCCAGCACGGCGTCCGCCGTCTGCGTCTTGGTCGCGACCAGCAGGCGCACGTCGTCCGGGCGGCGCCCGGCGGCGTCCGCCGCGGCGGCGATCCGGGCCCGGACGCTCGCGAGCCGGTCGGCGACCGTGCCGGGGGCGCTGGGGGGCGTCGCCGGGGGCTCTGCTGCCAAAGGCTCTGTTGCCGTGGGCTGCGCTGCCAAAGGCTCTGCTGCCGGGGGCTGGGTGGCGGGCTGGGGCTGGTCGGGCACGAGGCGAGTCTATTTCGGGGTGCCGGGGCAGGCGGACGTCGGCAGACTGGACGGGAGCCTGCGTGCGGGCCCGGCGGAGTCCCGGATCGTGCCGGGACGCTCAGGGTCGGATCAGGGAGGTGCCTGGTTCCGTGACCTGCTGCTCTACGGAAGGATGAGTCCCATGAGAACGCTGCTGAACATCATCTGGGTCATCTTCGCGGGGTTCGGGCTCTGGCTCGGGTACATGCTCGCGGGGATCATCTGCTGCCTGCTCATCGTCACCATCCCGTTCGGCGTCGCGTCCTTCCGCATCGCGGGATACGCCCTGTGGCCGTTCGGGCGCGAGGTCATCGAGAGCCCGCGCTCCGGCATCTTCTCCCTGATCGGCAACGTCATCTGGGTGATCGTCGCCGGCTGGTGGCTCGCGCTGGGGCACATCATCACCGCGATCCCGCTGGTGATCTCCATCATCGGCATCCCGATGGCCTGGGCCAACCTCAAGCTCATCCCGGTCTCGCTGATGCCGCTCGGCAAGCAGATCGTCCCGAGCGACGCGCTGCTGCCGACCTACCGCAAGCAGGCCGCGGCGGCCTGAGCCGAGCCCCTGGTCACACCTGGTCGCCCCTGGTCGCACCTAGTCGCGGGCGATCGGGGCCGTCGTCCCGTTCGTGAGCGTCAGCAGGTCGGCCGGCGCGAGGCCCACGTCGAGCCCGCGCCGGCCGCCGGACACATAGACGACGTCGAATGACTCGGCGGACTCGTCCAGCACCGTGGTGTGACGGGTCTTCTGCCCCAGCGGCGAGATGCCGCCCACCACGTACCCGGTGGCCCGCTCGGCCGCGGCGGGCTCGGCCATCGCCGCCTTCTTGCCGCCGGCCGCCCGGGCCAGCGCCTTGAGGTCGAGCTTGCGGTCCACCGGCACGATGCCCACGACGAGCTTCCCGTCGACGTCGGCCAGCAGGGTCTTGAACACCTGGGGCGCGTCGACGCCGATCGCCTGCGCGGCCTCCAGGCCGTAGCCGATCTCGCTCGACGGGTCGTGCTCGTAGGGGTGCAGCGTGTGCGGCACGCCGGACTTCTCGAGGGTCACGACGGCGGGCGTCCCGTGGCTGGCGCGGGCGGACTTCGAGTTCTTGGCCACGACGCGATTCTGCCGTGCGGGCCGGGCACCGGCGCAACGGTTTTGCGGTACGGACGCCGTCGTCGGCCTGCACGTCGGCCCGTACGCCGGCCTGCACACCGGCCCGACGTCTGCCCGCGCCACGACCCCAATCCCGTGGAGTCCGGTCGGAAACTACGTGGCTAGCGTAGGGGGCGTGCTCGCCCTCCTCGTCCTCGCCATCCTCGTCGGGGGCTCCCTGCAACGTGTGGCGGGAATGGGCTTCGGGCTCGTCGCCGGGCCGTTCATCGTGCTGCTCGTCGGGCCGATCGAGGGGGTCCTGTTCGTCAACCTCGTGGGCGCGGTGATGGCGCTGCTCGTGCTCGGGCGCACCATCCGCCGCGTGAACTGGCGGCGCTACGGCTGGCTGGTGAGCGCCTCGGTGGCGATGAGCGTGCCGGCGGCCCTGGTCATCCGGGACGCGAGCGCGTCCGCCCTGGAGATCGGCGTGGGCGCCGTCGTCGTGGTCGCCATGACGCTCGCGCTGGTCACCTCCCGCCTGCGCGGCGCCGAGCGGCCCTTCGCGCCCGAGGCGCGGCTGCCGCTGCTGGTCACAGGGGCGGCAGCGGGGTTCGGCAGCGTCGCCGCCGGGATCGGCGGCCCGCCCATCGCCGTCTACTCCGTGCTCGACCGCTGGGACCCGCGCGACTTCGCGGCCACCGCGCAGCCGATCTTCCTCACCAACGCGGTCGCCGCGATGACGGCGAAGCTCCTCTTCGCCGACGCCACGTTCCCCGCCTTCGCGCTCTGGGAGTGGGTGACGATCGGCGTCGCGCTCCTGGCCTCCGTCGGGCTGGGCGAGCTGCTCGTGGGGCGCGTCTCGGCGAGCGCCACGCGCAAGGTGCTCGTGACGCTCGCCTATGCGGGCGGCCTCGCGACCCTCGGCCGCGGCCTGCTGGACCTGCTCTGACCCCGCACCCCGGACGTGGGGGGGGGGGGAGAGAACCCCCGGGCCAGGACGAGCACCCCCAACACCGGGGCCGGGGGGGGGGGGAGGGGCAAAGGGGGGTGGGCGCGGGGGGGGC
>NZ_JBIRXX010000004.1:392184-617736 GCF_044389365.1 Promicromonospora sp. NPDC019610 | reverse complement strand
GGGGGGGCCGGCGCCTTGGGGCGCGCCCCGGCGGGGGCCCCCCGTCTTGGCACCCGCCCGACGCCGACACGAACTGCCGACCTCGCGCGCGGCACTGGCGCGGTGCGCTCGGCTGCACAGCGGTCTACCCCGTCATTGCGCCCGAAACAGCCCTGGTTCCGGGCCCAATGACGGGGTAGGCGCCGCGGCGTCCAGCGCCCGCGACCGACGTCCGCGACCGACGCCCGCGTCCGACGCCAGCGACGGACGCCCGCGACCGACGCCAGCGTCCGGCGCCCAGCGGTGACCGGGTCAGATCGGTGGCGGTGTCCAGGGCGGAGGGTCGGCTGCGGCAGTCAAGGGCGGACGTCGGCGCACGGGCGGACGTCGGCGCACGGGCGGACGTCGGCGCACGGGCGGACGTCGGCGCACGGGCGGACGTCGGCGCACGGGCGGACGTCGGAGCGTGGCCATCTGGTGGTCGGGTGGGCGGGAACCCCGTTCGCCCGGGACCCTGAAAGTTCACCGTGGCTGGACAGTCAGGCACAACCGGAACTCTCGGGCCTCAGCAGGCCGAAGTTCAGCCCACCCGGCACCCTCCGTCCTTCATGCTCTCGCCCGCCGACCCAGACCCCGACCGTCAGCGCACCGCCGGGTCGACTGCCGCGAGCTGCTCCACCAGCGCCGCACGCACCGAGTCCGGCAGGTCGACGGCGGAGAGCTCCGCGAGCTTCTCGGCCACCGTGCGCGCGCTGCTCACGATGTCCCAGGCCTCCAGCTTCTCCGGATTGCCCGACTGCGCGCTCTCCAGGATGACGCGCGCCGCCTCGGTCCGGTCCGAGCCGACGCGCAGCGGGCCGCCCTCGACCTGGACCACGATCTCCGCCGTCGGCGGCGCGGAGACCTTGACGCTCCACCGCCCGTCGACGCCGTCCACCGGGACCGCAGCGCCGTTCACCGTCACCGGGCCCGCGGGGATCCCGGCCAGGAACGTCACCGTCCACTCCCGGTGCGCGGGCACCGCCGTCGCGTCACCGCGGACCGGCTCGATGCGGAACTCGCCGCGCTCGCGGTCCCAGCGCAGCGTGGTCGTCGCGGCGGGTCCGGCGCCGCCGTTCGGCACACCGTCGATCGAGGCGACGTCGTCCACCGACGCGGCACCATCCCCCGCGTCACCAAGCGCACCGGCCGCGCCGTCCACCAGACCAGCCGCGCCGCCCACCGGACCACCCACACCGTCCTCGGCGTCCTCCACCAGCACGAACTCCCCCGACGCCCCCGGCGCCACGAGCGCCTCCAGCGCCTCAGGGTTCCGGGTCGCGTCGAGATCAGACCCGGCGTCGAGCGGCAGGATGCCGCCCTCACGCAGCAGCGCCGGGACGGACCCGAGGGGCCGGTGCATCTCGACCGTGCGTCCGCCCTGGTAGACGGCGTCGGTGAAGATGTCGGTCCAGAGCCCCTCGGGCAGCCAGACCCGCACGCTCCCCCGCAGCGACGCGGCGTCGCGGGGCGAGGTGATCGGCGCGACCACGAGCTCGCTGCCGAAGGCGTACTCGTTGGGCACGCGGTAGGCCTCGCTGCGGCGCGGCTCCAGGTGGTACATCGGCCGCACGAGCGGCACTCCGACGGCGGCGCGGTGGTTCATGGTGTGCAGGTAGGGCACCATGCGGTGGCGGAACCGCAACGCGTCGTCCATCGCGGCCCGGTGCTCCGGAGGGAAGGCCCACGGCTCCTTGCGGATGAACGGGTTGTTCGCGGAGTGCAGCCGCATGATCGGCGAGAAGACGCCGAACTGCACCCAGCGGGTCGCGAGCTCGTCGTCGCGCACGCCGCGGGTGTGCCCGCCGATGTCGTGGCTCCACCAGCCGTAGCCGATGTTGGCCGCCGTGGCCGTGAACTCCGGCTGGAACGCCAGCGACTCCCACGAGACCACGGCGTCGCCGGAGAAGCCGACCGCGTACCGGTGGCTACCGGGCCCTGCGTACCGGGAGAACGTCATGCCGGGCTTGCCGTCGCGGGCGGCGTCGAGGTGGTGGAAGTGGTTCAGCACCCACAGCGGGTCGACGCCCGCCATCCCGGAGGTGCGGCCCTGCTGCCAGTCGATCCACCAGAAGTCGACGCCCTGCTCCTCCAGCGGGTGGTGCAGCTCCCGGAAGTACGCCTGGAGGAACGCCGGATCGGTCGGGTCGAACGGGATGGGCTGCTCGGTGTCCGGGTCCACGCCCAGGGCGCGGGCCATCGCGGGGTACGCATCCTCGAACGCGCGGACGCCGTCGGCCGGGTGCAGGTTGAGCGTGGTGCGCAGACCGCGCTCGTGCAGGGCGCCGAGGAAGCCCGCGGGGTCGGGGAACAGCGTGGGCTCCCACGAGTACCCGGTCCAGCTGCTCCCGAAGCGCTCCGGCACGGAGCCCACGCGGTGCCAGTCCATGTCGATCACGGCGACGGAGAACGGGATCCTCTCGGCCGCGAACCGGTCCATGAGCGCCAGGTACGACTCGTCGCTGTACGGGTGGTACCGGCTCCACCAGTTTCCGAGCGCCCAGCGGGGCAGCCGCATCGGGTGCCCGGAGACCCGGTACAGGTCGCGGACGGCGTCGGTGTACTCGCGGCCGAACGCGAAGACGTACAGGTCCTGCCGGCCGGGCACGCGAGAGCCCACCCAGCCGTCGTCCTCGAACAGGAACGACGCCGAGTCGTCGACCACGCCGATGCCGTCGCGCGACACGATGCCGGGCTCCAGGTCGGCGCGGCCGTCGACGTCGTCCAGCGTGCGGGCCGTGCCGCCCAGGTCCCACGTGGGCTCGCCGTACCGCCAGCGCCCCGAGTCGCGCCCGAGGATCTCGACCACGAGACCGCTCGCCGAGAACTCCCCGCCGTCGTACCGCAGCCGGGCGCGCGCCGTGGTGAGCACCACACCCTCCCCGACGCGCTCGACGGCGAAGGCCGCGGGCGGCAGGTCGCGCCGGATCGCGAACGTGGAGGCGCGCTCCTCGAACCCGCCGTCCGCCGAGCGCTCGATCCGGAAGACGCCGTCGCTCAGCACGGTGATGCGCCACCCGGCGCCGTGCACCTGCTGCTCGCTGCGCGCGCGGGGCGCGGCCTCCGGCAGGGGCCGGACGACGGACAGGCTGTCGACGATCTCTGACATGGAACTCCTCGGTGCTTGCGGTACGTGCTTCGATTCGCGACGGCTCAGCCGGTCAGGCTCAGCTCTTGACGGCGCCCTGCGTCACGCCGCTGATCACCCAGCGCTGCGCGAACAGGTAGGCGACGATCGTCGGCGCCATCGCCATGAGGTACGACGCGAAGGCCACGTTGTAGTTGGTGCCGAACTGGCTCTGGAAGATGTTCTGCACCACGGGCAGGGTCTGCAACGTGGGGTCGGACATGATGAGCGACGGCATCATGAAGTCGTTCCACGACGCCAGGAACGCGAAGATTCCGACCGTAGCGTTCATGGGCCCGAGCAGCGGCAGGATTATCCGCCAGAAGATCTGCCACGTGCTCGCGCCGTCGATCCGGGCGCTCTCCTCCAGCTCGATCGGGATGGAGCGCAGGTAGGCGGTGTAGAGCAGCACGCTGAACGAGAGCTGGAACATCGCGTGCAGGATCCCCACGCCCAGCGGGTTGTCCAGGCCGGTCAGTGCCGTGAGCTGGATCTGCGGCAGCGCGACGACGGGGAACGGCAGGAACAGCGCCGCGAGCAGGTAGACCATCGACCAGCGGAAGAACCGGCGGTCCCAGTTCCGGGCGATCGCGTAGGCCGCCAGCGAGCTGAGGAACAGCGTGAGCAGCACGGCGATCGCCGCCACGGCCAGCGAGATGCCGAACGAGACCGGGAACCGCGTGAGCGACCAGGCCTCGGCGAAGCTCGCCGGGTTGAACGGGGCCGGCAGCGAGAACGCGTTGCCGTCGGCCGACTGGGCGCTCGTCTTGAACGCCATCGACAGCGTCACGTACAGCGGCACGAAGACCGTGAGCGTCGCCAGGCCGAGCACGATCGTCAGCGGCCAGTTGGTGCGGTGCACGTGTCCGACGTGCGCCGGGCGCGGGGATCGGGCGGACGGGCGCGGGCCGGACGGGCCAGGGCCGGCGGTGCGAGAGGCTTCGACGGTGGTCACAGCTGGACCGCCCTTCCACGGGTGGCGACGATCTGGGCGACGGAGATGAGCGCGGTGACGACCAGGAACACCGTGGCGTTGGCCATCTGGTAGGCGTAGTCGCCCCCGGTGAAGCCGCCGAAGATCGTCATGGCGACGCTGCTGGTGGCCGTGCCGGGGCCGCCGCCGGTGAGGCCGACGATGACGTCGTACACGCCGAGGTAGCCCTTCACGCCGAGGATCGTGTTGATCAGGATGAAGCCCGCGATGAGCGGGACGGTGATGGACCGGAACTGCCGCCAGGGCGTGGCGCCGTCCAGGGCGCTCGCCTCGTAGAGGTCGTTCGGGATGGACGTCAGCCCAGCGGTGTAGACCAGCAGGGCGCCCGGGATCGTCTGCCATGCGGACACGATCACGATGGACAGCCAGGCCAGATCGGGGTTGCCGAGGATGCTCTCCTCCAGCGGCCCGAAGCCCACAGCCGTCGCGATCGCGGGCAGCGAGTTGGAGAACAGGAAGTTGAACACGTACGCCACGACGATCCCGGAGACCACCATCGGGATGACGAACACCGTGCGCAGCGTGGTCGCGAACCGGATGCGCCGGGTCAGCGCCACGGCCAGCGCCAGCGCGATGGTCTGCGCGACGACGACGGTGACCAGCGCGAACCCGAGCGTGAACCCGTACGACTCCAGGATGCGCGGGTCGCTGAACAGCGCGGCGTAGTTGCGCAGGCCTAGGAACGACCAGTCACCGAAGCCCACGTAGTCGGTGAGGCTGTAGAAGATGCCGATCAGCGCGGGGACGATCACGAACGCCGTGAAGATCAGCAGCGTCGGGACCAGGAACACGTAGTACAGCGGCTCCACGCGCCGTCCGCTCTTGCGACGGGCCGTGCGTCCGGCCGCCGGGGACGGTGCCGCGCCCCGGGCCGCCGTCTCACCCTGGTACATCGTTGTGTCAGTCATACCGTGGCCTCCCGTCCGGCGAGCCGGCGCCAGTCGGCGTCGAGCTGGCGGAGCATGCCCTCGAAGTTGCCGGAGCGGATCGCGGACTGCAGGTAGTTGCCGAGCGGGATCGACGTCGGCACGAACGTCCCGGCCCCCTGGTAGAAGGCGGCGCGGTCCACGTAGTCCTGGAGTCCGGCAAGCCGCTCGTCCTGCTGGGGCGGGGCGTCCTTGAGCGTCGAGTACGCGAGGTTGTCGCTGTTGTAGGCGTTGATGTTGTCGGGCCGCATGAGGAACTCGACGAGCTCGCGCGCCTCGTCCTGATGGGCCGACGCCGTCGGGATCCACAGGCCGAGGTCGATGTTCACCCGCGCCTGCCGGTCCTCGGGGTTCTCGGAGACGGGCAGTGCGAAGGTGCCGATCTCCAGGTCCGGGTCAACCAGCGCGATCTGGCTGAGCGCCCAGGGACCCTGGAGGTACATGGCGGCCTCGCCCTTGCCGAAGGCGAGGTTGCCGTCGGCGTAGGCCCGCACCGCGTGGTCCTTGTTGAAGTACGACGAGATGGTCTTGGCGCGCTCCATCGGCACGGCGAAGTCCTTCTCGAAGGAGACCTCCGAGTCCGGCCCGACGTCGGTGCCCAGCTCCTTGAGGCGGCGGAAGAACTCTCCGGGCGCCACGAGGCTGCCCACGGAGTAGTCGAACAGGCCCTGCCAGAGCGTCCAGGTGTCGCGGTCGGTCGCGTAGACCGGCGTGATCCCGGCGCGGGTCAGCTCCTCGCAGACGTCGACGAACTGCGACCACGTCTCCGGGACGGGCAGCTCGTGCTCCGCGAAGATCTTCTTGTTGTAGATGACGCCGGCCGCGGCGAGCGAGTACGGCAGCACGCTGGTGCGGCCGGGGTACGTGGCGTACTGGTCGGTGAGCTCGCCGATGTCGGTCCGGACCGCCTGCGCCGACGGCAGGTCGGAGAGGTCCCCGAGCACGCCGCGCTTGATGTAGCGGGCCAGCTCCAGGTTGTCGTTGAAGCAGCCGACGTCGGCAGGCTCGTTGCGCACGAACTGCGGGGCGATGGCGACGGTGCTGTCGTGCACCACGGTGAGGCCCGGGCGCTCCTTCTCGAACCGCCGCAGCAGCTCGTCGAAGTACGCGATGACCTCCTGCTTCTGCTCGTAGAAGCGCAGGGTGGTGCCCCCGCCGGACCCTGCTGAGGCCGACGCGCACCCCACCACGCCGAGCGCGACCAGTGCGGCCGAACCGGTGAGAAAAGACCGTCGGCTCAACGATGAGGGACGACCTGAACCTGGACTCACGCTGCATCTCCCATGCTCGAACTCCGTTGCTCGCGGCGACCGTCGGAATTTACAGCGCTGTAAATGATCCGTCAAACATCCGGCGGTTCGGCGTCCTCGCCGGTCCGGTTCGACGTGGCAGGATCACCGACGAAGGTTCAGGACGGTCCACGGAGGTCCCGATGGAAGCTCGGACGGAAACCGCACCAGCGCCCGTGCGCACCAGCGAGCGCCTCATCGCGTTCCTCGACGCCGCGATCGCCATCGCACTGACACTGCTGATCCTGCCGCTGATGGAGAGCGTGTCGGAGGCGGTCGACGAGCAGCAGACCCTGGGCGACTACGCGTCCGAGCACAGCTGGCAGCTGCTGGCCTTCGCGCTCAGCTTCGTGATCATCGCGATGTTCTGGCGCATGCACCACGGGATCCAGGCGCCGGACACTCCCCTGACCCAGCCGCACCTGACGCTGCAGCTCGCGTGGCTGTTCACCATCACGGTGATGCCCGTGGTCACGGCCCTGACGGGCGGCCTGGACACGGACCGGCCGCTGGTGGCGTCGTACATCGGCAACCTGGCCGTGAGCGCCTGGCTGCTGTTCGTGATCGCCCTCGTCGAGCGCCGCGACCGGACGGCGGCCGGGCTGCCCGTGGACGCGACCCTCCCGGCGACGCCGCTGGCCGTCGCGCTGCTGTTCACGCTGACCCTGCTGCTGGCACTGATCGTCCCGTCGTACTCGTGGTTGTTCCTCATGGCGCTGTCGGGTCTCGTCCGCGCCGTGCTGGTGCGGCTCGGCGTCGTGGGGCGGGATCAGACGGCTCACGGCGGGGGTGACGCCGCCGGCGGCGGGATTGACGACACCGCCGAGCACTCGTCAGGAATCGAGAAGCGCCCCCCGCCGTCCGCTCCCTAACGTTGTGGGCATGGCAAACATCGACTCCGTCACCCTCGAGGTGGCCGACCCCAGCACCGCCCGTTCCTTCTACGACGCCGCCTTCGGCCTGGGCGAGGACCGCCTCGACCTGCGCGCCGGCGAGACGCCCAGCACCGGGTTCCGCGGCTTCCACATCTCCCTCGTCTCCGACCAGCCCGGCGACGTCCACTCGCTGTTCGACTCCGCGGTCGCCGCGGGCGCCTCGGTGCTCAAGCCCATGGCCAAGTCCATGTGGGGCCACGGCGGCGTGGTCCAGGCGCCGGACGGCACCATCTGGAAGATGGCGACGTCCGCCAAGAAGGACACGCGCCCGGCCGAGCCGCGGTTCGACGAGATCGTGCTCCTGATCGGCGCGGAGGACGTCTCGGCGAGCAAGAAGTTCTACGTGGGCCACGGCCTGACGGTCGGCAAGAGCTTCGGCTCCTACGTCGACTTCAAGATGGGCTCGAGCCCCATCGGCTTCGGCCTCTACAAGCGTGCCGCGCTGGCCAAGGACGCCGGCGTGCCGCCGGAGGGCACGGGCTCGCACCGGCTCACGGTTGGTGGCGACCTCGGCGAGGTCACCGACCCGGACGGGTTCGCGTGGGCGTGAGCGACGGCTACGCCGGCGGCGTCGGCGGGTAGAACTCGCCGTCGTCACCCTGGACCCGGGCGTCGAGCGCACCGGCGAGATCGATCATCTTCGCCAGAACCGCTTCGTCGGGGTTCCGTACCGTCACGCGACCACCGTGGAAGCGGAACGGGACCTCGGCGTGCTGCGGGTGCCCGGTCCACGCCGCGAGGTCCGGGCTGGGGATCGTGAGCACTTGCCCACCGGGAAGCGCGGCGGTGATCCCGTCACCGAGGCGAGAATGTCCTCGGCATGACGCCGCGCGGTTTCACCGTCACGTCATTGATCGGGCGACAGCCACTGCCGCATCGACGATATCGGACGCAGTCCGTTCCGATCTGGAGTCACCGACCGGGTGAGAACGAGGGGAATTGACCCCCTATGACCGGTCGGGTATACCCAGCCTGGAGTCGCACGATGCCTGGTCTCCCTCAACCGCGAAGCCGCGGCAACGGGGTGCACGGAGCGGCGTCACCGGCCTAGTCCCCGAGCAAGCTCCTTCCGCCGTCCCCTACCGACCTCCGGAGACGATCCGATGCCCGCACGCCCGGCCGAGACGACCGAACCCGACGCCCTGTCCGAGCTCGGGCCCTGGAAGCCCCTTCTGCGCGTCGTCCGCGAGGCGCACCCCGAGCTGTCCGAGTGGTCAGGGACCATCGGCCCCGGAAAGTTGGGAGGCCTTCCCGGACCGGTCGGCGACCCGTCGGAGTACTACCTGAGGATCATGGAGGCGGCCCGGCCCCTCAACGATGTCATGACGGAGGTTGGCCGATCCGATGTCTCGTTCTCCGTCCGGCTCAGGTCCGACGATCACGTCGTCGTGACGCTCGCGGCCGAGTCGTCGAGCGCGACGATCCACCGCAACTTCGCGGTCAACACAGCGGGGCACGTGGTGCTGTCCGGCGATGCCCGCCCTGAGCCGGTCCGGCGCGTGCCGGAAGAGTACGCCGAGCGCCGGCCGGCGGCGTCGGCCGACCCGGTGCGGCTCGAACGCGTCCTGCGGGAGCGGATGCCGAATGCCGTGGGTGCGAGCGAGCAGGACCTTGCTGCGCTGGAGGCGCGCCTCGGCGAAGCGTTGCCCCCAGAGTTGAGGGCAGTACTGCGGGTGACCGGTACGGCACGAGGTGACGGCGGCCTGTTCGACGAGGACGAAGACCACTGGATGCGGGACGTCCACGCGCTCGGCGGGATCGACCTATTCGAGCTCGACGGCATCGAGTGGGCGGCGCAGGCGGACCTGCGTAAGGGGATGCCCTTCGACGTCATGGCTCGTAGGGCCGTGGTCACTCGGCCTGACGCGGCGTTGCAGGGCCTGGTGGACTCGTCGCGGTGGCTGATCATCGGCGACCATGGCGGCGGGAGCGGCAACTGGGTCGCGATCGACCTGGCGCCGGGCCCGGCCGGCAACGTGGGACAGCTCGTGGTGCTCGACCACGAGTCCGTGATCGGCGCGCGGCTCCTTGCCGAGTCGTTCACCAGCCTGATCCTCGACGGGGGCATCGCGCAGCCCGGGACGAACCCTGGCGAAGAGCCGCCGGCCGTCGTAATGATCAACAGTTCCGAGAACATGACGATCGAGGCAGCCGCCACCAGCGACCTCGAGGTGCTGCAGATCGGCTACTGGGACAACGAGCCGACGGACCTGACCCCGCTGCTGGGCCTGCCCCGGCTGCGCACACTGACCGCGCAGCCCGGCAAGATCGCCGACCCCTTGGTGATCAGAGAACTCGGTCAGCTCGAGTACCTCGAGATCGGTCTCGCCGAGTGGCAGGCTCTCCTCGCCGCGGACGCCGTCCCGGACTCGCTGCTCGCAGCAGGGATCTCCGGCTACAGCCTCGACCAGGGCCAGGTCGAAGACGTGTACAACCGCCTGATCCAGAGCCGGGGTGGCACAGCCTTCACCACCGTGACCATCGAAGGACGTCTCGACCCGCGTTGAGCGCGTCGGCGGCGGTGATCTGCTCGGCCCAGCCGACCTCTTCCAGTGCCCGCGAGTCGTGCCGCGAGCCACGCACCGGCCGCGAGCCACCGACCAGCGCACCATCCAGGCGGCCTGCGGCCTGGGTGTTCAGGGCCAGCTTACGGTGCTGGCCGTTCTACACGTGCCTATTCTCGGCCAAAATCCCCTCGGCTCCATCAACGAGGTCGAGCGAGAAAGTCAACCACTCAGACGAGTAGTCCATGTTCATGGAGACATGAACATCCTCATGGATGAACTCCACCCAGAAGTTTTCATCTTCCCGAGGCTGGGCAACAATCGGCATCGACCGGGAGAACTCACGCCATGTCGCCATCTCACCACGACCCACACCGTGCAAGAATGTGCGCCACTCACGGATATCATTCAACGAAACCCAGGTCTCCGATGATCCTTTCACAAACTCACTGTCAATTGACAGCTCGGCAGACACCCCCATGAGTCTATCGTTAGCGAGAATTCCGACAAGCGCCTCATCGCCAGAGGATGGGATCACCAGCGACGCATACCCCAGTCCGGAATTAAAGCGAAAGAGCTCGATATCACTCGACATTCAAATTGTACCTCTCAATATGCACGGATGCTCTTGACGCACACTTTCGATCCAATGATCACGCGTTCATGGTGATCACTGCGTGACCGTCACGTCATCGATCGGGCGATAACCCAGTGCCGCGTCGACGATCTCGGCCGCAGTCGGATCCGATGCGAAGTGCCCAGCAGGGTAGAAGATCAAGTCGCTAGCGGCAGGATGCGGGACCGCGGCCTCGAAGCGTTCGACAAGACGAGTCCCTTCCACTTCAGACAGGCCCGGCGTTCCCTCCAGGATGAACTGCACGAGGTCGACCAGATCGGCCCGGGTGGGGTGGCGCGCCATGACGGCAGTGTGCCACCTGGCCCGGGTCAGCACCCACGGAACCTACCTTCGGTGCGAGGCTGATACTGAGATCGCACGGGGTGGATCTCGGCGGCCTGTATCCATCACTACGCCTGCCACACCGAAGCCGCCGAGTGACGACAAATCCAAGGACAACTAGGTGGAGCTCTTCGCGAACCAGCTAGGAACCCACGAGCCGTGGGATCTCTCCGACACCTGACGCCTCCTTGATGGCGGCAGTCCCCATCATTGGGGCATCGGAAACAGTTCGGCTAGGGTCCGCGCATGGTCCGCTACGAGCAGTCATGGAACCGGACGAGGAGCAACGAGCGCATGGTCTGGGCGGCCCATCTGCTCGACCTGCTCTACGTTGAACCGCGAACGAAAGACCTCTCACCGGGATGGAGCATGGGCGTCATCCGTTTCTGGTCCCATGACGGCCGCAGAGCACGCGACGTGGTTCTGGTCCGGCGCGAGTATTCCGCAGGCGAACCGACGGGCCGCACTCAGGTTCTCGTCCCGGCACCGGACGAGATGTATGACCCGTGGGGGCCGTGGGGCTCCTGGCACGCCGCTGAGACCGACGACGAGGCGCTCGCGATCATCTGCGACGAGCTCGACAACCTGCCGCACCGAACGGTTGAACCTGTGGTGTGGACTCTGCGGGACAACGACGGTGTCGTCGCGCGGCTGGTCGCGACGGAGCCGGACTACCCCGGTCTAGCTGGTCAGATGGATCCGACGCACCTGTTCACCCGATGGAGCGAACACCTAACTGACAAGCGACGGATCGATTCCGTTCCCGGGCTCACGATGCACGACCACACCGGCGCCAGTGTGCCCGCCTACCGGATCATCGTCTTCGACGACGGCGGAGTCAGCTGGCGCTGGGACCTGGCGGAGAGCTGACGAGACCGCTTCCGGTGCGGGCTCATCGAGGTCCACGACCGCCCGTTCGGGAGCCGCGCCCACAGAGCCCTCATCGCCGTGGCCATCGAAGGGCCCTGAGCACTTCAGTAGCTGTTCGGTGCCTTGACCGACTGCCAGTGCCACGGCTCCGGGTTGCGCCCGGACGGCTCGGCGAACGGCGGGTGCACCCAGCCGTAGGCCTCCGCGTTGGCCTTGAGCCAGTCGTACTGCGCCGACCCGAACGCGGCCACGCCGCCGCCGATGTCGATCGCCAGGCCCGTGCCGTGGTTGGAGCAGCCGGGCGGCGCGGCGGTCTTGGACGACGGGTCGTACAGGGCCTCCTGCTCCGCGTAGGTGCGGTAGGAGGAGTTGATGGTCATGTTCACACCGAACTCCGCCGCGTAGGCGGCGTTCAGCTCGGCCAGGGCGCCGACGACGTCGGAGCGCACGTAGTGCCCTGAGGCGAACGGGATCTGAGCCAGCTCGGACGATGACAGGTGCCCGTTCTCGGCGGACCAGACCTGGTCGGGCTCGGGGCAGGTGCCGGCCGGAGCAGTCTCGGGGTGGTCGGCCGTGCCAGTGCCGTCGCCCGGGTCGGTGCCGGTGTCGTCCGCACCCGGGTCGGTGGTGTCGGCCTCTGCTTCTGCCGCGTCGTCCGCGGTCTCCGCCGACACCGCGGCGGCGGCCTCCTTGATACCGGCGGTCGCCTCGGTCAGGGCCTTGGTCAGCCGGCCGGCGTCGGAGAGCACGTCGGCGCTCGCCTCTGATGCCGCGCCGGCCTCGGCACTGCCGGCCTGAGCAGTTCGGGCCTGCGCCGTCGCAGCGGGAGATGCGTCCGCCTGAGTTTCCGCCGCAGTCTGGGTATCCGCCGCAGTCTGGACCTCCGCTGCCCGTGCGATCAGCTTGTCCGCCTGGGCGGTCAGATCGCCCGCGTCGTCCAGCGCGGCGCGCAGGGCGTCCCGTCCGACGGCGTCCGCGGCCGAATTCGCGTGCACCTGCTCGCCCTCCACCACCGCCGTCTTCAGAGCATCCCGGGCCTTCTCCAGCCCGGACACGGCCCGCGCCAGCCGGGCCTGCCGCCCCGAGGCGACGACCGCACCGGTCGCCTCACGCAGCGCGGCGGTCACGGCGGGCACGTCGTCGGCGAGCGCGTCGCTCGCCTCCAGCAGCGCGGTGGCCTCGGCCTCCGTGTCTGACGGCGACGTGGTCACCGACTTCAGGGACGTCACCACGCGCTCTGCGTCCTCGATCGCCGTGCTGAGCGCACGACGCGCGGACTTGGCCGCGGCCTTCCCGTCCGGGCTCTTCAGCACGGCCTGGGCGTCGTCCAGGTCCGCGGTGAGGGCGGTCTGGAGCGACACGCTCTCGGCGATCGCCGCCTGCGCTCCGCCCGCCGCGGACGACGGATTGGTCGCCTCCGGTTCGAAGATGTCGAACGCGTAGGCGCTCCCTGCCGCGACGACCAGGCTTGTCACGGCCGCGACGATGCCGATCGTCCACCGCTTGCGTCTCCGCTCCGCGGCGCGCGTGCCTCGCCTGGGCCGCGGCGACGTTGGAGGCGCCGGCGGCTCGGGCCAGAGGGGTGTCTGGGTCAGCACCGACGGAATGTACCGCCGATCCGGGGCCGGCGCTCAGATCGCATGGGGTGAATTTCGTTCCAATCTCACGAGCTTCGGCGACATGGCAGGGCCAAACAGCTTTGCTCGCTCGGAAGCTCCCTCAAGCATCGGAACAGCCAGCGGTTGGATGTGCGATCGGAGCTCACCGAGCAGATCCTCTGCAAGACCTTGGCAGATCTCGATGAAGTCGACGCCGTCAGACTTCTTTCGATTCAGTCGCACCTGATAATCCGATGGAAACTCATCTGCCAGGCGCCTGATCCTCGTGAGCAGATCTACCACATCGGCGCCAGATGCTCCCATGTCAACGGACAAGGTGTACAGCCCGCACAGACCGTGCAACAGATTCCAGCGATCCGACCGCCGTCCTTCACCGACAATCCGCTTGTCGGCAGGCCACGTCGAGAGCGTTGCAAAGTCGTACCGAAACTCTTCCTGCGCCGGATCTATTGCAGGACACACGACCCACCCCGACTCAGGTCGGTCGAATCTCTCCAATTCCGCACGGAAGAATTCTGGGCCGCCCCCAAGACCGCCTTGTTCGCCGATCGCCCGCAGGGAAATGCTCAGGTCGCTCCAAGACATCGGAACGCCAACCCTGTCGATCACGGCACCCAGAGCCACCCGGTTCACCGTCGCCAACCCCGAGAACCGACCGGTCTGATCAGCACCATCGGCTCTTCCTCCGCCCTGAGTCCAGTAGCAGCGACTAAAGCCGCCGCACTCCCGGCGTAGCCTCGGCGCCCCCGTGCTCGTTTTCCTCGAAACTCAATGCATCCTGCACAGCGCCGGCCAAAGAAACACTCAAATTCCGCTGCCGATCATGCGACGGACCGAATTCAGTGACTTCTTAGCTTCTGCGATCCAGGCATCCTCACGATACGCGGTAACACTTACGGCCACACCAGTGTCATCATCGATCACCTTCACCCGAATTTCTTCGTAGGAGTAGTCAAGTGCTTGGCCGGACACCACCACCCCTGACAGGCCAAATCCTTTTCGCCCCTCACGCCAATTAGCCGATTTACCGCTATCCAAAGCGGTGATGAAAGTGGCCAGATCAATGAGATCAGCATGGTCTATGTAGCAACGGCCCGAACCGCTCACGAATTCTGTTTCAACCGACACCAGTAGTTCAAACTGGCTCACCTCACCGTGATTTACAACTTCACGAGTGATCTGCAGCGATATAGCCCCGCCGTCGCTCGAAAATTGGGCCAATCCATAAGGTATTTCGACCATTGATTCTCCTAGGACAGCACCTACCGGAACGGTGACTAGAATTCACCTTGATCACCTATGAGCAAACGGGCTCAATCTGGGGGTTTGAGACGTTAGCGACGTACATGTTGCAAGTCATCGCGGGTGAGATCAGTGTCATATTCACCCCAACCGGCCGGAGCTGACCCCGTCGATAAACAGGAATCGACGCGTACAGAACATTCCCACTCTTGATAGCCTGCTTAGCCTTCGCCTCGAATGCCACCATCCCGGTGCCCGCGTCCTGATTCGCCGCCCAATGCATTGGGACAATGTTCTGCCTCCCCTTAACAAATCCAGTGTCTCGCGAAATTCCACCGAGCTCCCGAGCTAGAAGATGCGTCTTGTCATCCCATGGTGCCTGAAGTCCTACAGGAGCAACAGGCCTTCGATTGTCGAGGCGTCCAATGGTGTTCAGACATGCCAGCACACCCGTGGCACGCCCTTCGGCGTCGAGAGGATTGTAGTGGAACGTGTTCCCAGTCGCCTTCGAGCAGGCGGCGGATGCCTGGTCGAGATCTGGCTCCCACTTTTTGTCTCGATACTGCGCTGTGTCACCACTGAGGCTCAAAACCATGGTCAGGGCCAGAAGTGGCCCGCCAATGCGTCCGTGCGGCGAAACCGCAGGGGGCCGGTTCCCCGGGGCCTTGACGCTCTTAGGGTCAACGAAGAAGTTGCTCGGCTGCTGCGTCAGTGTCTGGATGGGAGGCGAAGGCGCCAGAAGCGCTAGCATTCCTGAGCCACTCGATGATGCGCAGACTTCTCGTATTCCCTCGGCACACGGCAGGTGCCCATCGATCTCGATCATGGAGATGGGGTTGCCGGCTCCGAATGCATACCGGTTGCTTGTGTAGGGGCTGGTACCAAGCCCCATGTCGGACAACGCCCCGTTGTACATATCCCGGGTCGTGAACCGGTTCAGGCCGGGGGCGTAGTCACGGAACCCCATGTCGTACGTCCCGGAGGCCGCGTCCCACCGCTTGGAGTTGTACCGGTACGCGTTGTACGGCTCCGCATCCTCCGGCGCGCCGGCCTCGGGCTTGTCAAAGCCGGTGTACTCAGCCTCGTCCGCGTTCCCGTACGCGCTGTATCCGTAGGTCGCGACCGCGTCACCTGCATCGTCGGTCAGCGTCTCGACATCGGTGTGCGCGTTGTACCCGTAGTACGCGCTCTCCCCCGCCTCGACGCCCGCCTCCGGGTCGGCCTGGTGCGTGATCTGCGACAGCCGCTGACCCCACGGTGAGTACTGGTACGACTTCGTCAGCTCTCCAGCGACCTCCTCGCCCAGCACCTCCGACGACAACCCGAGGTAGGTGTAGTCCGTCGTCTCGCCGCCGGCGGTCTTGGACGCGGTCCGGTCCAGCGGGTCGTACGCGTAGGTCGTCGACTCCATGCCGCCGGACTCGTTCAGCTTCTCCGACGCGCGATGTGGTCGAACCCGTCGTACGTCGTCCGGCTGATCGTCAACCCCGCCGAGACCACCGACGTCTGCCGACCGAACGGGTCGTACCGGTAGGACACCGTCGCACCACCCGTCGTCGCCGTCAGCAGCCGGTTGCGGTCATACGCGTACGTCGTCGCCGTCCCGCCCACGTCCTGCGAGATGACGTTCGCGTTGTCGTCGTGCACGTACGTCTCGGTCTTGGCACCGTTGCCGGTCTTCACCGACTGGGAGAGCCGGTCCACCGGGTCGTACGAGTACGTCGTGGTGCTGTTCAGGTACGCACCCGCGACGTCTGCGTTCGCCTTGGAGGCGACGTCGGTGGCCTTGTTGCCGTTGTTGTCGTACGTGTAGGCGTGCGACGCGACCAGCGCACCGCCCGACTTCTCCTCACGCAGCGACTTGAGCGCACCGTCCAGGAAGAACCCGTTGGTGACGACGTTCCCGTTGGCCTTGGTCTGCGTCGCCTGACGCCCCAGAGCGTCGTACGTGTACCGAGTCACCTTCGCCGCCGCGGTGTCGTTCAGGTCGTCCACCGACAGAGACGTGAGAGGTCCACGAGCATCGAGCGCGAGGTCGTAGGTGTACTCCGACCGCTGGTCCGGGTGCCCCACCGTCAACGGCTGCCCCAACACGTCATACGAGTACGACGTCGTAGCCGTGTCCTGACCCGCCAGCGCCTCCTTGACGGACGCCACCTGGTTCAACCCGGTATACGTGACCTGGTAGTCATCCGCCCGGGCACCCGACGAGGTGTCGTTGATCCCCGTCAGGTTCCCGTTGACGTCATACGAGTACGCGAACGCCCGCGCCTCCGTATCCGTGTCGGCTGCGTTGTCCCGCACCAACCGCACCCCGTCAGCGATCACCTTCCCAGTCGCCGACGGCTTCAGCGTCACCGTCACCGGGTCGCCCTTGCGCAGCACGACCTGGCCGACGTCCTTCCACCCGGCCGCGCCCGTGGTCTGGTTCACCGTGTAGGCCGGCTCGGTCACCACACCGCCGTGACCGTCCCCGTCCTTGCCGTGCGTCAGCTCGAACTTCGCGTCCGTGGCCGCACCCGAGACCTGCGGGTACGTCACCGCCACCTTGTACGTCCCGTCCGCCGGCGCGTCCAGGGTCCACGTGAACTTGTCCGTGCCCGACGTCGCCGCCGCGTGCGTACGGTGGTCGGTCCCCTGCTCGCCCGCCACTGACGCCGTCGCCCACGTGCCCGCCGCCGTCACCAGACCGGCCGTGTCGTTGTCCGTCACCACCGAGTGCGACCCCACCGGCACGCCGTCGTCAGCCTTGGTCTTGAGCTTCCCCTCCGGGAAGTACGACCACGTCATCGTCCGGTTCGCGGAGCCGTCCGCCGAGGTGAGCGTGCGCGCCGTCTGCGCACCCAGGTCGTCGTACTCATACGTCGTGGAGATGTCCCACGCATCAGAGGACGCCTTGATCCACCCGTTGTCGAAATACTCAACCGTGGACTCGTTGCGCGCCGTCTGACCCTCCGACGGCGGCATCGACGTCTTCACCGCGCGGCCCGCCGCGTCGTACGTCGTCTCCGTGAAGACGTTCGCGTCGTTGTACCGAGCATCGGCCGGGTCATACGGCTGGAACTGCTTGACCGGCCGGTTCAGCGCGTCGTACTCCGTCCTTGAGGCGAAGTCGTCCGCGTTGGCCGTCGCCACGCCTCGCGGTGTGATCACCCGCGTGGTGTTGCCGACCTCGTCGTACTCCACCTTCGTGGTCCGGTACTGCACCACGCCGCCGACGCTCTCGTGCGGCGTCTTGGTCTCCACCTGGGCGCCGCGCTCGTCATAGGTGACGTACGAGGTGTTGCCGTCCGGGTCCGTCGAGGAGAGCGCCAGGCCGTCCGCGTCGTACTCCGTCGAGCTCGAGTTGCCGGCTGCGTCCGTCGCCGAGACCGGCCGGTGGTTCAGGTGGCCGGGTCAAAACTACTGTCCCATTCACCGAACTGGGGCTACCCCAATGCCATCGGCGCCACCAATGTGAACAGTGAAACCCGCTTCGTCGACATCCACCCAATCGGTTGGTATTGCCCCTACCACAAGGGAAGGGCGCGGGGTGTAACCGTAGTCCGATTCGGGGTCGAAACTTCGTACAGAAACGACCTTCGCTCGAATACGCGGTATTCCAATGATGCACGAGCCTCCTGGAACCAGATCTTCCAGCTCCGGATCAATGCGTCATGGAGAACTCATCTCCATCTCGTCCTGATCGAGCGGTAGATCAATCTACCCACTCCAAGGGCGAGGAGCATTGGAGTCTGACGTTCTCCAGGGTAGTTCCACCGAGACCAGGTACTTCCGAACGTCTCGCACCCTGGCAGACCTTGGTTCACAATAGAACTCGACGACGTCACCTACACGAAAGCCAGGATCTCGCTGGTCAACCATCAGACGTCCTCTAAGGATAGGCATGGAGACTCATCGCCGAGGCCATTGGTGTCGAACGAGCGCTCCAGCAATGCAGCGGGCCACGCGTCACCACTAGACGGGCATTCCTTCGTTAGCGAATAGGTTCCCTAGGCCTGCAATCATGCCACAGCCTTCAGGACGCAATAGCGCCCTGAATCCGCTATTCAGTGGTAGTGGCCGAACTGCTATCTACCCTCCGTTGCAGTGCTATTAGCATGGACGTCCTTGCGTTGGAGCCGCCCGCTCCAGTGTCATCATCCTCATCCAGATTCAAGGCTGACTCGATGGCTATATCAAGATCGATCTGATGGTCGCCGAAGTCGGTGACGAGCGCCCTTGTCAGGAGGTCAACTGCGGCGTCGGCATAACCCTGGGTCCACATGCGCTCGACAAGAGCCTGGAGTGGCCCCTCATACATGTCGACCCACGGGCTGCCATCTAACCGCTCGCCCACTTGAAGCAGCGCGAGCATGTCGTCCCTCGATTTTGCCTTCCATGGCAGGCCTAGGTCGATCCCAATAAAGTGCGCCGCCATCCGGACTGGGGTCGCCTCGTGGGAATTCGCATTCGTCAGAAGTGCGATCGTCCGCTCCGAGTCAAGCAACGCGAGGGCAAACAGCAGATCCGCCCGCACGGCATCCTCTTGTTCTGTGTCCCACCGAGCCAGCAAAGCATGGATACTTCCCTCTGGCTGTCGACACTGGGCAACCGCGTAGACCGCTTGACGCCGGACCTCCGCAGCTTGATGCTCCAAGAAATGCAACAGCAATGGCAGCTCGTTCACGACAGCGGCACGCGCAGATCCCTCCGGGATGCCGACCTCATCGTTGCTGTCAGCTATGGCGCCGAGCAGCCTCAACAGCTCCGAGAGGTCCCCCACCTCTTCCTCGACGAGGTCGGCCACATATGGAACTGCCGCCAGAGTGATCGGACCGACGACTCGCCCACCGACGAGCAGTTCGTATAGGCCGTAAATCCCATCTTCCGACACCGACGGGTCCACTGACTGCACATTGATCAGACATTCTCGGACTTCCTCATCGAGAGGTCCGTACACCCGTTCGGCATCGTGAAACGAACCTTCAGGCACGTCGATAGTGATTACCTCTTCTCAACTCGCCGCGGAACGTCAGCGCCCGCCCTTACTACATCCAAGGTCCCGTTCGAGCCCCGCCACCTGCGCTATATGTTCGAATCATGCCCAAGAATTTTTGGAACGCCCGACCACTCCCATTGAAGGCGGGCTCCGACTTAAGATTCTTGACCTGACCATTCTGCACCGCTTGATCCCCTACCGAGAGCAGACCTGGACGACGAAGCCAAGTACTTGCATCAGTAGCGCACTGAGACGAGCATATCTTCGTGCTTGAAATATAGTCCGGAACACTGCTGATGGTCCCCCCAAACAATGCCCTCTGCTGGCTTGCGCTGCCCGCAAGCGCAGCAGCGGCCCCCTCCGCGTGACCTCCTCCAAGGCTGCCAGATCCGGGCTTTGCCTTGAGAACAGGCACCCCCATCGCGTCCAGCCTCTTTATGACGTCGCTTTTCGCAGATAGTCTCGAACCCGCGTTCACAAATACAACCGCATTCGACATCTCGACGCCGTTTACCTTCACATTCACGCGACTGACAATTATCGTATTATTTTGGTAGTTCCGAGGGTTTTCCTGCAGGAACTCCCCAACGATTGTCGCAGCGCTACTGTACCTCATCAGGCCCGCTTGATCAATAACCCCTTGGGGTACTGCGGTGCTCGGGCCGGGAACGACCGGTCTCGCGTTCGGAGTTAGGTTCGAATAGCTGCTTCGAGCTGTCGAATCAGCCCTCAGGGTTCTGCTGATCCTCGCTGAACGCAGATTGGTGGCCTGTTCATCGAGCATTTGCGCACGCAAATCACCGTCGATATGGCCATCGAGTTCGATTCGGTTGATCGGATTACCACCCGTGAAGGCATACCGGTTGCCCGTGTACGGATCCGAGCCCAGGGCAAGGTCAGCAAGTGCACCGTCATACATGTCTCGCGAGGTGAACCGGTTCAGATCCGGGTCATAGTCCCGGAACCCCATGTCGTAGGTGTCCGAACCGGCGTCGAATCGCTTGGAGTTGTACCGGTACGCATTGAACAGCTCGGCATCTGGGCTGGCCGGGTTGGGCTTGTCGATGCCCGTGGCCTCCGACTCGTCCGTCTTGCCGTAGGCGGTGTAGCCATAGGTCGCGACCGTGCCACCGGTCTCGTCCGTCAGGGTCTCGACGTCGGTGTGCGCGTTGTACCCGTAGAACGCCGTCCCGACCTCGGGTGCCCCGTCCGCGTCTCCCTCGTCCGGCGCACCGGGGTGGGTGACTTGGGACAGTCGCTGACCCCACGGGGAGTACTGGTAGGACTTGGCCAGCGCGCCGGCCACGTCCTCGGTCAAGACCTCCGAGGAGAGCCCGAGGTAGGTGAACCGGGTGGTCTCGCCGTCGGCGGTCTTCGAGGTGGTGCGGTCCAGCGGGTCGAACGCGTAGGTCGTGGCTTCGAGCGTCCCTGCGTCGTTCGCCTTCTCGGACTTGGTCACGTGGTCGAAGCCGTCGTACGTGTTGCGGGAGATCACCAGTCCCGCGGCCGTGACGGACGCTTGCCGTCCGAACGGGTCGTAGGTGTAGGACGCCGATCCCGTCTGGCCGGCGACCGTGGCGGACTGCAGCCGGTTGCGGTCGTAGCTGTACGTCGTCGTCGTGCCGGCCACCGTCTGGTTGACGACGTTCGCGTTGTCGTCATGCACATACGTCTCGCTCGACGCACCACTGCCGGTCTTGGTCTTGGTGACCAGCCGGTCCACCGGGTCGTAGGTGTACGACGTGGTCGAGTCCAGCAGCGCATCGGTGTCCGCGTTCCGCTTGGACGCGGCATCGGTGGCTTGGCTGCCGTTCTCGTTGTACGTGTACTCGTGCGACGCGACCAAGGCCCCGCCGGAGGTCTCCTCACGCATCGACCGCAGTGCGCCGTCGTTGAAGTACGCGTTCGTGACGACGTTCCCGTTGCCCTTGGTCTGAGTGACCTGGGAGCCGCGCTCGTCGTACGTGTACGACGTCGTGGTCGGGTCCCCGGCGCTGGCACCAGCTGTGTCGGTCACCGTGACCGTCTTGACCAGGTTGCGCAGGTCGTACCCGTACTCCGCGCCCTGGTCCGGGTGATCCACGGTCACCGGCTGCCCGTTCGGGTTATACCCGTACGCCGTCACCACCGCAGCCGTGGCGTTCTCCGTGACGCTGGCGACCTGGTTCAACTCGTCGTAGACCATCTCGTACGACGACACCGACGCGCCCGCCGAGTCGTCCGCGATCCCGGTCAGGTTCCCGTTGACGTCATAGTCGTAGGTGAACGTCTTCTGCTCGGTGTCCGTGTCCGCGGAGTTGTCCCGGACCAGCTTGACCCCGTCCGCCACCACCGTCCCCGTGCTCGACACTGCGAGCTTGACGGAGGCCAACTCGTTCGCGCTCAGGGCGTACGAGGCAACCTTGCGCCACGCGCCCGCACCCGTGGTCTGGTTCACCGTGACAGCCGGCTCGACCACCTCCGGTTGCGTACCTTCAGCGCCGTCCGGGTCATGCGTCAGCTGGTACTTCGCACCCGACGCTGCCCCCGTCACCTGGGGGTAGGTGACATACAGGTCGTAGGTCCCATCCGCCGGCACGTCCAGGTTCCAGGTGAACGCATCCGAGCCCGTACCTGCAGCATGGGTGCGGTGGTTGAACCCCTGCTCGCCCTCCATCGAGGCTGTCGCCCATGTCCCGGTGGCCGACGTCGACTGGGCGTCGGTGTTGTCCACCAGCGTCACGTTCGACCCGACCGGCGCGCCCTCGTCCGACATCGAAGCCTGCTTCCCGTCCGGGAAGTAGGACCACGCCATCGTCCGCGACGTCGACCCATCAGCAGCCGTCAACGTCCGGGCCGTCTGCTGCCCCAGCTCGTTGTAGTCATAGCTCGTACTGATCCCGTGCGGATCGACCGACTGCTTCACCCAGCCGTTGTCGAAGTACTCCACCTCAGTGATGTTGCGGACCGTCTGGCCTTCCGACGGCGGCAGTGACGTCGCCACGACCCGACCTGCGGCGTCATAGGTGGTCTCCGTGTACACGTTCGGGTCGTCGTAGCGGCTGTCCGCGGGGTCGTACGGCTGGTAGGAGCGCACAGGCCGGTTCAGCTCGTCGTACTGGGTCCGCGACGCAAAGTCCTCGACGTTCGCCGTCGCGACACCACGCGGGGTGACGACTCGGGTCTGGTTGCCGACCTCGTCGTACTCGACCTTCGTGGTCCGGTACACCGTCGACTCCCCGGAACCGGAGTGCGGTGCCTTCGACTCCACGGCCGCGCCACGCTCGTCGTAGCTGACATAGCTGGTGTTCCCGAGCGCATCCGTACTCGAGACAGTCAGGCCATCGGCGTCGTAGTCGGTGGTGCTCCGGTTGCCCTCTGCGTCCACCGCTGCAACCGGACGGTGGTTCAGGTCGTACTCGGTCTTGGACGTGTAGTCCTCGATGTCCGCTGATGCGACCTTGATCGGGTCGCGCACCTCGACCGTGTTGCCGACCTCGTCGTAGTCGTACTCGATCCGGTCACCCTCCGCGTTGGTCACCGCGGTGAGCTGGTTGATCGTGTCGTACGCGTATGAGGTCACATAGTCCGTCGCGTCGCCGGTCGTGACCACGCCCTTGGGCTCGGTCGTCTTCAGGACGTTCCCGACCGTGTCGTACTCATACTTCGAGATGCGGTCAAGTCCGGCCGTGGTGTACTTCGGGGCGGAAGCCGACGTGACCTGGTCGGTCTTGTCGTACGTCGCCGTGGACACCGCCCCGTTCGGCGCGGTGGAGGTGGTCACGTTGTCGTTCGCGTCGTACACCGGCGCCGGCGTCGTGATCGTCTCGTCCGCCGACTTACGCACCGTCGAGGCGAGCGGCCGCCCGAACGCGTCGTACGCCTGCGTGACCAGCCCGTCCAGCGGGTCCTCGACCTGCGTGACCAGGCCACGCCCATCGTTCGAGTACGTGGTCCGCGAGACATTGCCCAGCGCGTCCTCGGTCACCACGGGGTAGCCCACGTCGGTGTACTCGCGGTACTCGGTGACGTTCTCGTTCGCGTCCTTGGCCGTCAGCAGCTGCCCGAACGTGTCGTACGTGTACGACGTCGTGTAGTCGCCGACCGTCGTCGTCGCGATGCCCTTGCCGTCCGTGACGGTCAGCAGGTTGCCCTTGGTGTCATATGTGAACTGGTTCTTGCGGCCCTGGGGCGAGGTCGTCTTCGCGATCTGCGCCACGTATCCGCTGTCCCAGGTCCGGTACTCCATGACCTGCGCACCGGGCGGAGCCTGCTCCGCGGTCTCGCCGGGTACGCACTCGGACGCGGCCGGAGCTCCGCCACGGGCGTCGTTCTGCTCGGCGTCGCGCTGCCACAGCGGGTACCCGGTCTTCGGGTCGTAGCAGTACGCGGTCACCGCGCCGTTCGCCTCGGTCAGCGTGCGGACGTTGTTGTCCGTGTCCCAGGTCAGGTCGACGGTCTCGTCCTTCGCGTTCGTCACCGACCGGGGGCGGCCGAAGTCGTCCGACACGTACTTCGTGACGTGGTCCTCGGCGTCCGTGACGGTCGAGTTCCACCACCCGGCCGTGGTGTGCGGGGCGTAGTCGAACGTCGTCACGCCGTCGTTGCGGTCGGTGATCGTCTGCACCGACCAGTGGTCCTTCGGGTCGTCGCCCTCGGACGGGTAGAAGTACGACAGCTCCGTGTCGTTGCCCCGCGGGTCGGTGATCCGCGTCAGCTTCGCGTTCTTGTTGCCCTGGTCGGCGTCGTAGGTGAACTTGAACGTCTTGGCGATCGACGCGCCCGAGGCGTCGGTGGCGCCCGCGCCGTCGATCATCCGGCCCATGAGGCCCTTGCCGGTGTAGTAGAACTCGATCTTCCGGCCGGAGATATCGGTGATCGACCGCACGTGGTCGTAGATCTTGGAGTTGTTCAGCCCGCCCGACCCGGCCACCAGGTTGCCGGTGGCCTCGTCCACGTACTGCCAGCCGGTCTGGCCCTTGGTCCAGTAGTTCACCGTCAGCGTCTGCCGGCCCGTGGGGTCGGTGACGTACTGCAGGAACTTACGGGGCTGGTTGTTCGACTGGCGCTCGGCGTAGGTGAACTGCTGCGTGTTGCCGTTCTTGTCGATCACCTGGTTCAGGTAGCCGTCGCAGCCGAACACGAACTTCGTGCCGTCCGGGCGCAGCATCGTCCAGGCCGCCGGGTCCGGGTCCTTGTTGGACGCGCGGCAGTCCACGCCGGCCGTCTGCGTCAGCCGGTAGTTGACGCCCGCGGGCGCGTCCCACTGGCCCGTGGTGGTGTTCAGCCGGAAGACGTGGGTCGTGCCGTCGCCGTCAGGCAGCATGACCTCGCGCGGCGAGTTGTTCGGGTGGAACTCGAGCGGGGCGCCGAGCCGGATCGGCCCGGACACCTGCGCCGACCAGCCGAAGCCGGAGACGGTGTCGGAGGTGTCCTGCGAGTTGTAGGAGAACCGCGCGAAGGTCGACAGCCCGCGGCCCGGGTTGCTGAACGCGTCGTACGACCAGACGGCGTTGCCCGCCGCCACGTTGTTCATCACCGTGGCCCCGGCGCCGGTGTTCTTCCCGGCGTAGGTGTAGAAGCTCTCCAGGCCCAGCTGGTCGGACGTCGGGTCCTCGACCGCGACGTTCTGCTTGAGCTGGCCTGCGGGCAGCGCCGCGATGCCGGCTGCGGCCAGCGCACCGGCCTCGGTCTGCTCGGCCAGGTCCGCGGTGGCCACGGTGTCCAGGCCCCGGGCCGACGCCGCGGCCTCGACCGAGTCCTCACCCGCGGCCTCGGCCTCCTGGCGAGCGGTCTTCGCCTGCGCCGCCGAAGCGGTGTTCGCGATCGCCCACGACAGCGAGTAGTCCGAGCGCAGGTTCCCGTCGCTGACGGGCGGTGCGACGACGGACGCCGTGATGTCCGCGACCTCCCCGGACGACAGGTCCTGCGGCAGCGCCGTCGTCGTCGAGGTCGAGCCCGGCGCCACGGAACCGTCCGGCAGCGTCCACGACGCGACCAGCGCCTGCGAGCCCTTGACCCAGGTGGTCGGGGTCGTGTTCGAGACCGTCACCGGCACCTGGTAGGTCGTGCCCGGCGTCATCCGCTCCGGGGTGTCCGGCGCGTAGAACGTGTCCTCCGGCGCCGTCGAGAGATAGGTGACCGACAGGAGCGGACCCGACCGCTCCAGACCGTTGTTCGCCTCCGCCTCACCCGAGGCGAACAGGGACCGGTCCTGGGACGCGGCCTCGTCGGCCATCTTCACCAGCAGCGACTTGTGCCAGGTGGGGTTGTCCACGAACGCCTGCGTCACCGCCTTCGCGTTCCAGGACAGGCGCGACGGGCCCTCGCCCAGACTCGAGACGGAGGACTGCACGGTCGACGTGAAGCTGCCGCCCGCGGTCCAGGTGCCCGGACCGGTCCCGTCCGGGTCGTTCCAGGTCGCCTTCGTCTCGTCGAAGTCGACCGTCGCGCGGCGCAGCTCGTACACGCCCTGGGTCGGGTAGATCATCGACCCGTCCGGGTTCGTCCGGGTGGTCTCGGTGGTCTCCTGCCACATCCGCAGCTGCGCGTCCGTGACGACCGCCCCGTCCGGGACCGTCCAGTCCTCGAACTCCATGACCGTGCGCGTGTCGCCGTAGACCGCCGACGCGTTCCCGACCAGGTCCCAGCGTTGCGTGGTGATGTCCTGCACCGAGTCCCAGTTGGTCGTCGGCTGCGCCGACGCCAGCGAGGTATCGCCCGTGGCCTTGATGATCCTGGTCGTGTGCCCGGCCTTGGGCAGGCGCACGATCTGCGTCGAGGACGGCACGATCGCGCCGTCCTTACGCTTCACCGCGACCTGGTAGTAGTACAGCTTGCCCTCGCCCGTCGCGTCGGCGGCGGTCGGGACCGCCGTCGTGTCGACGAACGACGTCGTCCCCGGGGCCACCGGCGCCACCAGCGTGGTGGCCGACGGCTGGAACGTCTGCGAGACCGAGCGGTGCACCTGGTACTCCACCAGGTTGTCGCTGGTGGACGACGACGGGTCCTTGTAGGCCGACCAGGACAGCTCCGCGCCCGTGGCGTGGATGGTGTCCGGGATGTCCATGACCACACCGGGCTGGCCGTAGGTGACCGTCAGCCGCGGCATGTTGCGGGTCTCGCCGCCGTAGACGTCCTCGCCCGCCTCGTAGCGCGGACCACCCACGGGTCCCGCTGCCGTCTCGTCGGCCGCCTTGATCATGAACCCGTTGTCGAGCGCGGGGGTCTTGACCCACTCGCCGACCGTGCCGCTCACGTCATAGGTGTGCCACTTGCCGATCTCGCCGGCGGTCCGCACCTCGGTGGCGTCCTTGATGAACCGCACGCCGTCCGCGATCACTGCGGTCGTCGACGTCGCCGGCGTGTCCAGGATCTCCACCTTGCCGCTGGTGCCGGCGTCGAAGGTGTGCGCGGCGACCTGGCTCCATCCGGTCGCTGCCTGCTGGTTGACCGTGTAGGTGTGCACCGGGTTGCTGGTGGCGTGCGTGATCCGCACCGGCACCTGCGTGGACCGGTTGGTACCGGTCACGTTGTGCAGCCACACCTGCCACAGCCCCGAGGCCGGCAGGTCCGGGGTCCAGGTGAAGATGTCGCCCGCGACCGTGTCCCGGTTGAACTGGTAGTCGCCGCCGAACCCGTCCGCGCCCGTCGCCGAGGCGGGCCAGTTGCCCGTCGCCGACGCGTACGGCGAGACGTTGTTCAGCGTGCGGCGCGTGCCTGCGACCGCGCCCATCAGGCCGTTCGCGCTGTTCCACGTGGTGCTGGAGGACGTCCACGGTGCGGTGACCTCACGCACCTCCAGCGGCACGCGCGTCGCCCAGTCGGTGTGCGCCTGGTCGAAGTACAGCTCCAGGTCGGCGTGCGTGACGTTCGCACCCACCGGTACCACACCGTTCGTACCCGTCAGCGGCGGGAACTGCACCATCGAGCGCGCGACCCCACCCTCGGTACGACCGACCGAGAGCCGCGACGACGCGTAGTAGCTGGTCGTCGGCGCCTCCGACAGGATCATCGTGTCCTTCGAGAACGCACCCGTCGGCGAGACGATGATCGTCGGGTCCACCGTCACCGGCCACACCCGCGCCTCGTCGGTGAGCCACTCCCGGTCCGGCGTCACGGTCAGGGTCCAGGCGCCCTTGCCCGCACCGCCGCGCGCACGCTCCAGCTCGTAGCCCACGTCCGTCGAGACGGCCGCGCCCTGCTCGTCGGGAGCGGACAGCTTGCCGTCGTGCGTGGTCTCGGCCTCGCGCGAGTCCCACATCACGCCCGCGGGGATCGACGCCACCGGCTCGGGGTCGAGCTCGGAATAGAAGCCGATCGAGCCGTCGTCCTCGACCCGCGGGGTCAGGTCGCCCAGGTCGGACAGCGTGAACGTGAACTCGGCCGGGTCGGCGCCACTCGGGGCCTCGGCCAGGACGATCGACTCCTTGACCCGACCGGGCAGCACCTCGTACGACAGGTCCGCACCGCCCAGCGCCGCGACGTCCCGGTGCGTGACCGTGTCACCGTCGACCCGCGGGGAGGACAGGTCGTCCCCCTCGGCGTCGGGCAGCCCGACGGTCACGCCGCGGCCCGCGGCGTCCTCCACCCGCAGCACCCGGTCCGGCCGCTGGCCGAAGTACGCGCGTGCCGTGTTCGCCACGCTCGCGTGGGACCAGCCGTCCGAGGTCGCGGCCTTGCCCGCCTTCGCGGACAGACCCTTGGCCTCCGCGCCCGCCACGGCCTTGCCGGTCGCGGCAACGGTCGTGTCGATCTCGGCCAGACCGTCGCGTGCGGTCTCGTAGAACAGCGGCTCCGCGGAGAGCTCGACCTGGCGCTGGCCGTCGTCCAGCAGGAACGTGCGGGTGTTGACCGTGCGCTTGCCCGTCAGCTCGCGAACCCGCTCGCCCGGCTCACCGGCCGTCGCGATCGGCGCGTCGACCGGGTGCTGCTGCGTCGCGAGCGGGGCGTCCGCGGGGATCGGGTCGCCCTCGGGCTCGTCGTCACCGCCGCCGAACAGGTCCGTGAACCAGTTCCCGCTCTTGTCCCGGTCCTGGTCGGGCGAGGTGTCGGACGGCGGGGCCGCGGCCTCCGCCGCAGCCGCGCGATCCGCCTCGGAGAGCCCGTCGTCGGGCGCCGCGAGGGCAGGTGCCGCCGGCACCAGGTACACGCCGACCAGCGCCGCCGCGGTCACCGCCACGGTCGACGCGCGCACCCACCACCGCACGCCCGAGCCGGGCATCGTCGTCGCAACCGCCACCGGACCCGTCGCCCTGCGCACCATCGAAACTCCCCTGAGCAGCGCCCCCACCACTTCCAGGCAGAGGTCAAGAAACCTCCGGTAGCGAACCAGCACGCGCTCAGGGCGAACAGAGGAAGAAAACCTACGGGTGAAACTGAATATCGGGATATGTCGGACTTTGACGTCCGCTCGTCGACCTGCTTACGGTGTCAGTCCATGCCGCGAAGCTGAGGGTTGGGGGAAGGAACCGCCACGATGGGGAGCTCCAAAAGGGCCACCAGCGAGAACCTGCTAGCTGTACTCACCCTCCACGAGAGCGGCTCGTACGGAGCGGCAGCCAACGCTCTCGACCGCGACTCCGCGACGGTCAAGTACCACCTCATGGCCACGCGCCAGGCGTACGACGACGACGTGCTGACCTACAGCGAGGGCACCTGGCAGCCGACGGCCAAGGGCGAGCAGATCCTGGAGCTCGCGAAGTCGGCCCGCCTGCTGAACGAGGCGCTCCGCGGGTTCGACGACACGGATCCGCCCGGCCCGGTGCCAGCGTCCGAGGACGCGGCCTGACGGTCGTGCACGCGTCATGCCGCCGTCACGTCCCCGCGAGCGCCCCCGCCACCAGCGTCCGCAGCTCCGGTACGACGTCCGCCTCGAACCAGGGGTTCTTGGCCTGCCAGCGGAAGTTGAGCGGCGACGGGTGCACCAGCGGCACGGTCTCCGGCAGGTACTCCCGGTAGGCCCGCACGGTCTCCGTCAGGCTCTTCTTCGCCCGGCCGCCCAGGTAGTACTTCTGGGCGTAGCTGCCCACCAGGACGGTGAGACTGCGGCTCGGCAGCTCGGCGAGGATCCGCGGATGCCACCGCCCTGCGAAATCTTTGCGTGGTGGAAGGTCGCCGGACGCCCCCTTGCCGGGGTAGTAGAAGTCCATCGGGAGGATCGCGAACAGGTTCGGGTCGTAGAACTGCTCGTCGGTCACGCCGAGCCAGGACCGCAGCTTCACGCCGCTGGCGTCGTTCCACGGCTTGCCGCTCTCCTGGGCCTTGCGGCCGGGGGCCTGGCCCACCAGGACGATCCGGGCGCCCTCCGAGACCGAGTAGAGCGGCTCCCAGCCGAGCTCGGCCGCCCAGGCGTTGGACGGGTCGGCGACGATCTCCGTGCGGATCAGGTCGAGGGTGCTGGCCACCGCCCCAGTCTGTCCCCCGTGCGAGCTACCCGCGAGTGTCCACCCCGCGGTGACGACTGCTGACCTGGGAGTTCATAGCGTTCGGGGTACCCCGCGGTGCCCGGCCGCGGCTCGTTCCCAAGGAGTCATCGTGCGTCTGGTGTGGCAGCTCATCGCGATCGTGGCGGTCTCGTTCCTCGGCGGCCAAGGCCTCATGGCGGTCCAGGACAGTCCCTGGCTGACGCTCGTCGTCGGCCTCGCCACGGCCGTGGTCGGCGTCGTGGTCTACCGGTGGGTGGTGCGGCTGACCGAGCGCCGTCCGGTCATCGAGGTGGCCCTGAAGGGCGCGGCGCCCGCGCTGACCTGGGGCACGCTGCTCGGCCTCGGGCTGTTCGGCCTCGTCATCGTCAACCTCGCCTTCCTCGGCAGCTACACCGTGCACGGCCTCGGCTCGCCGCTCGGGGCCCTGGGGCTGGTCGGGTTCATGGCCGCCGCGGCCGTGACCGAGGAGCTGATGTGGCGCGGTGTCCTGTTCCGGATCGTCGAGGGCTGGACCGGTACGTGGATCGCGCTGACGATCACCGGCCTGCTGTTCGGCCTGGCGCACCTGCTCAACCCGAACGCCACCCTGTGGGGCGCCGTCGCGATCGCCATCGAGGCCGGCGGGATGCTCACCGCCGCGTACGTCGCCACCCGCAAGCTCTGGTTGCCCATCGGCCTGCACCTCGGTTGGAACATCGCCGGCAGCGCGATCTTCAGCACCGAGGTCTCCGGCAACGACACCCCGCAGGGCCTGCTCGACGCCACCACGCAGGGCCACGTGCTGGTCACCGGCGGCGCGTTCGGCCCCGAGGGCAGCCTCTACTCCGTGGTGTTCTGCGCGGTCACCGCCGCGATCTTCCTCGTGGTCGCCCACCGGCGCGGCCGCATCGTGCCGGTCCGCCGCGCCGCCCGCGCCGAGGTGGCCGCTAGGCTCCCCCGGTGATCGAGCTGAGGCAGGTCCCGGACCGGTGGCGCCGCCTGGACGTCACGGTCCGGGACCTGCCGCTCGCCCTCGGGCTCGCCGGCGCGGCGTTCCTGCCCGCGCTGCGCGACTACGGCACCCAGGTGGGCGAGCTGCTCGCCCGACCCCTGGACAGGTGGGCGGTGCTGGTCATCGCCCTGGAGTGCCTCCCCCTCGCCGTCCGACGACGGTGGCCTGCCCTCACCATGCTGCTCGTCGCGGCCGGCTTCGCCGCCGGCCAGGTGTTCGGCTACCACTCGTTCGCGGGCAACGCGCTCGGCATCGCGCTCGTCAGCACGGGCGCCCACCTGGGCCGACGACGGCGCGTGGTCGCCGCCGTCCTGACCGTCGGCTACGTGGGGCTCGCGGTCGCGCTCGACCGGCTGACCGGGGCTGAGCGGGTGGACGAGTTCGTGACGTTCTACCTGGCGATGGCCCTCGCGTGGGGCATCGGGGCGTGGCTGCGCTCCACGCGGGCGGCCGAGGCCGAGCGCCGACGCCGGGTCGCACAGGACACGCTGACCGCGGAGCGCACCCGCATCGCCCGCGAGCTGCACGACGTGGTGACCCATCACGTGACGGCGATGGTGGTGCAGACCGAGGCGGCGAAGTATCTGACGGCGGCGCCCGACCGCCTGGAGCAGACCCTGGACGCCGTCACCGACACGGGCCGGCGCGCCGTCGCCGACCTGCGGCACCTCCTGGACCTGCTCGATCCGGGGCACGACGGCGCCGCGCGGACGCCGTCCGCCGCGGAGGTGGGGGTGCTCGTGGAGCAGACGCGCCGGGCCGGGCAGCCCGTAGACCTGGTGGAGGACGGCGAGCCGGCCGGGTCGGCCGACAGCGCGGGGCTGACCGCCTACCGCGTTGTGCAGGAGGCCCTGACGAACGCGCTCAAGCACGCGCACGGCGCGCCGACGACGGTCGCGGTGCGGCATACAGAGAGGGACGTCGTCGTGGAGGTCAGCACAGCGGGGCGGGGTGCCGGGGCGGGAGGCGGCGCGGGATCTGCCGCCGGACCGGGTACGAGCGACCGGCCCGAGGCCGCCGTCCCCGGCAGCGGCAGGGGCCTGGCCGGCCTGCGCGAGCGTGTCGAGGCCCTGGACGGCGAGTTCGGTACGCAGCGGCTGGACGACGGCGGCTTCGTCGTCCGGGCGCGCGTGCCCCGCACGTACTCGGCGGCGGGGGGCGGGTCGTGAGCGCGGGCGCGGTGCCCACGGGCGCTCCCGCGAACCCGCCCGTCCGCGTCCTGGTGTGCGACGACCAGGCCCTGATCCGCACCGGCTTCGCGACGATCATCGACGCCCAGCCCGACCTGGAGGTCGTGGGCGAGTGCGCGGACGGCCGCGCCGCCGTCGACCTCGCCCGGCGGCTGGAGCCGGACGTCGTCGTGATGGACGTGCGGATGCCCGTGCTCGACGGCATCGAGGCGACCCGGCTGCTCGCCGGCGCCGGCGTGGAGCGTCCGGTCAAGGTGCTCGTGGTGACCACGTTCAACCTCGACGAGTACGTCTACGAGGCGCTGCGCGCGGGGGCCAGCGGGTTCCTGCTCAAGGACGCCCCGGCGGGCCAGCTCCTGGCGGGTATCCGGACGGTCGCGAGCGGCGCCGCGCTGCTGGCCCCCGAGGTGACGCGGCAGCTCGTCGGGCGGTACGCGGCCCGGATCCGGCCGACCGAGCGTGCGCCGTCCGACACCGCCTTGACGCCCCGCGAGCTGGAGGTGCTGCGCCTGATCGCCGACGGCCGGTCCAACAGCGAGATCGCCGCGACCCTGGTGATCAGCCAGGAGACCGTCAAGACCTACGTGTCGCGCCTCCTGGCCAAGCTCAACCTGCGCGACCGCGTGCAGGCCGTCGTCTACGCCTACCGCACGGGCCTGGTGACCTGACCGGCGGGAGCCGACGTCCGCGGGCGCGGGTGATCTCTCGGCGCCGGGCGGTAGCGCCGGCTGCCCGGACGTACGTTGAAGGTCCGGAGGGCGGACCGGGTCCGACCGACCTACCCGGACGCCCTTCACCACAAGGAGGTGGTGAACATGAGGCGTGTCATCCTGACGTGCGTCGTCACAGCGGGGCTGACCCTCGGCGGCGCCATGTCGGCCATGGCGGGCGAGACCAACGGCAACGGTGATCCGATCCCGGGCGCGCACAAGGCCAGCTCGGCGTGCGCGTTCTCCGGCCGTGACCTGCCCGACGCGCAGGAGAACCAGCCGCCGGAGTTCAACGACGACTTCGTCACCGACGGACGGGTCCAGAGCTACGGCAAGTACGTGAGCCACGGGCTCAAGTCCGCCGTGCCCAGCCCTGGCGACGCCTGCCGCGGCAACGTCGACTTCGAGGGCTGACGTCGGGGGCTGACGTCGAGGGCTGACGTCGACGCACGGCGCGGCCGGCGTCCTGCCCGGCGTCGTCATCACCTTTGAGGCCCGACTTTCTTCGCTTTCGACCGTCCGAAAGCGAAGAAACCCGGGCCTCAAAGGTGAGTTGGCAGCCGGCCGTCACCATAGCCGTCAGCTTGAGACATCAGCCCCCGGCCGTCACGCGCAGTCGGCCGCCGGGTAGCCCGCCGTCAGGCCCTGCTCGTCCCTCGTGGCGACCGTGACGCTCCCCGCGTCCAGCGCCGTGGACCTCGTGCTGACCACGGCCGACCCGGTACGCCCGGGCGCGACGTCGCGCACCACGCGCGTGCCGAGCGGCGTCCGGATCTCGACGTCCGCCTGCCGGTCACCGAGATTCCGCACCGTGGTCACGAGCTGGACCTTGTCCCGCCCCACGCACCGCGCCGCCACCTCGGGCACGACGGCGGTGCTGCGCGCCCCGACCCCGAGCGCCGGGATCTTGAGGTACGAGCCAGGGGTCGCAAACGTCAGCCGTACGGCCGACGCCCAGACCGGCTCGAACTCGATCGACACCGGCGTCCCGGTCGCGCCCGGCACCACGTCCTGGGCCGAGGTCGGGTGCCAGGTGCCCGCGGCGTCGCGGTACTCGACGCCCACGTGCGCGATCGTGCCCTCGGTGCTCGTGAAGCCGATCCGGTCCACGGCGCGCGGCTGCGCCGGCTCGACCGTGAACGTCACCTCGTCCCGGCCGGCGCTGCCCGACCACGTGGACCACGACGTCGCCGCGTTCCCGTCGCACGCGTTGGCCGCCGGCATGGTCTCCCACTCCGTCTGGTGGAAGCTCGCCGAGACGGTGGTTCCGTCGGCGCGGCAGAGGTCCTCGACGTCGTCCGCGCCCCAGACCTGCACCTCCGAGATCGACTGCCACGTGTTCGTCGCCGTCGTCAGCCGCAGGCGCAGGCCGTTCGTGCGCGGCAGATCCGAGACATCGAGGGTCGCGACCGGGGCGGACGACGCCGCGTCCTGCGCGAGGTCGACGCTGATGTCCGTCGTCGTCCACGCGCCCGACGCGTCCAGGTACTCCGCCGCGACCGTCGACGGCCAGGTCGCGCCCGAACCGTCCTTGTAGGTGTGCACCACCACCTCGGTCAGGTCCTGCGTGAGCGGCCAGGTGAAGGACAGCCAGCTGTTGCGCGGGTAGCCGGACGACGTCCAGTCGTCCCAGCCCTTGCCCTTGACGTTGCCGTCCACCACGGTCGGGGCGAGGTTCGCCCGGCTGGACGCCGCGACGGACGCGCCGGGCGCGAGGTTGGCGACGCCGTCCTCGTGCACGTCGACGGTGCGCGTGAAGGTGCGACCAGCGGTGAACCCGTCGGTCGCAGCGAGCGTGCCCGTGATCGTCTGGGTGCCCCGCTCGTCGAACGACGTCGCGTTCCAGGTCACGGCGACGTCCGTCGTGACGCCGTCGACCTCGACCGGGACGGCGTCGGGCAGGGTGGCGCCGAAGTCCACGCCGGGCGCGACCTGGTCGGGCACGCCGTCCTCGACCACGCGCCAGATCTCGGCGCCGGCGCCCTTGTCGTCCCAGTAGCTCTCGTCCCAGCCGTCACCCCAGCGCGCCGGGTCCTCGGTGGCGGGGTTTCGCATCTCGGCGCGGCCGTTCTCGCCGATCGTGACCGGGAGCCACACGTAGTTCGAGTTCGCCGCCCCGGCGTTCCACCGGTCGCCCATGTAGACGAACCGGCCGCCGCCCAGGTCGAGCACGTTGGTCGACTGCGAGCCGAAGGTGGTGCGGCGCGTGTCTCCGACCGACAGCAGGCCGTCGCCGCCCTCGGGGATCGCGTTGTAGGCGACGTTCTCGTGCGGGTCGCCCGCCTCGACGCCGCGGATCCACGAACCCAGGATGCTGTCGGCCGTGTAATAGGTCTGCGGGTTCGGGGCCCAGCCCGTCGCGCCCGACGCCACGGTGTAGTACTTGCCGCCGTGCTGGAAGAGCGCGGGTGCTTCCAGCACGCCGCACTCCTTGACGATCTGGAAGTCCTCGCCGCGCACCGGTGCGGCGGCGGTACCGTCCGCGAACAGGTACGGGAAACGGCCGTCCTCCGAGTACTGCCCGGCGTCCGCCATGTCGACGTCGGTGGTGTGCGTGACGTTCGTGTAGTCCGCGTCGAGCTCGGCGATGTAGAGGGAGCGGTTCTCCTCGGAGGAGTAGACGATGTACGCCGTGCCGTCGTCGTCCTGGAACACCGTCATGTCGCGCGCCTGCCCGGGCACGGCGGCGGAGATGCACGCCTGGTAGTTGGTCCGGTTCGGCATCCGGTACACGCCCGTCATCTTGAACGGCCCGGTGGGGCTGTCCGAGACCGCGACGCCCGCCATCGAGCGCGCGTACATGCTGCCGCCCACGGTGGTCTGCCCGTCGGAGTGCCACCACAGCACCCACTGGTTCGTCCGCTCGTTGAACAGCACCTTGGGACGCTCGAAGATCGTCGTGTAGTCGGCGGCCTCGTTGGTGTTCAGGTGGTAGTTCACCTCGGCGATGCGGTCAGCGCGCGGCTCGCCGGCGTCGTCGACCGTGTCGTAGAGGGCGTCGAAGTAGTCCGACTCCAGCTCCGCGGCGTCCGACACCGAGCGCAGGACGACGCCCTCGTCCGTCCAGTTCCTCGTGTCGTACGACTTGTACGCGTGCACGCCCGGGCTGCCGTAGTAGCCGTTGCTGCGGTCCTCGCCGTACCAGTAGTAGACGGTCTGGCCAGCCTCCTCACCCTGGACCACGGACCCGGCGTCGACGCCGAGCGCCTCCGCCGAGACGGACACGACCTGGCCGCCGTGGGCCTGGATGTGGTTGCCGGCGGTGTCGAGCCAGGACGGCGTGAAGTAGTTCGCGGCGCCGGAGCCGGGGTCGAGGACGGGCGGGTAGGTGGTGTACGCGGCGTCGCCGGACGCTGTGTCGTCGGCCGTTGTGTCGCCGGTCGCTGCGACAGCCGGCACTGCCGGGAGGGCGAGCGCCGCGACCAGCGCGACGGCGAGTGCTGGGCGAGCGGGTGGTGCGGAGGGGCTGGTGCGCCGAGCGCGGCGAAGTCCCATGTCCGTCTCCTTCATCCTCGAAGTCTGTGGACGCACGAGGACGGACGGCGCCGGCCTCGCGGAACGCGACCCTGCGTTCCGGCGGGCCCTGCGGGACCGCCGCGCAACAGGCTGGCACCCGCGAAATGTTCACGTCAACAAGATGTCCGAAAGTGATCGACTCGGGCACCGGCACCGGCACCGGCGGCAGGTATCGACGCCGCACGCCGACGCCGCGGGACGCCGGCGTCCCCGCCCGGACCGCCTCAGCCGTGCGCGAGCAGCTTGAGCCCCACCACGCCGACCGCGAGCGCCGCGAGCACGCCGAGCGCCAGGATGCGGGCGAGCCAGGGCAGCTTGGTGCGGCGGATGCCGAGCCAGGCGATGAGCACCAGGGTGGCGATGAGCACGCCGACGCCGACGCGCAGCGCGGTGGTGACCTCCCACCAGCCGAGGCCCGCGGCGGCGAGGGCGAGCAGCGGGATCACGAGCGTCAGGAGGGCGCCGCCGCTGGTGCGGGTCATGGCCGCGAGGTGGTGCCGGTCGGGGAACCCGCCGTGCGCGGCGAGGTGCGAGATGAGCTCGGCGAGCCAGGCGGCGGCCACGGTGCCGACGGCGGTGATGGTCAGCGACGCCGCCGCGGTCCCGGCGCCGAGCCCGTGCGCGTGGGCCAGCAGCGTGAGGATGACGGCGAGCGAGGCGAACGTGACGTAGACACGCTCGCGCAGGCGTTCGGCGAAATCCTCCCGCTCCTCGGGGGTGAGGTGGGCGACGCGGCTCTCGGGATCCGGGTGCGCGGCGCGGCGCGAGGTGCTCATGCGGCCATTCTCTCGCGCCGTCCACGTGCCGGACTCGTGCCGGCCCCGCGCCGTCCGCGAACCGGTCCGGGGCCGCTCGCGCGTGTCACCGCAGGTCGGCGCGGTCGTCCGCCGTGAAATCCCCTACCCTCTCGTCAGAACGCCGACCGGACGAGGGAGCCCGAGCATGTCGAACGACGCACCACAGGTGGTCGCGATCACCGGAGCGGCCGGCCGGATCGGCCGCGCGGTCACCCCGATCCTGCGGCGTCGCGGCCGGGAGCTGCGCCTGCTGGACCGGGCCGTCCCCGCCGAGCGCGACGAGCGCGACGTGTGGTTCGCGGGCGACATCACGGACCCGGCCACCCTGGACGACGCCGTCCGCGGCGCCGACCTCGTGGTGCACCTCGCGGCCCACCCCTGGGAGCGGCCGTGGCCCGAGATCCTCGCCGTGAACATCGACGGCACCCAGAAGGTGCTCGACGCCGCGCACCGCGCGGGCGTGCCGCGCGTGCTGCTCGCGAGCACCATCCACGTCGTCGGCTACGCAACGCCCGACGAGGCCGGCGCCGCCGATGTCCTCGTCCCGCGGCCCGACACGTTCTACGGCGTGAGCAAGGCGGCCGGCGAGGCGCTGGGCAGCGTCTACGCCGACCGGTTCGGCATGACGGTCGTCAGCGCACGGATCTGCGCGTTCAGCGACGACGTCCGCGAGGGCCGGTCGGTCGCGGAGTGGCTCTCCCCCGCCGACGCCGCCCGCCTGGTCGAGGCCGTCGCCGCCCTCGACCGGCCCGGGCACCACATCGTCTGGGGCGTCTCCGACAACGCGCCGGGCTGGTTCCCGCTCGGCCCCGGGCACGCGATCGGCTTCCACCCGCAGGACGACGCGGTGCGCCGCGCGACCGAGCGCGACGGCGTCGCGCCGCCCGTGCCGGAGCGCGAGGGGGCGCTCGCGGGCATCTTCGCCGACGACGACCACCCGCTGGGCGGCGAGTGGTGACCGGCCGGCCTCAGCCGTGGGCGGCCAGGTGGGCGGGGCGCTCGGCCCCGGCCGGCCAGTCCCGCAGTGCCGTCGGCGCGATCCGGGCGCCGGGGCCGGGCAGGAGCGCGCGGCGGTCGACCACGCCGCCGAAGTAGGTCGCGTCCGGGTCGCGGACGACGGCGTGGGACGCGCCCAGCCGGGACAGCGCCACGCGCACGAAGGTGTCGAGCTCGTACTGGTCGGGGCCTGCCAGGTCGAGGTCGGTCATGCCCGGTGGCGCGCTCACGAGCCGGACGAGCTCGGCGGCGACGTCCGACCCCGCGACCGGCTGCACCAGCAGCGGGGCGATCAGGGCGGGCCCGCCCTCCGGTGCCGTCGAGGCGCGGGCGATGGCCGGGGCGAACTCGAAGAACTGGGTCGCGTGCAGGATGGTGCAGTGCGCGTAGCCGCCGCGGACGGCGTCCTCCAGCCGCACCTTGGCCGCGTAGAACGGGACGTCGGGCGCCCGGTCCGATCCGACGATGGACAGCATGACGTGGTGCCGCACGCCCGCCTCGCCCTCGTACCGCGTGACGTTCTCCCCGGCCCGGTCGAAGAACTCGCCGATGCGGGCGGGGTCGAGCGAGCCGGGCTTGGCGGTGTCGACCACCACCTGGGCGCCGTCCAGCGCCGCGCTCAGGCCCTGCCCCGTGACCAGGTCGACGCCGCTGGCGCGCGACACGACCCGCACGTCGTCGCCCCGCGCCCGCAGGAGCCGGACCACCTGGGTGCCGATGGTGCCGGTGCCGCCCAGCACGACGATCGTCGTCATCATCGACTCCCTCCGGCCGTCCCGAGAAATCCATCGTGTACCGGGAGTCGGCAATCGGCTTGTCGGTTGGCTCTAGAGTCGTGCCGTGTCCGACGCACGCACCCCGCCGAGCGCCATCCCGCCCGCCTGGCGGCCGACCGGCCTGACCTGGGCCGACGGCGGTGCGGCGCTGGAGTGGCTCTCCCCCGGCGGCGCGACGCGGCGCAGCGCGCTGGACGTCGGGGCGCGGCTCGGGCTGCGGGTCGGCGCCGACCGGCGGTGCCTCGGGCTGTGGTGGGACGGACGCCGCGTGCCGTGCGTCGCGGGGGCGCGGATCGACGCCGCGGCGAAGTCGGGCCAGTGCGAGTCGTGCGCCGCGATCGCCCGCACCCGGTCCGTCGCGACCGACACCGCGCTGGACGACCCACGGGACTTCCGCGTCTACCTCGCCCACCACGGGAGCGTGATCAAGGCGGGCATCACCGCCTCGACCCGCGGGCCGGCCCGCCTCCTGGAGCAGGGCGCGCTGTCGTCGCTGTTCCTCTCGGCGGGCACGCTCGTCTCGGCCCGGCGGTGCGAGGCCCTGCTCACCGCGGCGCTCGGCCTGCCGCAGCAGGTGCACACCGCCCGCAAGCGGGCGGCGCGGTGGGCGCCGGGGACGACTACGTCGCGCGCGGCCGAGCTGGCCGCCGTCGTCCGGCGGGCGGCCGGACTGGACTGGCCGCCCGGGCAGACGTGGGCGCCGACGTCGGCGCTGGACCATACCTCTACCTACGGGCTGCCCGAGGGAGGCCTCGCGCCCGCACGGCAGCTCGACCCGCTGCGGCCGGGGACGACGGTGACGGGCGAGGTGGTCTGCCGGATCGGGCGGGACGTGTACCTGAGCGCGCCGGGTGTCGCGGCGCCGGGGCTCGTGACAGCGGGGCTCGCGACGGCGGGCGGTCTGCTGCTGGTCGACACCGGCCTGCTGGAGGGCTGGGACCTGACCCACGCCGATCCGGCGGTGCCGGGGACGGCGAGCGCCTCCGCCGTCAGCGCGCCGAGCGGTTCGGGTCCGGGGCCGGAGCAGGACGCGCTCTTCTGACGCGCGATCCGGCGCCGGTCAGAGACGGAGCAGATCCCGGGCCAGGCCCTCGCGCAGCCCCGCGGGCGGGTCGGCATAGCCCTCCTCGTACAGGGCCTCGGGGAATCCGCCGGCCGCGAAGGCGGTGTTGAGGTCGTCGACGAACCAGAGCGTCGGGCCGACCAGCCCGTCCACGCCGACCCCCGGGAGCTGGATCCCGTACGGCCCGTCGCCGCTGATGTTGGCCTTGTGCAGGGCATCCGGGGCGAAGTCGAGCTGGAACGGCTGGGCGTCGTCGTCCGCGTCGGCGTCGTCCTGCCAGTTCTGCCACTCGTCCGCGTAGTACTCGCGGGAACCGCCGCCGTAGAAGCTGTGCTCGAACTCGACCACGAGCGGGTCGGCGAGCACGCTCGCCGGCCACCGCGGGTGCTCGCCGACGAGCCAGACGTCCCCGACCCCGCGGATCCACGCCGACACCGTCATCGGGAACGGCGCGAACGTCTCCTCCAGCCAGTCGGCGAGGTCGGCGGCACCGTGCGAGGGCGGGAAGTGTGCCGGACGAGGCGTGGCCTCGTCGTCGTTCTCGGCGGCGACGAACCCGTCGGCCTGGAGCCGGTCGACGATCGTCTCCACGTTCCGGCGCGCCCGCGCCGCCATCTCGCGGGCCACGGCCTGGGCGTCCTCTCGGTGCGGCTCGTCGAACGCCGTCAGGCCCAGGGCGCGCAGGTCGCGCCACACGTCGTCGTGCTCCCCGACCTGGTACCGGGCGAAGTAACTGGTCACGGGGAGAATCCTGGCAGAACCCGCGTTACGCCTGCGCCCGGTCCGCCGACCGCCGCCGCATCTTGATGTAGTTGCCACAGCCCGCCATGGAGCACCAGCGCCGCGCGTGGTTGCGGGAGGCGTCGTAGAACGCCCACCGGCAGGTGTCGCGCGCGCAGACCTTGAGCCGTTCCCATTCGCCGGCGGCCTCGCTGCGGCGGACGGCGTCGAGCACGCCGGCGATCCCCCGCTCGAACGCGCTGCCCGGGGAGGTGAGCAGCAGCCCGCCGTCGGCGTCGAACGAGACGCGCAGCGGGAGGCGCGCGAGCTCGGCGTCGAGCGCGCGACGGGCCGCGCCGTCGTCGTCCGCCTCGTGCCCGGCGTGGCCGAGCAGCACCGCGCGCAGCCCCTCGCGGATCCGGTGCGCGGCGGCGACGTCGTCCGCCGTCATGCGGGCGCTCGCCGGGACGAGACCGCGCACGGCGAACCAGTCGCGCAGGGCGGTCGCGCTGTCGAGGCTCTCGGCGTCCTCCTGCGGCTCGTAGCTGTTCACGAAGTCGCGCACGAGCCCGGGCGACGCCGGCGCCCACGTGTCGAAGCCGTTCTCCTCGAGCTGCATGACACCAGCGTAATGGCTTGACCGGTGTCGGTGCCGTAGGCAACCATGACACCGGCAAACCGCTGACGGTGGTGTACAACGATGTGCAGGGGGCACGATGACGAACGCGGCGACGATGCGGCGCACAGGACTGCTGATCGTGGCGCTCGGGCTGCTCACGACGCTCGGGCCGCTCTCGATCGACCTCTACCTCCCCGCGTTCCCCGTTCTCCAGCGCCAGTTCGGCGCGGACGACGGCGCCGTGCAGCTCACGCTCGCCGGCATGACCGTGGGCCTCGCGCTCGGCAACCTGGTCACGGGTGCGTGGAGCGACCGGGTCGGACGACGCCGGCCGCTCCTGCTCGCCTCCGCCCTGCACGTGGTGGTCACGCTGTTGTGCGCCGCGGCGCCGTCGTTGGAGGCTCTCGCCGCGCTGCGCGTCGCCCAGGGTGTCGCGGCCGCGGGCAGCTCGGTGCTCGTCCTCGCGATCGCGCGGGACGTCAGCGACGGCCCCGGGCTCGTGCGCCTGGTCTCGCGCATCACCCTGATCACGACGACGGTGCCGCTGCTCGCGCCGGTCGCGGGCGCGGCGCTGCTGCCGCTGGTGGGCTGGCGCGGGATCTTCGGGGTGCTCGGGGTGTTCTCGGCGGTGGTGCTCGTGGTGACGACGGTGGTGGTGCCGGAGACGCATGCGGTGGGTCGGGGTGTTCGGGCGGACGGTGACGGCTCGGCGGAGCGGAACGGCTTGGCCGGTCGGGGCGACTCGGTTGGTCGGAACGGCTCGGCGATGCAGGGCGGCTCCGCCGACCGGAGCGGCTCGGCCGACCGCGGCACCCGCGCCCGACTCCGCGCCGTGCTCCGCGACCCCGGCTTCCGCACCGCGACGCTGCTCGGCGCGATGACCTACGCCGGCGTCTACGCCTACGTCGCCGCGTCGCCGATCCTGCTCCAGGACGTGCACGGACTGACCGCCGGCCAGTTCGCGGCCGTGTTCCTGGCCAACTCGCTCGGCCTCGTGGTCGGGGTGCAGGTCAGCGCGTCGCTGCAGCGGCGCCGTCCGAACGCGCCCGTGCTGATCGGCTTCGCGGCGCTGACCGCCGTCGCGGCGCTCGCGATCGTCCCCCTGGAGCGCGCCGGGGCCGGACTGCCGGGCTTGCTCCCCTGTCTGTGGGTGTTCGTCGCCGGCTGCGGCGGCTGTTTCGCGGGCGCCGCGGCCCGCGCGCTGCGCGACCAGTCCGCGCAGGCCGGCACCGCGACCTCCCTCTACGGCTTCGGCACCTTCGCCGCGGCGGGGCTCATCGCCCCGGTCGCGGGCCTGATCGGCCTGCACGACGCCGCCCCGATCGCCGGCGTGCTGACCGCGACGGCGCTCGTCGGGACGACGTCGGCGGTGCTGCTGCGCCGTCAGGACCGGAGGGCGGTCCTGCCGCGGAGCAGAGCCTGAGTCCCGCCCCACCCTGGATATCGGCCCGCCCAGGGCCGCCGCCCGAACCCGTCTGGAGGCCCGCACCGTGTTCGACCTGCCCGAGCTTCGCCGTCACATCCCCCTCGCGGTCGCCCTCGGCGTGGACTCGATCGGCACCGGCATCAGCGGCCCGCTGCTCCTGCTCTTCCTGACCCGCGTCGCCGACATCCCCCTCCAGCAGGCGGGGCTCACCCTCTCGGCGACCTTCGCGGTCGCGCTCGTCGTGCCCGCGCTGGTCGGCCAGATCGTGCCCCGGCTGGGCGGCCGCAACATCCTGATCGCCGCGCAGGTGCTCCAGGCCGCAGGGCTCGGCGGGCTGCTGATCGCCCGCGACCTGCCGGCCGTCGCCGCCTGCACCCTCGTGGCCGCGATCGGGCAGCGGGCGTTCTGGTCGTCGGTCTTCGCCGTCATCGCGGACGCCTCGGACTCCGGCCCCACCGAGGACAAGGACCGCTGGTTCGCGTTCACCAACATGGTGCAGGCCACGGGCTACGCGCTCGGCGCGCTGACGGCGGGCGCCCTGCTGCTCATCCCGGGCGACCTGCCGTACCTGCTGGCGATCGGCACCAACGCGGTCTGCTTCGTGGTGTCCGCGGTGCTGCTCCTGGGCGACCGCTCAGCCCGGCACACCCATGCCGCGGACGCCGCCGCCCCGGTCCGCGCCCACCGCATCCCGACGCTGCCGTACCTCGGCCTCATCGGCGTGGCCTCGCTGTTCGCGTTCTGCAGCACGATCCTGGGCTCGGGCCTCGGCGTGTACGTGGTCGACGGGCTGGCGGCGTCGGCGGCCGTCGTCGGACCGCTGCTCGCGATCAACACGATCCTCAACGCGCTGGGCCAGGCCTTCGCGGTCCGGCTCACGCGCCGCCGGTCGCGCGTGACGGTGATGGTGATCGCGGGGATCATCTGGTCCGTGTGGGGCATGTGCACGGCGGCGCTCGGCCTCGCGCCCGCGAGCCTGATCGTCCCCGGCCTGGCGCTGTCGGTGCTGGTCTACTCGGTCGCCGAACTGCTGCACGGCCCGCGCTCGATCGCCTATGCCGCCGACGCCGCGCCGCCCGGCCAGCGCAGCACCTACCTGTCGTGGTTCCAGTACAGCTTCGCGCTCGCCAACATCGCGGCCCCGGGCGTCTTCGCCACCACCTTCGGAGTGGACCCCGGACTGCCGTGGATCGTCACGTCGGTCGTGGCGCTGGTCGCGTGCGTGGGGCTGGTGCTGGTCGCGCGGGTGCTGCCGCGGGAGGCGGCGCGGCCGTGACGGGACCGGTATTTCGTTCGTGCGTCCCTTCTGGCCGCTGACATCATGACGGCGTGCTTGCCACCTCTGAGATCACGGACCGCCTGGCCGACGGGCTGGCCGCCGTCCATTCTCGCGGTGCCATATCGACGACAGCGCTGGAGGACTGGCTGTCGTCGATCTCAGCGCGTGAGCTCCTCCAGGTCGATCAGGCAGCGCGAAGCTGGCGGTACGGGAACACCCTCGGGCCGTCATCGACGTGGAACCCCGGCGCACTCCGTCGATCCGGGCCTGTCGGCGCGGCGCTGGCGAGCATGCACGGCGACGGCCACGTGCGCGAGGCCGCGGTCCACCTTCTGTCGGGGTCGGACGCCGTACTGGCCGACCGGATGCTCGCCGTCCGCCTGAGCGACCACGTGCGACCCGTGCGAGAGGCTGCCGTCAAGGCGCTGCTCGGCAGGACGTCGCTCGCACAGGCGGACCACATCATGCCCGTGCTGCAGCTCATCGAGGGACGGGTACGCGGCGCCGAGGTTCTGCCCCTCTACCTGCACGCGCTGTCCGCTGTGCACGGGGAGGCTGCGCTGTGGTCGCGGCTACGCCTGTCGACCAGCCGGGAGGTGCGCCGCGCCGCGTTCCAGCACAGCCTCACCAATGGGCTGCTGGCGACCAACGACGCCGCCGCCGCGCTGCTTCACGAGCCCGACCGCCTGGTGCAGAGCCTTCTCGCTCGCCTCATCGCCGACACCGCGGCACCCGACGTCATCGCAAGCGCCCTCCTGCACGACCGGTCTCCCCACAGCCGTGTCCTGGGGCTTGTCCGGTTGTCTGCCGACCTGCTCGACCCGGCCGACCTCGAACGCCTGCTGGTCGACCCGGAGAGCTGGTGCGCATGTGGGCGCGGCAACGGTGGGAGGAGCAGGGTAGGGATACGCGCGCGGCTTACCAGTCAGCCACAAAGGCGCCCGGACCAGCCAGAGTGCGCGCCCGCGCGTATCGCGGCCTGGTCGAGGCCGGGGGAAGCGTCGACCACGCGATCGCGCTCGACCTGGTCCGCAGCGCCGAGCCGCCGCTGCAGAAGGCCGGCCTGCGCCTGATCACGGATGACACGCGGGCAAGCGACGTGACCTTGCTGCTCCGGACCCTGCGCACCGGCACTGCGCGCGTCGCGAGACTCGCGTCGGAGGCGCTCCTTGAGGTGCCCTCCGCCTGGTCCGACGACGACCTGTGGGCGCTGACGACTTCGGCCGCACCCGAGCTCCGACGCCGGGCGTGGTGGCTCAAGCGCGGCCGCAGCGGCTGGGACGAGACGATCGCCGACCTTGAGATCATGCTCGACGACGACCCGGACCTCGCCGCGCTCGGCCGCAACATGACCATTCCTCAGTTCGCGCTTCCCACCGAGTCACAGCGAAGCAGGCTCCTCGATCTGCTTCCCCAGGTCTGGCCATCGAACTGGCGCAGCAGCCGTGTCGCCTTCGTCGCGGGCCTGAGGGAGGACGCGTGACGTCGTCCTGGTGGGGTGGCCCGGTACGGTGCTCACCGTGAGCCTGCTCCTGGACCCCGACCACGACGTCGCGACCTACACCTGTGACTGCGGAAGCCTGCACGAGCGGGTCACGGACTTCGTCAACCACGAGGTGGCCGGGGCCTTCGCGATCTTCTACGCCGACTGAGTGCACCACGGCGGGGAGCACGAGGCGTACATCGACGTGATCCTCGACGACCAGTTCGACCCCGACAGCCCGACCACGGTGGTCGGTGACCGCGTCACCTTCAGCTGCCGGTACGGCTTCATCGAGGGCCACGGCTACGCGTGCTCTGTCGCGACTCCTCCCGGTGACTGCTCGAACGCCCTCCGGGGAGCTCAGCTCTCCCGTGAGGAGGCGCTGCAGCACGAGTGGCTTCCGCGGTTCTGGGACGTCGTCGACCTGATCATCGAGAAGGACCCGACCGTGCGGAAGCACTTCGGTCTCGACCCGCAGTGAGGCCCGGCGCCCGCGACGCTCGTCCGGGCAGCCGGGCACCTGACGTCGGATCTCAGCCTGGGCGGAAGGACAGCAGGTCGGCCCGCATCCGCTCGGTCTGGGGCTGCGGTCCGTAGACCCGGTCGCGAGCGTCCAGCGCCTGCAGTACCCAGCCGCGGCCGACGTCGTCGATCTGGCCGGTCAGGCGCAGCAACGCGAATCCCGCGCCGATGGTGAAGTCGACCATGTCTACGTCGTCGTCGTGGAGGCCCGCCACGACGGCAGCCTCGTCCTCGAACCACTCGGGGTCGATCTGCGCCAGGGTGGTGCTGCCGTCCAGCTCGTCGATCCGCTTTGCCGCCTCGACGACCGTGTCCCACCCCTCGTTGTTGCCGAACGGAGCGAAGTCGTCGCCCTGGTCGTCGTAGATCGGGTCGCGAAAGTGCGCGGCGAAGGCGGGGTGCTTCGGTCCGAGGTCCTCGTCGTCAGGGTCGGCCTCATCACCAGGCTCCGCCGCGTCGTCGTCCAGCCAGTCTGCCGGGTAGCGCTTCCGGAACGCCTCGGCGTTCTGCGAGGTTCGCGCGCTGATCAGGATGGTGCTCTCATCGGCCAGCACGACGACGTCGTCGACCAGCCGCCACAGTGCCCCGGTCTGGGCACTGGCCTGTCCCGTGGGAAACGGCACGATCTCCAGCACCTCACCGCGAGCCGTGATGTCGGCTAGTCCGTCCGGATCGGCGAGCTCGGTCGCCAGGTCACCGGTCTCAGGGCGCATGCATGACTCGTAGATCAACCACTGGATCACCACGGCCGAGAGCGTGTCGGACCACGGCTCCCAACGCCGCTGGGACGTGTCCGCGACCTCGGCAAGCACGACGACGGGCGGGTCGTCCTGATCCAGGTGATCCAGGAGGATCCCCCACCGGCACACACCCTGATTCTCATGCCGGACGATCAGCGCGCCCTCGTCGACGTACATCTGGCGCTGGTCGACGGACAGCAGGATGTCCTGGTTGCTGAACAGGTCGTGACGTTGTCCGGCAAGCCCGTAGAACTCCCGCACCGCTGGCGGCAGCCGCACACCGAGTTCGGCCTCGAACGCCTCGATCCGCTCCATGGGCACACCCGACGTCACGTGGAGCGGCTCCCTCAGCCAGTGCTCGGCGAACCGAGCCACGAATCGCCAGGCCGCAGACCGATCCAGCCTCCCTTGAGTGATCTCCGAAACGAGGTCAAAACGATCAGCGGTCATGGGCGCTCTCCAGGGTCTCGACGCCCGCCGAAGCCTCCAGTGCCCGCCGAAGATCGGCGACCGCAGCCTCCGCGTTGCCGAGCCACTCGCGGAACGACCGCTCGCTGGTTTCCTGCCAGAGCTGGAACACCTCCGAGTCAAGGCTGAGCACCCGGTCCGACTGGGCCAACAGCCAGGCGGCACGATCGTCGTCGAGCACGATGCGGGCCGCGTCAACGACGTCATCCTCCGGAAGCTCGCGCAACCCGCGCACTGCCAGCGCCACCTCGATGAGCGCCAGCACGGCGTCCCCGGCGCTGCTGTCGATGTAGTCGTCCTTCAGATCCTCGGCCAGCTCCGTGAACGAGAACTCGCCGGCCGCGAGGTCGCCCAGCGCGTCCATCGCACTGTCGTTGCCGAGGATCTCGGTGCTCCATGTACCCATGGCGAGGAAGGTACGCGGACCCACTGACACTCAGCCCGCCCGCATCAGCTCCCGCAGCCAGGCGATGCTGGCCTCGGCCTGCACCCGCTGGAACTGGCGCAGGTGCGGGATGCCGGGCGGCGGCTCCTGCAGCGACCCGTGCACGAAGTACGCGGCCAGCACCGCGACCTGGGTCACCACGGCCTCGGGGTCGGTTCCGGCCGGAAGCGGGGTCCGCTCCAGCACCTCCGAGGGCGCCGGTCCGCCCAGCGCGTGCATGGCCGGCAGCATCCCGACGACGTCGATGAACGCGGCGCCCCGTGCCGCGTGCGGCCAGTCGACCACCACCCCTCGCCGCTGTTCGTCCGGGCCGAGGATCAGCACGTTGTCCGCCCGGAAGTCGGCGTGCACCAGCCGGTCGCCGGCGAACGCCTCGGCCCGCCGCTCGGGGGCGGCGACCTGCGCGACCAGGTCCAGGTGCTCGACGAACCAGGGGTCGTAGGTCGCCAGCCCCTGCGGGCGCTCGTCGGCCAGGAGCTGTGCCTGCGGCCGGGCGTGGTCGGCGGAGTCGTGGAACACATCGCCGTCGGGCGCCGGATGCTCACCGATCTCGAGGGCGAGGCGGGCCAACAGGTCGACGTCGTCCAGGTCCCACGGCTCGGTGCGCACTGCGCGCCCGTCCACGGGCTCGAAGGCGAGGACGGCCCACTGCTCGTCGGCGGGCGCGTCCGGGCCGGCCGTGGCATCGGGCCCGACGGCGGTCTCCCCGCCGTCCGACCGAACGGCGTCGGCGACCCCATCGCCGTCCGACACGTCGAGCGACCACAGGAAAGCGGGCGAAGGCACGCCCACGGGCAGGCTGGCGGCCTTGGCCGCCTCCTTGCGGTGCAGCCGCAGCGCCTCGGTCTGGCCGGGCGCGGCGGTCTTGACGAAGACCGGGCCGTGCTCGGTGGTGAGCACGCTGGCCAGGCCGGGCGAGTATCCGCCGTCGTGCGAGACCCAGGAGGTGACCTTCGCGCCCAGGCGATCCTCGATCGCCGTCCGGATCGAGGCAGGCAGGTCGGGCCAGGTGGGGCGCACGCGGGTCATGCCAGTGCAGCCTGCCGGAACGTAGACCGGGGCACCATCTCAATTTCGCGGCGCCCTCGGTCCTCGCGGGACCCGGCCCCAGTGCGGGTCAGCCGCGGTCGGCGGGCCGCACCGCGACCGGGTAGCCGTTCTCCAGCTCGGCCACACCGCCCTCAGCGATCGCGTTCAGGGCCGCGGCGATCCGGCGCGCGACGAGCGGGCGCATCCGCTCGCGCGCCTCGTCGACGGTGCACCACGCCCAGGACAGCAGCTCGTCGCCGGCGAGCCGGATCACCGCGGTCTGCTGCTCGGTCAGCCGGCCGCCGTCGTACACGAGGACCAAAGCCTCGGTGCGCCCGTCGACCGCCGGAACGTGGTCGACGGCGACGAGGCGCCCAGGCTCGATGCCCAGGCCGAGCTCCTCGCGGACTTCGCGCGCGGCGGCGGCCCGGGGCGACTCGTCGTGTTCGACGGCGCCGCCCGGGGCCTCCCAGACCTGCTTGTACGTCGGCTCGCACAGGAGCACGCGGCCGGTGCGATCGGTGAACACCACGGTCGCCGCCAGCCGCTTGCGCGGGACGGCGTGTGTGTACTCCGCCGAGCCGATGTCCTGGGGTTGTTCGTCGGGAGCGGTCGCCATGGTGGCGAACGTAGACCGTCAGCGCACTACCCGAAGCCGACCTCAGAAGACGACGGCAGAGAACCAGTCGAACCCGACCTCACCGTTGCGCTGGATGAAGACGCTCGCGAAGCCCTCGTTCGTCGTCCTGACGCCGATCGGCACCGTGAGCGGGATGGAGCTCTGCCCCACGGTGAGCACGGCGGGGCTGTTCGTGCCCGAGATGCGCACCGTGCCCGCCGAGAAGACCTGGAGGGTCACGTTGACGGTGCGCGCCTGGTTCGGCGGGAACTTGAAGAGATAGACGATGTGGTACGGGTTGTGCGAGGAGAAGCTCGGCAGGCGGTGGTAGGCGGGCTCAGCCTCCGTGTTGATCAGGCAGTCCTGGACGTACATGCCGAGCACCCGTCCCGCCGAGAGCCTGCGGCGGGACTGGCGTGGGTTGAGCTGCCCGATCGGTGTGATGTCGAGGGCGGTGGCGTCCTCGTCCTCCTCTTCGACGAAGATCGCGGCCAGGTTCGTGCCGTCGCGTTCGGCCTCGTAGAGGACGTCGCGCACGGGACGACCCTCCCCCAGGTCGACCAGTCCGGCCGTGGTGAGCTGGTCGAGCACATCGTCGTCGGCGCGGGCCGAGGTGATATCTCTCAGCCGGGTGAGCGGGTCGGTCTCCGTGTGGGTCTCATCGGACATGATCGCTCCTCGTCGAGCGTCGCCCGCGGCTCTCTTTTGTTGCCGCGAAATCCTGACATCTCGATCGTAAGAGCGGTACGGCGCGGGTTTCTCGGCGAGGCGGGTGTGTTCACCCCTTCCGAGCGCCGGACACCACGCTTCTACGACGACGGCTGCAGCAGAGCCCTCAGACGATCGCCGATCGGCCCCTCGCGCCAGTTCTTGTCGTAGAAGCTGACCTGGATCCGCTGCAGGGCCGGGTGCCCGGCGGCGGCCTTGGGGACGCGAGTCGGCTTGCCCGCCGCGTCGACGAAGGTGACGACGGGGTTGGCGAGCACGAGTTCGTCAGCGAGAAGGCCCTGGTGACGCTTGCGATCGATCCCCACCACCTCGGACCAGGGTGCCTCGATCCTGTAAGCGTCGCGCTGGACCGTCACGCCGGACTCCGAGACGGTGAGCGTCCTATTACGTACCCGCCGGTACATCCGGATCGCCAGCACCATGGACACGGCGATGTAGACGACGGCCAGCGCGACGAGGACCGGCTGCTGCGTCGTGATCAGCACCAGCGAGATTGCGGCCGTGAGAATCGGGATCGGCAGAACAAGGAGAACGGCGAGGTCCTGTCGGATCCGGTAGACGGTCACGGCTCGGAGCGTAGTGGACGATTTCCGCTCTTGGCGCCGCGGATTCCTCATCGCCCGATCGTCAGGGAGCCTTGCTCACCCCTTCCGATCGCCGGACAGGCCGGCGTCGTCGACGGCGCGTTCGAGGGCGGCGACGGACTGGTCGAGGATGTCGCGCAGCAAGCGGGCCTTGTGCAGGGCGTTGCGTGCCTCGGCCGGGGTGTCGGCGTCGAGGTCGAGCGTGACGACGCGGCCGCAGTCAGCGATGGTCAGGCGTGCGCTGACGCGCTTGGCCTGGTCGTCGTCGGTGTATCCCGGTTCGGTGGTGATGTCGGCCAGCGCGTACGCGCCGGCGTGGTGGCCGCGGCGGTTCAGGAAGGTGCGGCGGTAGAAGCGTCGGAACGCCATGGATACCTCGTCTCAGGACAACTCCCGCCTGAGGGGGCGGGGTTGGTACCCGCTCGCGCTGCTCACCATGGGTGAACTGTAGGTCGGAGGCGTCGGAGTCCGCACGAGAATTCGAGCGCTCCTGGCGACCACGCGCGGGCCGTGCAGGTCGGACCCACCGATAACCCCTGTGCCTGCCCCGGCACAATGAGCCTCGTGATCCACGCGAAAGCAGCACCCGCCACGAAACGGCCTCACCGATGACTGGCCCCCGACTGCTCACCAGCCTGGAGGGCGCGTCGTGGCTTCCGCCGGGTGGACGAGCCGAGGTGGTGCTCGCCTCTCCCGATGACCCCGCGCCCACCCCGGTGGGTCTGGTCCGGCTCCTGATCGACGACGAGAGCGGGCGCCTGTTCTGCGTGCCTCGGACCGGCGGCCGACCTGGCGTGGATCTCCCGACGATCACAGTGACCGACGGCGACACGGCCACCGCGCTGAACCGTCTGACACGTGCGGTGTTCGGGCAGGCGTGCGCGACGACGCTCATGGGCTTCGTTCGAAACACCGTGCCGGAGGGCGTCGAGTACGAGTGGCCGAGCCCGGTTGCGCACTTCACGGTTCACCGTCCCGCTTCGTCGGGCGCGCTTCCCGCACTGGACGGAGTCTGGCTCCACCCCGTGTCGGACGCCGACCAGCTGTCCGAGCGACACTGGTGGCCGTTGGTCGCCGTCGACCACGACGCCGCCACCGCGATGTGCGATGACCTGCTGATCGCTTGGGGGCTCTGGCTGGACGACGTCGACCGTGATCGCGATCGCATCGTCGGCTCGGCCACCGACGCGCTGGTCCTCGGACTGGATTCGCCGGGGCTGCGCGAGCTGGCCGGGCTCGAAATCGGGGTGGACTGGGGCGACATCGACAACCTCGTCCTGCAGGCCGCCGTCGAACTCCACCTGCCCAGGCCGACCAATGAACTCGCTCTGCGCGCGGAACTTGAACGCCATGCCCGCCAGGTCCTGCGGGGTGAGGAAGCCCCCGGAGCCTTGACCGCGTGGGCCCATCGACGTGTCGGGCACGAGGGACCCCGAGGGCTGCTCGCCCTCGTCCGGCTCGACGACGAGTACGCGATGCTCGAGGAGGTGCCGGGCTACTGGGAGATCCCCGACCGGCCGGAACAAGTGAGTGCCCTCGACGAGGTCGTGCGCTCCGCGGCGGCCGCGATCGTCGCCGGCGAGACCGACCTGAGCCGCTTCATGCCAGACCGTTGGCGGGATATCCCGCGTCCTGGGGCCTCGGCCGATGCGTGAGCCCGGACAGTACCGGGACGGTGCTCTGGCCCCGGCAACCACCGTCCCCGAGATGCGGGAGCTCGCGGCGTGCCCATGCCCCTTCGTGTGGCTCGCGCTCGTGACCAGGCCCGACATCCCGGCAGACGTGCTCGCGATGCTCGTCCACAAGACGAACTCCGACTGGAACGACAACGCGCTGCTGGCGCGGATCGCGCGGAACGGCGGCGCGGACAGGGCCGTCCTCTTGAGCGTCTTGGGGCGTGTCCAGAGCCTGCTCGCCGCGGGCTCACGCCCGTATGCCGCGAGCCTCGCACTGGCGAGCCGGAGTGAGCTCACGGTCGACGAGGTGTCGTGGATGCTGACGTCTCCCGGCGCCTCGCGACGCTTTCGTGTGGGGCTACGGGCGCGGCTTGCGGAGCGTGCCGAGTCGACGAACGAGCGCCCGAAACGCACCGCGCCGCTCAGTGCCGACGAGGACACGGCGCCGCCGCTCCCGGTCTCGTAGGACCGCCGCCTGGTCGCCGTAGGTGGTGCTTCCGATGGCGGTCCACCACCTCTGCTGGTTCTCTCCAGTCATGACACTCGTCGTGGTGGGCGCGATCCTGTTCCTGGCGGGCACGGCGGGTGCCTTCATCGCTGCCCGACGGCGGGACGGCGTTCCGCCAGCCGGCTGGTACCCGGACCCGAGCACCCGCGCGGCCCGGCAGCGATTCTGGGACAGCCGCGCCTGGACCGGCGAGGTGGCCGACAGCGGCCCCGCTGCCGCACGCGGTCGGCACTTCCACGGACGGTTCTGGGGCCCGTGGGTCTGGTATCTCGTGGCGGCCGTCGTCGTCCTGATGGCCGGGTCGGTCGGGTACCAGTCGTCGGGGAACATCCACGTCATGGGCGTGGCCAGCCTGCTCGGCATGGCCGGCGTCTGCTGGGCCTTCTACCGGTTCGTGAACCGCCAGCTCGCGCTGGACGACGTCGTCGGCCCGGTCACGGTCCTGGCAGTGGCCGTGGGCACGAGCGGCGCCGTGCTGTTGGTCGCCGCGAACATCAACTCCTGGATCATCAACGGTGCCGGGATCGCGACGGCGACCACGTGGGTCGGCGTCGTCGAGGAGGGAACCAAGCTCCTGGTGCCGCTGCTGCTGTTCGTGGTGGGCCGTTACCGCGACCCGCGCGCCGGCATCGCGGTGGGCCTGGCCTCGGGCTTCGGGTTCGCGATCACGGAGACCACTCAGTACGCGTATCAGACGGCGACGGCGTCGGGGCCGAACTTCTGCGGTACGGGTGTTCTGGATGCCACGCCCGCCGCGGTCGTACAGGAGCAGATCTTCCGGGTATTCACCGTCTCGCCGCTGCACTGGCTGTGGACCGGCATCGCCGCGGCGATCGCCTGGCGGCTGTGGCACCTGTACGGGTGGCGCGGTACGTGGGGCGCGCTGGGCGGGATCGCGCTGGTGATGGTGGTGCACTCGCTCAACGACAGCTCGGCGACGGCGTTCTGCGATGAGCCGGCCGCGAGTAGTGGTGCGGCGGTGCTGCGGTGGGTGCTGGTGGTGGTGATGTACGTCGTGTTCCGGGCGTGGGCGCGAAAGTCGGTGCCTCCGCAGCTGGTGGGGGTGGTTAGTCGGGGGTGGGTGCCTCGGCGGCTGCCTACGAATCGCGGTCTGTAGCGGCGTTCTTCGCCTCAGCGCATCAGGTACCGCGGGACGTGCGCCTGGATGTGAGCTCGGATAGCTGCCTGGTCCTCAAGGGGCACTGCCCGCTTGGGCAGCCAGTAGACGAGTGAGGCCAGTCCGTTCGGCACATAGACGTAGTACGCCTCGTTCGTCTCCAGGGCACGCGTGGCCACGTTCCACGTGAAGGATTGGCAGCCACTCGGCCCCTCGTGACGGAAGCCCTCGCTGTCCAGCGTCGCGTGCACAGGTTCGCGGTTCTGTGACTTGCGCCAGGCGGACCGGCCGCCGAAGCGCGCGTACCCGAAGGCGAACAGTGTGGCCACGACGGCAGCCACGGTGAGGGGCAGGAGCGTTTCCGGGTCGATGGCAGGTTGGCCGTCGTCATGGACGAGGAAAAAGCTCATCAGGACGGCAACTGAGAGCATGCCAAGTGCCACCCAGGCGAGCGCCTTCAGGAGCCGCAGCTGGGGCGCGCTCCGGAGGAGATCGACGTAATCCGACTGTGCGGGCACGAAGTCGTACGTCTCCGCGAAGGTGGTGATGGCCGTGTTCGGCCGCTGGTCGTCTAGGGTCACGCGGCGCAGCGTAACCATGGAGGACTGGCCGTTTGGTTGGTGTGCGGGGTGAATGTTCGGGTGAGGTGCGTCTCGCCGGCCGCAGGACCGGGCACTGCCACACTGTCCACGACGCGCGTGCCAGCATTAGGGGCTCCGAGGGCCCCACTCGACCAGGGTCGCGTCGATGGCTGTCGCGTGCACGACCAGAAGTTGATCATGTGGTTCTGGCGGGCAGGATCGTTGGAATCCTGCGGTTTCCAGGTTAGTCGAGGCGGGGCGTGCCTGCTGCGTGCCACTCCGAAATCAGATGCTGGCATCGTCCCGAGAAGCAACGTCGTTGCGAAGCTCCAGCCCGGGCTCCAAGGTTCCCCGCATGTGAAGTCAGGCGACCCAGGGGCCGAACTTCGCCTGCATAGGGTCCATCCTGCCGAACGGCGGCTGGTATGCCTTCTGCACCATCGAGTGCCGGCCCTTGGCTGTGCCACAGATCGCTGCGGCCATCTTGACGTTCACCTCGGCCCGTAACGGGAGCCCGAGGTCTTTGCGGTCCGCGTATTGAACGCAGTGCTCGCAACTGCACTCCACAATCAGGGTCGGAACGTCGGTACGCGACTCTGCAGTCACTGAGCCCGTCCTCTCACCAACTTGAGGCGTGGTCACATCCTACGCGAGTGGCAACCTGGCGGGTGGACCACCAGGGCCAAGAGCGTCCCCCGCACAGTTGAGGTCCACCATCAAGCGCGACGCGCGAACTGGCCGCACGCCGGTTCCCGCCCGTCAGCCACTGCCGGGACCTGGCTCACTGAGTCGTTCGAACAAGCGGGACGCACTCGCAACGTGCCACTCCCCAAACCCTGCGTGCCTAACCCACTGCGGGTTCGTCAAAAGTGGACCAGCACGAGAGCCACGGCGATCTCGTTGCTGGACCAAAAGGCGAGCGGACGCGACGCATGACTGACTGAGCCGTCTTGAGCGGGCACCAGCCCGTTCGGCGGGGTGCGCGCAGCCTAGATCACTCTGGTGCGGCCGACCGGGCCGGAATCGCTTGGGTACCTGAAGTCGTCGACATGCACGTCTTGCGCCGTATGGGTGAAGTGGGTGGTTCGCGATGCGCGACCCGGACGAGTCCCGCTAGCCTAACCAGGCATTTCCCCACACCTGTGCGTGCATGCCGCGCCGGAAGGATCGCCGATGCCCACGATCACGTTCCAGCCTGTTCTCCGCGACATCAAGGATATTCTTAAGTCCGACTACTACGAGATTCCACGGTTCCAGCGCCCCTACTCGTGGGGCCCTGAACATCTCGAAGAGTTTTGGACGGACGTCGTGGACAACAATGGCGATGGCTATTTCATCGGCCCAATGGTCGCGTACAAGACTCAACGCGACACATTCCAGATCGTCGATGGGCAGCAGCGTATCACAACCCTTACCCTCATGCTTTGCGCTTTGCGCGATATATTCATGGGAGTAGGACGAACCGATCTCGCCGAGGGCGTGACGAAATACATCGAGCGCACCGATGACGACAACATCGATCACTACGTGCTCAAGTCGGAACCCGCCGGGCCCTTCCTCGCCTCACAGGTGCAGATGCGCACCCCTCGCACGGCTGTACCGCCGGCGAACGAGGACCAGACGAACATCAAGCGGGCGTTCGCCGATATCACGAAGCGCCTTGTGCAGGAGCGTCCAGCGGTAGCAGCCGAGCAGCTCTTCGAGGACGACCACGACTATATCGTCAAGCTCAAGATCATCCGGGATCGCGTGCTGTCGCTTCAGGTCATTTGGATCGTCCTCGACAACATCGATGACGCGTACATGATCTTCGAGACGCTGAACTCGCGAGGCCGCGATCTTGACGTCGTGGACCTTTTGAAGAACCATCTAATGTCACAGTTCAAAGCAGAAAACGGCGACCTGGACCTACCCGCCCAACAGTGGCGCGACATGCGGGAGACACTCGCCGGGGCCGGTAGCGGCGTCAATCCGAATACGTACATCCTTCACTGGTGGCTCTCACGCAACGCGTATGTCTCGGAGCGCAAACTGTTCCGACGGATCAAGGACGACGGGTTCGGGGGCGCGAGCACGGCCGACACGATCAATGCCCTCGTTGAGGAGGCTGCACTCTACGCACGGATCGCCAACCCGAGCGGCTGGTCGTGCCTGCCCGAGGAACGTGGAGTCAGAGACTCACTGGTCGCACTCGAGATATTCGCAGTCCGACAGCCTCGTCCGCTCCTGCTTGCACTTCTTCGCGCACACAAGGAAGGGATCATCAAACTGAAGAAGCTCCGTCAGGCGCTTACGGCGGTCGAAAACTTCCACTTCATAACGACAGCCGTCGTCGGCGTGAGCAGCACGGGTGGCCAGAGCCAGATGTACGCCAGATACGCGCGCGAGCTCTCGGGGACTTCAACTCCTCAGGATGCAGGCCTGATCGTGGACAAGCTTGTGCAGCAACTGCGGGGGTCGATCTCTGCCGCCGTGACGTTCGAGACAGAGTTCGCGCGGGTCCTGCGGTTCACCGAGAAGTCATCCCGCACCAAGCGCCTCGTCCAGTACACGCTGCGCAAGATGCACGACGCCGCCGAGCTCCATCCCGCGCTCGACCACAGCAAGTGCAACATCGAGCACATAGCCCCGCAGAGCGGTGGAGAGCCGTGGGTCGGTCTGATCGGCAACCTGCTGTGGCTCGACGAGAAGGTGAACAGCGAACTGGGCGATCTCTCCTTCGAGAAGAAGAGAGAGATACTGAGCGGGTACTCGGGGCTGTACGACGTCGCAGACATCATTACCGAGCAGGCGTGGGGCGAGAATGAGGTAGAGGCTCGAAGCAAGCGCTTGGCGACGCGCGCCTACGAAAAGGTGTGGAACTTCTAGCCCGACGCCCACTGATTTTCTTTGGCCGGACGAGTTCGCCGGTCGCAGCGCCCGAGGCCGACGCGGTTGTCCGCGGCAGCGACTGAGTACAGCACTCGTCGCTGCCTGAGCGCCGAGACCTGTACATCGCTCACCGGAGCGCTGGATGAGTTCACCCAGCGACGGCGGCAGGGCCCGCCTAACATCCGGACGAACCGAACCCGACGGCATCCCCGGGAAGACCAATGACGAAAACGCAGATAGTGGCTGAGATCGCACGACGGCTCCGGTTCGAGCCGCCTCCGATGTCGAGGGGATCGACCGAACCGCGACAGCTATTCACCATGGTCATTGACCGGCTCGGCATTGAGACCCAAGCAGAGACGAAGCATGATCTCGCTCGAGCGATCGTGGAGTCGGCCGGCCATGCCTGGCGTCAAGACTTTGAGTCGGCTGGTGGCACCGTCACGCTCCGCGGGCTTGCTGCAGTCCTCGAGGCCGTCACGGCCATGGTTCCTGAGGAGGGGTTCCGCCCGGGATTTCATGTCGTCACGTCGCTGCCGGTTACGGGCTCACCGCGCTCAATGCTTCTCGTAGAGGATGAATGGGACGACACGTCGCCGTTCGCCACGGCGTACAGGTTGTACTACTCGGACGCTCGCGGCTCGCTGCGGGTGATAGGTAGCCTTAAACTCGGCCAACGCGACATGGCCGCTGCCGAAGGGCGCAAGACGCGACCAAGCATTCCGAGTGCCTTCGACCGCCTCGGCGACGAGTTCTTCTCACTGGGACAAGAGTCTGACTACTACAACCGGATGTTGGGCCTCGGCGACGCGGGCCACCATATTCTTAACGCACTGCGCGACATGGCCCTCAACGAGGACGTGTACGCGCAGGCGAGCTCCGAGCCAGCGCTGAAGTCCTCGGTCATGCAATCGGTTCCGCGGTCGATGATGGTCGAGCAATTTCGTCGTCTCGCACGTGGTGGCGCCAGGTTGACGGACTACACATTAGCGTTCAGATGGGTCGGTCATAGATCCGCTCCACCCGTTCAGATCGAGCTACGCGTGACGCCGCACTCGGTGCCACCGACGAACGTGCACGCGATCATCGGACGCAATGGGGCAGGCAAGACGAGGCTGCTGCAGGCGATCTCCCACGCAGCGGTCCAGGGATCGACCTACTCTGACCAGTACATCGAAAGTGCTAGTTGGCACGAGTCCACCAGTTCGGGCCAAGTGCAGGTGCATCCGTTCACGACACTCGTACACTCGTCGTTCAGCGCTTTTGACGAGATAGAGCCGCCACCTGCCGAGACGCACGTCATCCCATTCACCTCGATCGGGCTCCCTCTCAACCAATCTGCACCCTACGGAACCGTGGCGGCAATCAGACAGATGCTGAGCAAGAGTCTCGAGGTGTGTCTGCATGGTGAGCGCCGTAGACGGTGGCACGGGGCCGTGCGAACGCTCGAATCCGATCCGATCTTCGCGGAGGCCGGGCTTTCAACGATGGCGTCTGATTCTGTCGAGCCGACCTCAGCACTAGCCGAGTCACGTGAGCACATCTTGGAAGTCTTTTCGTCCATGAGTTCAGGACATAAGCTCGCACTGCTGGCCATAACCCAACTTGTCGAGAAGGTCGAAGAAAGGGCACTGGTCCTGATCGACGAGCCGGAGTCACACCTTCATCCCCCATTGCTTGCGTCGTTCCTTCGGGCCGTCGCGGACCTGCTGACAGACCGGAACGGCGTTGCGATCGTCGCCACCCACTCGCCCGTGGTGCTTCAGGAAATTCCTCGGAAGTGCGTCACCGTCCTGCGCCGCTCCGGTTCCCGTCAGGCCGTTGACCACCCAAGGATTGAGACATTTGGAGAGAACATCTCGACGCTCACTCGGGACGTCTTCGGGTTGGAAGTTACTCGTTCCGGTTTTCATCAGAGGATCCTCGACGAGATCGATGGAGAGACGACCTTCGAAGATCTTGAGGATTCTTTCGACGGCCAGCTCGGCAGCGAAGCACGAGCGGTCGCACTCGCAGCGATCGCGAACCGGGATGCAGACTGGTGAGGTCGATCAGCAAGCCGCCTGTGTCAGCTGAGTCGACGTACCTGATGTGTGCGTCGGCGGCGACCGAACCCACCCGCGCCACCCTCACCTCGCTGACGCCAAACGCAGTTCAGGCAGCCTCGAACTACGCCGCTGCTGCTACCACCGGCGCCCTGGCATCCCTCGATCCGATCGATTTCAGTATTGCCGACGATGTCGATGTCCAACTGCGGGAGAACTACTCCCACCGGATGGCCCAGAAGGGATCACCAGCACGCGACGTATACGACCAGATCAAGGTGCTGTCGGACTTCTGCGTACTGTGCGGAGCTCAACTCGTCACCGAGCTGGACCACTACCTTCCGAAGAAGCACTTCCCGCTCCTCGCGGTCGCACCAGAGAATCTCCTTCCGGTCTGCCACCCGTGCAACCACCGAAAGGCGCAATACCGGCCTGACGATACTCGGGCAGCCCTGCCAAACCCGTATTTCGACAAGTTCCTTGACGAGCCGTGGTTGGCGGCCAACGTTGCGCAATCGACCAGAAGCATCGACTTTGCGGTGTCGCCTCCAGCCTCCTGGCCGCCAGAGCGGACAGAACGGCTCAGGGCGCACTTCAAGCAGCTCGGCCTTCGCCAGACTTTCTCAACATTCGCTGCTAGCGAGGTTGCCACCATCGAAGGTCTGATGGCTGCTCACCCACGAGCCAAGAGAGCGAAGTTGCTTGAATCTTTGGTAGCCGGTACCGAGCGCAGGATGGGCCTTAATCACTGGAAGTCGGCAACCCTGCGCGCGCTTGTCGCCTCTGACTGGTATCTCACACAGGGGTATCAGCAGATGAGTTGAGATCCCAGCTCACCGAGGCCCTACCGCTGCTTGAAGGCGCCGGTCCTCGAGCTCGTGCCCACCGAGGCCAGGGCCTGCGAACGCTTGCAGACCAACTCCTCTACGAGATCGGCCGCATTCCGGTTGGCGTCGTGCTCCCAAACTCGAACGACCTGCCAGCCGATCTCAGTGAGCACACGATCCGTGTCCGCGTCGCGCGCTGCGTTGGCAGCGAGCTTCTCCCGCCACCACACGGAGTTCGAGCGCGGTTTCGTGCCATGCTCTGGACAGCCATGCCAGAAGCACCCGTCGACGAAGACCGCGACCTTGGTCCTGGTGAATGCAATGTCGATCGTTCTGCGACGCTGTCCCGGGACCGGGTAGGCCACGCGGTATCGGAACCCCCGCGCGTGCAGTTCTCGCCGCAACGCGACTTCTGGAGCAGTGTCGCGCCGCTTGGCCCCTGACATCCGCGCGGAGACGACCGCAGATGATGAGCCCGGATGGGCCGAAACACGCTGGGGCACCATTAGCGTCTGCGCCGGTAGACCGGCCGGCACGCCGCCAGCCCGTGACTGGCCGGACATCAGGACTGCGGTTCGGCTGTCGACCGCGCCTTCGACTGGCCTCGGAGCACCGCCTCACGCACCTTCTCCCGAAGGTCACCGCCGGTCTCAGCCATCGCCTTGCGTACGGCATCGACCACGAGCTGACCTCGTTCATCGAGCTCGAGGAACCAGGCGTCGCGTTCGATCTGCGCGGCCAGTGCCTGGGCGACGATCCCGCTGTTCACACCGTTACCCAGCTGCTTCCAGGTCGCCGCCTCTTTCTGGCCTGCCCAGGAGAACTCGCTCGGGAGCCCTTGCAGCAGTGCACCCTCCTGGATGGTCAAGCGGCGGCGGAGAGGTCCGATGATCGGCGTCTGCGAGATCGCGACCAGCGCGGGCAGATGTGTCAGCCGCTTGACCCGCAGCCCGGACGGACGCATCGAGATCACGCACTCCCGGATGGAGCTCGCCTGCTGGGCTTGCCACTCCAGCTTCTGTCGCGACTCTGGAAAGCTCCTTGTGATTTCCAGCCACTTCGCTGTCCACTGCGAGTCGAACGCACGAAGCCTGTCATAGAGGCGGTAGTTGTTCGTGAGATGGCTGATCTTCCAGGCCATGCCTGCAGCCTTGCGGAGCTCCGCGACCCGCTCTGCTTCGCTGGTGGTCCACATGTTGGCCCAGATCGGGAACCCGGGGAGCTCGTTCGCTGGGCGGCCTTGGGCGTCTGCCTCGTGGGCCAGCATCTCGCGGGCTTTCTGGACGAAGGCGTCCCAGTGGTCAATCCACTTCCACTCCGCAGACGACACACTCGGTCCGCCGGTGTTTTCCCGGTCGAGCGGGAGATCCACCATGAGGTCCCACGCGCGGGTCATCTTGATGTGGTCCAACGAGATCGGCTCGACTTCGTCCAGTGGGCTGGGCAGCACGACCTCTTCGCGCTTGATCGCATCGGCCCCGACTGGCGTAGGGCGCTCCGGCATTACCCGCGTGGCCGCGATGAACACACGATCGCGTGTCTGCGGATGCCCTCCGAACTCGGGCGCGACCTTGACGGGAGACAGGACGGCCGCGGTGTGGCTAACCCGGTATCCCTTCTTCCGCAGCGTGTCGATGATGATGTCCCACTCGTGCTTGTGGCGTGGACCAGCCAGGTTCCTGACGTTTTCCAGCAGCACGACGGCGGGCTTGCGATCCTCGATGATGCGGAGGATGTCGAAGAACAGGGTGCCCCGTGTCTCGTCCATGCCGCGCTGTGCACCGGACTTGGAGAACGGTTGGCAGGGGAAGCCTGCGACCAGGACGTCGTGCTCAGGAACGTCCACCTCACTGGCGCTCTGAGTATCGATCGTGATGTCGCCCTTGGCGTTGCGGCCTAGCGGCTTCGTGCCCCAGTTGGCCTCGTAGACACGCTGCGCTGCCGGGTCGATCTCGACGGCGTACACGCACTCGCCGCCCATCGCGTCGAGCACAGCGTGGAACCCGCCGATGCCGGCGAAAAGATCTATGTACTTGAAGGCCGGCGTCTCGGGCTGGTCGTCGCTCACGGGCACTCCGTCGATGGGCTCTTGTTCGAACACGTGTTTAGCTAACCTCATCTAGCGCTGGAGCGCAAGTACCACGGCGGGGTGTTGTGAGGGCAGCGCCCAGTCTCCCACGATCCGACCACCGGTGCCCCTGTGTCAGGGTGTGCAGGTGACCGAAGCCACGTTCAACCCCGCGACGTCGATACCCGAGGCGAGCGCGCGCATGTTCGCTCTGACCGCGTCCCAGGACGCCGGAACCCGCGGGCCGAAGCGATCGCTCGTGGCGTTGGCACAGAGCCTGGGACTAGACGTGGACCTCGCAGCGGTCAATGCAGAACTTGGCGGTCAGATCGCTGCTGTTCTCGGCACTGAATGGCGGTCCAACGTCGACTACCGAAACCTCCAGATCACCTTGGAGGGGATGAACCGTCTGCTGCGGGCAGCATCCGCTAGCCTGGCGGCGCTCTCGCATGCCACAACGGTGTCCTCGGACGCAACCGCGGCCCAGGTACTCAAGGCACTCCCTGGATTCAGGCCTGCCATGCGGAAGCAGGAAGCGGTCAACCGGATTTGCGACCTCGCTGGCGTCCCGCACGACATGCTCGGCCCAGGCGGCAAGGAGCACACCTGGACGCTGCAGGACCTCGCCAAGCGTCTCGCGCCTCACCTGCTCGACCGGAAACGGACCAAGCACCAGCTCGCAGCCGCCCTGTGTGCCGAGTTCGGCGTGCCGTGGATCGACAGCGCAGGGTCGACCGGCGCCAGCATCACCCTTGAGGGCCTTAACCTGATCCTTGCGGGTGCCGAACGTCGAGCCAACGTCGCATCCTCAGCATGGACGAGCGCCAGGGAGGAGGGCATCGCGCTCGTCGACGTTCTGCGTCGGGGCCTACCTGAGCACTGGGACGGGCGGAACTGCATCGAATGGATGCGTGAGAGCGGCTCCACCCAGTGGCGCCAGATGGAGTGGGCCGGCTTCTACTTCGAGGAGAAGGTCCGCGAGCTCCTCAACGAGGCCTATCCCACGCCGCCTGTCGGCGGGCCTCGCATTCGATTCGGCAGCACGGCCTTCGACTACGCCTCTCCCACCCGGGTCTGGGACGCGAAGGCGCACACCGCCAAGACCATGAACGTCCCGCCCGATGGGCAGCCAGCCAAGCGAGCCAACGGCACGATGTGGCTCAACGACGCCCGCGCTGTCCGGGAGTGCGTCGCAGACCAGGGGCTCGGGTTCCTGATCGTCGACGGCCTCGCCGGACTAGACGCACTCGGAGAGTTTCGCGCCTGGCACAAGGCGTACGCAGAGTCGGACGGGCGTCCGCTCAGCGGATACGTCGCGAGCACGGGCACCTCGCGTCCGCGCAAGGCCACTTGGACGCCCGTGAGCCTCCAAGCTATCTGGATCGAGAACACCTTTGAGCTCGACGCAGGGATTACCGCGGGTTGGCTCATCCAGAAAGATCAGCCCGACTGGGGCGCTGCGGAGTCGAAACGCAAGCGCAACGACAAGTTCCAGGGCAAGCCGAGCCTGGCCGGACCGTGGCAGGTCGCGTCGCACTCGTGGGACGCCGCTGTGGGCTCTTGATCCGTCATCCGACTCAGCAGGGGACCGTGAACGCGACAAAATCGTGGAAGAACGAGCAGTCGCCCTCGCTACGAAGCACCTCCAGAACCTCGGATGGAGAGTCGTCGCCGATCGCCAGAAGGAAGGCGCGGGCTACGACATCGAATTCACCGATGGCGTCCGGACGATGCATCTGGAGGTCAAGGGCGTCCAGGGTCCTCGACTCGCGTTCAACCCGACTGGCACCGTCCCCGAGGAGGTCCCGCCGCACGTGGCGGTGCTGCCACGCGCGCACGGCACGCTGACCATCAGCTGGCCTGTGACGGGACGCCGTGTGTAGTCGTCCCGGGATGGGGCGAGCAACGCGACTTCCCGCCCTTCAGAAGCGGAGTTCGGAGATCGCAGCCAGGTCGATGCCGTACCGGTCGTAGACCTTGATCGTGTTCTCCCCGGTGAGGTCGTCGGCACCGTAGCCGAGCACGCCGGCGATGCGGATAACTTCCGCGGCTGACCCGGCTTCGATCTCCAGGTAGGTGGGAATCCGCGGCCAGCTGTCTATCTCGATCTCGGCGCCATCGAGAAGGAAACTCACCCGCTTGTTCTCCTGATACGACTTCGCGGTGAAACCGAGCATCCCGAGCAGCGTGTTCGTCTGCTCGAAGCTGTCGACGACGACCTCGGTCTCGTGGGTGCCATCGATCGCGTCGCTCTTGATCTCCTTGACCGTGAGCGTCGTTTCCTTGCCGGTGTCCCGCAGCCGGATCCACTTGGACATGTCGCCTGGGACGATGTCGTAGACATACCGGCGCATCAGTTTCTCGCCCAGTTTCTGCCCGCCCTTGTCGAGAATCGTCCGCTCGACGGCGGCGGGGTCGATGTCGAGGATCTTGCCCTCGTGCTCGATCGGCACAACAGGTCCTTTCGGTCGGTGTTCAGCGAGCGGTGCTGGCGGTCAGCTCGCGGTACTCGGCCTCACGCAGGGCCAGGATCTCCTCACGGAGACCGCTGGAGAGGAATTCGTCGATGGGCTGGCACAGGTCCATTCGCTGGATGCAGACGCCTACCTGGTACTGGCCGTCGCGATCGTAGTAAAGCCGGACGCCGTAGAACCCCTCCTCGCAGTCGGTGTCGTTGTTGAACTTGCACCCGGCACACGTCTCAGGCAGGCGGACCCGTCTGATTTGCTTGAAATACACGCGGCGCCCGTCGGGCAGCCTGTACGAGGTGCGCGAACCGGAGACGCCCGCGGTGACGTAGTTCGCCTCCGGAACAGCACCGCGCTCCGCCAGGACTCGTTCGATTGCGTCCACTGAGGCGGACCCGTGGTCCAGCGAGTTGAGCAGGCGAACGGTCAGGTGCGGCGAGTACTCGTCGAGCAGCCGGTGCACGCGAGGCGCGTGGCTGTCGTCCAGGACGACGATGTTCGCGCTGGCCTTGACTCCGCGATCCGCACAGACGCTGATCGAGCGGTGGAGCTCCTTGATCTTCCGTTCAGCGAGCTTGGGGTTCCGATACTTGGCGTGCTGGACCTCGGCAAGCTCGTTCGCTGTCGTCCCGAAGATCGAGAAATTGACCCGATCAAGCCCAGCCTCCGCACAGTCCGACAGGACGTTCCCGCCGTTCTCCCCGTTGGAGGTCATGCCGACCTGGTAGCCGGCACCGGTGGCGATCTTGGTCAGTCGGGCGACGTCCCGGTGCAACGTCGGCTCGCCGCCGGTCAGGTGCACCTCGGTGAGCTTGAGCGCATCGCGCAGGTCGGCGAGCACCCGACCGAATCGCTCGTCGGCGGGAATCGGGGCGGGCAAGAATCTTGCGCCGTTGGTCGCGGCGTAGATCGACATGCGTCCGCTCGGTCCGCCGATCGTGAATGTGCCGGCCGAACGGCCTCGGTTGTCCGCTGCGACCGGAGTGCCTTCGTTGTGGCAGAACGTGCAGGTCAGTCCGCAGGTGTCGCCAACCTTGACCCGCAGTGTCGTGTCGGGCTCGACGTACGTGGGGATTCCGGGCACCGGCATGTGACTGTCCCTTCGTCGTGCATGGCTGATCACGCAGGGCCACGACATAGGCGGCGTGTGTGTCGCCGAGCGGCTCAGTGGTCGGACGGTTCAGTCCGTCTGCGTGTGACCAGCCTCACGGCGTCACCACTGGTTGGGGAACGACCGCCCGCGGCACCGGGCCCGAACGTCTGCTGCACCCATCGGCTTGCCCCGTGGCCCGGATCATCCAGTTGCGAGGGCTGTCTGCATGTCTGCGTGACGGATGTGCTCAAGTTCGGGCACCATTGCCGAACCGGTGCTGAACTGCTGCCGAAGGTCGGAGGTGGGGGCCTGTCTTGAGGTCTGATGTGGGGGAACGATGACAGGCAGTGTGCACCGGTGGACCGGTCGAGAGACCAAGCAGCTTCGAGAGGCGCTTCGTATGACGCAGCGCCTGTTCGCCGAGCATCTGGGCGTCAGCGACCGAGTGGTCGCCAAGTGGGAGTCAGGGGGCACCGACTACGTTCCGCGGCCCGAGACACAGGCTCTTCTGGACACGGCGCTCGCTCGTGCTTCCGACGAACAGAGCGGGCGCTTTCACAGCCTGACGGCGCCAGGCGGCAAGCGCCTAGGTCGTGTCAGGGACGCCGCGGACGACGCCATCCGGGTCGACTCGCACAAGTTCATGCCGGTCTTCGTCGGGCACTACCTCGCCGCCAGGCTCATGAAGCGAGTCGGGCTCGAGGCGCCCGAGGCTCTTCTGGACACAGGATTCGCGCCCATCGATCACCCTGATGCCGACCAGTGCTCGCTCTATGTGCATCCCTGTGGAGTGGCCCTGTTCCACATCGTTCAGCCGCGCGAGCCCGAGACGCTCTCCGAGCTCGCCGAATGGCGGTACCGCACCTATGCGACGGACCCACCATGGGCCGCGCAGGTACTAGCGGAGCTGCTCGGCGCCAACGGCCACACCGACCTGAGGCCGGAGTATGTGCTGTCCGCCTATTGGCTCCACGACTGCCCGTGGGACGACGCTCAGTACGAAACCGCTCTGCAGCTCATGGCGACACCGTCGCCGCTGGTCGATCGCAGCGACCCGAACGAGGTGAGGGCGCTCGGCGCAGAGACCGAGACGGCGCTGTTGTCGTCGGGCTTCGCTCACCCGGCGGTCACGTCCATCGGAGTGCACGGAATCGCGGCAGGCTTCGTCGGATGGTCTGGGGTCTCCTATCACCCGCTGGCACTCGAGCGTGCGCTGACGATCGACGAACTCGTCGAGACCGAGGTGCTCGCGCAGCTCATCTGGTGCTACTCGGCGCACATACAGAGATCCGTGGAGACCGGCCGTGACCCCGACGTCCCCGACAAGTACGGCTGGCGCTTCCTGCGCGCGGCTCACTCGCGCCTGACTTCCGCCCGACCGCTGGAGACAGCCCAGCACCGCCTGATGAGAGAGGCCATCGTGAACACCAGTGGACTGACCGACATCCTGCTCGGCGCCCAAGCGGCCCTTCGAGAAGACCAGCGGTGACCAGCATGACCAGCACCCAGCTCCGCAACCCCGCACTCGTCGTGGTGGACGTACAGAACGGCTTCGTCAATCGGCACAGCAAGCACGCGGTCCCGGCCATCGCCGACCTCATCACAGCCTGGACGAGCCTGAAGCTTCCGGTGGTGTTCACCCGCTACCTCAACCAGCCGGGGAGCGCGTACGAGAAATACTTCTCCTGGTCGCGCCTGATGGAATCGCCCGAGATCGACCTCGCACCCGAGATCCAGCCGCTCGCCGCCGGGCATCCCGTCATCGACAAGCTCGGGTACACCCTGTTCAGCGACGAGGGAGCGGCGCTGGTCAGTGACCAGGGCTGGAACGACCTGGTGTTCTGCGGGATCGCGACTGAGAGCTGCGTGCTGAAGTCCGCGGCCGACGCCTTTGAGCGCGGGTACGGGCCATGGGTCGTGACCGATGCCTGCGCCAGCGACGCGGGAACCGGGACCCACGAGGCCGGGCTCGCCGTCACACGGCGCCTGATCGGACGGCGCCAGCTCATCACCACGTCGACCCTGCTCGAATCGTTCGCCCCGACGCAAGCCGACCGATGACGTCAGAAACGGACCTCGTCATCATCGGCGGCGGACCCGCCGGATGCGCCGCAGCCGTCATGGCGGCCAGCGTCGGGCTCACCAGCACGATCATCGAACCCAGGACGCGTCTCGGCGGCGCTCTGTGGCGCATTGCCGCCATCGACAACGCCCTCGGCGGGCACAGAACGGGTCCAGACCTCGCCGCAGCGGTACTCGCCGACGTCGAGCGCGCCGCGCCCGACATCGTGCACGCCGCGGTAACGCGCATCGACGCAACCGACCACTCGGTCAGCGTGACGCTTGCCAGCGGGCGTCAGATCAACGGGAAGCACGCCATCGTCGCAACCGGCGTCGCCCCCATCCAGCCGCACGACGCACCATGGATCATGACAACCACCCCCATGAGGCTGTCTCCGCTGTGGGACGCCGATGCCGCTGGCGCCGTCGGCCAGACCTGGCTTGTCCTGGGTGCCGACCGCCCGCTCGGCACTTTCTTGCGCGCCAACCCGGCGCTCGATGTCAAGCTGCTGGTCCCGCATCCACCGTCGGACTCCTACAAGACCGACGAGGTCGTCGGCGACCCACGGATCACCTTGATCCCCTTGGACGCTCTGACGATTGACGACAACCTGGTCGCGCAGCCGGGCGACCTGCGGGGTGATCAGACGTTCACCAACATCGGTGTCGCGCCCGTAGCAATCCACGGTCTTGTGCGCGACGCGAACGGCTACTGCCCCGTCGACGGCCAGCACCCGCGAGTGCACATCGCCGGCGACCTGCGCTCCCCGCTCGCGCAACGTGTTCAGACCGCGATGGGGTCCGGCGCCGAGGCGGCGCTGAGTGCCTATTACGCCGGGCGGATCTAGTCGGTCAGCGCGAAACGCCGGCGACGAGGCAGTCATCCGACCCTGCTGTGACCTCCACACGCCCGGAGGACACCGCCCCGGCAACTACCACGTCCCGCTGATCGCGATTACCACGGCGATCAACGCAAGCGCCCCGTAGCCCGAATAGCCCCTGTACCGACGAAGAACCGAGTTCGGTGCCGAGGCATCAGCCCCTCAGGCACCTTCCACAAGAACGACGCGGAAGATCGCTCCCCTGAACCGGTGCTCCGCCGCAGCCTGGTACTCAGGGCTGTCGTACCAAGCACGCGCTGCGGCCGCCGTCGGGAACTCGATCACTACGACGCCCTCGGGTGCGGTGCCTTCCAGCACCTGCTGTTCGCCATAGGCAGCGAGGATCTTCGCGTCGTGCCCCTCGAACGACTTCCCGACATGCTCCAGGTAGGCGTCGACCTCGGACTGGTCGTGCGTGCTTTCCTTGAAGAACACGACGTAAGCACTCAAGGTGGGGCCCTTTCGAACGGCTTCTGGTGAGGCGTGTCTATGAGGCATCCAGCCCATCAATCCATCTCACGCCTGTGGTCGCCGAGCATAGCGACTGGTCAGAGATGCCGACCGCGTGGCGCCATCACACGACGTCGACCGGAAGCCTGCGGATGTCCACCCGCCGGACGAGTCCTCTCCCAGCATCAGCCCCACCACACCCCACTGATCGCAATCACCACACCGATCAACGCAAGCACCCCGTAGAACGGCAGGATCGACCACGACCTCCAGACGCTCCACCCCGGCAGCCACGCCCTACGCGCGGCCGCCAGCCGGCCCGGCCGCGCACCAGGCCGCCCCGGCACGGCGACACCGGAAGGGTCCAGCGAGAAGGCCCTGACAGGCGCAGCGTTCCGCGCGACAGCGTCGTAGAGCTGCCGGTATTCCCGCTCGACGCGCAGGTAGTTCGCGTCGATGTACATGAGCAGGAGCACGGTAGCCAGCCCGAGCAGCGCCAGGCCGGCGGACCGTTCGGTCACGCCGAACCCGTACAGGGCTGTGACTACCGGGAGCAGCCAGGTCTTCACGTTCGCCGAGGCGCCGGCCATACGGGTCACGACGGCCTGGACGAGCTCGAGATGCTTGCGCCGGTCCTCACCGCTCGGTCCGTCACCCACGGCCACCCCGGTCTGGCATGCCGCGCGCAGCAACGACCATGCCTCGTCCTTCTCGGCCTCCGAGTACCTCGGCCTGGCGGGCCAGATGCGGCCCATCGCATCCCCGGCCCGTCTCGGCACGAGGTGTACGTGCAGGTGAAACACCGTCTGCGTGGCGGCCGCACCGTTCGACTGGATGACGTTGAGGCCTTCGGGACGGAGCGCCTCTCTGACGACGCCGGCGAGCCGCACGCAGACTCGCCCGAGGTAGGCGGCCTCGCTCTCGTCCAGCGCCCAGATGTCCGGTACGTGACGGCGCGGAACGACGAGGACGTGCCCGACGACCGCCGGCTTGGTCGGGAAGAAGGCCACCACGTGTTCGTCCTCGTAGATCACGCGGGCGGCCGGATCGTCCCCGCGAACGATCCTGCAGAACGAGCACCTGTCGGACGTCGTCAAGGTCGGCACCTCTCCGCGCAGGGCAGGACGCGGGCGTCACTGCCGACCGCGTCCCGGATGTCACCTTCGTGACGATCCTTCCAGACGGTTCTCATGGCGGAAACACCTGCCGACTGGTGGTGGCGCCGGACGACGCCGGTCGGGAAGGATGACGGGCACCAGGCATCTCCACCCAGGTCAGAGGAGTGCGATGACGCGGGACGTGTACCAGCTAGCCCAGGTCTTCAACGAGTCGCAGGCGTCGGGCGTCACCTACGTAGCGCCGGCCGAAGCACAACGACTCAAGGGTTCGCTCCTGACGCCGGGAAAGCACGTCACGCTCGTCGGACCGTCCGGGAGCGGCAAGTCGACCGTGGCCGAGCGGGCACTCGCAGCAGCCGAGTTCGACGCGGACCGGGTTCTCTCCTTCAACGCGCGGGCCCACACCAGTGCGCAGAGCATCTTCACCGTCCTGGGCGCCGAGCTCGGCGTCGGGCGGACGGTGAAGGCGGTAGAGCAGCGGCTGCGGGACTTCGACCTGATCAAGATCGAGGACGTCCACCGCCTCTCGCTCAAGGCGCGTACCCAGCTCGCCTCGCGCCTCAAGCTCTGGCACGAGAGCGGCATCCGCCTCTTCATGATCGGGATCGCCAAGACGAGCGACGCCATCCTCGGCCACGACCCGGAGCTCGCGATCCGGAACGACACCTGGTACCTGGGCACGCAGAGCGACACCTTCATGGAAACGCTCATGACCCAGGGGGAACGCGCCCTCAACATCCGGTTCGACGAGGCGAGCCGGGGAGCGGCGATCAGGGCCGCCAGGGGGTCGCCGTCGATCTTCCAGGCGATCTGCCGGGCTGCCTGTGTCGAGGCCGACGTGATGCGGACGGCCGCTGAGCCGCAGCGGGTCCCCATCGACCTCGCCGTCGTCACCCCGCAGATCGCCAAGCAGTTCGACGGTCGCTACATCCGCAGTCTCGTCCACCTGACACAGGGGCGGCGTTCCGTGCATGACGTCTACTTCAAGCTCGTCCAGCGCGCCGCAGCCAGCCCGGGATTCCGCACCGCCTACAAAGAACTGGAGGCCGCAGTCGTCGGAATCGCCGACCCGGCTGACAGAGGCCGGGTCAGGAGTGCGTTCAACCGCGCCATCGACGTCCTCCCGACCTTGATCGAGGAGAGCGGCCTGGACGAGACCTTGACCTACGAGCACCGGACCCTCCGGATCGACGACCCGGCGTTCCGCTTCTACCTCGACCACCTCGACCTCACCCGGGTCAGCTCCGGGGTGGTCCCCCGTCGACGCAAGTACAAGTACGACGTGGCGGTGTCGTTCGCGGGGAACGACCGGCCGGTCGTCGACAAGTTCGTCGAGGTGCTCGAGGACCGGCACATCAAGGTCTTCTACGACTACAACCAGCAGGCGGAACTCTGGGGGAAGGACCTGCGCCGCGGGCTCGCCCGCATCTACGGGGAGCAGGCACAGTTCATGATCATCTGCCTGTCCGACGACTACCCCGAGCGCGACTGGACGACGTTCGAGTACGAGGTCGGACGGAACGCGGCGAGCAAGCGCACCGAGGAATATCTGCTCCCCCTCCTCGTCGGGAACCGGCCACCCATCGTCGGACTGCCCGCGACCTTCGGCTTCCTCAGCCTGCAGGACCAGCCGATGGAGAAGGTCGCGGATTTCGTGCTGGAGAAGCTCGCCGCGGCGCAGGAGATCTCCCCGAACGCCCTGCGGCTACGTCGGACGCCCTGACGTCGACGCCAACCTCACCGGGCCATGAATTCAAGGGCTGCACGCTCAGACCCAAGAACGGTCACCGCGGGGTAGCCCGGTCGTTCACGCCGTCCGCTCCACGTCGGATGAACATGAGCGAACGTGCCGTCATCAAGCCGAACGATCACATCGTCGGTAGCGCTGAAGAACGCCTCCACCCGGACGATGCGTCCATACAGCGGGTGTCCACGACCGATCTCACGCATCAGCTCGTCGAGAACGCCCTGCCGACGTCCATGTGGATCGCCCTCCACACCGAAGCCTTCCCACCCCGGTTCGTCATCGTCGTCGATCAAGGCAGCGCCACCCCTCCCCGGGCAGCCCGGAACGCATGACGCAACTCGTCAGCACGCTGGTACAGCTCTCGGAAGTCCGAAACAGCAGAAGGCGACGCAACAACAGGCGGCGTACCACCGACGTGCGCGATCGCAGCAGCAACCACCTCATACGACCCGTCCCTGCGCGCCGGGTCGCCGATCCACTCCGCGCAGGTCTGCATGGCACCGATCGCCTCGGCACCAGCGAGCAGGGCACTCACGGCGGCAAGCGGGGGCGCCGTCAGCCCGCCGGCAGAGGACGCCATCGCGGTCACGACGTCGTCCTTGATCTCGTCGCCGGGCACCGCCAGCGCAAACCACGTACCCATGACCAAGGGCCGCCACATCCACCCCGAACGGAGCAGCTGGCGCACCTCTTCAAGCGTCACGGTCGCGCTTACCTGCACCAGCTCGTCACGCAGCTCCGGCTCCAGCCCGGCAGCACCGGCAGCCATCATCGGCAGGTAGAACGGCGCCACGAGCCGTTGCTCCAGCTCGCTCAGCGACACCACGACCTCGCCCACTGCGCCGCGCCCTCCTCGACCCACGAGGCCAGATCCGGCACGCCGTCGAAGGTGTACAGGGAGTACTCGGGACAACCCGGCAGGACCGTGACGCCTGACGCGGAATGGTCCGGCGCGAACCAGATGACCTCACCCGTGCGACGGTGCGCGAGGGTGAGGTTCCCGTTCGCCTCGCCGGCGACCGGCACATAGTCGGCCGCCTCGATCGGTATAGGCAGCCCCTCGTCGGCCCACATCCACTCGTACGCGCCGAGCATCTGTTCCACCGACCAGCCGACCGCCTCACGCGTCAGCACGTCGCCGCAGTTGAGCCACCACCACGAGTCAGAGACCACCCCGAAATGCTCGATAATCCCACCCGTGGCGGCCCACACAGCCCGCAACGCCTCCGGCGCGTCCGCGTCGCCGTCCTGCACAGGCGGTCGGCACAACCAGCCCCGACGTTCCGCAGCTGGTCCCCACGCCAACAGCTCGTGATCAACGCCGTCGAGCCGGACCGGCGTAACTGTGGCCGCGGAGAGCAATCCGGCAAGGACAGGCATGCCGACCAGCTCAACCGGTCGATGCGGCTCAGACACACCGACGTCGGCACCCTCCAGGGCGAGCCACGGGCACTGCGCCATCAGCAGGTCGACGTCGCTCACGACCAGATCACGCCGCGCCGAGCAGCCAGTTCAAGTCGACTCACGAGGACCGAGCGTAGCGACGCGCCGACACCCCTGGTGACCAGCACCGACCGCCCTCCGCTCAAAGCCGCAGCCTACGAATCGACAACCGATCCGGGGAGCGCCACCGGCTCCCCCGGCCCCGCCCGCCACACCTGCACCAATACTCCTCGGTCGGCTCCGCCACCACCAGGTCCGGCGCCACCGACCGCCCCCGCGTGTGGACGAGCAGCCGGTACCAGCCCGGTCCCGCCGTCCCGATGCGCGGAACATCCCGATCGTCCTGGCCGAACCCGCCGAGATAAGCCGGCTTGTCCCGGACAAGCACACTGAACTCGGCAACGTCCTCCCATGCAGACACCTCAAGGGCAGGCATCGAACCGACGTCGGACAACTCGACAGAGACCGGTCCCATCGAGATCCCCGTTCGAACGACGGGAGCCCGCTCCAGGTTCGGGAACCCGGCGATAGGCACCCGCCCCTCCGCCAGGTTCTGCCGCCCCGGCCCCATGAGCGCGAACACCGGCATGGAATTCGAGAGCGGTACGCCCACGTCGAGCACCAGCCCTCTGATCAGGCTCGCGTCGCGCGGCGAGAGCCAGGTGACGCCATGCACCTCGAGGCAGGCCTCCTCCACCCGGATCACGTATCTCATCGCCGGCCCCGCCGCCACGGGGTCGGCCACGACGCCGCGGTCCGGTGCATCTCGAGCACGCCCTCGTACACGCCGAAGATCCTCCCACGCCACCCAACGCGAGCCCCAGCCCTCAGGCGGCCACGTCCAGCACCAGCTTCCCCCGAGTCCGACCGCCCTCCCCCACCCGATGCGCCTGCGCGACCTGCTCCAGCGCGAAGACCCGCTCCACCTCGACCCGAACCACACCGGAGTCGACCAGCCCGCCGATCGTCCTCAGAGCAGCGGAATCCGGCTCCACCAGAAACGCGCTGGTCCGCACCCCAGCCCGACGAGCCACAGAAGCAAGCCGCTCGGACACGCCCCCAGGGATCGAGACGACCAACCCGCCACGCCGGGTCACCGCCACCGACCGCGCATCGGTATCGCCATGAGCCCCGACCAGGTCGATCACCACGTCGACCTCGCCGGCGACGTCCTCGAACCGCTGCCGGGTGTAGTCGATCACCTGGTCGGCGCCCAGCTCCTTGAGCCAGGCGTGCTTTGACTCGCTCGCCGTCGCCACGACCTCCGCGCCGAGGTGCCGGGCGAACTGCACCGCCAGGTGCCCGACGCCGCCGGCCGCCGCGTGCACCAGCACCCGCTGCCCCGCCTGCACGCCGGCGGTGTCGACCAGCGCCTGCCACGCGGTGAGCGCGGCGAGGGGCAGGGCAGCGGCCTCGACGTGACCGATCGAGACCGGCTTGCGGGCGAAGTGGCGCGAGGGCGCCGTGACGAACTCGGCGTAGGCACCCGCGGGCCGGGGGAACCAGGGCAACGCGTAGACCTCGTCACCGGGCGCGAGCGTGGTGACGCCGAAGCCCACCTCCTCGACGACGCCGGAGACGTCCCAGCCCAGGATCGCCGGGAACGTCTGCAGGCCGGCCATGCCCTGACCCGCGCGGGTCTTCCAGTCCACGGGGTTGATCCCGGCGGCGTGCACCCGGACCAGCACCTCGGTCGGCAGCGGCTCCGGCCGGGCGACCTGCTCGACGGTCAGCACGTCGGGTCCGCCGAACTCCCTGATGGTGACGGCCCGCATCGTGTCCTCGCTCATGTCCACTCACTCACTGTCCGTTGAAGGTCGATCGCCGGGCCGACGCCCGGCGAGACCCACTCTGGAGCGCGCCGACGGCGTCCGGTGAGTGGCCTGAAGGTCACCTGTCGTACCATTCTGGCCATGCCACATCACGTCGCCGTTCTCGCGCTGGACGGCGTCCTGCCGCTGGACCTGGGCATCCCCGCCCGCGTGTTCAACGAGGCACGCGCCGCCGACGGGACCCCGCTCTACACCGTGAGCACCTTCTCGCCCGGGGGCCGGGCGGTCCGGACGCACGAGGACTTCCGCATCGTCGTCGACCACGACGAGTCGGTGCTGCGGACCGCGGACACCGTGGTGATCGCCACCCAGGAGCCCGGCGAGCACCTGCTCGCGACGGGCACGCTGCCGGACGACCTGGCCGCGCTCCTGGACCAGGTCCGGCCGCAGACCCGCATCGTGAGCCTGTGCACCTCGGCCTTCCTGCTCGCGGCGGCCGGCCTGCTCGACGGCCGGCGGGCCACCACCCACTGGACGCTGTGCGACACCTTCGCCGACCTCTTCCCCGACGTCGAGGTCGATCCGGACGTGCTGTTCGTCGACAACGGGCGCATCCTGACGTCCGCCGGCGGCGTCGCGGGCATCGACCTGTGCCTGCACCTGGTCCGCCGGGACCACGGGGCGGCCGTCGCCGCGGCCGCGGCGCGCCGGTGCGTGGCGGCCCCGTGGCGCGAGGGCGGGCAGGCACAGTTCATCGAGCACGCCGTCCCCCGGGAGACGGACCGTTCGACGTCGGCCACCCGCGAGTGGGCCCTGCGGCGGCTGGCCGAGCCGATCACGCTGGAGGACATGGCGCGGCACGCGCACATGAGCGTGCGCACCTTCACCCGCCGGTTCAGCAGCGAGGCGGGCACCAGCCCGCTCAAGTGGCTGAACCAGCGTCGGCTCGCCCACGCGCGCCTGCTCCTGGAGACGACCGACCTGCCCATCGCCCGGATCGCCGTCGCATGCGGCTTCGGCGACCCGGTCGCGCTGCGCAAGCAGTTCCACACCTCCCTGGGCCTCTCCCCCGTGGCCTACCGTCGGGCCCACAACGCGCCAGACCCGACGGCGCGAGCCGACGTCGTCCTAGGCTCATCACGATGAACGGCCCGACGACCGCCCACGCGCCCCCACCCCGGCAGCCACTGCGCGCCCGCCTGACCGACGCCACCCTCATCGCGATCGCCCTCGCCCTGGCCCTGATCTCCTGGCAGATCCAGACCAACGAGACACCCCAGCTCCCCACGGCCCTTCTCACCGCCGACCGCCTCACCGGCCTCCTCGGCTGCATCGCCCTGTGGTGGCGCCGCAAGTACCCGGTCCAGATCGGCATCGCCCTGGCCGCGGCCAGCGTCTACTCCGAGACGGTCACCGGCGCGGCGATCGTCGCCCTCTTCACGGTCACCCTCCACGGCTCGCTCCGCGCCGCGGCAGCCGTGGCCGCGATCAGCATCACCGCCCTGAGCACCTACCAGCTCCTCTGGCCCGACCAGACAACGCCGCCCCTCACCGTCTTCGTCATCATCGTCCTGGGCCACGCCGCGACCGTTGCCTGGGGCCTGACCATCCGCAACCGACGAGCCCTGCTCACCTCCCTGCGCGAACGCGCAGCGGCGGCCGAGGTCGAGGCGCAGCTCCGCGCCGAGCGCTCCGAGCGCGAGGCCCGCCAGAGCATCGCGCGCGAGATGCACGACGTCCTCGGCCACCGCCTCTCCCTGCTCAGCGTCCACGCCGGCGCCCTCGCCTACGCGCGCACCGCGCCGCCCGACGACGTCGGCCGCGCCGCCGAGGTGGTCCGCGAGAACGCGCACCGCGCCCTCCAGGACCTGCGCGACGTCATCGGCGTGCTCCGCGCCCCCGTCGGAGAGCTGCCGCTACCGGCAGTCCCGGACGTGCTGGAACTCGTCGAAGAGGCCCGCACAGCAGGCACGGAAGTCACCCTCCAGGACGACGCCGGACTCACCACCGGCGAGCGCACCATCCCCGACGTGCAGGGCCGCACGCTCTACCGCATGGTGCAGGAGTCCCTGACCAACGCGCGCAAGCACGCCCCGGGCGCGCCGGTCACGGTTCGCATCAGCGGGCGGCCCGACGACGTCGTCGTCGCCGAGGTGACCAACGCACGCCCGGCCGTCACGCCCCCGTACCCCCAGGGCTCCGGGACCGGACTCCGCGGGCTCGACGAACGCACCCGCCTCGTCAACGGCACCCTCGACCACGGCCCGACCGACCGAGGCGGCTGGCGCGTCCGCCTGCGCCTACCCTGGCCGACGTGACCCAACCCGCATCCGGCGACGAGCCCACCATCACCGTCCTCATCGCCGACGACGACGCCATGGTGCGCTTCGGCCTCAAGATGATGCTCGACGGCGCCCCCGACCTCCGCGTCGTGGCCGAGGCCGGCGACGGCGCCGAGGCGGTCGAGCTGGCCCGCCGTCACCACCCCGACGTCGTGCTGATGGACATCCGCATGCCGGGCACGGACGGCCTCACCGCGACCGAGATCCTGCGCGGTGACTCCCCCGCGCCGCAGGTCATGGTGCTCACGACCTTCGACGCCGACGCCCACGTGCTGCGCGCGCTCCGCGCCGGGGCGGCGGGATTCCTGCTCAAGGACACCCCGCCCGACGAGCTCGTCGTCGCCATCCGGCACGCGGCCCGGGGGCGCCCCGTGCTCTCGCCCGAGGTGACGCGGCGGCTCATCGCCAAGGTCGCGGAGTCGGACGACGACGGCCGCCGCGCCACGGCCCGCGAGCGCCTCGGTGCGCTCGGTGAGCGGGAGCGGGAGGTCGCGATCGAGATCGGGGCGGGGCGGTCGAACGCGGAGATCGCGGCGCGGTTCTTCCTGGGGCTGACGACGGTGAAGACCCATGTGTCGTCGATCCTGGCCAAGCTCGGGCTGAACAACCGGGTCCAGGTGGCGCTGCTGGTGCAGGAGGCGGGGCTCGACTCCCCCGACCGACCGGAATGACCGACCTGCGCGAGGCGGCTCCGACTTCGGTCGGCGGGTCCGGACCCATCGGCCGATAGCCCAGGTCGGACGGCGTTCCTAGGGTCGATCGCATGCCTGGATCAACCCGTTCCCCGCACGCCGCGCTACGCATAGCCGCCGTGCTCGCCGTCGTCTCCCTGGCCGTGTCCGGGTGCGCCTCCGGCGCGGGCGGCGCGCTGACGGCGTCCGCCGCGAGCGGCTCGCCCGCCTCGCCGAGCGCCCCGCCTGCCCTCGAAACGACAGCCCCCACCCCCGCCCCGATCGACTGGGCCGAGTGCGGCCCCAGCCTGGACTGCGCCACCGTCGAGGTCCCGCTGGAGTACTCCGAGCCGGACGGCGAGCAGATCCCGCTCGCCGTGGTGCGGCACCGCGCCACCGACCCCGACCGCCGCATCGGCAGCCTCTTCATCAACCCGGGCGGCCCGGGCGTGCCGGCGTCCGACATGGTCCGGTCCATCGACCCCACCAGCGAGACGAGCCCGTTCTCGCCCGACGTCGTAGCGCGCTTCGACGTCGTCGGCATGGATCCGCGCGGCGTCGGGGAGACGGACGCCGTCCGGTGCCTCACCGACGAGCAGCGGGCCGCGCAGGCGGCCGAGGACCGCGACCCGACCGTCCCGGGCGGCAAGCCGTTCGGCCGGCTGGTCCAGGACGCCCGGACCTTCGACAAGGGCTGCGCCACGCACCAGGACCGGGCGTTCCTGGCGAGTATGTCCACCGACAACGTGGCCCGCGACCTGGACCAGGTGCGCGCCGCGATCGGTGAGGAGCAGATCACGTTCTACGGCGCCTCGTACGGCACGGTGGTCGGCCCCATGTACGCCACGCTGTTCCCCGACCGGGTGCGCCAGATGGTGATCGACGCGCCCGTAGACACCGACCTGTGGCAGAACGACCCGCTCCGCCTGCTCGACGACGTCGCCCGGTCCAACGAGGAGACGCTCGACCTCTGGTTCGAGACGTGCCGCGCCGAGGGCGTGGCGGCGTGCCCCTTCGGGGAGGGCGACCCGGAGGCCGCGTTCGACGCCCTGATCGCCGACCTGGAGCGCGAGCCCCTGCAGGTCCCGCCGGTCGAGGGCCTCACCCCCGGCGGCACGCTCGACGGCGCCATGGCGCTGGAGGGCGTCCGTGCCGCGGCGGGCGTCCGCACGCTGTGGCCGTCGCTCACCGCGGGCCTGCTCGCCGCGCAGCAGGGCAACGGGACGTTCCTGCACTTCCTGGTCTCGAACGTGACGGTCGCGCCGTTCGGCGGACCGTTCGCCACCCTCCAGGAGCCGCACACCGCCGTCCGCTGCGCCGACTGGCCTTCCTTGCGGAACCTGGGCGACCACCGGGCCGCCGCGCGCGAGATCGCGGCCCGCGGCGACCGCCTGGGCAGCCGGGCCGCCTACAGCGCGCTGAACTGCGCGTTCTGGCCGGCCACGAACGAGGACCGCTTCACCGACGAGCTCACCGGCGCCGGCGCCCCGCCGATCCTGGTGGTCGGCGGCGAGGTGGACAACGTGTCCCCGTACCACTGGGCGCAGGCCATGACGGAGCGCCTGGAGGACGCCGTCCTGCTCACCCGGACGGGCGTGGGCCACACCTCGTACCGGACGAGCGGGCCGTGCATCGACTCCGCGGTGGATGCCGCGCTGATCGACGGCGTGCTGCCGGACGACGGGACGGTCTGCGAGGCGGTACCGGCGGGGACGACGCGGGTGCCGGCGGGCGGGTAACCGTCCCGTTCGGGTGGACCTCCCCGGTGCGGTCCACTCCCCCGACACCAGGTCTGCGGTCGGGCGATCGCGACCCGGGCCTGGTCGAGGTCGTGACGGCGCACACAGGGGCGCGGCGTCGGGCCGGGGAAAGACCTGCGCAGCCGAGGGGGTAACGGAGACGTAGCAATGTGACGTCTCCGTTACCCCCTCGGCTGCGCAGGTCTCTCCCCGGTGCTGTCCCGAACGGGAAGCCGGTGTGGTCTCCGACCCGGATCCACCCGATACGGTTCCCGTCGTGTCCGGAACCTTCGACGACGTCGCCAGGCTCGCCCACCAGCACCTCGACGCTGATACCGCCGAGGCGTGGCTTCGCATCGTGCGCCCATCGGTTGCCCTCGTCCCGGCCGAACCGGACGACACCGTCGTCGCCCAGTTGGGTGGGCCGCGACCAGGTTCAACCACGGCCTACGGCTACCAGTCGGAGGCCGGCTCGCGTTCTTCGTGCTGGACAAGAGCGATGACTACGACTTCGCCGATGGCTCTGAGCCGGACAGTTACCAGGTGCTGCACCTCCCGACCGACGGCACGCTCCGCCCGACACCTCCGGGCGCATCGGCTTACGGCGAGCAGACGCTGACCGCCCGGCAAGTCGTCACGGCCCCCGACACCTTCGACCCGGCGCTGCCGATGGCTCTGGGCGTCGACGCCGACGCCGACTACCGGGCCTGGCTGGACCACCCCGTGCAGGCCCCGGAGTTCTCCGACGCCCTTGAGGCCTTGCGTGGCCCGCTCGCCCGACACCAGGTCGGCGGTTGGGCGACTGCGGTCCAGGGCCCGGTCGAGGTCGAGGCGGCGAGCGCAGAGGTCCGCCGTCGTCCGCTCGAACCGGAAGTAGCCACAGCCGACGGGACCGACCCGTGGGTGCTGCTCTTCCAGGTCGACTCCTACGACGGCGCCCAGTGGGGCGACGTCGGCACGCTCTACTGGCTCGCCCACACTGACGACCTCGCGCGCGGCGATCTGTCGAACACCCGGTTCGTCATGCAGAGCTGCTGAGCTGAGCCCCTCAGCCCTCGGAGCGCGACACCTCGTTTGGCACCCATTCGGCAGCGCTTCCCGCTGGCCGAGCCACGCATTCGGCACGCCCACGACGCCGTCCCGGTCACGGAGCCCGGTGTACGCACCCACGATCCCGCCGACGATCGCAGCGGTGGTGTCGACGTCTCCACCGGCCTCGACGCAGGCCTTGACCGCCGCGGGGTAGTCGGTCAGACAGGTGGCCGCGGCCCACAGACAGAACGGGACGGTGTCCTGGGCCGAAACGCGTGACCCGTTCCCGAGCTTCCAGGCGGCCTCGCCCACCGACGCACCGAGCAGGTCGCGCGCGTCGACCACACCCTTGGCCGTCGCGCCGGACAGCAGGTACGGCTCGACACTGTCGATCACCTCGTCCGGTTTCGGGACGACGTTCGCGATCGTCGCACTCGCCACGAACGCCGTCGCCACCGCGACGACCACAGCCCCGGCGATCCCCTCCGGATGCGCGTGGGTCACCTCCGACGCGCGAATCGCCTGCTCTGCGGCGCGGTTCAGGTCACCGGCGAAGTACGCGCCGAGCGGTGGGATGCGCATGGCGGCGCCGTTGCCGAACGACCCGACGGGAAACGCAGCGACGGTGGCCTTCTGCCACGGGACGCCGTCGCGGATCTGACGCAGCACCTGGACAGCGCCGGCGCCGTAACCGCGGTAGGGATCGCTCCGCTGCGCGAAGTCCTGCGCGATCCTGTCGCGGTCGATCTCACCGTTCTGGATCAGCTCCGTGGCGACCGTGCAGGCCATATCGGTGTCGTCGGTCCAGGGCCACGGGCCGGTCGGCACAATCCCATCCCCGAGGAGCAGGGTCGGATCGTTGGTCGGGACGAAGTACTGAGCACCGAGCGCGTCGCCGACCGACAATCCGGCAAGGCTGTCGGCGCACAGTGCGACTCGCTGCTCGGGATGAATGGTCGGGTCAAGGCTGCGTGGCACCCGCAGATCATGTCAGGAGAACGAAGCGACACTCATTCGTAGATGCGGCCAGTTTCGAGAAGTTCACCGACCAGGCCCCAACTCCAAACGACCGGCTGTTCCCCGTCCCACAGGCCGGCGGCACCACATTCCAGCAACGAATGGGGATCGAAGTTGTACCAGCGGTGGCGCGTCTCGGACCAGACGCCGAAAGACCGCATCTCGTCCGCGAGCTGCTTGCCGCGCATCCGGTGCAGCTCCGCAGCCTGGAACCGTATGACTGCACGGGTGTATTCGAGCCCGCCATCGGCGAAGCCATCCTCCGTTGGCCAGCCCGGAGATTTCGCCGAAGCCAGCCAACGTTCATCGAACTCCGGTGCCTCAGCCGTGAAGGCGCTGCTGAGAAGGTCGAAGAACAGCTCCTCGTCCATGGAGCGCATGCTTCGCTGATCGATGAGGCGCGACAACGCGAGCAGATACTGCTCAAGCTCGCGGGCCGGGAGTTCACGGATCTCGGCTCGGAGACGGTTGTAATGCTGTCCGCCGTCGTACTCGTCATCGCGCACTTCGACAGACTCATATCCGGTCACGGCGCGAGACTACCGAAGCAACTCAACACGTCGTCGCCCGTCAGTTCACCAGAGATACAGGTAGCTCTTGACGTCGTCGAGACCGTCGAGCGCCCGGGTGTCCACGTCCACCGGATCCACCTCGGCACGCGCCGCCAAGGAGTGCACCAGCGCGACAGCCTCAGCGCTGAGATGTCCGAACCTTCGCGCGGTGTGTCCCAGACACAGACCGGCCAGCCCGAGCAACGGGCTGCCGGGCACGGCCCGCGTCCCGACCCGCATGCACCAGTGCTCGACGAACTCCCGGTCGTTGTCGTTCAAGGCGCTGCCGACCAGGGCATCCGCCGCCTCTCCCTCATAGGCATGGTCGCCGAGCGCCCGCTCGAGCGTCTCGGCCACCTCGTCGTGCGGCAGTGCCGGAGGGTTGAAGAAGGCCCGATGTACATGCATGCCAGGAGGCTACGGACCTCACGCGGATACACGCGCCCCATTTACCGGAGCACGACTACCCCCGGCCCCCGCACCGTCACGACCACCGCTCCGTCCCGGCCCTCCACAACAGCAGCCTCACCTCCGAGCACCACCCCGGAATCGAGCACCACCTCTGCCGCCCCACCGTCCCGCTCCAAAACCACCGACACCGGCCCCTCCTCCAGCACCAGCACCACATCCACGCGCCCGCCACCCTCAACGGCCGCACGCGTCATCACCACCGCCCCGTCCTGCACCGACACCGACGTCCCAGCCGAGTCGCCCGAGGCCACAGCCGCCTCCGAACGCCGCAGCCCCACCAACTCCCGGTACAGCTCCACCATCCGGCGCCCACTCTCGGACGAAGCCTCGTCCCAGTCCAGCCGAGACGCCTCGAAGGTCGACAACGCCTGCGGATCCGGCACCTCCACATCCGCCCCGTACAACTCCGCCCACCCGTGCCCGCCGAACTCCGCTGCCCGCCCGCGCGAGATCGCCGCCGCGAGCTCCGGCTCCTCGTGGTCCGAGAAGTACTGGAACGGCGTGGTCGCGCCCCACTCCTCGCCCATGAACAGCATCGGCGTGAACGGCCCGAGCAGCACCACCGCCGCGCTGACCGCGAGCGCCCCCGGCGTCAGCACGCGCGACGGCCGGTCGCCGAGCGCCCGGTTGCCCACCTGGTCGTGGTTCTGGGAGCAGACGACGAAGCGGTGCCGGTCCATGTCGGCCGGCACGGGCGCACCCCAGGGCTTGCCGCGGAACGTGGACCAGCCGCCGTCGTGCACGAAGACCCCAGTCAGCGCCTTGGCGAGCGTCTCCGGGGTGCCGAAGTCGACGTAGTACCCCTGCCGCTCGCCGGTCAGGAGGGTGTGCAGGGCGTGGTGGACGTCGTCCGCCCACTGCGCCGTCATGCCGTACCCGGCCCGCCCCTGGAACACCCCACGAGTAGGCGTCACCGTCCGCGGATCGTTCGCGTCCGACTCGGCCACCAGCGACAAGGGCCGCCCAAGTTCAGCAGCAAGAGCAGCAACGGCATCCGACAACTCCGCCAGCACATGCCGCGGCGAGTCGTCCACGAGCGCGTGCACTGCGTCCAGCCGCAGCGCGTCGACGTGGAAGTCGCGGAACCACCGCAGCGCCTTCTCGATCACGAACGCCCGCACCTCGGCGGAGCCGTCGCCGTCGAGGTTCACGGCCGCGCCCCACGGCGTCTGGTGCTGGTCGGTGAAGTACGGGCCGAACTCGCCGAGGTAGTTGCCGGAGGGTCCGAGGTGGTTGTCGACGACGTCGAGGCAGACGGCGATCCCGCGGGCGTGCGCGGCGTCGGCGAAGCGCTGGAGCGCCGCCGGCCCGCCGTAGGGCTCGTGCACGGCCCAGAGCGCGACGCCGTCGTACCCCCAGCCGTGGTGCCCGCCGAACGCGGCCAGCGGCATGAGCTCGACCATGTCGACGCCGAGGTCGGCGAGGTGGTCGAGGCGCCCGACGGCGGCGTCGAGCGTGCCCTCGGGCGTGAACGTCCCGACGTGCAGCTCGTAGACGACGGCGCCGCGCACGTCGCGCCCGGCCCAGCCGCCGTCGGCCCACGAATGAGCACGCGCGTCGAAGGTGCGCGACGGGCCGTGCACCCCGGTGGGTTGCCACGGGCTGCGCGGGTCGGGGCGCGGCGGTCCGCCGTCGAGCGAGAAGGCGTAGTCGGTGCCGGGCGGCAACTCGCGCGGAGACGCCCACCACCCGCCGACGTCGGCCACCATCGGCAGCGTCGCGCCGGTCGCCGGCAGCACGAGGTCGACACGGGGCGCAAACGGCGCCCAGAACCGCAGCGGCGCCGTCATGCCGGCTCCGCCACGAGCAGCGCCACCGGCCACGACCCCAGCAGGTCCGCGAGCCGCACCGTCCCGCCGGCAAACAACGACCCGGTCAGCACCGACCGCCACCCCGTCCCCGGATCCGGCTCCGGCAGCACGACCGAGGCCTCACCCAGCCCGGAAGCATCCCCCAGCCGCGTCGCGACGACGGCCACCCGCGGCCCATCGGCGTCGAGCCGGACGAACCCGGCCGCCCGCCCCGTCGTCACCGGCAACGGCTCGTACCCGGCCTCCTCGCCCACGAACGCCGAAGGATGCGCCCGCCGCACCCGCAGCGCGGCGGCGGTCAGCACCAGCTTCTCCTCGGCGAGCCCCACCGGCGTCCGCCCGGCATCCAGCGACTCCAGCACGGAAGCAAGTCCTTCCAGGTCGACGGGCCGCCGGTTGTCCGGGTCCACGAGCGAGGTCCCGGTGACCTCGGTGCCCTGGTAGACGTCGGCGACGCCCGGCACCGTGAGCTGGAGCAGCTTGGTCGCGAGCACCGACCGCCGGACGGTCGGCGTCACCTGCTCGACCCAGTCGGTCAGTCCGGCGACCACCTCGGGGTGGGACAGCAGCCCCGTCGCGTACTCCACCAGACCGGCTTCGCGATCGAGGTCCGGCGCCGTCCACGTGGTCCACGCCTTCTGCTCCCGCGACGCCTTGACCAGGTACGCGGCCAGCCGTTCAGCCTCGATCGGCCCGTCCGCGGTCCACGTCCCGGCGAGCGTCTGCCACAGCAGGTTCTCGGTCCGCCCGTCGAGGTCCACCGGCCGCGCGTCCGCCGTCGCCTCCCGCAGCCGCCGCACCAGCCCGATCCAGTCGTCCGCGTGCGACGAAACCGCCCCGATCCGGGACCGCACGTCCTCGCCCCGCTTGCTGTCGTGCGTGGAGCCGGCGGTCATCGTCGCGGGCCACGACTCGGCCAGGTGCCGCGCGTGCTCGTGCAGCTCGTCGGGCCCCACCCCGAAGCGCGAGGGCGCCCCGCCTACCTCGCACAGGCTGACCAGGTGGGTCCACCGGTAGTACGCGGTGTCCTCCACGCCCTTGGCCATGACGGCGCCGCACACCTGCGGGAACCGGACGACGAGCTCGGCGCGCCGCTCCTCGTCCCGCCGGCCCGCGGAGCCGGCCTCGCGCCCGAGCACCAGGTCGACCACGAGGTCCAGCGTGTCGTGCCGGTCCGGGTCGAGCCGCGAGCGGGCGACGTCGGCCGCCTCCCGCACCACGCGCTCCGCCTCGGGCGGAGCCTCCTCCCCCGGCACGACGTACGCGCGGTACCGGCCGAACGCGACGACCAGCTCGACCACGCAGTCCTGCAGCGACCGGAACGTGTGGTCGCGCAGCCGCACGTCCTCGCGGCAGATGTCGGCGAGCATGGTGGTCAGCAGGTGGATCTCCGCGTACAGGGAGGTCTCGACGATCTGCCGCTTGGCCTGCTCGATCACGTCGTCCAGACTCGTCTGCTCGCCGGTCAGCTCCTGCCTCAGGGCCGCGAGCGGGGCGGCACCGTCGGGATCGACCTGGAGGGCGTGCAGTCGCCAGGCGGTGTCGTAGCCCGTGGTCCCGGCGACGGGCCAGTCGTCGGGCAGCGCCTCACCCTCCTCCAGGATCTTCTCGGCCACGACCCACGCCCCGCCGGTCGCCTCGTGCAGCCGGCGCAGGTACCCGCGCGGATCCGCGAGCCCGTCGGGGTGGTCGATCCGGAAGGCGTCGATCACGCCCGCGTCGAAGAGCTCGAACAGCAGGGCGTGCGTGGCGTCGAAGACGTCGGCGTCCTCCACGCGGATGCCCGCCAGAGTGCCGACATCGAAGAAGCGCCGGTAGTTGAGCTCCTCGTCGGCCACCCGCCAGTACGCGAGCCGGTAGTGCTGCCGACCCACCAGCTCCGCGAGCGGCAGGTCCTCGGTCTCGGGCCGCACGGGGAACAGGTGGTCGTAGTACCGCAGCACGGGCTGGGCCCCGCCCTCGCCGGGACCGTGGTCGTCCCCGGGCACGACGACGTGGTCGAGCGCGAGCTCCCCCGCGGCCAGCACCGTGCCGATGCGCGCGCCGAGCACCGGCATGAGGAGTCCCTCGCCCTCGGCCAGGCCGACGTCGAACCAGGTCGCGTACGGCGACTCGGGTCCGTGCTTGAGCACCGACCACAGCGCCCGGTTGTGCCAGGCGGGCGTGGGCACGGCCATGTGGTTGGGCACGACGTCGACGACGACGCCCATCCCGCGCGCGTGCGCCGCCGCCGCGAGTCGTTCGAGCCCTTCCCGACCGCCCATGACGTCGCTGATCCGGGTGTGGTCCACGACGTCGTACCCGTGCCGCGAACCCGGCGCGGCCTGCAGCACCGGCGACAGGTACAGGTCCGTGACACCGAGGGTGTCGAGGTACGGGAGGGCCTTCTCGGCGTCGGCGAACGTGAGGTCGGGACCGAGCTGCAACCGGTAGGTGCTCACCGGGGTGCGCCGGCCGGGTCCAGGGAGATGGGAATGCACTGTGCCTCCGTCGCTCGGTGGTCGTCCGGCCGTCCCGCGTGCTCCACACAATGGCTGATCACGGGGTATATCGCCAGGCCACCGGGTGAATCTCTCATCCTGGTCTCACGTACTTCTCATGATGGCCTGGAAGCGTGGTCCTTCCGCCCGACGGAAGGAACGGACCGCATGTCCAAGCTCACGAACATGATCGGCCTGGCCAAGAAGATGCTCGACTCCCAGAACGGGCAGCAGCAACAGGGCGCGCCCCAGCACCGCCCGGGTGCGGCGGGAGCCACCGACGCCGACCGCCAGGCGATCGCCCGCTACGACTACCTCATGCAGACCGCCGACCCGCACCAGATCGAGCGGATCCACGCCGAGTCCTTCGCGCGTCTGACGCCGGCGCAGCGCCAGGAGGTGCTGCAGCGCATGCAGACCGAGCTCCCGCCGCACGAGCAGCCACGCTCCGCCGACCCCCGCGAGCTGTCCGTCGCGGCCGCCCGGACCGAGGCCCGCCGACCGGGCTCCATGCGCTCCGTGCTCGCCAAGGTCGGCACGGGCGGCGCCGTCGCCGGGGTCGCCGTGGGCGCGGTCGGCATCCTGGGCGCCGTCGCGGCCGGCGCGATCGTGAGCAGCGTCGCCGGCCCGATCCTGGAGAACGCGGCGAACCTCGGGGTCGACTTCGAGTCGCTCGCGGCGGGCGTCGACGTCGAGGGCCTGACGGCGGCCGCCGGCGAGCTCGGCACCGGCGCCCTGGGCGAGGCCGCTGCCGGTGTCGAGGAGTACGGGGCGGGCCTGAGCGACGCCGCCGCCGGCGTCGAGGGCTTCGGCGCCGACGCCCTCGGCCAGGCGACCTCGGGCGTCGAGGACCTCGCCGGCACGGCCGAGGGCGCGGTCTCCGGCGTCGAAGACCAGGTCTCGGAGGCCCGCCAGTCGCTCACGGACATCGCCGAGAAGTTCGACCCGCGCAACTTCTTCTAGGACGCACCAGCTTCCAGGCCGTACCAGCGCGACGACGATGGATCGTTTCCGGACGTCGTCGCGCTGGTGTCGCCCCGCCTAGACGGTGACGACGACCTTCCCTCCGGAGCGTCGCCCGGACTCGAAATACCGGTGCGCGTCCGCGACGTCCGCGAGGTCGAACACCGCGTCGACGGCCGGGGTGAGGGCGCCGAGCCGCACGCCGGCGCTCAGGAAGGCGGCCATCCGCCGCACGACCACGGGATCTGTCGTGTGCTCGAAGCTCCGGTACGGACCGGTCACCCGGACCCGGTCGGCCGGTTGCGGCGTGGGGCGCGCGTCGAGAAAGCCGGCCGGGACCAGAACGCCGCCGCGTCGGGTCGCCTCGACAAGGTCGCGCTGCCCCGGCCCCGTCACGAGGTCGAGAGTGATGTCAGCCCCCGCACCATCGGTATGACGACGGGTCGCTTCCACGAGGTCCTCACGATCGGTGGCGACGACGGCGCCTGCGCCGGCGGCGAGCAGCTCGTCGGCTGCCGCCGCGCGGCGGGTGACCGCGATGGGCACCGCGCCGATCTGGTTCGCGATCTGGATCGCCGCCCGGCCGACGCCGCCGGAGGCCGCCGTGACGAGGACGCGGTCGGCGGGCCGCATCCCCGCCGTCTCGAACAGGGCACCGTAGGCGGTGGAGTACGCGACCCAGACCGCCGCCGACTCCACGGCTCCGAGACCGGCCGGACGTGCCATGACCTGGTTCGCGGGAACCGTCGTGTACTCGGCATAGCTGCCGCGGACGTGGGCGTCCGGCACGGCCGTCAGGATCACCGGATCCCCGACGCCCCACGAGTCGACGCCGGCGCCCACCGCGTCGATGACACCGGTGCCCTCGACGCCGAGGCGTGCGTGAGGTAGTGGAGCCTGCATCGGCGGTACGCCCGCTCGCGTCATGATGTCGAGCGGGTTGACCGCGAAGGCTTCGATCCTGACCCGCACCTCTCCGGGCCCGGGTTCGACGGCGGGTTCGTCGACGATGTGCAGGACGTCCGGGCCGCCCACCACGTCGAACACGACGACACGTGGCATGGTTCCTCCTTCGTTCGTTCCAGTGCTGCTCCGGACGACGCTACGGATCGCTGAGTTACCCACTGGTACCTTGTGACGTCATGCAGGACTCCGGAGGATCCGCGTTCCTCGCCGACTGCCCGACCCGCCTGGCGGTCGAGGTCATCTCCGACAAGTGGGCCGTGCTGGTGCTGTTCGGACTGAGCACCCGCACCCGGCGCCACGGCGAGCTCGTCGACCTCATCGGCGGCATCTCGCGCAAGGTCCTGACCCAGACGCTCCGCCGTCTGCAGGACTACGGCCTGGTGGAACGGCATGCCCCGACGCGGCGGCAGGTCGCCTACAGCCTGACCCCGCTCGGCCGAACCCTGATCGAGCCCATCGAGGTCCTCACGGACTGGGCCAGGGATCACGGGGAGGCCGTCGCCGACTTCCGCGACGCCGCCGAAGCCGCACGCGCGGCCGCCGTACGCGCGGCCGCCGTACTCCCTGCGAGCTAAGCACTCGTTCCGGCCGCCTGCGCCGCTCTGATCGCCGACGCGAAGTCGGGAGCGACCCCGAGCTGAGCGAGCCACAGATTCGCTGCGTTGTAGCAGTTGAAGGTCTCGATCTTTCCGTCCCGGAGATGCCAGAGATCCGCCGTCGGCACGTCGATGCGGCGACCGGTCGGCGGGATCTCGCCGACCGGCGTCGGGAACCCACCGAGATGCGTCCCCTGAATACGCAGCTCGACGGCGACGACATCACCCATCGCGTGCACGCCGGCCAGCTCGCGGTGGATGTCGGGAAACGCAGTGGCGAGACCAGCCAGCGCCTCGGGAATCTCGTCGCCTCGGAAGGTCAGCCCGTTCGGTACGTCGTTGAACGTACCGTCCTCGGTGAACAAGGCGCGGAATCCACGTCCGTCGAGGACGTCCCCTTCCGCCAGCCGGTAGGCCTCGCGCACAACCTCTTCGCTCTTCGTCATCTGGACTCCTTCTTGATGCCGGGCTCGTCACGACCCGCCACCGGGCTGCACATGCAACCCGGAGACGCAGTCCTGGTCAGGGGAAGACCTGCACCTCGCCGCCGTCCACGAACAGCTCGCTGCCGGTCATGAAGCTGGACTGGTCAGAGGCCAGGAAGAGGACGGCGTTCGCGATCTCGGCGGGATCAGCGGTTCGTCCCAGGGGTGTGCTGCCGGCCATGCCGTCGAGCATTGCGCCCGCCTGCTCCGGACTCGCCGCGAGGCCACGGAGCCCGGGGGTGTCGGTGGGGCCCGGCACCACGGTGTTCACGCGCAGACCACGGGGAGCGAGCTCTGCCGCCCAGACCCGGCTGAACTGCCGCAGTGCCGCCTTGGTGGCGGAGTAGACGCCGAAACCGGGGACGCCGCGGCTCGCCGAGCTCGAGCCGGTGAGCACGATGCTGCCGCCACCGTTCAGCAGCGGGAGGGCCTTCTGCACCGTGAAGGCGGTGCCTCTCACGTTGATCCCGAAGGTGTGGTCGAAGGCCTCGGGGGTGAGCGAGTCCAGGGGCTGGTCCGCCTCGCCGCCACCGGCGTTGGCGAAGAGGACGTCGAGCCGGTTCCCGTCGTCCGCGATCCGGCGGAAGAGGCTGTCGAGGTCGGCCAGATCGGAGACGTCGTTACGGATCGCGATCGCCTGGTCGCCGAGCGCCTGGGCGGCGGCCTCGAGCTCCCGCTCGCGGCGTCCGGTCATGTAGACGAGCGCGCCCTCGGCCACGAAGCGCTCGGCGGTTGCGAGCCCGATGCCCGTGCTCGCGCCGGTGATCAGGGCGGTCTTGTCGGTCAGCTGACCCATGGGTGTTCATCCTCCGTAGCTAGGTGCAGGCAGCACCGGACTGGTGGTCCAGACACGGTCGCACTCGCCAGGCGAGCATTCTTGACCGTTCGGTCCACCATAAGGATGGTGGACCGAACGGTCAAGAACATCTACGCTGGGCACATGGCCCGGCCACGACAGTTCGACGAGGACGAGGTGCTGCGTGCGGTCTGCGACCAGTTCTGGGACGCGGGCTACGCGGCGACCTCGCTGCAGGACCTCATGCGGGTCAGCGGCCTGGGCAAGGGCAGCCTGTACGCCGCCTTCGGCGACAAGCACGAGCTCTTCCTGCGGGTGCTGCGCCGGTACGTGGCGTCGCTCGACCGCGCGGTGCGCCGGTCGATCGACTCGGCGCCGAGCGCTCTCGAAGGGCTGCGCTCCTTCGTGATGATGCCGGTAGGAGACCCCGAAGGCGTGGCCGCCCGGCGCGGCTGCCTGCTCGCCAACAGCACCACCGAGCTGGCTGCCGTCGACCCCGCCGTCGCCGCCGAGGCGCGACGAGCGTACGAGGGAACCACGACGACACTCGCCGAGGCCGTGCGCCGAGCGCAGGCCGAGGGCGACCTGAGCGCCACCATCGACCCGGTCGGCACGGCCCGGGCCCTGCTGGCCGCACAGCAGGGCTTGACCTTCATGGGACGCACCGGCATGGATGTCGTCACACTGGCGGCGACCGCCCGCTCCCTCGCGGACCAGCTCCTACCCACCCCTGGGACAGGTGGGAACCCGGGGCGGGCGGGCGAGCCGGCGCACGCGCCCACGCACGTTCAGCGATAGCCGCCGACGCAGGCGGGTGGAGCCTTCCCTGGCACCTGGTCAGCCGTCAGCCCCCGTGAACCGCCCCAGCAGGATCCCCAGCCGCTGGTCGTGCAACGACAGGGGAAGCCGGCCGCTGCGCTCCAGCATGGCCAGGCCGTGCAGGCCCGCCCAGAAGGTCTCGGTGAGGACGCCGGGATCGTCGTCCCCAGCCAGCGGCTCGACCGCCTGGAGCAGCTCGCCGAACCCCTCGTGAAGGTAGGCCGGGCCGTCCGGGCTGGCGAACTTCACCTCGACAGCGTGCGTGAACATGGCGTCGTACAGCGCCGGACGCTTCCGGGCGAAGTCGGTGTAGGCCACCGCGACCGCGGCCAGAGCCTCGGCGACGCCACGAGCGGCGGTGCGCGCGGCGCGCAGCTCGGTCGCCAGCTCCTCGAACCCCTGGGCCGCCACCGCCGTCATGATCGCGTTCTTGCCCTTGAAGTGGCTGTACAGGACGGGCTGGCTGTACTCGATCTCGGCGGCGAGCCGCCGGGTCGTGACCGCATCCCAGCCCTCTGCCTCCGCCAGCTCGCGCGCGGCCCGGACGATCAGTTCCTCACGCTGAGCCCGCTCGCGCTCGCGGCGCGTCCCTGGTGCCATGCCCCGATCCTAGCACTGCTAGGAATTCTGTCCGCGCTCTGCTAGCGTCGCTATATCGCCTATCAACGCTAGCAAGGAGATTCGTCATGACCGTCGTCGCGTACGCCCTGGCCGTGGTCCTCAACCTGTTCATCCTCTTCATCGGGGCGCGGTTCCTGCTCCAGCCCTACGCCGCCGCGGCCGGCTACGGCATCCCGGCCACGACAGACCGGGCCTACCTCGAGATCAAGGGCCTGCGAGACGCCACGTTCGGGATCGTCGGGCTGACGCTGCTCGCGTTCGCGGGGGCCGACGCCGCGGCCTGGTTCATGCTGGCGGTCGCCGTGGCACCGCTCGGCGACACCGTGATCGTGCTGCGGCACGGCGGGCGCAAGGCGGTCGCGTTCGGGGTCCACTTCGCCACGGCCGTCGTCGTCCTGATCAGCGCGGGCCTGCTGTTCGCCGTCTGATCAGGCGGTCGATCCAGGTGCGCACGAACGCGGCGTCGAACGTAGGGGTAGTCGCACTCTGGGCGCTCAGAGTGCGACTGCCCCTACGTTGGGACTGCGGCACGGGCCCTGAACAACTGCCGCGATCGTGCGCGCACCTGTCGTGCAACCGATCGCGGTGTCTGCGTTGACGATGTTCATCGTGCCCAGACCCCACCGCGACAGCCCGAGTCCATGCCGCCGCCCCCTGACGCGCCACTGACAAGCCGGTCATGCGACTTTGCACCTACGACAGGCCGCGTGCAGAACGTTGTGAGCCTGCGGCCCCGCATCGACGACGTGCACGCCCCGCAGGCATCGCAGAGCCCATGGAGGCACGAGTGCTGGACAAGTGAGCGCCACCAATCACCCGGCCTCAGCCGCGTGTTCCGGCGAGGTCGAAGCGCAGGCCGAAGTGGTCCATCGTGGCCGGGAGCGGGTCGCTCGCGAGGTAGCGCCCGCGCTCGACCCTCAGATCGTGCCCGGCCAGGTGCGCGAGCAGGTGCGACGTCACCAGCAGGACGACGTTCCGGCCCGGGCACGAGACCGGGCCGCCGCTGAACGGCACCAGCCCCCAGTCGGCGTTGTTGCGGCCGTCCAGCCACGCCTCGGGGGCAAAGCCGTCGGCATGGTCGAGCCGATCCGGGTCGCGGTGGAAGAACGCGCTCACGACGGCGAACCCAGTCCCTCCCGGCAGGGTGCGCTCACCCCAGGTGGTCGGACCGGTCGAGTCGCGCAGCACCACGAGCGTCGTCGGCCACAGACGCAGCGACTCGAGCACGCAGGCGCGCGCGTACGGCAGCAGCGCGGGCTCGACGCCGGGCGTCACCTCGGCAAGGACCCGCGCGCGTACCTCGGGCCGGGCCGTGACGACCGCCAGCGCCCGGAGGGTCGCTGCCCCGGCCGCGTCGAACGCGAAGAGCCAGTGCGGCACCTGGCCCGGCGCCGTGACGGACCCCGCGGCGTGGGCGGCCGCGGCCAGCGTGCCCGGTTCCGGCATGGCGACGTAGGACTCGATCCGGCGGCCGAGCTCGGCACGGAGTCGGTCGTTGCGGGGGTGGAACCACGACCAGTTCGCGTCGCGGCGCAGCGCGTCGAGCACGTCCACGAGCGCGCGGTCGGTGCGTGCGGACGGCCCGAGCACGACCTGGAGGACGATCTCCCACCAGGTGTCGGTGAACGTCGACGCGTCGAGCCTGCCGGAGTCGTGCAGCTGCCGGGCCAGGGCCGCCGCACCGTGCCGTACGGCATCGGTGAAGGCGGCTCCGTCGTCGTGCACGGGCATCTCGGGCCGCAGCGCGGTCTCGTTGAAAGGGCGGCGGTACCGCCGGTCGCTGGTGGTCGAGATCAGGACGCCGTCCGGCTGGAAGTGCCTGAGGGCGCCGATCTTCTCCTTGGACGCGGGGGTGAACGGCTCGGGCGAGCCCTCGAGCAGGCGCTGCACGTCGCTCGGCTCGGTGACCACCACCAGGCGACGGGGCCCGAGCCGCAGCACCAGCGGTGCGCCGTCGTGCCGCGCGCGCAGGCCCGCCAGGACCCTGCGCGCCGTGCGGTCGGTCTGGTGCCGTTCCGCCCAGGCCGTGGCGCGCGGACGGCGGATGATCGCGCCCTGGGCGACGAGCGGCGCGAGGACGGCGGTGACCACGTGGGCCGCGTCAGCCGGGTTCAGGTCGACGGGTGTTGACGTCATCGGGCCGTCAGGCCGCCGGGTCGAGCACGACCTTGATGCAGCCGTCCTCCTTGTGCTGGAACATGTCGTACGCCTGCGGGGTCAGGACGTCAGCGACGGTCTGCTGGACCATGCCGTACTCCTCACGTTGGCGGGGCCGGCGGCGGGCCGCTTGACCGACGTTCTCACCCTGTGCGTACGGCACGGCACTCGCAAGGCCGGATGCGGGCCTGCCGGTGGAGCGCGGGCGGAGACATGGCCTGCGACGTGGGGTGCGGGTCGTCGGTGGCTGGTCCATGGTGGAGTGCACGACATCGTGCCGATCGGAGGAACAGCCATGCCGAAGCGTGACCCGGGACCGAGCGTCAAGGACAAGGAGCTGTACGAGAAGCTCCGCGACGAGGGCAGCTCCAAGGAGAAGTCCGCCCGCATCGCCAACGCCGCCGCGAACACGTCCCGCAAGAGCGTCGGCCGCAAGGGCGGAAAGTCGGGCGACTACGACGACTGGACCGTCGAGAAGCTACGCAAGCGCGCAGCCGAGATCGGCGTCGAGGGCCGCTCCACGATGCGCAAGAGCGAGCTCATCAAGGCACTCCGTTCCCACTGACCCCGAGGGAGTCCCATGAAGGTGCTGTTCCTGAGCTGCACCCTGAAGCCCTCCCCCGCCCCGTCGAACACCGAAGCGCTCGCCGACGTGGTCGCGTCCGCCCTGCAGGAACGAGGCGTGGCGGTCGACCGGCTCCGGCTCACCGACCTGTCCGTGCCGCCCGGCGTCGAGACCGACCTCGGCGAAGGCGACGACTGGCCGGCGGTCCACGAACGCCTCCTGGACGCCCAGATCCTCGTGGTCGTCACCCCGACCTGGCTCGGCCGGCCATCGTCCGTGGCCCAGCGGATGCTGGAACGCATGGACGCGATGCTCTCCGAGACGTCGTCCGACGGCACACCGGTCGCCTACAACAGGGTCGCCGGCGTCGTGGTGACGGGCAACGAGGACGGCGCCCACCACGTGATCTCCGAGATCAGCGGGGCGCTGGGCGACATCGGCTACACCGTGCCCGGCCAGGCCTGGACCTACTGGAACCAGGGACCCGGCCCCGGGCCCGAGTACCCGGACACCGAGCACGGCCACGAGTGGTCGCACAGCACAGGGCGGCTCATGGCGCACAACCTGCACGCCGTGGCGTCCGCGCTCGCCGCGCACCCCGTGCCACCGCACGAGGACTGAACCCGGACGCGGCGTTCCACGGCTGGTTCTACGAGCCGGGCGGCCGCTGAGGTCCGGCGACGACCCGTAGGCTGCCCAGCGCGGGGTCGGCGGCGTCGGGCACCAGCATCCCCGCCGCCACGCCGGTCGTGAGGTACTCCACGGTCTCGGCCCTCACCACCTCCCCGGGCGACAGCACGGGGACACCAGGCGGGTACGGACTCACCATCTCTGCTGCGACCCGCCCGATCGCCTCGGCGACCGGGACCTGCTCCGTCGCCGCGAAGAACGCGTCCCGCGGCAGCATGGCGCCCCAGGCCTCGTCCACCAGCAGCGGGACGTCGTACTCGTGACACACCTCGGCCACGCCGGCGATGTCGGCGCACGTGCCCCAGTCCGTCGGGGAGATCAACAGCATGCCCCTGGCGTCCGGGTTCGCCTGGAGTGCCGCGCGGACGTCGTCCGGCTCGGGCGGGTGGGCCAGGTGCAGGTCGTCGTCGAAGTGCGGGTGCACCCACACCGGGTCGATCCCGCTGATGACCAGCGCCGCGATCACTGACTTGTGGGCGTTACGGGACACGAGCAGCTTCTCGCCCGGCCCGGCGACCGAGATCATCGCGCTCTTGACGGACAACGAGCTGCCGCAGGTCGAGAAGAACGCGTGCTCGGCACCGACGGCGTCGGCCATCAGTGCTTGTGCCTGGGCCAGGACACCCTGCGACTGGCGGCGGTCGTCCAGGCCGTTGAGCATCAGCACGTCCGACGCGAACACGCCCGCCCCGACGACCTCGACGACGCGCGGGTCGGCGCCCCTCCCCTGACCGTGCGCCGGCGGCCCGAAGACCACGTCACCGCGCCGACGGAACTCCTGCAGCGCCTCGAGCACCGGTACGCGCGAGTGATCCATGCCGCCGACGCCAGGACGGCGGGCCTCCACTCGCACGCACAGCCCGCCGGGAGCCGATCAGGTGCCGTCGGCCCCCGGCGCGAAGGCCTGCCGGTAGAGCGCACCCGCCTCCTCGACGACCGACGGGGCGAGGGACGCCAGGGGCATGATCCCGACCAGCAGGGGCTCGCAGTCCGGGCCGCGGGCAGAGATCTCGCCGGTCAGCGGCCACGGGAACCGGTCGCGCACCATGAGGTGGGCGTACTGCCGGAGCTGGCGCGCGACCCAGTGCTCGACAGGCCGGGTCCACCACGGCTCGGGGGTCATCGGGTTGACGCTCAGCCCGGGCATCACGCACCCGCTCTCGTGGTCCCGGCTCGCCGCGGCCCGGTCTGCCTCCGGTCCCCCGCTGAACCGCACGTACACGGGCGCCAGGACCTGCACCAGATCCGCGACCTCAGCCAGGGATCCCAGTCGTGGCACGCCCGGCAGCACCTCGGGTGCGCTCATGTCTCACCGTCCGATCCTCGAGCCGCACCTTCCAGCCTCGCCCCCCGCACCCGCGCTCCGGGAGTTGCGAGCGGGAGCGGTCCTGCCATCGTGGGAGCAGGTCCAGAGCTGGGCCGTCCATCTCCGTGGGCCGGTGCCTGAGGCCCTGCCGACGGAGCCGGCACCTGGAGGATTCATCATGGCAACCGGAGAGACCGGATTCGATGACGTCACGTTCGACCTCATCTCCCTGCAGTACCACTCGCTCAAGGCGGGACATGACTACGGCCAGTATGTCCGCGACGCCCGCAACGCGGGCAAGGACGAGATAGCAGCGTTCTTCGAGCAGGTGATGGCAGAAGACTCGGAACGGGCCCAGAAGTGCCATCAGTTCCTTGCCGACCTCACGGCCCACGGGACGTCCGCGACGTCGCCGCAGGGCTAGGCACGGCACGGGCCCCGCACCCGGAGCGGGTGCGGGGCCGTGCTCATGCCATCGGCCCGTCGGCCAGCCGCTCGCCGGCCACGCCGAGGAGCTGGAGGAGCTTTCCCGGCACGGACAGCCGCCGGTCGGCTACCTCGACTTCGTCAGCTCCTCTGCCTTCCTCGTAGCCGTGGCGGAGAACTGGCAGTCGGAGTTCCTGCAGTTCTTCATGTTCATCCTGGCCACGGTCTGGCTGGTCGGGGAGAACCGGCTCGTGCCCCCTTGCGAGGAGGCAGTTCCCTGGACACGATGACGAGACCGCCCGATACGTGACCGCGCACTTCACCACGCCAGGGAGCTTCCGTGACCGCCAGGACGTCCTCACCGGTGCAGGACCACGCCACGCACGGCGCGGCGAACGAGGAGGCACGCCGGACCCGGCGGCTCCCGCTCCCACGCCCTCGCGGCCGCCTCGCCGAACAGGAGCCCGGTCTGCGGGACGACATCCTCCTCGGCGGTGCTGCCTGCCTGGCGATGGAGGGGGACATGGCCGCCTTCGCGCTCGACCGCTGGAAGAACGGTGACTCCGCCCTGCTGGCTCCACCGGACGACCCTGAACGCCCGGACCTCGTGTTCTCCGGGAGGGAGAGATGATCACGGACACGGACCAGGACACCCAGGTCGTGACGCTGGACGACCGTGAGGTGCGTCTGACCCACCTGTCCAAGGTTCTCTACCCGGCGACCGGCACGACCAAGCGCGACGTCGTCGAGTACTACGCCGCTGTGGCCGACACGATGCTTCCGCACGTGCGAGACCGTCCGGCCACGCGCAAGCGCTGGCCGGACGGAGTCGGGAAGGACCCGTTCTTCCACAAGGACCTCGGCCGAGGCACACCGGAGTGGGTGGCGCGGCGCGACCTGGACCACCAGACCGGCACGTCTACCTATCCGCTCGTGCAGGACTCCGCGACGCTCGTCTGGCTCGCGCAGATGGCCGCGTTGGAGGTCCACGTGCCGCAGTGGCGGTTCGCCCGGCCGGCTGAGAGCAAGGGGGCGCCCCGCTCCCCCGACCGTCTCGTGCTGGACCTGGACCCGGGCGAGGGAGCCGGGCTCGCGCAGTGCGTGGAGGTGGCCCGGCTCGCCCGCAAGCTCCTCCAGGACATGGCGCTCGACCCGGTACCCGTGACGAGCGGGAGCAAGGGGCTTCACCTGTACGCGCCGCTGGATGGACGAGACTCCGCGGAGCAGGTCACCGCGGTGGCTCACGAGCTTGCCCGGGCTCTCGAGGCCGACCACGGCGACCTGGTGGTCAGCGACATGAAGAAGTCGCTGCGCGCGGGCAAGGTGCTCGTCGACTGGTCGCAGAACAACGGCAGCAAGACGACCGTCGCTCCCTACTCGCTACGTGGCCGGAACCGGCCCTGGGTCGCAGTGCCGAGAACCTGGCGCGAGCTGGGCTCGCCTCAGCTCCGCCAGCTCGAGCTGGACGAGGTGCTCCCCCGTGTCCGTCGGCGCGGCGACCCCCTCGCCAGAACCGTCAGGGCGGCATGATGACGGGGCCTACCTACGAGGTCATGCTCGCCACCCTCGGTTCGCGCGACGACGTCGTCGGCCACGGCGATCCGGAGGACTGGTCGCTCGAGATGAAGTGGGACGGGGTCCGGGCCCTGGCGCGGGTCGGGCAGCAGGGTGGCTACGGCGTCGTCAGCCTCACCAGCCGCAACCACAAGGTCCAGGGGCCGGGTTATCCGGAGGTCGTCGACGGCCTCGGGCGCGCCGTGCGCGGGGCGGCGGTGCTGGACGGTGAGATCGTCGCGCTCGACGCGCAGGGCCGGCCGAGCTTTGCCCGGCTGCAGCACAGGATCAACCTCGCCGATCCACGGGAGATCCGGCGGGCGGCCGAACGCGTGCCCGCGCAGATCTTCCTGTTCGACCTCCTGGAGCAGGACGGCGAGCCGCTGGTCGACCTGCCCTACTCGGAGCGCCGCCAACGTCTCGCCGCCGTCGTGACCGAGAACGAGTCCGTCAAGGTCCCGCCGGCGGTGGACGAGGACTTCGACGACGCCTGGCGGACGAGCGGCGAGCTCGGCCTCGAAGGCGTGATCGCGAAACGCCGTGACTCGCGCTACGCCGTCGGACGGCGCACCCGGGACTGGATCAAGATCAAGCACGCCCGCACGCAGGAGGTCGTGGTCGGCGGCTGGCGACCCGGTCAGGGACGTCGTGCGCAGACCGTCGGTTCGCTGCTGCTCGGGGTCGGGGACGCCGAGGGCCGGCTGCACTACGTCGGCAGGGTCGGGACGGGTTTCTCCCACCGTGACCTGGACGACCTGCACGACCGGCTCGGACGGATCGGCAGCGAGACGGCACCGTTCCACGACATACCCGGCGCCGATGCACGTGACGCGCACTGGGTGACGCCCCGCCTCGTCGGAGAGGTCGAGTTCGCCGAGTGGACCAGGGACGGCCGCCTGCGCCAGCCCCGATGGCGCGGCTGGCGCGAGGACAAGGACCCGCAACAGGTACGCCGCGAGTGAGACGAAGCCAACGGCTCGCGCGAGTCCTGTGCCGTGTCTAAGCGGTCCTCGCCCTTTCTCGTTCGGCTCTTCCTGAGGTTCGTCGCTCGGTATCTCGGTGCCGTCCGCGAGCGGCTTGGGGCCGGTCGGCCCCTTGACGGCAGATGTCCGCTGGAACTCGACTCGCTGCTCTCGCTCGGGTAGCGGCAGTCGTCGTCCTCCATGTTCATCCCGGCGATGATCGCCGCCGAAAGGTATACCCGGCTCGGGACCTGCCGCCGAGAGCCGGGTGCGAGCCGCCGTGAAACGAGGCAGCATCAAGATTATTGGCCGCTCACGCCACCAGGAGGCGGGGGCCCACCACTACCAGGACGACCATCCTGACCGGACCACCATCAAGTTCCCGCACGGCAGTCCAGCCCTCACAGGATCATCAAGAAGGGACGACGAAAGGAGCAATCATGACCGAGTTCGCAGGACCGACCGGGCCGATCCGCGACGCCACCACCGGGATGACTGTGATCGATGCCGATGGTGAGACCGTCGGGACGGTCGATGAGGTACACATGGCCGACGCAGGCGCTGCCACCGGGGAGGGCCAGTTGCCCGAGGAGCCTGGTGGCCCGGTCGCGTGGATCGCCGAGGCATTCCACGGCGACAGCGAGATGAGTCCGCAGGCGAAAGAGCGCCTCATCCGACTGGGGTACGTCCGGGTCAACGCCAGTGGGTTGTTCACCGGGCGGCGTTATGTCGAGGCGGGCCAGATTGCCTCGGTCGACGCCGACCAGGTACAGCTGTCGGTCAGGGCTGACCAGCTCTTCAGGTAGAGCTCGTCGCCTGAACATCGCGGCCGCGCCGAGGTCGTCCCGGGGCGGCGGCAATCCGCAGGCTGCCCGAGGTGGGGCCCCGGGCCTCCAGCCACGACTCACCATCCGTTGCGTGAAACGAGTTGGTGCCCGCCCGGTGACCTGACTTACCTGCCATGGAGACCGACCCCCTCACTGAGTGAGGTGGGCGACGGGCGCCAGCAGCTGTGGGCATGAAGTGGGCATTCGAATGCCCACAGGAGTCCAGAAGTGTCTACTGCTGTCCAGGAGAGGAGGAAGCGTCGACGCAGTTCAGGCTGCATTTCTGCAGCGAGTGGGCCCGGAGGGATTCGAACCCCCGACCTCCACGGTGTAAACCGTGGAAGTTGCCCTGACCCGCACGGACGCCCCCCGAAGTAGCGCTCGTGGGCATCCCACGGGCACCTAATCGGTCTTCCCGCAACACCTCTCAGGCCCCTCAGTGTTCGCTGCTGAAGAACCGTAACAACAGCGGGCCGACGGTGTGTGGGTCGACGACGTGATCCGGCACCTCGAGGGTCTCCCGTTGGGCGTGGGGTAGTAGGTCTGCGAGCTCGTCGGCTGCGCGGTCGAAGAAGTCCGAGGGCAGGCCTGCCATGTAGGGGACGGTGATCTGTCCTCCGGTGGTGACCAGGACCGGTTGGGTGACCGTTGCCAGTCGATCGGCCGGCAATTGGTAGCGGTTGAGGAAGACGCTGTCGTGGACCACTGTGGGCGCGAGGGCGACCGAATCCGCCCAGTGCGCCGTCTGCTTGCCTGCCGCTTTCCTGGCCGCGATGTTGTCGTCGGAGGCGCCGGTCAGGCGCATGAACAGTTCGAGAACCTCCTCGTCTCGCCCGGCGTCGAAGGCGCGTCGGGTGTCCGCGACGTACTCCTCGAACCTCGAGCGCAGGTCGTCTCCGACCGCATAGGGCACCTCCCACAGGGCGATCGTGTCGATGGCTGACCCGGCTGCGGCGGCCTCCAGCGCCAGCGCGCCACCAGAGGACGCCCCGAACAGGTGTGCCGAACCGCCCGCCTCCGCGATCAACGCATCCAGGTCCTCAATCTCCCTTTCCGCGGCGTAGGGCTCGGTGAAGCCGCTCGCCCCGCGTCCCCGACGGGCATAGTTGTAGACCGTGAAGTGCTCGGCGAGAGCAGGTACCAAGGGAGCGTTCTCGGCTCCGTCGTCCAGTGCGCCGCCTACCAGGACGACAGCCGGGCCGCTTCCCTTCCGGTCGTAGCCGATGGTGGTGCCATCGTCTGATGTCACGCGAAAGGCCATCTCGTTCATCTCACATCTCCGTTCGAGAGGTTTGTCTCATCGCCTGCGCAGCGTGCCGACGACGGCCACGGTGCGCGGCCACCGCGCCCTTGCGATCACGGCCGCCACGACGAGAAGGGCGAGCGCCAGCCAAGGGCGCTGATCGAGCACGAATTGATCCGTGATGACAGCACCGGTCAGCAATTCGGAGTTGATCTCGACCAGGTGGCAACTACTTCTTGTTGCGGTAGAGAACCATGGTGATGGGACCGAAGACCGCGACGAGAAGCACGGACGAGACGAGCACCCAGCCGATCTCCCCGGCGGGCACCGAGCCGTCCAGCAGGCCGCGTACCACGGTCACCAGGTGGGTGATCGGGTTGACCTCGACGACCGCCTGCAACCACCCGGGCATCGTCCTCGGGTCCACGAAGATGTTGCTCACGAACGTCAGCGGGAACATCACCATCATGCTGACCCCCGCCACCGAGTTCGGCGTGCGCAGGATCAGGCTGAGCATCGTCCACAGCCACGACAGGCAGAACGAGAACACCAGCAACAGCACCACCGAGAGCACCACCCCGACGGCGCCACCCTCCGGCCGGAACCCGAGAACCAGGCCGAGCGCGATGACGATCGCCGACCCGATCGAGTAGCGCACCAGATCACCGAGCAGGGCGCCGACCAGCGGGGATGGTCGCCACACCGGAAGTGACCTGAACCTGTCGAACACCCCCTTCTGGATGTCGGTGTTGAGCGTGATGCCAGTGTTCATGGTGATCATGACGTTCGCCTGCACCAGGATGCCGGGCAGCAGGAACTGCAGGTACTCCTGAGTCGACCCGGCGAGCGCGCCACCGAACAGGTAGGTGAACATCAGCGTGAACATGATCGGGAACATGGTCACGTCGACGAGCTGCTCGGGCACGTGCTTGATCTTCAGGAGGGCGCGCCAGCCGAATGTCAACGAGGTGAGCACCGGACCGGGGCGAGACGGCCGCTCGCCGGCCAACAGCACACTGCGCAGCGCGTCCTCGGTGACCGGCGCCGACGCCTGTTCTGCGGACGTGGCACTCATGCGGCATCCTCCTCGGGTGTCTTCTTGGCGGCGTGTCCGGTCAGGACGAGGAACACCTCGTCCAGGCTCGGCTGGCCGAGCGCGAACTCGGTGACGTCGATGCCGCTGCGGGACAGCTCGGCCAGGGAACGGGCGACCCGCTCGGGGTCGGAGATCCGCGCGGACAGCGCGGCCGGGTCAGCGGACGGTTCGGCCGGCACCTCGAGGACGCCGGCGAGGACCTGCTCTGCCTCGGCCCGCTGCTCGGGCGCACGTAGCCGTACGTGCAGCGAGCCGGCGCCGACCGATGCCTTGAGCTCGCCGCTCGAGCCCTCGGCGACCACCTTCCCGTGGTCGATCACCGCTATCCGGTCGGCCAGCTGGTCGGCCTCGTCGAGGTACTGCGTGGTCAGCAACACGGTGGTGCCCTCGGCGACCATGCCCCTGACGATCTCCCACACCTGGTTCCTGCTGCGCGGGTCGAGCCCGGTGGTCGGCTCGTCGAGGAAGATCAGTTCCGGGGGGACGACCAGGCTCGCTGCGATGTCGATGCGCCGGCGCATCCCGCCGGAGTACTTCTTCACCTGCCGGTCGGCGGCATCGACGAGGCCGAACGCGTCGAGCAGGTCGGTCGCTCGCCGCCTGGCCCGCGGGCGTGAGTAGCCGAGCAGCCTGGCGAGCAGCAAGAGGTTCTCCACCCCGGTGAGGTCCTCGTCGACCGACGCGAACTGCCCGGTGAGGCCCACCCTGCTCCGCACCTCCGGGGCGTCACGCACGACGTCGTAGCCGAGCACTTGCGCCTCTCCGGCGTCCGGGCGCAGGAGCGTGGCCAGCATGCGGATCGTGGTGGTCTTGCCCGCCCCGTTCGGACCGAGCACGCCGTACACGCCGCCGGCGCTCACGGCCAGATCCACACCGGCGACCGCGTGGGTCTTGCCGAAACTCTTCTTCAACCCTCTGGTCTCGATCGCGAACTTTCCCATGGGTTCGACACCTTCTCTCGGCGTTGCGAACGGATTGGTTGAGCGCTAGTCAAATTTGAATACCTGGCCAACGTACACGAGGAGGGAACGACTAATCAAGGTTGATTAGGAGCGCATCTTGAGGGGATCGCGGACCGTTCGCCACGAACCCGGATCATCGGCCATGGTGTAGGCGCCCTCAGACAGTCGTTTGCTCAGGGTCTTCGCCCACTCCAGTTCGGTGCGTGCGTGCCCCGCCCACAGTTCGGCCTGATCGCGGACGTGTTCGGGAATGTCGGGGTTGGGGTTCTCCCACCCCTTGGCCTGCCCTACGAGCTCCGCTTCCAGGCGCGCGACCCGCTCGTTAACGTGCGCGATGGCATCTGCCCTGGTCAGCATGGGCAACATGGCGATGGCCGCGTCGAGCATGGTGGGGTCATGGGTGCGCCGCAGACCGTCGCGGACCAGTTCGACTATCTCGTCACGTCCCCGAGCTGTCGCGCGGTACAAAACGCGCTCCGGCCCGGAGTCGCCCGGCTCGGCGTGCTCGGTGAGGAGGCCATCAGCCGCCGCCTTCTTCAGCGCGTGATAGATCGAGCCGGGCTTGATCTTGGCCCAGATATCCGCACCCCAGCTCTGCAGTTCGGACCGCACCTGGTAGCCATGCGCGCCGCCGGAGAGGTGCACGATACCGAGTACCAGGAGCTTCGTCGCCGACATACGCCCACCTCCGCTCAACCTGCTCGGACTCGCTCCGCTTGCGCGCCCGCCATGGTCATCTCAACTCCCACCAACACTAGGGTGCCCTCCTGGTCGAGAGCTTCTTGGTCCGCGTGTTGCGGCGCGTCTCATGAGGTGGGCATTCGAATGCCCACAGGAGTCCAGAAGTGTCTACTGCTGTCCAGAAGTGGAGGAAGCGTCGACGCAGGTCAGGCTGCATTTCTGCAGCGAGTGGGCCCGGAGGGATTCGAACCCCCGACATCCACGGTGTAAACGTGGCGCTCTAACCAACTGAGCTACGAGCCCTGGCAGCACTGCCTCGGCAGCACATCACCAGCAGCGGACAACAATACCTGCCCGGCACCCGAGAACCGGCCAGATTTTCGACCCGGCGCGAACCAGGGCAGGGTCAGATCTCCTCGACCGCCCGGCGGTAGTCCTCCAGGTCACGCGCCTGCCCGCGCGGGTTGACCACGGTCCAGCGGACGATCCCGTCGGCGTCGATCAGGAACGACCCGCGCAGGGCGATGCCCGAGCCCTCGTCGAACACGCCGTAAGCCTGGGCGACCTCGCCGTGCGGCCAGAAGTCCGACAGGAGGTCGAACTGGTAGCCCTCCGCGGCCTGCCACGCCTTGAGCGTGAACACCGCGTCGGTCGAGATCACGAAGAGCCGCACGCCGGCGGTCTCGAAGTCCTCGATGTTGTCGCGCAGCTCGCACAGCTCGCCGGTGCAGGTGCCGGAGAAGGCGAACGGCACGAAGACCACCAGCACCGGGGTGCCACGCAGGTCGGACAGCGTGGTCGGGGTGCCGTGGGTGTCGGGGAGCGTGAAGTCGGGTGCGGGGTCACCCGGCTTCAGCGCCACCACGTCGGCCGGCACGCCGGAGAGCTCGGTCATGACCGGCTACTTGCCCCGGCCCCGGTAGCCGAGCTTCGTGGCCGACCAGTCGTCCGCGATGGCGAAGGTGCTCGTGGTCTGCAGGCCGGCGGTGGTGGCCGCCTCCTGGATGTCGCCGTGGCCGACCTCGCCGTCGCGACCGGGCTTGGGCGTGAAGATCCAGATCAGGCCGCCGTCGTCGAGGACGGTCTGCACGTCGACCAGTGCATCGGTGAGGTCGCCGTCGTCGTCGCGCCACCAGAGGATGACGCCGTCGGTGACGTCACCGAAGTCCTCGTCCTCCAGCTCGCTGCCGATGATCTTCTCGATCTCGGCGCGGAGCGCTTCGTCGACGTCGTCTCCCCAGCCGAACTCCTGCACGACCTGGCCGGCCTCGAAGCCGAGGCGCCCCGCGCCCTGGGTGTCCGTGCTCACTTGGTTGATCGTTCCTCTCTCTGTCCGGCACCAGGTGCCGGGTCGGTCCTTGTTCTGTCGGCCCTACGTCGGGCCCTCCGTCGCCAAAGGTAGTGCACGCACCCCGGCCATGCCTCGCAACCAGGACGTGTGGTGTCTTTTCGATGATTCGATGAGACCTCGGCAACGCCCTGGTCATGCACTCAGTCTCAACATTGCGATACCGGGTATCAATACTGGTGCGAACCGCCACAGACGTAACGCAGATCACGCGCTCTTGACCGCCCTATGGTGTGGACGGAGGCTGTGAGGGGACAGAATAGATAGACCACCTGTGCGTGGGCGTGCACAGCCGCAACCCCAGCTGTGGCGACGCTGCCGACGCGACGGGTCCTGACGAGGCGGCGAGGAGCGCGAACCGCGACCGCGCCGCGCGACACCGAGAGAGGTTGCTGGTGGCTTCGTTTGACGAGACCGGACCGCTGATCAACGGTCTGCTCAGCGCCGTACCTGACATCGACCCGGCCGAGACCGAGGAATGGGTCGAGTCCTTCGACGGGCTGATCGACGACAAGGGCGGACCCCGCGCCAGATACGTCATGCTCAACCTGCTGCGCCGCGCGCGGGAGCGGAACGTGAGCATCCCCGCGTCGATGGCGACGCCTTACGTGAACACCATCGGCGTGCACGAGGAGCCGTACTTCCCGGGTGATGAGGCGATGGAACGTCGCTACCGCTCGTGGATCCGCTGGAACGCGGCGGTCATGGTGACGCGTGCTCAGCGCGAGGGCCTCGGCGTCGGCGGCCACATCTCCTCGTACGCGTCCGTGGCGACGCTCTACGAGGTGGGCCTGAACCACTTCTTCCGGGGCAAGGACCACCCGGGCGGCGGCGACCAGATCTACTTCCAGGGCCACGCCTCCCCCGGCGTCTACGCCCGCGGGTTCCTCGAGGGCCGCCTCACGGCCGAGCAGCTCGACGGGTTCCGGCAGGAGAAGTCGCACGCGGGCGGCGGCCTGCCGTCGTACCCGCACCCGCGCCTCATGCAGGACTTCTGGGAGTTCCCGACCGTCAGCATGGGTCTCGGCCCGGCGTCGGCGATCTACCAGGCCTGGACCAACAAGTACCTGCACAACCGCGGGATCAAGGACACCAGCCAGCAGGACGTCTGGGCGTTCCTCGGCGACGGCGAGATGGACGAGCCGGAGAGCCGCGGCATGATCCAGCACGCCGCGCAGCAGCAGCTGGACAACCTGACCTTCGTCGTCAACTGCAACTTGCAGCGCCTCGACGGGCCGGTGCGCGGCAACGGCAAGATCGTCCAGGAGCTGGAGGCCCAGTTCAAGGGCGCCGGCTGGAACGTCATCAAGGTCGTGTGGGGCCGCGAGTGGGACGCCCTGCTCAACGCCGACAAGGACCGCGCGCTGGTCAACCTGATGAACGTCACCCCCGACGGTGACTACCAGACGTACCGCGCGGAGTCCGGCGCGTTCATCCGCGAGCACTTCTTCGGGCGCGACCCGCGCACCAAGGCCCTCGTCGAGAACATGACGGACGAGGACATCTGGAACATGAAGCGCGGTGGCCACGACTACCGCAAGCTGTACGCGGCCTACTCGGCGGCGCGCGCGCACACGGGCCAGCCGACCATCATCCTGGCGCACACCGTCAAGGGCTACGGCCTGGGTGCCGGCTTCGCCGGCCGCAACGCGACGCACCAGATGAAGAAGCTCAAGGGCGACGACCTCAAGACGCTGCGCGACTCCCTGCGCATCCCGATCTCGGACGCCGAGCTCGAGGCCGACCCGTACCTGCCGCCGTACTACCACCCGGGCCCCGACGCGCCGGAGATCCAGTACATGCTGGAGCGCCGGCGTCAGCTCGGTGGCTTCGTCCCGGAGCGCCGGACGACGGCGAGGACCACCCTGACGCTGCCCGAGGACAAGTCCTACGAGCTGCTGAAGAAGGGCTCCGGCACGCAGCAGGTCGCCACGACCATGGCGTTCGTGCGGCTGCTCAAGGACCTCTTCAAGGCCAAGGACTTCGGCAACCGCATCGTGCCGATCATCCCGGACGAGGCCCGGACGTTCGGTCTGGACTCGATCTTCCCGAGCGCCAAGATCTTCAACACGCTCGGCCAGAACTACCTCGCCGTGGACCGCGAGCTCATGCTGAGCTACAAGGAGTCCGAGTCCGGCCAGATCATGCACACCGGCATCAACGAGGCCGGTTCCGCAGCCGCGTTCCAGTCGGTCGGCACGTCGTACGCCACGCACGGCGAGCCCATGATCCCGGTCTACATCTTCTACTCGATGTTCGGGTTCCAGCGCACGGGCGACCAGTTCTGGGCGGCCGGTGACCAGCTCACGCGCGGCTTCATCATCGGCGCCACCGCGGGCCGCACCACGCTGACCGGCGAGGGCCTGCAGCACGCCGACGGCCACAGCCCGCTCATCGCCGGCACCAACACCGCGATCGTGCAGTACGACCCGGCCTACGGGTACGAGATCCGGCACATCGTGCGCGACGGCATCGAGCGCATGTACGGCCCGGGTGAGAACGGCCACACGCCCGACGGGCGCGCGCAGGACGTCATGTACTACCTCACGGTGTACAACGAGCCGATGGTCCAGCCGGCCGAGCCGGAGGACGTCGACGTCGAGGGCATCAAGCGCGGCATTCACCGCATCTCCGTCTCCGACGCCGAAGGCCCCAAGGCCCAGCTCCTCGCCTCCGGCGTGGGTGTGCCGTGGGCCCTTGAGGCGCAGCAGCTCCTCAAGGAGGACTGGGGCGTCTCGGCCGACGTCTGGTCGGTGACCAGCTGGAACGAGCTGCGTCGCGACGCCCTCGCGGCGGAGCACGACGCCCTCGTCGACCCGTCGGCGCCGCTGCGCACCCCGTACGTCACGGAGAAGCTGTCCGGCGCCCAGGGGCCGTTCGTCGCCACCAGCGACTACGACCACCTGGTCCCCGACCAGATCCGCGCGTGGGTGCCCGGCGACTACGCGGTGCTCGGTGCGGACGGCTTCGGCTTCTCCGACACCCGCGCGGCCGCTCGGCGCTACTTCCTCATCGACGGCCCGTCGATGGTGGTCCGTACGCTGCAGGTCCTTGCCCGGCGCGGTGAGGTCCCGGCCGACGTCGTGAGCAAGGCCGTCGAGAAGTACAGCCTGCTCGACGTCAACGCCGGCACGTCCGGCAACGCGGGCGGCGAGAGCTGACCCTCGGGTAGCAGGCACGAGCTGCGGCGCACCGGTTCACCGGTGCGCCGCAGCTCTTTCCGTTCGGCGCGTGCCCGGCGCGGCCGTCGCGTGCCCGGCGCGCCCGTCCCGCGGCCGTTCCGCGCCGACCGGCCCGCTACCCCTTCTCGGCGTCCGCGATCGCCTTCGCCAGCTCCGCCTGCAGCGGCTTGACCGTCTTGGCGTCCGGGTGCAGGTCCAGGGCGCGCAGGTGCTGCTTCGCCTCGAACACCCGGTCGGCCTCCAGCGCCGCCAGCACGAGGTGCTTGCCGACGGCGGGCGAGTGCTCCCGCACCCGCCAGTGCCCCACGCCCAGGCCCAGGGCCTCGACGGGCATCCCGTTGGCGCGCAGGATCGCCAGGCCCTCGGCCAGCGCGTTGCCGTCCGGGTCCCGCTCGGCGGCGGTGATGAACCGGCGGACGGCGCCCTCCGGGTCGTCGGCCAGCGACAGCCGGCCCAGCTCGATCAGGGGGTACCAGCCCCGCGGGTGCCCGGCCAGCTCCTCGGCGAGGGACCAGACCGCCAGGTCGGCCTCGCGCTGCTTCGACTCCGGTATCTCGTCGGAGTCCCGCAGCGGGTCCTCCAGCGTCGGGTCCTCGGCGGCCCGCCGGCGGACGATCTCCGCCAGGGCGGCGAACGCCTCCTCGTTGTTGGGATCGTCGGTCAGCTGCGCTCGTAGCGCGTCCTCGTGTCCCACGTCCCCACGCCGGGGTGCCGACGGTGACGGCCGGCGGGCCCCGACCGTGGACGCAGACAAGGGCCGACGGATGAGGCGACGGAGCCGGTGCATCAGGGCCATGCCTCGACCCTACAGTTTCTCACCCGCACTCACTGGGGTAGCACTGTCGCGAAAGTCCGTTTGTGGACTCCCCACAACGCAGGCTCGTATGCTGCCGGGGTGCCAGCAACGCGACGGGCCGCTCGAGGCAGCGCCCAGAAGACCGACCGGGAGGCCGGGCAGGCGGCCGACCGCAGCGCCGACCAGGACGCCGGTCTGGCACCCGGGGTCGGCCCTGAGGGCGCCCCCGAGCCCGACGCCGGTCTGGACCCCGCCGGCTTCCCGATGAACCTCCAGCGCGTCCGCGAGGCGAGCGGCGTGCTCACGGCGGCGGCGATGCGCCGCCTCGACGAGGACCTGAACTGGTACCGCGACCTGCCCGCCGAGGACCGGTCGTACGTGGGCCTCGTGGCCCAGGCCGGCATCAACGCGTTCACCTCCTGGTTCACCGACCCCGACCGGCCGCCGCACGGCGTCAGCGAGATCTTCGCCGCGGCGCCCACCGAGCTGACCCGCTCCATCTCGCTCCAGCACACGCTGCAGCTCGTGCGTGTGGTGGTCGACGTCGTCGAGACGCACTCCGACCGGATCGCCGCTCCCGGCGGCGAGCGCGACCTGCGCGAGGCCGTGCTGCGCTACTCCCGCGAGGTCGCGTTCTCGGCGGCCGAGGTCTACGCCCGCGCCGCCGAGTGGCGCGGCGCCTGGGACGCCCGGCTGGAGGCCCTCGTGGTCGACGCCCTGGTGCGGGGCGACGGCGACGACTCGCTGCGCTCCCGCATCTCCGCGCTCGGCTGGAGCGGCCGGGGCAACGCGCTCGTGGTCGTGGGGCTCGCCACCGAGGAGCTCGACGAGATCCGCACCGCCGAGATCCGCCGCGTGGCCCGCCGCGCCGCGGGCGACGCCCTGGTCGGGATCCACGGCGACCGGCTCGTGCTCGTGCTCGGCGGCGAGGGCGACCTCGTCGCCGCCGCGACGTCGCTGATGTCGCGGTTCGGCACCGGCCCCGTGGTGATCGGCACGCAGGTGCCCAGCCTGACCGACGCCCCGCGCTCGGCCCGCTCCGCGCTCGCCGGCCTCACGGCCGCGCCGGCGTGGCCGCAGGCGCCCCGGCCGGTCATGGCGGACGACCTGCTGCCCGAGCGTGTGCTGACCGGCGACTACACGGCCCGCGCCACGCTCATCGCCCAGGCATTCACCCCGCTGCAGGACGCCGGCGGCGCCGTGCTGGAGACCCTCTCGGCCTACCTCGGCACGGGTCGCTCGCTGGAGGCCGCCGCCCGCCATCTGTACGTTCACCCCAACACGGTGCGCTACCGCCTGCGCAAGGTCTCCGAGATCACCGGCTGGGACCCGCTCGACGCCCGCGAGTCGTTCGTGCTGCAGGTGGCGCTGGCCCTGGGGCAGCTCGGCCGGGGCTGAGCCCGCCGAGACGTACGTCACTAACCTGCGCCCGACATGAGCGCCTTGTAGGTTCCCGACAAGGGCCCCCGACCAGGTTGGTACAGGTCGCGACGTCCCGGGAGCGGCTCGGGTTGGCAGAGTGGACGCGTGCTCGCCGTCGTCTGCCCTGGACAGGGCTCTCAGACCCCCGGGATGCTCAGCGACTGGCTCGAGCTGCCCGGCACCGAACAACGCCTCGCGGCAGCCTCCGAGGCCGCAGGACTGGACCTCGTCGCGCACGGGACGACGTCGGACGCGGACACGATCCGCGACACCGCCGTGGCCCAGCCGCTGATCGTCACCACCTCCCTGCTCGCGCTGCGCGCCCTGCTGGACGGCCGTGCCGCCGCGGACGTCGTCGACGTCACCGCCGGCCACTCGGTCGGCGAGCTGTCGGCCGCCGCGGTGGCGGGCGCCCTGACCGACGACGGCGCGGCCGGCCTGGTCGCGCGCCGCGCCCGGGCGATGGCCACGGCCGCGGCGGCGGCGCCGTCGGGCATGAGCGCCGTCGTGGGCGGCGACCCGGACGAGGTGCTCGCCGCGATCGAGGCCGCGGGCCTGTGGCCCGCCAACGTGAACGGCGCCGGCCAGACGGTCGCCGCGGGCGCCCTGGAGGATCTCGCCAAGCTGGCCGAGAACCCGCCGACCCGCGCCCGCGTGATCCCGCTGCAGGTCGCCGGCGCGTTCCACACGCCGTTCATGGACGCGGCGCGCGCGGAGTTCGAGCCCGTGGCCCTCGGCTGGGACGCCGCCGACCCGACGCTGCCCTTCCTCGCCGACCTGGACGGGACCGCCTACACGGGCGGCGCCCACGGTCACGGCACCGGCGCCGACGTGCTGCGCAACATCGCGGGCCAGGTCACGGCCCCGGTGCGCTGGGACCTGATCATGACGAGCCTCGCCGAGCGCGGCGTCACGGGCCTGCTGGAGCTCGCCCCCGGCGGCGTCCTCACGGGTCTGGCCAAGCGCGGCCTCAAGGGTGTCGAGACGGTGGCGGTCAAGTCGCCCGCCGACCTCGACGCGGCCCGCGAGCTGATCGCGGCACACAGCAACGCCCTTTCCAGCGGCACGAGCGCGACCGGAGCAGCCCAGTGACCACCCTGCAGCAGGCCCAGCCCACGCAGTTCTCGAAGATCCTCGCGATCGGCGCGGAGCGTGGCGAGCTCGTCGTGACGAACGACGACATCGCGGGCCCCATCGACTCCTCGGACGAGTGGATCCGCCAGCGCACCGGCATCATCACGCGCCGTCGGGCAGGCGCCGACAAGGACGTGCTCGACCTGGCCGAGGCCGCGTCGAGGAAGGCGCTGGAGGCCGCGGGCCTGGTCGGCGCGGACATCGACGCGATCATCCTGTCGACGATCACGCACATGCACATGACGCCGTCGGCCGCCGCGATCCTCGCGGACCGCATCGGCGCGACGCCCGCGGCGGCCTACGACGTGTCGGCGGCCTGCGCCGGCTACGCGTACGGCATCGGCCAGGCGGACGCCCTGGTCCGGGCCGGCCTCGCCCGGCACGTGCTCGTGATCGGCGCCGAGAAGCTCAGCGAGATCATCGACCCGACCGACCGCTCCATCTCGTTCCTGCTGGGCGACGGCGCGGGCGCTGCGATCGTCGGCCCGTCGGACACGCCCGGCATCGGCCCGACCGTGTGGGGCTCGGACGGCTCCAAGGCCACCGCGATCCGCCAGACGCACTCGTGGACCGAGCTGCGCGAGGACCCGTCGCTCGGCTGGCCGACCCTGCGCCAGGACGGCCCCACGGTGTTCAAGTGGGCGGGCTTCCAGATGGCCCCCATCGCCGAGAAGGCCATGGCCGAGGCAGGCGTGACGGCCGAGGACATCCAGGTCTTCATCCCGCACCAGGCCAACATGCGGATCATCGACCAGATGAAGAAGCAGCTCGGTCTGCCCGACAGCGTGGTGATCGCGCGGGACATCGCCGAGACCGGCAACACGTCCGCGGCGTCGATCCCGCTGGCCGCCGAGCGGCTGCTGTCCGAGGGACAGGCGAAGTCCGGCGATCTCGCCCTCCAGATCGGCTTCGGCGCAGGCCTCGTCTACGCCGCACAGGTCGTGGTGCTGCCGTAGGCAGGGTGCAGCCGGGTCGCAGAAGGGCCCGTTGTGCATTCAGGTCGCAGGATGCGCCAAGATCTGACCAGCAAGACTCCGGTGCCCGACGGCGCCGGTGACCGTTAACGAAAGATAGGAAGTCCCATGGCCAACACGGACCAGGAGATCCTCGAGGGCCTCGCCGAGATCGTCGCCGAGGAGACGGGCCTCGACACGGCCGACGTCCTGCTCGAGAAGTCCTTCACGGACGACCTCGACATCGACTCCCTGTCGATGATGACCATCGTCACGCACGCCGAGGACAAGTTCGGGGTTCGCATCCCGGACGAGGAGGTCAAGAACCTCGCGACCGTCGGCGACGCCGTGAGCTTCATCAAGGGCGCCCAGGACTGAGCCGCCCCCCGACGGCGGCGGCGCGGCCGGCTGAGATCCACCGGCCCGCGCCGCCGTCGGGCACCCGCTGCCCACAGGCAGCACACCGAGCACCTGCCCCCTCGTCCCACCACCCTCGGGAGCATCATCATGACCTCCGCACGCGAAGTCGTCGTCACGGGCCTCGGCGCCACCACCCCGATCGGCGGTGACGTGGCCTCCACGTGGGAGGCCGCGCTCGCCGGCGTGTCCGGTGCGCGCACCCTGGAGAACGACTGGGCCGAGAAGTACGGGATCCCCGTGACCTTCGCCGCCACCATCAAGGTGGACCCGGCCGAAGTCCTGTCGCGCCCCGAGACCAAGCGCATGGACCCGTCCGCGCAGTACGCGATCGTCGCGACCCGCGAGGCCTGGGCCGACGCGGGCAGCCCCGAGGTCCCGGGCGAGCGGCTCGGCGCCGTGGTCTCGTCCGGCATCGGCGGCATCCAGACCATCCTGGACGGCTGGGACACGCTGCGTGAGCGCGGCGCCCGGCGCATGCTGCCCATGACCGTCCCCATGCTCATGCCGAACTCGCCGTCGGCCTACGTGTCGCTCGAGCTCGGCGCCCGCGCCGGCACGCACGCGCTGGTCTCGGCCTGCGCCTCGGGCGCCGAGGCCGTGGGCTATGCCGTGGAGATGATCCGCTCCGGCCGCGCCGACGTCGTCGTCGCCGGCGGCACCGAGGCCTCGATCCACCCGATGCCGCTGGGCGCGTTCGCGGCCTCGCGCACGCTCTCGCTGCGCAACGACGACCCGGAGCACGCCTCCCGCCCCTACGACGTCGACCGCGACGGTTTCGTGCTCGGCGAGGGCGCGGCCGTGCTGGTGCTGGAGAGCGCGGAGCACGCCGCCGCCCGCGGCGCCCGCGTGTACGCCAAGGTCGGCGGCGTGGGCCTCTCGTCCGACGCGTACCACATCACCTCCCCCGACCCCGAGGGCACGGGCCAGGTGACCGCCATGCGCTTCGCCATGGAGGACGCCGGCGTGACGGCGTCCGACGTCGTGCACGTCAACGCGCACGCCACCTCCACCAAGGTGGGCGACCTCACCGAGACCGCCTCGATCCGCAAGCTCTTCGGGTCGGACGCCGACCACGTGCAGCTCTCGGCGACCAAGTCGATGACCGGCCACCTGCTGGGCGGCGCCGGTGCCATCGAGTCCGTGTTCGCGATCAAGGCGGTCGCGGAGCGGCTCGCCCCGCCCACGATCAACGTGGAGAACCCCGACCCCGAGCTGCAGGTTCCGCTCGTGCGCAACGAGCCGGCCAAGCTGCCGGGCGGCGACATCGCCGCGATCAACAACTCCTTCGGGTTCGGCGGGCACAACGTCGCCCTGGTGATCCAGAACGCCTGAGCCGACACCGTCGGCCCCGTGTCAGACGCTCAGGTCACCCCGGTGACCTGAGCGTCTGACATGTCCGGGGTGTGCCGACGCCTGACATGGGAGAATGTGCGCATGGCAATGCGTGAGATCCGACTGGTTCCCGACCCCGTGCTGCGCACCCCGTGCGACACCGTGACGACGATCGACGACCGCGTACGCGGGCTGATCGCCGACCTGGTCGAGACCGTGGACGACGAGGGGCGCGCCGGCCTGGCCGCCAACCAGATCGGTGTCTCGCTGCGCGCGTTCTCGTGGAACATCGAGGGCGAGATCGGCTACGTGATCAACCCGCGCATCGTCGAGCTGGGCGAGGAGCTGCAGGACGGCGGCGAGGGCTGCCTGTCCGTTCCCGGGCTCTGGTACCCCACCGTGCGCGCCAACTACGCGCGGGTCGAGGGCATCGACCTGGACGGCCAGCCGATCACGGTCGAGGGCACCGGGATCATGGCGCGCTGCCTCCAGCACGAGACCGACCACCTCGACGGCATGGTCTATCTGGACCGGCTCCAGAAGGAGACCCGGCGGGCCGCGATGCGGGAGCTTCGCGCGCGCCTCTGAGGGACTTCCGCTTCATTTCGTACAAAACACGCATGTGGGATGAATCATCAGGAGATTCGTCCGGGCTCTAGTGGTGGTACGTCCTTTTAGGCAAGAATGTGCCGCACGAACTCGTCGTACGAAGTGATTCTTTCGGCGACATGCGCGTCGTTTCGCCTCGCATGTCTCCGATGGATCGGGCAGGATGTGGTCCGAAGCACCGCTGTGCAGCCGACCACAGCGTCACCGCCCTGGTGAGGACGTAGGGGAAGACGTACCTCGATCCAGGGAGGAAGACATGGCCGGTGTCATCACGCGGGGTGTGCTTTTCGTGCATTCCGCACCTCGTGCCCTGTGCCCCCACATCGAGTGGGCCGCGGGGAACGTCCTTGGCGTGCGCGTTTCCATGGACTGGACCGCGCAGCCTGCTGGGCGCGGCCTGTACCGCGCCGAGTACTCGTGGCAGGGTCCGCAGGGCACGGGCGCCAAGCTGGCGTCCGCCCTGCGCGGGTGGTCCCACCTGCGGTACGAGGTGACCGAGGACCCGAGCAACGGCGCCGACGGCGCCCGCTGGTCCCACACCCCGGACCTCGGCATCTTCCACGCCATGACCGACGTGCACGGAAGCGTCGTGGTGCCCGAGGACCGGGTCCGCGCCGCGCTGGAGCTCGCCGACCCGCGCGCCATGCGGGACGCCCTCGACCTCGCCCTGGGCGCCGCCTGGGACGACGAGCTCGAGCCGTTCCGCTACGCCGGCCTGGGCGCACCGGTCCGCTGGCTCCACCAGGTGGGCTGACCGGGCCCGTTCCGCTGCGCTGGGTCCTCCTGCGCTCCGCGCCAGGTGTTGACCACAGCAGTTGCTGCCAGAAGGCCCACCAGCCTGGCAGCAACTGCTGTGGTCAACGCCGTATCGCGGGGCGAGCGGGGTGTCGGCGGGCGGGGTGTCGGTTGGGGGCGGGGAGGAACAGGCAGTCGCCCGCCATCATGAAGAGCGAGAAGAACGGCAGGCCCATGACGACGGCGATGCCGGCGTGCATGAGCAGCGCGCCGCCGACGGCGGTCATCCGCGTGTGGCGTTGCAGCAGCAGGAGCGGGAACGTGAGCTGCAGCGCGAGTGTCCCCCATGTCACGGCGGCCACGAGCCAGGCGTTGCTCGCGATGAGGTCGGCCAGCGGGGGCCACGGCCGGAACTGTGGCAGCGACAGCGGGTAGTAGACCGCGGAGCCGTCGCGCCACTGCTCCCCCTGGAGCTTGAACAGCCCCGACAGCACGTACACCAGGCAGATCTGCGCGCCCACGGCCAGCACGGCGGCGTTGTGCAGCAGGTTGCGCACCTGCGTCCGGTTCGGTTCGCTGCCCGGCTCCTGGCCCGGTTCCTGGCCCGGTTTCGGGGCCGACGACGGCGGCGCCACCGGGGCTGATCGCGCGCTGTCCGCGCGGCGCTCCCTCCGTCGGGCATCCAGGGACCAGCGCGCCGACGTGTCCGCGAAGCAGAGGTAGACCAGCAGGATCCGGGCGATGTTGTCGCCCTGGTCGGCGATCAGCGGGTTGATCACGCTCAGACCCGACCAGCCGAGCAGCAGCAGCGGCACGGTCCAGCGGGCGTGCCAGCCCACGGTCACCAGCACCGCGACCAGGAGCAGCGCCGCACAGCCGGCGGTGAGCAGCGTGCCGCTGGTCAGGGCGTGCCCGCCGAGCGACGTCGTCCAGCGGGCGGCGGTGCCCCACAGCGACTGTCGCGCCGGGAAGTTCACCGCGACGTACCCGGCGACGCCCAGCCCCAGCACGATGCGCATCAGCGCGACGCCGTAGGTCGCGTGGGCGCGGTCGGTCATCCAGCGCACGCCGGCGTCGAGCAGACGGGTCACGGGGTGCGCTCGCCGCCATCAGCGCGGTCGGCGAGATCCGCGGCGCCGCGGACCGCGTCCCAGGTCGTACGGAACGCGGCGTCGTCCTGCCCGGGCACGACGACGGGCGGGCGGGCGCCGAGCGGAAGCTCGCTCGCCGCGGGACGCTCGCCGCTCCCCTGCGGTGCGACGGCCTGGCGCAGCACGCTCACCTGCACGTACACGAGATCGGCGGCGCTGCCGGCGGGGACGCCCGGGCCCCGCTCGGGCTTCGCCAGGTCGCCGGAGGCCCGCAGCACCTGCGTCGCGTACGCGGCAGCGGCGCGGTCCAGGCCGAGGTAGTCGTCGACGACGTCGGGCGTTCCTCCGGCGTCGAGCAGGGAGGAGCGCAGGTCGGGCCAGGGGCCGGGGTCACCCGAGCCGCCGCCGACGGTCCCGGCGCCACCAGCACCCGCGCCGTCCGATCCGGCAGATCGTTGAACCGGCGAGACCAGCAGCACCGCGCGCCCCCGCACCGGCAGCGCCAGGTAGGCGCCGTACAGCTCGGCGGCCAGCCGGCGCGAGGGCCGCTCGGTCGCCGCCGGGAGCACGTGCCAGGTCAGCGCGCGGACCTCGACGGCCGTGGCGTCGACCCAGGGCCCGGGCACGAGGTCGCCGTCCGGCCCGCTCGTGTACACACCCCGCACCCGCAGGGAGTACTCGACGTGCAGGGGCGCGGGCGCGAAGACGGACCAGTTCTGCGCGAAGACCGGCGTCATGTAGCCGTCCAGCGCGGCGTGCACCCCCGTCGAGGGCACACCCGTCGACGTCCCGCCGCTCGCGGACCCGCCGTCGGCCCGCCCCGTCAGGTAGCCCGGGGCCGCCCAGACGAAGGTGGCGGCGAGGTGCGCGAGCAGCACCAGCCACACCACGATCACGAGCCCGCGGACCCGCGCCGGGACGGGCGGGGCCTCCGGCTGCGCTGCCGGGCGGGGGTGGGCGAGGGTCTCGCCCGGGGTGGTGCTCACCGCGCACAGGGTGCCAGAGGCACGGCTCGCGGTTCCAGTCCGGTTCGTCCCGGTCGCGGCGCCCGGAGCCGGTCAGCCTCCGCCCGACCGCCCCCGCTGCACGGCCCCGAGGACCACCCGGATGCCCAGGCCGAGGATGGCCAGGTCCAGCAGGATCTGCCCGGAGACGAGCAGCCGCACGGCGTCCGTCTGCGCCACGATGTCGCCGAAGCCGACCGTCGCGAACGTCGAGATCGTGAAGTACAGGGCGTCGGTCCGGCTGAGGGTCTCGCTGAACGTCGTCGGCTCGCGCTTGCTCAGCGTGAAGTAGGTGGACGCGAACAGGAGCAGGAAGAACGGGACCAGCGTCGCGAGGGCCTGGACCGCGCGCATGCCCGGGAACCGGGACCGGACGATCGCGCGGATCTCCCAGTACGACATCGCGGCGAGCCCCGCGAGGCCGACGGCCAGGACCAGTGCCAGCGACGGCACCGAGAACCGGTCGAGCGGCAGCACGTAGTAGAGCGCCACCAGCAGGGCCGACGTCGCGAACGCCCGCAGGAGGCCGAGGGTGATGAGGGTGCGGCGCCGCCGCCGGGGCAGGGAGCGCACGTCGTGGTTCTCGGCGACACCGCCGTCCTGCTGCGGTTCACGTTCGTCCACGTCGGTCACCTCCCGCACCTGGAATCCACTGTGGCCCCGGACGCGGAAGGCGGCCACCGCGACCCGGGTTCCCGGGATCGCGACGGCCGCCGCCGACGCCGTTCGACCAGAACGGCCTCAGCCCTTGACGCAGAGCACCGTCCGCAGCCGTGCCACGACCTCGACGAGGTCGGACTGGGCCGCTATCACCGCGTCGAGGTCCTTGTAGGCGCCGGGGATCTCGTCCAGCACCCCCTGGTCCTTGCGGCACTCGACGCCCGCGGTCTGCGCCGCGAGGTCGTCCAGGGTGAACTCCTTCTTGGCCCTGGTCCGCGACATCCGCCGGCCCGCGCCGTGCGACGCCGACCAGTACGACTCCGGGTTGCCGAGGCCGCGCACCACGTAGGAGCCCGTGCCCATCGAGCCGGGGATGAGACCCAGGTCGCCCCGACCCGCCCGGATCGCGCCCTTGCGGGTGACGATCAGCTCGGCGCCGTCGATCTGCTCGCGCGCCACGTAGTTGTGGTGCACGTTCACGCCCTCGTCGAAGGTGAGCTCCCGGCCGCCGTCGGGCAGCTCCGCGAACTCCTCCCGGACCGCCTGGACCGCGAGCGCCATCATGACCGCCCGCGAGCGGGCGGCGTACTCCTGCGCCCACCAGAGGTCGTTGAGGTACGCGTCCATCTGGGGTGTGCCGGAGAGGAAAACGGCGAGCTCGCGGTCGACGAGGCCCTTGTTGTGCTCCAGATCCTTGGCGATGCGGACGTGGTGCTCGGCGAGCTCCTTGCCGATGTTGCGGGAGCCGGAGTGGAGCTGGAGCCAGACCTGGTCGTCCTGGTCCAGGCACACCTCGACGAAGTGGTTGCCGCCGCCGAGGGAGCCGAGCTGCTTGCGCGCCCGGGTCTCGAGCTGCCGGACCTTGGGGTGGAGGGTCTCGAACCGGTCCCAGAACATCTGCTCGCCGCGCAGCCGCTCCTGGCCCCCGGACCCCTTGACGGGCCGCAGCCGGCGCAGGTCGACCTGCTCGTCGTGCGCGTGGAACCCGACCGGGATGGTGGCCTCGATCCGCTTGCGGAGGCGGGAGAGGTCGTCGGGCAGGTCACTGGCGGTGAGCGAGGTGCGGACGCCGATCATGCCGCAGCCGATGTCGACGCCGACGGCGTTGGGCGACACGGCGTCGCGCATGGCGATGACGGAGCCGACGGTCGCGCCCTTGCCGAGGTGGACGTCGGGCATCACGCGGACGCCCTCCACCCAGGGCAGGGCGGAGATGTTGCGGAGCTGGTTCAGCGCCGCGTGGTCGACGTCGTGCTCGTGCGCCCACATGAGGGTCCGGGCCCGGGCGCCCGAGAGGGCGACCGGGAAGTTCGAGGACATGGGAGTGCTCCAGTCGTGTTGGGGGTGTGGCTCGCAGAACCTACGGGCGGACGTCGGGCGTGCGCCAGGACATTTACCGCGTGCCGGGGGCCGGCCGGGACAGGCGCCGGACCGGGTTCAGCCGAGGTCGGTCCCGTCGAGCGAGGACGACGGCTTGTGGTCGGGCAGCCGCAGCATGCGGAAGGAGTTGCCGAGCCCGACGAGGCTCGCGAGCAGCGGGACGAGCAGGGCGACCTGGAGGGAGCGGTTGCGGGCCTCGTCGTTGATGGCGAGCACCGCGGCCTCGACGTCGGGCGGTTGTCCGGTGATCTGCTCGGCGAGCGCGGTGTTGCTCATGACCTCGGCGTCGGTCTCGAGCGCGGCGGCGATCTGCTGCTGCTCGGCCTCCGGGATGACGGGGCTGTCCGCGGTGAGCTGGTTGAAGCCGAGGGCGAGGGCGGCGAGCAGGATGCCGCCCGACATGGCGAGCCCGAAGGAGAGCCCGAAGGACCCGGCGGCCGAGTTGACGCCTGCGGCCTCGCTGACGCGTTCCTCCTCGACCGGGGCGAGGGTGTAGTTGTTGAGCTGCGAGACCAGCAGGCCGAGCCCGCAGCCCGTGATCGCGAGCGGGAGCACGAGGTACCAGCCGCTGTCGACGCGCGGGACGAACGGGATGATGATCGCGATCCCGACGCAGGCCAGCAGGAAGCCGGTGCGGATGATCGCGGCCGGACGCCGGTCGCCGCCCCGGCGGCCCGCCACGAGCGCCGCGGCGAACATCGTGAGCGAGAGCGGGGTCAGGGCGAGGCCCGCCTGGAGGGCGTTGTACTCCAGGGTCATCTGCAGGAACAGCGGCAGGGCGATCATGGCGCCGCCCAGCGTGACCTGCTGGAGCATCTGCCCGGTGACGCCGGTGGTGAACGTGGGGTGGCGGAACAGGTCGGGGTCGAGCAGCGGGACCCGGTGCTCGCGCTCGCGGCGCACGAGCCAGCGGGCGAGCGCGACCAGCGCCACGAGCCCCACCAGGATGAGCACGCCGACCAGCTCGCCGCCCTCCTGCCAGACCAGGATGCCGAGCACCACGCCGCCCATGCCGATGACGGACAGGACCGCGCCGACGACGTCGACCTGGCGGGAGCCGGTGTACGGGACGTCGCGCACCAGCCGGATCTGGCTCAGGACGACGGCGATGATCAGTGCTTCCAGCCCGAACCCGACCCGCCACGACAGGTAGGTGGTGACGAACCCGCCGAGCAGCGGGCCGACGGCGGCGGCGATCGCGGCTGCCGCGCCCACCATCGCGTACGCCTGCTTCTGGGCCGGGCCCTCGAAGTTGCCGTGGATCAGCGACTGCATCGCGGGCAGGAGCAGCGAGGCGCCGAGCCCGCCGATGATCGCCCAGAACACGACGATGGCCGTGAGGCTCTGCGCGAGCGTCATGGCGAGGGCCCCGGTCGCGTACGCCAGCAACCCCAGGACGTACGCGCGCCTGCGCCCGATCAGGTCGCCGACCTTGCTGTTGATCAGGATGAACGCGGCGGAGACCAGCGCTTCGAGCGCGATCGCGGACTGCACTCCCCCGGCCGTGGTGTCCAGGTCCCGGATGACGGCGGAGATCGACACGTTCATCAGCGAGGTGTCGACCACCAGCACGAACATCGCCGCGGAGAGCAGCAGCATCAGCCGGCGGCTCCGCGCGGTCACGGCCGCTGCGCCTTCGCCCGGTTCGGTACCCATGTGGCCGTCCTTGGCTCACGGGGCGGGTCGGCAGCCCCCGGCCGTGCCGCCCGTCGCTCACGTCCGAGCGTACCGAGGCGGACGCCGTCCCGCCGCGTGGGTCCTCACCTGCACCGACTGCCCGAGGCAGTAGGATCCTTGCGCGGCTTGTGCCGCACGCCCCGTTAGCTCAGCTGGTCAGAGCAGGAGACTCATAATCTCTCGGTCACAGGTTCAAGTCCTGTACGGGGCACCAGTTCTGAACCGGGTTCTGGCCGAGTTCTGACGGTCAGCCAGATCCCGAATGGCGCGGGGGCCGCGCAGAGCCCGATCACAGGCACCCCTTGACGCACTCAGACAAGGCCACCCACGATGGCCTGGCTGTTTCACCTGATTTCTAGCGAGGGAGACCGTCATGCGCGTGCAGTTCCTTGGCAAGGACCCGGAATCGAGCGACACCAACTCGCCGACCCTGTTCGCCACCGACCGGCAGGACCGCACCTCGTACCTCGTGCAGGGGTGGCGGGTCACCGACTCGGAAGCCTTGGCCGGCGTCGGCGAGATCCCGGCGCACGAGACGATCGTCGAGATCCCGGTCGAGATCATTGACATGGCGATCAAGCACCGCCAGGAGCAGGGAGGCGTGTCCTGACCCCGGCGAGCGACTCGTCGTGGGGCGAGCTGTTCCAGACCTTCGAGCACAGTGCTTTCCGCCTGGAGCTTCGAGACGACTACAACTCGCCGGCCGAGCAGGAGCCACTCGGGCGCTGGCTGCGTGACGGAGACCTGGATCAGCGGTGGCGGGCCGGCTGGTTCGAGCAGCTCGCCACCTGGCAGCGCGAGGGCAAGAGGTTCCACCGCGTCCGAGTGGTCTCCGTCCCGCTGACGCCCTACAGCGAGTGGGCGATCCAGATCGCGGCCCGCTCGAACGCTGAGGGCGACGACATCCGCTATCTCGACCGGGCCGACGCCGGCACCCTGCCCGACTACGACTACTGGTTGTTCGACTCTCGGCTCGTGGCCAAGATGCACTTCGCGGACGACGACGAGTTCGTCGGCTTCGAGCTCATCGACGACCCGGCCGTGGTGGTCGAGCACAACTACTGGCGTGACGCCGCGGTGCACGCCTCCACCACGAGAGACGAATTTGCCACGAAGCACAGTCAACAGCGCTGACGTCCGGGACGCCCGCAATGAGCTGGGCGCCCGGCTGCGTGCACTGCGGCGAGCTGCTGGTCTCTCGGGCCGGCAGCTCGCCGTAGCGCTGTCGTGGCCCCCCTCGAAGATCTCCAAGCTGGAGAACGGACAGCAGACGCCCTCGGACGCGGACGTGCGGGCCTGGACCCGCGCCGTCGACGCCGGCGACGAGACCGACAGCGTGCTCGCCCAGCTGCACACACTCGTCACGCGGTACGCCGAGCTGCAGCGGCTGCTGCGTGGCGGCCAGGTCCAGGTGCAGCAGGCGGCCGGCCGCCGCGAGTCCGGGACCAAGGTCTTCCGCATGTTCGAGTCGACCTTTGTCCCCGGGCTCCTGCAGACCGCTGACTACGCCCGCAGTCGGCTCGCACAGAGCGCCCGGGTGTTCGGGCGCCGCGTGCCGATCGAGGACGCCGTCAGTGAGCGCCTGCGCCGACAGGAGGTCCTGTACGAGCGCGGCCGGGTCTTCCACGTCGTGATCACGGAGCCGGTGCTGCACTACGCGCTCAGCTCGCCGGAGGTGCTGCTGGGGCAGCTCGATCGGCTCGTGACGATCGCGATGCTGCCGAACGTGCGCCTGGGTGTGATCCCGATCGATCGACAGGTGGCGATCGCGCCGGCACACGGGTTCTGGGTCTATGACGACGACCTGGTCGTGGTCGAGACATTCGGTGCCGAGCTGAACCTCTCGCAGCAGGCCGAGGTCGAGCTGTACACGAAGATCTTCGACACCCTCGCGCTCGACGCGGTCTATGACCGGCGGGCCCGGACCCTGATCGCGAAGGCCGCGGACGCGGTCGGCGAACGGCTCCCAGACCACCCGGCCGTCAAACCGGAGAAATTCTGAGAAACTTCCTCGCTGGCCCGGTTGCATGTCAATAATCTCCACGGGCATGGAGACCATGCCCGAGAGCTCGGCGCCGCGCGCCGCCACCCCAACAGGCCGCCGCCTTGTGGCGAGCGACATCGACGGGACCCTGTTGCGCACCGGCGAGCCGGCTACGCCCAACGTGCGCCACGCGGTGAACGCCGTCCTACATGCTGGACACCTCCTGGTGCTTGCGACGGGTCGGTCGCTGATCGGGGCCGTGCCGGTCGGGGTGCAACTCGGCCTCGACGACACGTGGATTGTCGCGAGCAACGGGGCGATCACGGCGCGCCTGCACCGCGATCGGTACGAGCTCGTCGAGCAGCACGACGTGAACGCCGAGACCGCCATTCGCGTGGCGCTCGGGCAGTCACCGGCCCTGCTGGTCGCAGCCGAGATCACTGGCGCCGGCTGGCGCGTCAGCCGGCGGTTCCCCGCGGGCTTGCTCAATGGCCCGCAGTACGTTCGGCCACTGACGGAGGTCGCTGCCAACCCAACGCCGCGCGTCGCGTTCCACGGCCTGGACGCGCACCGGATCGTGCCCGCGCTGGTCGCCTACGGCTTCACCGCGATCGCCACCCGGCTCGACTGGATCGACGTCACGGCACCCGGCGTCAGCAAGGCCACGGCACTGGAGAAGGTCCGCGAGCAGCTCGGCGTCGAGAGCCACAACACAACTGCGCTCGGCGACGGCGAGAACGACGTCGAGATGCTGCAGTGGGCAGCGGACGGCATCGCGATGGGCCACGCCTCCCCGTTCGTCGCCGGGGCCGCCAACCGAAGCACCGGCAGCCTCGACGACGACGGCGCTGCGAGCGCCCTGTGGTCACTGCTGAGCTGAGGCCCGCCGACGGACGCCGGAGACGTGCGGCCACCCGCCATGGATGTCGCGCCGCGGTCGAGCACCTCGACGAGCACGACGGCGTCGGGTAGGTGCCACTGCAGCCGGAACCAGACCCAATGCCATGCCGATTCTGGCCGCCCTGCATCTGTCGCCTGCTGCCTGCCCGGCGGAGAGCCGGTGCGATGTACCTGGAGGAGTGAAACTGCGGTCATACTTTCTGACCGTGGAGACCGAAGCGGCGTCATCGATACCCTGGGAACTCATCGGAACGGCGGCGACCTCGCTGCTCGGTGTGGTTGCTCTCTGGCTGAAGCGGGCGCGGAGCACCCACGTGCGCGACGAGGTCGAGCAGGACCAGCGGATCCTCGCCAACCTGCACGAGGAGTCGACCATGCGGGCAGTCCTGCAGGAGTCGATCGACACCAGGATTCGGCGGCTCGCGGCGTCGACCGACAAGGCGAGCCGGGCAAGACGCGATCCGTTCGGAGTGGGCCTGGCGGTCTTCTTCCTCGCCCTCGCCGTCGCCTTCGGCTGGTGGGCCGTGCCGGGTGGTTGGTGGCTCCTGCTGTGGCTGCCCGCCGTGTTCTTCGGGTTGCTCGGCCTGGTGGGCCTGTACCAGGACGGCAGGAAGGTGCTGCGCGACGGAGAGGGCAACGAGATCACGAAGCCCCGGGCGTCGCGCAAGGAGCGAGCCGGTCGATACTGATGGCGCGGCACCTCGGAGCCGGGAGCAGCGACATGGCCTGTCCGAGAGGATGCACCTGGGGGAATTTCCAGCCTGATCGCCGGACACCTCGCCGTGTCCGCTCCCCCTGAGCCGGAGAGCGCCAATAATCTCCGGAGCATGACGACCGAGCCCCCGAACGCGGCGCCGGACGCGAGCTTCGCCACCCGGCTGATGATCGCGTGCGACATCGACGGGACGCTCCTGCGCACGGGACACCCGCCGACGTCGGCCGTGCGCCACGCGATGGGCGAGGTGCTCGGGGCCGGCCATCACGTCGTCCTCGCCACCGGGCGCTCCGTGCTGGGCGCGGTCTCCGCCGCGCTGCAGCTCGGCCTCACCGACGTCTGGATCGTCTCGAGCAACGGCGCGGTGACCGCACACCTGGTCGGCGAGCACTACCAGGTGGTCGAGGAGCACACCGTCGACGCCGTCCTGGTGATCGACGTCGCGCTCAAGGAGGCACCCGCCGTGCGGGTCGCCGCCGAGATCGTCGGCGAGGGCTGGCGGGTCAGCGCCCCGTTCCCCGACCACGAGCTCAACGGCGCCCAGCACCAGGCGCCGATCGGCGAGTTCCTGGTCAACCCGACGCCCCGGATCGTCCTCCACGGGCCCGGCGCCGACCAGCTGGTGCCCGCGCTGGTCGCGCGCGGCCTGACGGCGATCGCCACGCGGCCCGACTGGGTCGACGTCACCCCGCCCGGCATCTCCAAGGCCTCCGCGCTGGCGAAGGTGCGCATGGAGCTCGGCGTCGAGGCGAGCCGCACGGTCGCGATCGGCGACGGCGAGAACGACATCGAGATGTTCCGGTGGGCCGCGTACGACGTGGCCATGGGGCACGCAGCGCCGTTCGTCCTCGCGGCCGCGTCGTACAGCACGGGTTCGATCGACGACGACGGCGCCGCGACCGTCCTGCTGTCGCTGTTGAACTGAATGGTCGGGTACGACATCGCCACCCCGGCCGGCCGCTAATGTCAGCCCATGCGAAGGAGGTACCTGATCGCGGGCGGGGTGTCGTCAGCCGCCTACGTCTTCGTCGGGCCTTTGCTCACGATCCTGTCGATCAGTGCACAGAGCGACGCGACCGGACCTGAGGAGGACCTCTTTCCGATCGGGGTGGTGGTCGGCTGGATCCTCGCTGGGGCACCGCTCACCCTGGCCGTCGTGGCGACTGCACTCCTCGGTGAGGTCTTCGCTCGACGGGTGCGTAAGGCAGCGCGGAAACTGCTGGCCGTCTCCCTGGTCTCGGCCGCCCTGGTCTTCGGCGCTGCCACGCTCCTGACCACTCTGACCGGTGCGTCCTTCTTGGAGTGGTCGCTTGTGTCCTTGACACTTCTGCCCGGATGGCTGGTCGCCGGCGCGGGACCTCGGCTCTGGTGGTGGATCGCAGAGCTGGAGGCCGCCGTCGCCAAGATCGACGCCGAGCCGGACGCCGCTGAAACAGACTCACGGCCGGTGAGCTGACGACGCCCCAGAAGGGCGACGAGGAACGCCCCGGGGAGGTATCACCGCACTCCCCAGGGCGTTCGTCTCAGGCGCCGGCCCCTCGGGCCGGTGCGGTCACAGGTTGACGGTGGTCCCCCCGATCGTCACGACCAGCCGCCCGTCCGAGGCGAACGACCAGTTCAGCGCGCCGGAGTACTGCGCGCACCGGGACCCGTTCGAGCCGGACCACCACTGGTTGCCGCCCGCGTCGGTGCCGATGATGCGGTCGTTCGACCCGCTGTTGCACGACGTGTTGTCGCGGAACGTCGACGAGCCGCCGTCGAAGTTGAAGTTCCGCTCGGCGCTGCCGATGCTCAGGTTGTTCGAGACCGTCAGCGACCCCAGGTTCCGGTTGTAGCCGAAGCCGTGCTTGCCGTTGTCGTAGGCGATGTTGCGCCGCACGACGTGGTTGACCGAGATGTCCTCGCCGCCGAGCTTGTAGCCGTTGCGGTCTCCGTTGCCGGCCTGCGAGCCGTCGGACAGGGTGCCGTTCTCGTACGAGAGCGAGTCCTCGATGGTCACCGCCCCGATCGGGCCGGTGTCGTCCTTGGTGTACAGGTCCCAGCCGTCGTCGATGTTGTTGTGCGAGACGGTGTACCGGAAGACGTTGCCCGAGCCCACGGTGAGCTTGGGCGCGAACCCGTCGGCGTCCTCGCCGTCGGAGTCGGCGTTGTCGTGCGACTCCGAGGAGACGACGAGGTTGTTGGACGGCCACTCGCTGCTCGGCGCCCCGGCGGTGTACCGGGAGATCTGCAGGCCGGAGTCGTGGTTGAACCGGGTCACCACCCGCTCGATGATGTTGTTGTCCCCGCCCAGCAGGATGCCGTTGTCGCCGGCGTGCTCGACGACGAGGCCGCGCAGGTGCCACCAGTCGCCGCCGAGCGCGATGCCCCGGTTGGCGGGGTCCTCGCTCTGCGCCGAGAAGTTCAGCACCGGCCGCTCGCCCGGGTAGGCGAACAGCTCGGTGCGGTTGCCCGAGGTGCCGCTGTTGCCCGGCGGGATGTCGACCGTCTGCGACAGGTTGTAGGTGCCACCGCGCGCGTAGATGGTGCCGCCGGCCGCGATCCGGCCGATGGCGGAGGCCAGCGTCGTCGGGTCCGACTCGGTGCCCGAGGCGCCCGAGCTGCCGCCCGGCGCCACGTAGAGCGCGTCCGCCGTCGGCTCCTCACCGGGCTCCTCGCCCGGGTCCTCGCCGCCCGGGTCCTCCCCGCCGGACGGCGTACCCGCGTACGTCTCCAGCTCGGCGATCCGCGGCGTGGCGGACGACGACGTGATCTCGAAGTTGATCTTGCTCAGCGAGGTAGACGCGAAGCTGATGACGCCGGCGCCGCTGCCCGTGGCCAGCACCGCCCCGTTGTCGTTGTTCACCACGCGCCAGGAACCGATGTTCCCGACGGCGCCGGACGCCTCACGGACGTTGATCGACGACACCGTGGTCGGCGAGCCCCACTTGACCGAGATGCGCCCGGTCGAGCTCGCCGGGGACCAGTAGGTGCTCGTGTTGCCGTCGAGCACGTTGCCGTAGCTGGTGCCGCTCGCCTTGCTGGAGCCGTCGGCCCCGGCGCCGAGGCTCAGGTTGGTGCCGGTCGGCGGCTCCGTGGGCGGGTCGGTCGGGTCCGTCGGCGGATCGGTCGGGTCGGTCGGCGGGTCCGTGGGGTCGGTCGGCGTGCAGCTCCCGTCCGAGACCTGCAGCCCGGTGTTCGCCCCCGCCGTCTCCGCGACGACTGCGGGCACGCAGCTCGCCGCGTCCAGCGGGTAGGAGTACGGGATGCTCACGGAGGTGTTCGACGTCGGGTCGGGGCCGGCCGGGTTGCTGTCCTCGCCAGGGCTCGACCAGGTGACGTTGTCGAAGACGTTCCCCGCGACCTGCCAGAAGCCGGCCTGGTCGGTGTAGAACGTGCCGAGCACGTCCTTGGAGTCCTCGAAGTAGTTGTTGTCCACCTTCGCCTTGGCGCCCGCCCGCGAGTTGATGCCCGACTCCACAAGGCCCACGTAGTGGTTGTTGTAGATGTGGGCGATGCCACCGCGCAGCAGCGGCGTGCGGGAGTTGAGGTTCTGGTACAGGTTGTGGTGGAACGTGACGAACCCGTTGGAGAGGTCGCTCTCGCTGGAGCCGATGAGCCCGCCGCGCTCCGAGTTGCGCAGGACGCTGTACGAGAGGGTCACGTACTTGGTGTCGTTCTTCATGTCGAAGAGGCCGTCGTACCCCTCCGACTCGCCGCCCGAGGCCAGCAGGGTGAGGTGGTCGGCCCAGACGTTGCGGACGCCGCTCTCCATGCCGATCGCGTCGCCGCCGTTCGACGTCGGGGAGCCCGACTTCTTCACGTTCTGGACGGTCACGTTCTGGATGATGATGTTGCTGGACTCGCGGATGTGGATGCCGATCTGGTCGAAGACGGCACCGCTGCCGACGCCGACGATGGTGACGTTGCTGATCTGCTTGAGCTCGATCACGTCGTCGGCCGTGCTGCAGCTGTCGCCCGACACCTGGCTGGTGTTGCCGTGGTTGATGGTGCCCGACACCTCGATGATGATCGGGGTGCTGCTGCTGGCCCGGCTGCACAGCGCCGTGTGGATCGCCGTACCCGTCGTGGCCCGGACCGTCTGGCCCCCGGCGCCGCCGGTGGTGCCGCCGTTCTGGGTCGCGTAGCCGGTGGCCGAACCGGTGGCGGCCGCGGCGTCCGGCACGGACTGGGTGGTCACCCCGATCGCGACCGCGAGGGCCGTCGCGGCCACCGCCGAGAGGATCTGGACAGCTCTTGGTCTTCTCATCTCATTGCCTCACGTTCGTCGTTGAATGCGGGACATTGCTGTGGTGCGCGCAGCGGGTGAAGTCGGTAACCGGTTTCCCAGATCCTAGTAACCGGTTTCTCGGATGGCAACCCCCTACCCTCACCGCACTGGGAGAAGGGGTTGGCCGCTCAGCCGCGCCGGCGGCGGAGCCAACGACATTCGCCCGGGGGTCCCGACCGCGCCTGCACAGGAAAGCAGCCGGTCCGGCGCCCCTGCAGCGGGCGCCGGACCGGCGGAAGATCGAGCGGTTCGTCGTGCGTCAGACGCGCCTGCGACCGACCAGGCCGATGATCAGGCTCGCCACGAGGACGATCACGCCGATCCAGATGAGGAACTGGCCGATCTCGGTCGCGACCCCGAGGATCACGAGGGCGACACCGATCAGGATGAGGATGAGCCAGCCGGGCATGTCTATCTCCTTCCACCGCGCGGACGCTGGGTCGCGCCGCGTTCCCTCGAGCCTCACCCGGTTCGAGTTCACTCGCACGACGAAAAAGACAACACGGTCAAACCGCGCCAGCGGGGTAGGACTCAGGAGCTCTCGCGCGCGAGCATCGACTGCCAGTGCCACGGCTCCGGCACGCGCCCGTCCGGCTCGGCGAACGCCGGGTGCGTCCAGCCGTGGGTCGCGGCGTTGGCCTTGAGCCAGTTGTACTGCACGGTGTCGAACGTCTCGACGCCGCCCCCGATGTCGACCGCGAGCCCGAGCCCGTGGTTGGAGCAGCCCGGCGGGGCGGCGATGGGCGAGGACGGGTCGTACAGCTCCTCCTGCGTGGCGTACGTGCGGTAGGCCGAGTTGATCGTGAGGTGCTGCCCGAACTCGGCCAGGTAGGCGGCGTCCAGCGCGATCAGCCCGTCCAGCACGTCCGCCCGCACCACGAAGTCGGGCGCCCACGGGATCGGCGCGAGCGCCGAGTCCGGCAGGAGCCCGCTGTCCGGGTCCCACACCTGGTCGGGTGCGGGGCAGCTGACGGCGTCCTGCGCGGTGGACAGCGCGTCCGTGGCCATCGTGACGACGGAGCGGCTCGTGCTCAGTTCGCGCGCGGCCTGCCCCAGGTCGGCCAGGTCGGTCCCGGCGAGGGTGGCGTTCGCCGCCTCGTCCACCGCCGTGCCCGAGTCCAGGGCCTCCCGCAGCCGGGAGCGGACGTCGTCGTCGACCCCCTTGCCCTCCGTGGCCGCGTAGATCTTCTCGGCCCGCTTGCCCGCGCCCGCGAAGCTCTCGCGGGCCGAGGTGACCTCGTTGCGGGCGAGGTCCACCATCGAGGCCCGCACGGCGTCGGACGCCGCGGCCAGGGACGTCGCGTTGTCGGTCGTCCCGACGGTGAGCCGCGTGAGGAACGGCTCGTCCAGCAGGTCGTCAGCCTCCGCGATCTCCGCCTGCAGGGCCACGCGGGTGCCCGGGTCGGCGACCCGTCCCGCGGAGGTGGCCAGGAGCTGCGCGGCCACGACGTTCTGGTCGCCGAGGTCCTCGACGTCCGAGACCAGGTACCAGGCGAGGCCGGCCAGGCCGAGCAGCACGACCACCACGATCGTCGCGGCGAGGGAGATCCGCAGGGTACGTCGACGGCGGGCCTTCGCCTCCCGCCGCTCTCTTGCCGATCCGTCGGCCTTCGCGTCCGTCGGTTCGGCGGGCGGCGCGGCGTTCGTCAAGGTCACGAGGCCAGAACCTACGGCACCGGGGAGGTACCCGCCGACCGATCAGGGGGTGAACTGTGCCACCTCGGCACGATGGCGCACCGGACCTGTTCAGCGGGTCGAACTGGCGGAGGGACCGGGTACGGGCCGGGACCTGGCGACGTCACCCCGCGGGCTGCACGGCCCAGGCCCCGGGCCGCACTAACGTGGGGGCCATGGGGTTCCGTTCGTGGTTCGCGCACCGCCCGCAGAAGGCCGTCCGCCGCACCGTCCGCTCGCACCGCACCGACTCGGTGCTAGCTCGGGCGGCACTGGTCACGTCGACGGGCGAGGCCTGGGCGTTCGCGACGCGCGCCGAGCTGCTGCTGATCTCCGCGCCCGAGACGGCCACGGGCCAGGGCGACACGGAGTCGCGAGGCGCCCCGTCCGTCGTCGTGCACCGGGAGTGGGCCGACGTGGACCGGGCGACCTACGACACGGACTCCAACGTGATCCGCGTGCACTGGGTGGACGGCGACGAGCCGACGCCGCTCACGCTCGACGGCCGCCGCACCGTGCTGCCCCAGGTGCTGCGCGAGCGGGTGCAGTGGTCCGTGGTCCTGGCGGAGCCGGTCAAGCTACCGGGCGGGCGGACCGCCCGTGTGGCGGTCCGGCGCCGGGTCGACGGCGAGCTGTTCTCCCAGGTGATCGGCGGAAGCGACGTCGACCTCGCGGACCCCGCGACCGCCGAGGCGATCGACGCCGCGGAGGCCCGGGTGCGCAGCGCGGCGGGGCTGCCGGCCTGAGCCTGCTTGCTCTGCTCGCTCCCTGCGGTCCCGGTCAGTCCTGCGGCCCCGGCCAGTCCCGCGGCCCCGGTCAGTCCTGCGGGACGACGCGCAACGTCGTCCCCACGACGGCCGGGCCGACCACGGTGTCGACGATGCGCTTGTCGTACTTGCCGTACTTGGCGCGGTAGGCGTCGTCGAGCGGCGCGTGGACGCCGTCGTCCGGGACCTCGAAGCGGACGTCGCGCTCGACGCCGCCCACGCGGACCCGGCCGGTGCCCGAGGTCTTGGCACGGCGGAACCAGCCGTTGTCCGGGCCGTAGGCCGAGCGGACGAACACGTCGTCGCCCACCCGCGCCGTCCAGATGATCACGTACGGACGCAGGGTCCCGTCCGGCCGGTAGGACGAGACCTGCAGCTCGTCGGTGCCGTCGACCTGCTTCAGCTCCTGCTCGGTCCAGCTCATCGCTGCTCCCTCCGGGCGCCCGCGCGTCGCCGCCTGCGCCGACCGCGGGGCACGGCCGGCCGTTCTACGGTGCAACACCTCGGCGGGCACGGGGAGTCCCTGGCGTGGCAGGTACCGGCGGAACCCCCCTCGGCGTGGCCGGTGCTCCCGGGCTGCGGGTCTAGCGTGTGACCGCGAACCCATTGCGAAGGAGACTGTCACGATGCATCAGCGAACGCTCGGCCAGGGCCTGGAGGTCTCCGCGATCGGCCTGGGCGCCATGGGGATGTCGGAGGGCTACGGCCCCAACCCGGGCACGCGCGAGGAGATGATCGGCGTGCTGCGGGGCGCCGTGGAACTGGGCGTCACCCTCGTCGACACCGCCGAGGTCTACGGGCCGTACGTCAACGAGGAGCTGGTCGGCGAGGCGCTGGATCCGGTGCGCGACCAGGTGGTGATCGCCACCAAGTTCGGCTGGCGCATCGAGGACGGCGCCACGGTGGGCCTGGACAGCCGGCCCGAGCACATCCGCGCCGTCGCCGACGCGTCCCTGCGGCGCCTGCGCACCGACGTGATCGACCTCTTCTACCAGCACCGCGTGGACCCCGACGTGCCGATCGAGGACGTGGCCGGCACGGTCAAGGAGCTGGTCGACGCCGGCAAGGTGCGGCACTTCGGGCTGTCGGAGGCGAGCCCGGCCACGATCCGGCGCGCGCACGCCGTGCACCCGGTCACCGCGGTGCAGAGCGAGTACTCGCTGTGGACCCGCGACCCCGAGCCCGAGGTGCTGCCCACGCTCGCCGAGCTCGGCATCGGGTTCGTGCCGTTCAGCCCGCTGGGGCGTGGTTTCCTGACGGGGGCGGTCGACGCCTCGACGTCGTTCACGAGCGACGACATGCGGGCGTCGATCCCGCGGTTCTCGTCGTCGAACCGTTCGGCGAACCAGGTGCTCGTGGATCACGTGCGCGCGCTCGCGGAGGCGCGGGGCGCGACGCCGGGCCAGGTCGCGCTCGCGTGGCTGCTGGCGCAGCAGCCATGGATCGTGCCGATCCCGGGGACGCGGCGGATCGCGCGGGTCTCGGAGAACGTGGGGGCCACGGGTGTGGCGCTCTCCGCCGACGACGTGGCCGACCTGAACGGGCTGGCCGCGCGGGTCGGGGTGGAGGGCGACCGGTACAACGAGGCAGGGATGGGGATGGTGGGGCGGTGAGGTGACTGGCGCGGGTGCCGCAGCCGCACCCGCGCGAAAGTCATGGTCTACCCCGTCATTGGGTCCGAAACCAGGGTGATTCCGGGCCCAATGACGGGGTAGACCGTGACATCGGCGCGGGGGCTGCGCGGTGTGACCGACGCCGCTCCCGCGCAGATCAGATATGAGTCGGGACTACCCCCGGGAACCTGTTAGAGTTTTCACCGGTCGCCCACCCGGTCCACGGGACGGGCGAACGCGATCCCGCGTAGCTCAGCTGGCAGAGCATCCGACTGTTAATCGGACGGTCGTTGGTTCAAGTCCAACCGCGGGAGCCGCAAAACTGCAGGCCAGCGCCACATCGGCGCTGGCCTGCAGTGTTTTTCGGAGCGGTTCGGCGGTGGTGAGGGTCGAACTGAGGGTCTTCGGTTCACACATGGGTGCACACAGGGACGACAACCGTCCACCACTCGGGAAGTTCACCCGCGCAACCCCCCGAGCGCGTCTCGGCGTCGGCGTAGCCTCATTCGCAATCCGCCGAAGCCAAGGTGTAGCGAAGGGACCCGATGTGAACGATGAACAGGTCGAGCCGTCCAAGGACGAGGAACCTGACATTGATGAGAACCTTCCGGACCGCCGCCCCAGGCCGGTCGACACGCGGCCGAAGACCGCAGCGCGCAATCGGTTGCGAACGGCGCTCACCGAGTTGGGATTCGACAACGACTCGGCCGCCGCCATCGTCCGCGCTGTAGATGACCCCGAGCAGACGCTCACCCAGTTGAGGGCTCCTGCGGAGATCGGAGTACACGGCGGAGTGCTGCGAGTTGTGGCTACGCGGATCCGGACCGGCTCCGTCATCCCGATTCCGACCAACCCGCGAGTCTCGTCGCGAATCTCGTTCCCTGCGGGTGGTGAAGCACCGGGCGGTATCGACCCTCTGACAATGACCCAGAAGGACGGAAGCTCCGCGACAGTCAATATCACGGCGGGCTCGCTGGGGAGCCTAAAGGATGCGATGGAGGTAGCGCGAGAATACATCTCCGCATCCAACGATCTGCGCGCCTCAGTCAAAGGGCAGGGGGTGCTACTCCCCGTTACGGTCATCCCAGTCACCTTCGACACCAACTCGGATCAGTCTCAGACTGTGGTCTGCACAATTGACGGTTCATCCCGCCTCACCGCCGTAATGTCCATCTGGGACCTCACGTCAAGTGAAGTACTCTTCGAACTGAACACCGATGTCGCTCTCGGCGCGCGACGCGACCCGGTCCTAAATCTCATGGAACGCGACGTTGCGACCCTGTCGTCCGACGAGCTCGCACGACTCAGAACCCAGTCTGTACCAGCGAACCTAGTCGTGGGATTCGAGGCGTACGAAGATGGTCTGGACTTTCCCAGCATCCTCGATGCCTACCTCGGGTTGATCCATGTGGAACCACCGCAGCCTTGGGGCGACGCTGCTGGTTACGACAAGCGCGCTGATGCAGTACTCGATGAACTGCAGAGGCTTAAGAGGATCACCGACGAGGGCCATAGGTATCTAGCCGGTCTGATGTCACCAGACGAGGCTGAGAAGGCCGGGTTCGACGCGACGCTCGACGGCCGTGCGGCAGCCATCTTTCACGATATTGATCGCAGCCGTAACACACGAGCCGTGAACCGCGCCCTCAGGCGAATCGGGATGAGGGATCCGAAGCGCGACCACAGGCTTGAAGTCGCTACCGAGCTCGCCATGCGCGCGTACAGGCGGAACGTAACCGATCTGGTGCGACGGAACCCGCGCATGGCTCTACCATCAGCAATGCAACGGCTCAGGTCCGGTGACAGTTGGGTACCGACCCTCAGTACGGCCGATGAACTGCTGGAAGCCGCCCTCGCTGAACTAGCCAGCGACACTGACGGACCAGCGGGCCGAGAACTTGCCGTTCGCGCAGCATTCTGGCTAACCCGGTACAACGCGCTACAGAAGTCAAGCCGCGCAGACACGCGTTTCGCCGACCAACTCCTCGAACATATCCGGTTGAGTCAGCACGGCGTCCGCGTGCTTCACCGGGCCATAGTCGACGCACGCGCGGGGACCCACCCGCGTCAGACGCGAGAGGACGGCTCTGTCGCGCAAGCTGCCGACGGCTCAGACCTGCCCGTCGACGATGGATGGCTCAGGCGTACCTTCGCCGTCCCGGAGGAGCCTGCGCCTGACGACGAACCGAGCGACGACGACGAACCAGAATGGAACGCGCGGGACGAACTGCGATCGATGATCTATGCGATCCGTGACGATACGGAGACGATCGCGGCGAAGATCGAAGCGTTGGACTCGATTAAGGAGGATGGCCAACCTGGACCCTTGGTTGCGACCGAGGGTGTTCCTGCAGATATCGCAGACGAGATCGCCGACCGGCTAGACAAATCGCGAACCCGGATACATGTTCTCAAGGCGGCTTGGGATTCTCGGAACGACGCGGGCAGTTGAATTGACTCCGTCAACGCTTCGAGCCTTGGAGGAGATCGCTGGTCAATTTCTCAGCAGCTCGATCGAGGGCCCGCACGAGGTGGGCGCGGAGCCTTGGCCTGCCCATTCGCGTGGTGTGTACATCGTATTCGACGTGTGGGACGCCTGCGTTTATGTAGGAAAGGTGTGCTCTACGCTTGATTCGGAGCGGCTCCGCTCACGCTTCAAGGAACACCTCAGCAATCCGGCCAAGTTGCACGCTTGGCACTATTTTTACGTCCTCCCGCTCAAGCCGACCACGTCGAACGCTCAGGTCGAGAAAACGGAGGGATGGGTTGCCCGACACCTTCGGCCGACGGGAAGCCAGAGATCTCCCAACCCGGCGCGCCGCGGCAGACGTGTTCGGCGTGCGGTGTAGGCACCCTTGACGGGGCGGCTGGCCGCAGCAACTCTTTCCGCGGCTAGCCGCCCCGTGCCCCACCCGCCGCAAGTATGTCTCTACCGCAGTTTGGTCGCGCCGTCCGCACCTGAGCGGAACAGGTCGTCCATTGCCTGCGCCCCCGACTGGATCACCGGCCGCAGTTCATGCCGGTAGACCAGCTCGGTCACGGCAGTGCTCTTGTGGCCCACCAGCCGCGCCACCTCCTCCAGCGGAACCCTCTGCTTAGACATAAGCGAGACGAACGAGTGCCGCAGTTCCCGAGGGGTCCAGTCTGCTGGGTTGATCGAGACGACCGGCATGCCATCGGGACCAATAAGTTCTGCCACTACATCAGTGTTGGGTGGGAACCCGGAGCCGGACACCAGGACGTTTGTTCCAGGGGGCGCCACCGACGAAGAAAGCATCAGTGCTGCGCCCGGTGTTCGGGGCGGTCCAGCCTCTATCGTGGTCCGTCCCTGCGCCACCTCCAGGTGCGCGGTGACCTGTTCCGCTCGGCCCCTGCACACCACCGTGTGAGTCCCGATTGCAGCGGTTACCGCCACACGGAGCCAAGCCGAGAAGTACCCATCACCGTCCGTCACGGTCGTGATTGGGCCGCCGACAAGCTCGAGCGCGTTCCGGAAGTCCCGGCGCACGTTGTCCGCGTCCATCGGAGTACCCACCGCGGTGGTGAAGACGACGTCCGAGTGCTGCCATCGCATCCCCGCCTGCCGACGCTTAGCCTCCTGCCAAGCCGCCTGCTCGCGCAGAGCCTCGACCACCAGGCTCGGGAGCGCGAGCGTCCGGCGGGAGAGTTTCGTCTTGGTGTCTCCACCCTCCCTCACCGCCCGCCAGACCTCGACGTGGGGCGGGAGCTCGCCTTCGGCGTCGAGGTGCACACGGTCCCAGCGGAGCGCCCTCACCTCTTCCGTGCGGAGTCCCGCAAGCAAGGACACGATGATGTACGGGTACATCCGGTGCCCCCGCGTGTTCGCCACGACCGCAAGCGCTTGTTCCGTCGTGAGTGACTTCGACGGTCGGCCCGTGCGCCCCTTGGGAGGCTTGCAGAGATCGACGACGTTCCGCACGACCAAGCCGCGCGCCATGGCCCGCCTCACCGACCGATTGAGCAGCGAGTGCAGCGTCTTCAGCCTCGACGTAGACAGCACCGACTTCAGGTCGTCAAGCCACCGGTCCACCTCCTCGGCGCGCAGGTCCTTCAGCTTCCGGCCCGCCAGATGAGGTTCGAGGTGGAGGCGATAGAGGTCGCGGTTCTCCTGGAGAGTCTTCTCCGCGTTACCCGTCTGCCCGTGCTCCAACCAGTCCACAACCGCCTTGCCAACGGTGTAGTGATCCGCACCGACCACGAGTCCGGCCTCGTACTCCTTGACGCGCTTGTCGCGCTCACGAAGAGCGGCCGACTCCGACTTCCCGGAGCCCTTCCGCTTGATCGGCTTGCCGCGCCCGTCGTAACCGACAATCTTCTCTGCGATGTACCGACCGCGCTTCTCGTCAAAGTAGACGCTGCCCTCGCCGCGCACACGGCGCTTCTTCTGCTCGCTCTGCTCGGTCATGCTGCCCTCCCAAGGGTGTCGATGTACTCGCCCAGAGCGGCCACCGGCACAAGTCGGCGGGTGCCGATCTTGACCGTGCGGAGCTCACCGGAGCGGATGATTTCGTAGACCATCGCGCGGGAAAGCCGGAGTGCTTCAGCGGCCTCCTCAACGCGGTAGAGCAGGGGTGTAATGGCGGTGATCGTGGGTTCGGCCTGGGTGTAGGTCGGCGAGGTGGCGGTGGCCATGACTGGTCTCCTTGAGCGTTCAACGGACTACTTGGGATCGTGCGGTGAGGGGGTCCCAGCCCTGGCATGTGCCAGGGCTGCCAGGGCTGACCTGCCAGGGCTGGTTTTTGGCCTCTGAACTGGGGTTTCAGCCTTGGCGCTTTCAGCCATGGCAGCCCTGGCACATGCCAGGGCTGAACCTCACTGCCGCAGGCGGAGCAGGACGCGGGATCGGCCCTGGTACTCGTCGTCCAGACGCTCGACGAGACCCCGGCGGATCAGGCTGTCGACGGCGGCCTCGATGTACTCGCGCAGGTTCTTGCCCAGGGCCGCCCGGACCGTGCTCGCTGGGGTCGCGTCGGTGCTGAGCATGGCCAGGATCTTCTGTGCCGTGCGGTGCACGGCGGCGTCGTCCTGGTGCTCATCGAACGCGGCCCTCGCCTCGGCCCGGGCACGTACGGCGAGGGCGGCGTCGGCGCGCAGCGCATTGCGCATCCGGGTGCGGGTGTGGTCCGAGACCGTCATGACGTAGTCCGCGAGCTGCCAGTCACCGGCGGTGACCTCGACGCGGCGGGACAGCAGCGCGAGCAGCGCGGCGACCTTGAGCCGGACCAGGGACTGCTGCCCGTTGTCGTCGGTCAGCTCCTCGCGCAACCGGGCCAGGCGCTCGGCCCGCAGCACGTTCGTGATCGACTCGGCCACGTTCAGCGGCGTGCGGCGGTGCTCGATGGCCAGAACCGGGCTGGACCAGGGCAGCGGTGCGGGGGCGGGCGGTGCGACGTCCGGGGCACCGGGGTCGGTGGCGGGCATCCACAGGAACCGCTGAGGCGTACCCCCGGCGGCGTCGTCGAGCAGTGGTCCAGCCTTGAGCGGCTGGACACCCGCCACGATGGCGGCCCGGTAGGAGTGCGCGGGCACGATCTTGCGCCTCGTCGGGTCGGAGTTCTGGAAGCCCAGGCCCTCCCCGGTGAACATCTTGCGGACCTCGGACGACAGGGTTGATGCCTTGCGCCCGATGAGCGCGGTGAGGGTGTCGATCTCCGGCACGTCGAACCACACCGAGTGGATCGCGGGGCTGTCCTCGCCCTCGGCGTCGGTGTCGATGAACATGTGCGAGATGCCCTCACCGGAGCCGAGGGGCCGCTTCTCGATGAGGCGACCGGCCCCGGGCTGGATGCTGAGGAAGCCCTCGGCGGCGGCGGTGGCGACGCCCTTGCCGACGCCGGACGGACCGACCAGCCCGACGAACACGTTGAGCGAGGCGACGGCGGAGGTGTCGTTGCCCAGGGGCGGGATGACGACCGACGGCGGCACCGAGAGTGACACTCGGGCCAGGACGCACCCGAGGACGGCCCAGGGAGAGGCCATGGCGGCGCGCGCGTACTTGCGCACGGCGGCCAGCTCGGGACGGGCCTCCCAGAACACCGACTCCGGGTCCAGGTCACCCGGCTCGGTGGTGTTCAGGTCGGGGATGAGCGCGGTCATCAGGCCACCGCCTTCCAATCAGCGGGGTTGACGGCACCCATGAGCTGGGTGCCGATGTGCTCGGTGTAGGCGGGCGGCACTGACTCGAACAGGCCCGACCAGGTCATGTCGTGCTCGATCCCCAGCAGCCGCTTGACGACGTCCTTGCTGCGGGGCACGTAGCCGCCCTTGCGGACGTACTTGGCCTCGTACTTGTCCCGCCGCGCGCCGCCATACGCACCGGCCACCCACGCGTGGGCGGAGTGGTCGCACGCCCGCGGTGCCGTGAGCAGCGTGTTGGTCTCGAACAGACGCAGGCGCTGGAGGTGGATGGTCACGCCGTCCGTGTCGAGCGTGGACAGGTCGAACATGCAGCCGCACAGGCCGACGGGGTCGACCATCTCGGGTCCGGCGTCCTTGACGTTCTCGATCACGTACGGCAGCCCCGTCAGCACGACGAGGGCACGGACGTCGGGGATGAGCTTGGGCCAGTCCGTGACCCGTCCGGCGTTGCCGCGCGTGTACCCCTGGCACGGCGGGCTGGCGTGGATGACGTCGAAGTCCGCAAGGCCCAGGTACTCGACCGTGCCGTCGGGGTGGGTGAACGGGAGCCGGTGCCCGGCGAGCAGCAGCCTCAGGGCGGTGAGGGCGTCCATGCGCAGGAACGGGAACGGGTAGCGGGGCTGGTTGGTGAGGTCGATGCCGTAGATGTCGTATCCGGCGCGGTGGTAGCCGGTGGCGGCGCCGCCCTGGCAGCAGAACAGGTCCAGCGCGCGCGGCCTGCGGGGCAGGGTCAGGGTGCTCATGGGGTGTCCTTTCTCTGGTCGGGCGTGGGTGGTGGTGGTCATGCAGCGGTGCGGGGCTTGGCGGCCCCGCGGCGGAAGCCGGAGCGGACCGTGGCGAACGCCTCGGCCTCGGTGAACGCCCCGGCGGCGATGTGGCCGGCACAGGCGTCCAGCAGTGCCCCGGCGGCCTCCGGTTCGGTCAGTGAGCCGCCCGCGATCAGTTCGCCGAGGCAGCACGCGGCGGCGAACAGGGCGTGGTTCCGGCCGCCCTCGGTCGCCTCGCGGACGTGCTCAGCCTCCTTGGTCAGCACGGCGCGCAGGTAGGCGGAGCGGTGTTGGACGGGCCGCAGCTCGGTAACGCTCGACGGTGCGGCCGGGCGCGGGGAGAGCGGCTGGACCAGCCAGGCGGGCAGGGGCGCAGCCGGGGCGTCGGCCGTCACCTCGTACCGCCCGGCGGGGGTGAGCGTGGGCGGTGTGACGACGTAGCCGCCCTTGCCCCGGGTGTCGATCAGGTCCCCGAGGCGACCGGCGGTGTTGCCCAGGGGCGTGGTCAGGTGCTCGGTGGTGTAGTACCGGTGCACGCCGCCCGAGGGCGTGGCCACGGTCCAGGTCTGCGGGAGTGACGCGCCGTCCGCCGTGCTGACGATGCCCGCCAGCGACTCCTCGCCCGTGGCGACGTGTCCGAGCTCGTCGCCGGTCTTGCGGGTGTCGGTGTCGATCACGAGCAGCCCCGAGGGGCCGCACGCGATGCCGATGCCGTAGGACTCGACGGTCCACGCCCGGGTGATCCGGTCGGGGTCGGTGGTGGCGCGCTGTTCCCAGCCGGTGTGCCCGCCACGGCACCATGGGTCGGACCCGTCGCAGTCGGTGACGGTGTGACGCGGGGTCGCGGGCCGCTTACCGCCCGGAATGAGGGGGAAGACGTGCCATCCCCGGGCGGCGTACTCCAGGGCGGTCGCGAGCAGGGCACCGCGATACTTCTCGGCCGGGGTGCTGCCCGCGTGGGTGTTGGTCCAGCGCTTGGCGTTCATGACGAGGTTCCTTCCTGGTGAGGTGGTGGGACCTGGGGGCCGCCGCCCGGCCCGTGGGCCGGGCGGCGGGGCTGGATCAGTTGCGGTAGTAGCCGCCGTTGATGGTGTGGGCCTGGATGCCGACCGTCCCGCCGCGCGAGATGTTCACGACGGTCCCGGTGGTGCGCTCGATCGCCCGCTTGAGGGCCTCCTCCGCCTTCATCTCGTCCTCGATCGCCCGGGTGTTGAGGGCCTTGGCCTTGGCGGTCTGCCCGGCCGGGGCCTTGGTCCGCAGCGCGTCACGCCACGCCTTGGCGGTCTCCTCGACGCGCTTGCGGGCGTTGTCCAGGGCGCGCTGTGCTCGCTTGATGTCGTTGCTCATGAGTGCTGTTCCTCCGGTGGTTTCTCGATCGCGTGGCGTCTGCCGCGCTCCCCCGCCGCCCGACCTCGGGGCCGGGCGGCGAGAGGGCGCGTCAGGGGCGCGGCTGGTTGCGGCGGTAGCGCTCGGCGGCGGCCTCGTCGTCGAACCGGCGGCAGCCGCAGCGGGTGCCGTCGTGGGGCCGCCAGTCGCAGCCGGGCGCGACGACCGCGTAGCGGACTCCGGGGTGGCCTGCGTCGCTCACGGGCAGTACGTGCCACCTGGGCGACGGCCGAGGGATCCAGTCCTCGCGTGCGCGGTTGCTCATCAGTGGTTCCTTCCGTGGTGGGTTGGCGTGGCGGGTCTGCCGCGCTCTCCCGCCGCCCGACGCCGCGCCGGGCGGCGAGAGGGCGTGTCAGTCGTCCAGGACCTCGCGCAGCAGCGCGACGTGGGCGGGGAAGATCTCGCCGTCCAGGGCGGCCGTCAGCTCGGCGTAGGAACTCGCGGGCAGCCACTTGGCCTGTCGGGCGTCGTCCCGGCCCTCGACGGCGGGCAGGGTGTGCCGCCACATGGCCAGGACGGCGGGGACGGTGACCATCCAGGCGTTGGCCCCGGCGCGGGGGTCGGGCACGCCCCGGCCGGGCAGCATGTAGAAACGGCTCACGTTGACGGTGAGCCCGGTCTCCTCGGCCAGCTCGCGGGCGGCGGCCGTGCGGGGCGTCTCGCCCGGGTCGAGCATCCCGCCGGGCAGTGCCCATCCGTGGTCGTCGTCCCGCTCGACCAGCAGGATCCGCTTGAGGTCGTCCTGGTCGAACGCGAGCACCACGGCGTCGGCGGCCACGGCCTCGCCCCAGTGCCACAGGCCGCCCCGCCCCTCGGGCAGATCGGTGGTCAGGGGGTTGACGGGCAGGCCGTCCACGACGTCGAACGGGACGACGGCGCGGGCCTGCCGCTCGGCCCAGTCGATCTCGCGTGGGTCGGTGGTGTCGGGGCCGTCGTGGGTGGTGGTGTTGTAGCTGGTGGTGCTCGACATGGCGAGGTCCTTTCGGGCCGGGGTGTGGCCTGTTTTTGGCATGGGTGGGGTAGGGACGCGTCGGTAGCGGTAGCGGGGCCGACGTGCCCTGGAAGTGGGGTGCGGGGGTGTTTCGAGGGGGTAGCGGGAGGGCCGCTACCGCGCTACTTCGTTGAAATCACGCGGTTTTCGGCGGTAGCGCTCCCGCTACCGGTAGCGGGGCTCTCCGCTACCTGCGCTACCTCCGTCGCGGCCTCGTGACCCTCGGACAGGGGCTCCGGGGCGGGACCGAGGTAGATCCGAGTGACGACCAGCAGCAAGGCGGCGACGAGAGCGGCGGTGGCGACCAGGGCGAGGATGGAGGCCAGCGGGGTCAGATCCAGCGCCAGGGCCCCGATCGTGGCGACCGAGGCCGCGACGAACACGAATCCGGTGCGGGTGATGCTCGTCTCGATGGCGTTGACCAGGGCGTTTGCGTTCCGGACCAGTGCGGCGTACTCCTGCGGGTCCATCTGCTCTGTGGTGCTCATGGCTTCCTCCCGGTAGGTCGTGCGATGGCTGGTCAAGCGGCGGTGTGCCAGTGGGCAGGCGGCTCCTCCCCTTCCTCGGAGTCCAGGCGTTCGGTCCAGGCCCGTTCGAACTCGGTGACGGTCATCCGGGGCCGCGTGGCCCAGAACTCCCGCAGCTCGGGCGAGGCGTAGGCGGCGGCGAACACTCCTCCGACGAGGAACAGGCGCTCCTCGGTGACTCCGGCCGCCCGGCCCTGGGCGTTCAGCAAGACACCGTTCGTGGCGTCGTAGGCGGCGGCAATGTGGGCTTCCAGGTAGTCGCCGTACTCGGACCGCATCGCGGCCCACTCGGCGGCGGCGCGCTGGAAGATCGGGGACATGTCAGGCCGCCTCGGTGTCCGCGTCGGCTGCGCTGTCCGTGTTGATGTCCGTGCCCTGGCGGGCGTCGGCCAGCAGGCGACGCGCGGTCCGGTCGGTCACCACGTGACCCTTGGCCGCCAGGGCGGACAGGGCGTCACTGGCGGTCGCAGCCGGGTTGGTGTCCAGCAGGCCGGACACGATATCCAGGCGGACAGCCCGGTCACCGGCCGACGCGGCGGGGCGGACCGTCCGGGCCGCCTTGGGGCGGACAGCGTCCCGGACGGTAGCCCGGACAGCGGTGGTGTCCTGTCCGGCTGCCGCGACGGCGGACAGCCGGTCGGTGTCCGGCGTGAAGTCCGCGTCGGTGTCCGCGATGATGTCCGCCAGTTCTGCCCGGACAGCCTCAGCAGCCTTGTCCTCGTAGTCCGGTTTGGACACGACCGGGGCGGTGAGGTGTCCGGCGACGCGATTGTTGGCCTCGACGTGCAGGCGGGCCACGTCGGTCACGGCGTCGGCGACGGCGGACAGCGAGTCCATCCACTCGGCCGTCTGTGTCCGCATCTGGGCGGGCGGCACCGACTTGAGGGCGACCGCGCGGGCGGCCCTGCGCCGGGCCTCGGCGCGCTCGATCTTCCGGCGGGCGGCCGGGGTGCCGTCGTCGACAGCGTGCGCCCGGACAGCGTCCTCCGTCGTCAGGAACAGCGCGTGCATCCGCATGGACTGCCGGATGCTGGACCAGGTGGCGTCGGACGCGAGGTGGCGGTCGCCGATGAGGGCGAGGTGCCACATCAGGGCCGCGAGCAGCGGCACGACGAACCGGAACAGGACGGCCCCGGCGGGGTGTCCGAGGTAGATCTCGTGCCAGGCAGCGAACACTCCGGACGCGGACGACAGGGCCCACGTCAGCGCGAGCAGCGTGCCGCCGGGCCGGTTGTCCTTGGCTGCCTCGCGGGCCAGCAGGGCCACGGTCACGAGCGACAGCTCGAACACGCCCGCCGTGGTGTAGGCGGTGGCCTGGTCCATGCCCAGGACGTCGGTGCCGAACCCGACCATGGCGAGGTAGGCGGAGATGGTGGAGATGAGGGCGACGGAGACGGCTCCGCCCAGGACCAGGCGGCGCGACCCGCGCCGCGGTGCAGTGGTGGTGTGCGTGGTGCTCATGGGTCAGTCCTCCTTGGTGGTGTCGGTGCCGAGCTCGGTGACGATCTCGGCGCGGACCAGGCCCTTGCGGGTGCCCTCGGTGCCGTTGTGGCGGCCCTTGACGTCGCGGGCCTTGATGCCGTGGCGGCGGGCGGCTGAGTTGACCTGGGTGGCGTTCCAGCCGTCGTAGAGGGTCGGCTTGTGCTCGGCCAGGCGCTCGGCCAGCACCTCGGACCAGACCTTCCCGTTGGGCCACGCGGGGTCGTTCTCGGGCCAGACCGCGATCAGGTGGTGCAGGATCGTGGACCGGTCGTCGTCGGCGGCGATCTCCCCGGCGGCCATACCGGAGAGCCAGCCGCCCTCGGTGCGGGCGATCAGGGCACGCTCGACGATCCGCTCGGAGGTCGGGATGTCGATGTAGGCGCCGCGGACCAGGGCCGGGGACTCGCCCTCGCCACGGAAGTAGGCAAGGCCCTTGTCGTTGGTGGTGAAGTTGTTCGCGGCGAACCCGGCGGCGTGCGCCCCGTTGCCCAGGACGACGTCGTTGGCGCGCCAGTCCATGACCATCAGGCACCACCGGTAGGTGCAGGCCCGCGAGATCGACGCGGGGATCATGTCGTTGTTCGGCTCCTGGGTGGCGAGCCAGAGCATGATCCCGGTAGCGGGACCGCGCTTGACCAGGTCCTCGGACAGGGCCGCGATCTCCTTGCCGTACGTGGCATCGGTGAACGCGATGTGGCACTCGTCGATCAGGATTCCGATCGGGTGCAGCCCCAGCTGGTGCTGGTCTGCGATGTCGCTGGTGATCTTCTTTTCCTTGACCGACAGGCCACGGATCGTGGCCGCCCGGCGGGCGCGGTCCTCGACGAGGCGCTTGAGGTCGTCCCGGATGAACTTCATGTCATCGGTGGAGTCACCGACGCGCAGGGCGTGGGCGATCGGCCCGAGGGAGTCCAGGTCGCCGGTGGCCTTGAGGTCGTAGGCGTGGATCTCCACACGGGGGTCCAGGGCCATCGCCATGCCGATGGTGCGCAGCGCCAGGGTCTTGCCCATGCGGGGGACGGCGCCGATGATCCCGGAGTTGAACATCAGCGTGGCGGTCACGTCGCGGTGGCGGACGTCCTCGGCCAGAGTGATGGGCTCGAACACGTTGGTCGCCCCGGACTTGGCGTGCTTCCACGTCACGGCGTCGCGCTTGTGCAGGGGCTTGTCCGAGATGAACAGGACCAGCCGTGCCTCGTGCACCTCGGTGTCACCAGAGGGCCACACACAGCCCTTCTGCCGGCGCAGAGCGGAGGCCAGGCGGTTGCGCAGCTTGACGACGTCCTCGGCGGTCTTGCCCGGGGGCAGGTCCACCAGGACCTCGACGCCGCCGCGCAGGGTCCGCATCCCCAGGATCTCCAGCCCGGGCAAGCCGCGCTTGGACGGCTCCGGAGAGATCCCGAGCGTGGCCAGAGCCTCGGTCACGAACGGAATCGTGATCGTCGGGGCCTTGGCCTTGCGGCCCGTGGCCTTGGCCAGCCACGGTGCCCGGGCGATCCCGTACCCGCCCATCGTGCCGACCAGGGCGAACAGAGCCGCCCAGGTCGCCCACCATGGCGTGAACTGGATGAACAGCAGCGCGCCCACGAACCCGGCCAGCGACAGGCCGATCGTCGCGCCCCACCGCGCCCGCAGCAGGGCCGCGTAGTCCTTGCGGATCTCCGCGTCCTCCCCCGTGGCGCGAGCGGCCTTGCGGCGCTCGGCGCGGTGGGACTTGTAGTCCAGGTCCCACACCCACGTCCAGTGCCGCTGAGCCAGCAGACCAGCGCCGTACGGGGCCAGGACAACCGCGAGCAGCGGGTACAGCGGGATCAGGACCCAGTTCGAGCCCAGCCACGACGTGGCCTGATCGACCTCACGGCGAGCAACGACCGGAGCGCGACCGGTCAGGGACCGCAGACCGTCCAGCAGGGCCAGGACACCGCCCGGGGCGTCGTCCTCGTCCTCGTACTCGTCGTCCTCGTCGGCCACCTCCCCGCCGGTCACCTCGACCGACGGGGAAGCGGCGCCCCCCTGGTCCAGCGTGTTCGAGTCAGCCCCACCGAGGGTGGCGTCAGCGATTGACTCGCCCACGGCCTCCGGCCCGCTCGGCAGGGCGAGCAGCGCTTCCAGCTCCGCGATCTCCGAGGCGTCGTCGGGCGGGTGACCGCCCTCGTGCTCGTTGGGGGTGGTCACGCGAGCACCCCGCTGAAGATGTTGTTGAACAGCTCCTGGATCATGACCGAGGCGTCCTGCCCGATCGGCGTAGCGGCGAGCATGAGGCCGGTGGCGACCATGAACAGCGACGGTCCCCAGCGCTCCGGGCCCCACTTGCACAGGCAGAACGCGACGACGGCGAAGATGAACGCGATGACGGAGATAGCCATGGTGGTTTCCTCTCAGGCGGCAGTGCGGTGGGCGGAGCGGATGACGACCCGGCGGGCCGTGGAAAGCGGCTGGACCAGTCCGAAGACCGGGGCCGTTGACGTGGCGCGGACGGCGCGGGTGCGGATGACCGTGTTCAGGGCGGTCACCGCGCGGCGGTGAGCCTCGGTCGCGGCCGGGCCGGGCGTGATGACCATCTGGCACTCGGCGTCGACCACGGCGACCTCGGCCGAGATGACCGGCTCCTCGGCGGCGATGGCGGCCAGATCGGTGAAGGTGGGCTCAACCACGAACCCGTCGTAGTCGGTGTAGGTCACCAGCCCCACCCCCGGCGGCCGTTGCCACCGTTGCCGCGCTCAGCGGCAAGGGCAGCCTCGTGGACCTTGCGAACCCGGTCCTTCATGGCCTCGACCTTCCGGGCCAGAGACGCCGCCGTACGGCCGTCCTCCTTGAGACCGTCAGCAGCGGTGCCGTGCTGCGTGAGGACCCGGGCGGCCTTGTTCAGGCCGTCCTGGGCTTCAAACAGGTACCTGCGTGCTACGTCCAGACCACTGATGCGGTGCTGAGACATCTCACTACCTCGCTTCCTCGTCGTGACTGTGAGCCGGATCTATGTCCCGCGTCACAGTCCTGTTGAGAGGAAACCTTGCAAGTTGCGAGGCCACCTGTCAACTGATTGGTCTCCTCGCACCTGATTTGGCAGCAGGCGCTCGGCCGTGGATGATCGGTAACCAGCCAGTTGTTAGGCCGAAACCAGTCAGTTGCGAGATCAAAATGTGAGGTAGGTCACATGTCGCAGTACAGCGCCGACGACGTTGGCGGCAAGAAGCTCGAACGGGTGGAGCGGATCCTCCGGAACGACATCGAAGCGGGCAGGCTCCGGGACGGAGCAGCACTGCCCTCGTCGCGCGACCTCGCCGAGCAGATGGGCGTTAGCGCATGGACGGTGAGTAAGGCGATCGAACAGCTCGTGGCCGATGGTCTCGTTGAGGCCATTTCCCGCTCTCGCCGCATCGTCCGAAGCGGCATCACAGCGCCATCGGAGAACGACAAGCCCCGCCGACCGCACGTGTTCCTGATCGGCGGCTACGCGGGCAGCGGCAAGTCAGAGCTGAGCCGGGTGCTGTCCCGGGTCACGGGTTCCGCGATCGTCGACAAGGACACGACCACGCGCGCGGTTGTCGAAAGGCTCCTCGAAGAGCTCGGGCGTCCGGCGCACGACCGTGAGTCGCAGACGTACCTGGAGCATGTGCGCCCATTCGAGTACGAGGCGCTTCTTGCAACCATCGAAGAGAACGCTGAGGTTGGCGTAGGGGTCATCGCCACAGCGCCGTTCATCCGTGAGTTCCAGGACGCTGCCTGGATCGAGCGGATCGGCACGCGGCTCAACGCGGCGGGCGTGGGGCTCAGCCTGGTCTGGGTGCGCTGTGACGCAAGCACGATGCACACCTACTTGAAGCGTCGTGGTGCAGCGCGCGATACAGGCAAGCTCTCGAACTGGGACGACTACGTCGCGGGAATCGACCTCGAATTCCAGCCAGCAGCGGAGCACGTCATCATCGACAACTCGGCGTCCAGCGAGCCCCTGCAGAGCCAGGCGACCAAGATGCTCGCGACCATTTCGGCGGCGGCATGACCGCGCGGCCATCAAGCGCGGCACAGGCGATCCGCGACGCGCGGCTACTCCCTATCCTGCGCGGGCCCGACGTTGATCGCCTTGCCGACGTCGCTGAGGTGCTGGTGTCCGAGGGGATTCGGGCGCTTGAATTTCCGATCGCTCGGCCAGAGGTTCTGTCCGTGGTTACGAAGATCGCTAACCGGCTCGGGGACACCGGTTACGTCGGTGCCGGCACAGTGCGAAACATCGCAGACGCACAGCGCGCAATCGACGCAGGCGCGGGCTTCCTAGTCGCCCCGAGCATGTCCATGCCAGTGATCGAGTACGCCCGAGAACGGGGCATCGGATTCGTGCCTGGTGTCTTCACTCCGAGCGAGATTGACGCGGCCACCCAGGCAGGCGCCGAGGTGGTCAAGCTCTTCCCTGCCAGCTCGCACAGTCCGAAGTTCATTCGCCAGATCCTGCCGCCACTGCCGGACGCCGGGATCATGCCAACCGGGACGATCACACGTGAGGATGCCCGCGAGTGGCTCGACGCCGGGGCTGTCGCGCTCGGCGTCGGCTCGGACCTCGTGGGCGACAGCATGAGGACCGGCGACTACCACGCGGCCCGAACCTCGGCACGCGAGTGGCTGGCCATTGTCGGCTCCGAGTAGTCGCGTCGACGGCACTTCTACTTTCAAAACCTCATACAACAATTGGCCCATCCTCCCAGATGGGCCATTGTTGATAATGCATGCTGTTCTCATGCACCGCGCACCAATGGTGGCGGCCGTAACGCTCGCAGCGGTCATAATCGTGACCGGGTGCAGCGCACTGCCGCCAGCAAGCACCGCACCCGGCCCACCCATGTCCCAGACGCCATCTGCCGATCCGACGCTGAGCGCAGAGCCCACCCCGGTCATTCGGGATAGCTGCGAAGCTTCTACCGACGCCGTCGCCGAACTCCTGGGGTCGGAAATCGTCAAGCGCGATGACCGCAGCCTCGGTGATGGCGTGGAAGCGTGCTGGTGGCAGACGGACTACTCCGGCTACATCGCAGCTCTACGCGGCCCAGCGCCACTCGACTTCGTCGCGATTCTCGATGACCTCTATGACGAGCCCACGGCCTGGCACCGTTCGATGGAATCACCAATGTGGGCCACCGGTCAGGGTGTCGGCGGACAAGCCTCCTGGACTTCACAGGATGAGAGCGTTCAGACCGGCCTCATTGCCCGAGGGATCGAGGGTGACGCGCTCACAGACCTCATCAGCCTTGCCGCAGAGATAGCCCAATCCTGAGTCAGGCTTCACCGGTCGAGATACTCGCACGCGTCGCGGTGCACAACGGCTGACCACTCACCCCAGCCGGGGTACTCCGCGGTGAAGCTCCGCCACGGGCCGCGAACATGGGTAACCTCGCCAACCATCGTCACGACAGTGCCGTCGTAAGCCTGGGCGGTGCATCGGGCAGGGATCGGCTGCGGCAGCCTGACTGCCGGGACTGACGCCGGACCCTGATGTTCGATCAGCCGCTCAGCCGCCCATCCCCGCTCCTCCAGGCCATGTTTCCGCCAGGACGCGATCCGGCGCTCTTGCGCCTGCCTGTCCCGTTCACGCCCCGCATCGCCCACATGGGCCGTGCCGTTCATGGGGATCAGTATGCACCCAGACCCGAACACATGTACTAGCCAGTTTGGGTACACGGAACCGGAAGCCCTTACGAAGGGGCCCCACCTGCAAGAGGCGGGGCCCCGCACTACACGCGATCCGGGGACGTCATCTCGACGATCTGGAGCACCAGCGCCGCCGTAGCGAGGGCCACTTCCCCGCTCCCGTCAAGATCCCAGACCACCGAAACGATCGCTCCGGCCAGTACCAGGATCCGTACTCGATTCCATCCTTGATGTCGGTCGCGGATGTCTGTGCTTAAACTCGTCACAGTTCCTCACTTCTCGATGGCGTTCGGGATACGAGGCGACCAGGCCCCACCTGTCGCAAGCAGGTGGGGCCGCCTCGTTGATGGAATGGAACCACGGGCCACACACACTGTCATCAGCAGAAGCACGGTTCTGCCGAATGCATGGAAGGGCGGCGGGCGGATGTGTACCGCCGACGCGCCACACGGCACTACACAGCGCTACGCATAGCTACACAGCGCTACACATGGTTTAGCCCCGCGCACCGGCTTGTGTACTGCCAAAGCGCTGCCTGTGATCTCCGTCACAGTAACTAGCCGAGACGCTTGCCGCGCTCCTCAAAGCGGAGGAGCCGCCACCGGCGAAGATCCGCTCGCACCCGTTTCGGCGCGGCAAGCGATCCGTGACCTCCGTCGCATAAAGCACGCCGCCGATTGGACGATGGCCCCACCCGACGGGGTGAGGTCATCGTCCTTGGCATTGCTGGAGCTATTCGCTCTACATGCCCCGACCACCTGAGCTGCCGTCAGCCCAGAGCGTTTGCGCGCCAGCGGTCACTCACTGGCGGGGTCCTGGGCGGCGTTTCGCCTCGCTTCGAGGAAGGCGCCCCCCACAAATCACCCGGGAACGTCGAAGACGAGCGCCCTGCCAGACGGTACGTTCTTCCGCAACTGGGTTGGGAGGAGCGGGATGTATTTTTCGGAGGTCTTCGGAGTCAATGCGACCGACACGGAGTGGTTCGACCCACTCATGGAGGTTGACACACAACTATTCATTGACCCGTTTCTGATTTATAAGGAGACTAGCGGACGCTGGGTATCCGCGGCCGACCAGATCGCCCAGTATTTTCAGGACGGGTTCGAAATTCTTGCAGGGCACCAAGACCGCCCTGACAGTCTCCAATACCGCAAAACGGTTCGGTTGATGGTGTTCCCTGAGCCAAGCGAATTTGGTTTGGGCTATACCGCAAGCAGCAGGAAAGGTTCCGGAACAGCCGAGGGCTTTGCTCGTCGAATCGTCGGCGCGATGGCAGAAGCGATCAAGCGAGGACTGGAGGATCTGCACCATTTTGAGGAACTCGGCGTCCTCGTCGACCGCATCGGCAAGGATCGAATCTCTGACATCGCCGCCAACATCCTGAAGCCCGACTTCATCGCATACACGCAGGACGTTTGCAGAGAACTAGGAGTCCCGCTTGTTGAGACCGAAGTGCCGCACGCGGAGTTTGACGAGCATCGGCTTCAATGGGTCTCAGCGAGGTTCGAGCTGCCCGTTAACCCTGACACGGGAGAGGCAGTGCTGCTGACACCGAAGCGGTTCCTGCGAGAACTTCCAACGCTGGATGCAGCAGAGTGGTGGAAATGGGCGGAGCCGTACTTCCGCGACGACGTCAATATGGACCTCGCCAGCAAGTTGAAGAAGGAAGACATCATTGCGCTGGCTCGGCGCTACCCAGAAAAGGTGCGCGAGTGGACCGAGGTCAAGGAGGATCAGCCACCCAAGCCCTACGACGTGGACAGCGATCCCGAGGGTCTGCATTCGTGGAGGGCTCACACACGCAGCACTGCGCAGGATCTGCCGCTTGGTTTTACCGGCACACCGACGGCCAGGGACATCGATCAGTTCATTGGCATGGTCAATGAGAAGTTCCGACTCTTCGTCGAGGAGAAGGGCGGTTGGCGTCTCCTGTGGAACGATGACACCAAGCGCCCAAAGAAAGAACTCGGAATCCAACTGCTCTACAAGGGCGTGGTTCAGTCTTACTGCGAGGCCTACGGCGTGCGACTGGACCGGGAAGTTGAACTCGGCCGAGGCCCGGTCGACTTCGTCTTCACGCGCACCGCCAGTGAGCGTGCGCTCATGGAGGTGAAGAAGATGGACAACGGCGAATTCTGGAACGGACTTGAGCAACAATTGCTCTCCTACATGGAGAGCGACGAGTGCTCGCGGGGGTGGTTCCTAGCGGTGAGATTTGCAGACACCCGCACCCAAGAAAAGCGAACGTCCGAACTTTCGGCTCGCACACGGTCGCTTCGACGCGCGACTGGCTTCGATATCCACAGCGCGTGGGTCGACGCTCGACCAAAGAAGTCCGCGAGCAACCTGAGGCCCGACGCTCCGGACACGCTTGTCGGCGAGGAGGACCCAGAGTTCGCTGACTCCTAGCGAGGTTGGGGGCTGGGCGGCCACGTCCCGGCGACAACCGCCCGGGCTGCCTACACCGTCCGAATTCGTATGCTCCGAGTTCGGCTGACTGACCGCATGAGGGTGGAAGTGAGGGTCTACCCCGGGCCACAACGCCGGACTCCGGCAGACACCCATGGACACGCTGTACCGAGTTCTGAGCCCTGTTCTCGGGTGCCAGCATCCGTGAGAACGGCTGTTAATCGGACGGTCGTTGGTTCAAGTCCAACCGCGGGAGCAACCAAGCCCGGAATCCATTGGATTCCGGGCTTCGCTGTTTCCTACGCACGGTCCCGACACACATGGGCGTCAGCACTACGCGCCGTGACTTTCGGAGCCGACCGAAGTCCCTGGTTCGGCCGGCTCGTGGCCTCCATCCTGGCTGTCATGAGATCACACCTGACTTTCACCCGACTGCCCGTCCAGCTCGCGACGCTCCTCAGCGCCCTCGCCCTCATCGTGGGGTTGTCCGCCGCATCAGCTCCCGCGAGCGCCGCCGCCGACCGTAGTGATGCCCCAGGTGTCAACGTCGGCTCGACAACCGTGGGGGACTGGACGAGGACCTGGGCGATCCCGCCGGTCGGCCAACACTCGACCCAGATCGGGGTAGCCGCCGCATCCCCGACGATTCGGCATGTGGTCCTGCGCGGTGACGAGCCGATCGTCGCCGCGCGCACCGATGAGTTGCTGGCGACACGAGACAGGGCGGGACTCCTCGGAGTTCAGCTTTACGAGGCTGTCCACGGTGTACCCGCCGAAGGCGTCGTCGACCCACCTTCTGATGCGATCCCGGTCCGCGCCGACGAGTTCGACCGCGTGTTCCGGCAGGCCAGAGCCTTCCGCAACCGCGCACGCACCACGACCGGGCCATTCCCCTGCGGATCCCTCGTTCAGGGCACCTTCCGAGCCAACCCTTGGCCGGCCGGCACTGCCGGTACCTACGTCGACATCGGTCACGAACCGATCCACGGCTTTGTGGACGCCATGTGGTTCTTTCAGAACCGGGTGTCCTGGCCGGAGCCTGGAATCGAGGCACAGTTCCGGGTCGTCGGCGTCCGGCTCCAAACGCTCCAGATGCGCCTCGAACCGACTTGCACTGACCGGACCGGGCCGTAATGGCCTCGGCGCTAGGACTGGTCTCAGCGGAAGTTCACGCAGGTCACCCTCCCGGCGCTCGGTCGTAGAGTCGACCCATGGCCTTCGACGTCGCGGCCGAGTCGTACACGCGCTTCATGGGCAGGTACTCCGAGCCGCTCGCGGACAAGCTGGTCGGCCTGGTCGACCCCCGCCCCGGGCAGCGTGCGCTCGACGTCGGGTGCGGGCCCGGCGCGGTGACCAAGCGGCTGGTCGTCCGGCTGGGCCCGGAGGCTGTCGCCGCGGTCGATCCGTCGGTCCCGTTCGTCGAGGCGGCCCGCAGGCGGTGTCCCGGCGTCGACGTCCGCCAGGGTGTGGCCGAAATGCTCCCGTTCGACGACGGCGCCATGGACCTCACGCTCGCGCAGCTCGTCGTGCCCTTCATGAGCGACCCCGTGGCGGGTCTGCGCGAGATGGCCCGGGTGACCCGGCCGGGCGGTTCGGTCTCCGCGAGCGTCTGGGACTTCGGCCGCGAGCGAGCGCCGCTGTCCATGTTCTGGCGCGCCGCCCGGGACGTCGACCCGGGTGCGTTCGACGAGGCGGGGGCCGTCGGCGCCCGCACCGGCCAGCTCGCCGACCTGTTCCGGGCCGCCGGCCTGCAGGACGTGCGCTCCCACGAGCTCACCGTCACCTCGGCGTACGCCGGCTTCGCCGAGTGGTGGGAGCCGTACACCCTGGGTGTGGGGCTCGCCGGGGACTACGTCGCCGGCCTCGACGCCGACGCCCGGCGGGCGGTCGAGGCACGCTGCCGCGAGCTGCTCTCCGCGGGGCCGTTCGAGGTGTCCGCGACGGCCTGGACGGTCGTCGCGACGACGCGGCCCAGCCCTTCCACCGCGTAGTGTCCGCCGTCCCGCCGTCAACCCCCGACCAGCGCCTCCCCCAGCGGCGTCCGGACGTGCAGGACGCGTGCGCCGTCGCGGCGGGCGTCGACCAGGCGGGCACCGCTGAGCAGCGCCAGGTGGTGCGACGCCGTCGACACGGCGAGGCCGCAGGCGGCGGCGACCTCGCTGGTCGACAGCGGCGACCCCAGGGCGAGCAGCACTCCTGCCCGGCCCGCCCCGAGCAGCCGGGCGAGCGCCTCGGCGGTACCGGGACCGTCGTCGGCCCAGCGCTCGGAGACGCCGAGCGCCGGGTAGAAAAGGGTGGGCTGGGCCGGCGGCTCGGTGACGACGGAACACCGGGGCGCCATCACGGACGGCACCAGGACGAGGCCGCTGCCCGCGCAGTCGAGCACCTCGCCGTGCATGCGCAGCCGCACCCGGACGGCGTGCGGCGCCCAGCTCACGGCCTCGTGCAGGGTCTCGACCATCGCGCCGAGGCCGTCCGTCGTCGCGCGCCGGGAGCGCACCCCGACGTCGGCCCGCAGGATCCTTCCCAGCTGCGGCCAATAGGGGGCGAGCAACGCGTCCCAGCACTGTTCCCAGGCCTCGGCGGCGGCCGAGCGGGCATGTTCCGGATCGTCCGCCAGGGCACGCAGCAGGCGCTGCTCGGTCCCGCCCGTCCGGTCGACGCGCTTGAGGAGGTCGACGCGCAGCGGCCCGAGGTCGGCCTCGCGCAGGCGAGCCAGCTCCTCGTCCGGGCTCAGGTCCCAGCCGGGCGTCGAGGTGAGGAAGTCCGGCATGTAGCCGTCGGGTCCGACGAGCAGCTTCATCAGGTCGAACGCGCGCTGCGGTACGTCGGTGCGCGCCCGGCGCAGCCAGCCCCACTGGAGCGGGTGGTAGCTCGGCTGCACGAGCACCCGGACCGCGTGGGCGAGCTCGTGACCGGGCGAGACGCCGAACCGGATCGCCGAGATGTCGTCGGGCGCGAGCCGGAACTCCACCATGTTTCGATGCACGTCGAAACCGTAGTGCGCCGTCGCCGTCCCGACGAGGCTGGGAACACGCCGGCCGCACGGGCCGGCTCCGAAGCAAGGAGCAGACATGACCACCGTCTCCGCCGACACGATCCGCATCCCCGGCTCGCGCACCCTGCGCTACGAGGGCCGCGACCACGGCTCGGGCATCTCGTTCTTCCTCGTCACCAACGACCCCGGCCAGGGGCCCGGGCTGCACCGCCACCCGTACAGCGAGACCTGGTCGGTCCTGGAGGGCGAGGCCACGATCACCATCGGTGACGAGACGGTCGTCGCCCGGGCCGGCGACACCGCCGTCGTCCAGCCCGACGTCTGGCACGGCTTCACCAACACCGGCACCGGGACGCTGCGCATGATGTGCATCCACGCCTCGGACACGATGATCCAGGAGAACCGCTGATGTCCTTCCAGGCCTACCTCGACAACGCCGAGACGAAGACCGGGCTGACCCCGCGGCAGCTCGTCGAGCTCGCGCGGGCGCAGGGCTTCGGTCCGGACAGCAGGGCGACGCCGGTCGTCGCGTGGCTCAAGGAGACCTACGGGCTGGGCCACGGGCACGCGACGGCGGTCACCCACGTCATCACCAAGGGCGACCGGATCAGCAGCAAGCATGTCGGCACGTCCGGCACACATCGGGACGCGAGCGACCGCCTCTGGCTCGACGGGAAGGACAGCCGGCCCGCGGACTGGTGATGCGCCGAGCCGGCGGCCGGGGCCTACGCGAGACGCAGGAGCCCCGCCGCCGTCGTCCGGAAGCCACAGGCGTCGAGGTAGAACCGTGCCCGGTCCTCCTCGAAGTCGACGTGGAGCCACTCGCAGCCGTGGTCGCGGGCGGCGTCGGCGGCCTTGGCGACCAGCGCGCGGCCGATGCCCTGTCCCTGACGCTCGGGGTCGACGACGGTGTCGAGCAGCACCGCGTGCGCACCGCCGTCGCCGATCACGTTGACGAACCCGACGAGGTTCCCCGCGGGGTCTAGCGCCGTGACCCAGGTCAGGCTGTGCCGAGTCAGTCGCTCGGTCCACGGCGTCACCGCCGCCGACGGGCTCCCGAAGGCGCGGGCGTGCAGGGCTGAGAGCGCGGCGTCGTCGACGGCGCCGCGGACGGTCAGGGCGATGTCCACCGCGGCACCCTATGCCGGGCCAGCCCTGCTCCCCTCACTCACGCACGTCAGCCGTCGAGCGCCCCTCGAAACACCGCGATGTTCTCGAGCACCAGAGCTCTGTCCGCGGTCGCCCAGTCCCGGGCCGCCGCGTGCAGTGCACCAAGATGGGCATCCGCCGTTCGCCGGGCGGACTCGCTTCGCGCAATCACCCCTGACTGCTGCCGCAGCACGGCCCCGAGCAGGTCGACATCACGCGCCAACCCGTACCCATCCCGCACCTGCCGCAACCGCCTCGCCTGGTCAGGCACGGCCACATTTCCTACGGCCTGCACGCACCAGGTCCACGCGAGGTACGCCAGGTCGGCGAGGGCCTCGCCCGGGCCGGCGGTGTCCCAGTCGATGAACGCGACTGGCTCGCCCCCGCTGAACACCGTGTTGAACGGTCCCGGGTCCCAATGGGTCAGGCACTCGCCGTCGCCGGCGAGCGCCGTCCCGCGCGTGACGTCGTGCAGTCGACGGAGCATCGCTCCCCCACGCGCATAGGACGTCTCGGCGCGTTCGCTGGGATGGGTCGTCGTCACGCCCTCGATGTAGGAGAGGCGGTCGCGGCCGTCCGCCGCGCGCCCCAGGTACCGCGGAGCGTACGGGTAGCCCAACCGTTCCAGCTCGGTGAGGGTTCGGGCGACGTCGCCGGCTCCGGCCCCGCGCGCTCGCAGCACCTCGCCGGCCCGCCGCTCGACCGACGGCGAGCGCCGTCCGCCGCTCAGAGAACCGTCCACGCGCTTCTCCACCCCCTCACCCAGCCGCAGCCAGGGCCCGCAGCAGCGGCGCCGGATCCTGACCACCGGGCAGATCGCTGACCTGGCCGTCCCCCACCTCGATCACGCGCCAGACACCGTCCGCCCGCAGCGCGAGGTCCGTGGTCACGAACGGAGCGCCCAAGGCCGCCACGTTCCGCCCGACGGCGTCCAGCACCCCTGCGGGCACGTCGGCATCCGAGCCCGCGGGAGCATCGGGATGCGGCGTGACCAGCGCCGGCGCGCCCAGCACCCACCAGACCCGAACCTCCTGAGCGCGCCCGCCGTCGGTCACGAACGGCTCGAAGGCTCGCACGACGATCCCGCCGGCCAGGCCATCGCCCTGGAGCTCGACCATTCGCGCGACCACGCGTGTCGCGGTGTTGATGTCGGCGAGGTCGGGCACGTAGCAGGCCTCGTCCCACTCGTGCTTGCGCGACTTCACGTAGTCCTTCACGACGCCGGGGCCCCCGCCCAGGGTTTCGAGCAGCGGCCCGACGTCAGCCGGCGTCGGCGTCCGACCGGGCTCCCACGGCGACCAGACGCTGGCGGGCGTCGAACCCGCGAACGCGTCGTACCAGCCGGGCAGCTCGTGCGCGGCCGCATAGGCAGCGGGACTCGTCAGCAGGCGGACCCCTCGCGCCTCCAGAGCGGAGCCGAGCCGCGCGTACGCCGACGAGCAGATCATCCACCCGCGATACCAGGCCGTACGCGCGACGTCGGACGCCGGCACCTGCCGAACCGCCGCCGGGAGCTCTCCGGCGACGACCGCATCGTGGTCCACCACGGCGACCGTCAGGCCGCCGCCCCGTGCGGCCTCGACCTCCCGGGCGAAGTGCTCGTCAGGGGCCCGGGGCGCGAGCGGGTCGGACGGGACCAGGAGCAGGGGCGCAGCCATGGCTGGACGGTACCGAGCGGTCGGTGCGCGCTGCCACGAGATTCGATCCAGATCGTCGACAGCTCCGAACTCGCTCAACCCACCGCGCGATCTGTCCGGAATCGGCAGTGAGAAAAACTGCTTCCTGTGCTTGAATATAGCCAGGCTAGCAAAATCACGAAGGGGTCACAGTGACGACCGAGAGAGTGGTCCTGCTCGACGACGACGGCACTCCCGTCGGGTCAGAGCTCAAGAGTGCCGTGCACTCCGAGCACACGCCGCTCCACCTGGCGTTCTCGTGCCACGTGCTCAACCCGGCGGGCGAGGTGCTCGTCACGCGGCGCTCCCTGCACAAGCAGACCTGGCCGGGGGTGTGGACCAACTCCTTCTGCGGCCACCCGCAGCCGGGCGAGCCCAGCGAGGAGGCCGTCCTGCGCCGCGCGCAGGACGAGCTCGGCCTGAACCTGCGCGAGCTCCGCCTGGAGCTGCCGCGCTTCCGGTACCGCGCCGTCGACGCCAGCGGGATCGTGGAGAACGAGCTGTGCCCGGTGTACGTCGCGGTCACCGAGGACGAGCCGCAGGTCAACCCGTACGAGGCCATGGAGGCCCGGTGGGTCGACGGCGGCGCGCTCGGCCAGGCCCTGCGCGCCGCGCCGTGGGCCTTCTCGCCCTGGTTCGTGGAGCAGGCCGACGAGATGCCGCTGTACGCCGCCCTGGCCGTGCGGCCCACGCGAGACGTGTCCTGGCCATGACCGAGATGCTGACCCACGACTCCGTGGACGTGGTGCTCACGGGCTTCTTCGCCGAACACGTCCGGCGCGCCACCCCCCTCGCGGAGCACTACGCGCTGCTGTGGCGGCGGCTGGCCCGGTCGAGCGAGGGCGGCAAGCGCCTGCGCCCCCGCCTGCTGCTCGACGCGCACGCCGCGTTCGGCGGCCCGCACCCGCAGGACGCCGCCGTGGCGGCCGCCGCCTTCGAGCTGGTGCACACGGCGCTGCTGCTGCACGACGACATCCTCGACCGGGACCTCACCCGGCGCGGGCGCCCCAACCTGGCGGCCGAGTTCGCGGGGGACGCGACCCAGGACGGGCTGTCCGACGACGCCGCGACGGCGTGGGGCACCGCCTCGGGCATCCTCGGCGGCGACCTGCTGCTCAGCTCGGCGTACGCCCTGGTGGGCCGGATCGAGTCCGACGGCCGCGCCGAGCTGACCGACATCATCGCCGAGAGCCTGTTCCGCGCCGCGGCCGGCGAGCACGACGACGTCGCGTTCGGCCTGGGCACCGCCCCGGCCACCCCCGACCGGGTGCTGCGGATGATGGCCAACAAGACCGGCAGCTACTCCTTCGCGGGGCCCCTGCGGGCCGGCGGCGCCCTGGCCGGTGCCGGCCCGCAGGCCTCGGCCGAGCTGGAGCAGGTCGGCATCGCGCTGGGCATGCTCTACCAGGTGCGCGACGACCTGCTCGGCGTGTTCGGCGACCCGCACCGCACCGGCAAGAGCACGACCGGCGACCTGCGCGAGGGCAAGCGCACCCTGCTCGTCGCCTGCGCCGAGGGCCACCCGGAGTGGACGGCGGTGCGGCACCTGTGGGGCCGACCCGAGCTGGACGACGCCGACGCCGACCTGCTGCGCGCCGCCCTGGTCGCCAGCGGTGCCCGCGCGGCGGTGGCGGAGCTCGTCGACGCGAAGCGGCGGGCCGCCGTCGCGATGGTCGAGCGGTCGGAGCTGCCCACCGTGCTGAAGCGGGAGCTGACCGGGCTCGCCGTGCGGCTCGCGGAGCGTGAGTCGTGATCCCGTCGTCCTCGCTGGCCCTGTACTCGCACACCGCCCACGCGGCCGCGGCCCAGGTGATCGGCGCCTACTCGACGTCGTTCAGCCTGGCCACGCGGCTGCTGCCGCCCGTGACGCGCGGCATGATCGAGGACATCTACGCGCTGGTGCGCGTGGCCGACGAGATCGTCGACGGGCCGGCACAGGAGGCCGGGCTCGCGCACGCCGAGCGGCGCGCTGCCCTGGACGCGCTGGAGGAGGAGACGTACCGGACGCTGGGCCGCGGGTTCAGCACCAACATGGTGGTGCACGCCTTCGGCACGACGGCGCGCGCCGTCGGCATCGACGAGACGCTGGTGCGCCCGTTCTTCGCGTCCATGCGCCGCGACCTCGACCCCGTGGTCGCCCTCGGCGACGACGAGTACCGCGCCTACGTGCACGGCTCCGCCGAGGTGGTGGGCCTGATGTGCCTGCGCGCGTTCCTGGACGGCCACCCCGTACCGCCCGGCGTCCGCGCCCGGCTGGAGGAGGGCGCCCGCCGGCTCGGCGCGGCATTCCAGAAGATCAACTTCCTGCGCGATCTCGGCGACGACCAGGAGCGGCTGGGCCGTACCTACTTCCCGGGTGCCGGACCCGAGCTGCTCGACGAGGACAGGAAGGCCGCCGTCGTCGCCGACATCGACGCCGACCTCGCCGCCGCGCGGGCCGTGCTGCCGCTGCTGCCGGTCGGGCCGCGCCGGGCGACGGCACTGGCGGCGGGCCTGTTCGCCGAGCTCAACGACCGGCTGCGCGACATGCCGGCGGCGCAGCTGCACGTGCGACGGGTCTCGGTGCCGGCCGGCGTCAAGCTGCGCATCGTCGTCGCCACGCTCGCGGCTACCCGGACGGGCGCGCGATGGGCGGCATGAACGACGGGCAGCCCGGCCGGCGCGTGGTCGTGATCGGCGGCGGCATCTCGGGCCTGGCGACCGCCGCCCTCCTGGCCCGCGAGGGCGCGTCGGTCACGCTGCTGGAGGCCCGGTACGAGCTGGGCGGACGCGCGGGGCGCTGGCACCGCGACGGGTTCGTCTTCGACACCGGCCCGTCCTGGTACCTCATGCCCGAGGTCTTCGAGCACTTCTTCCGGCTCCTGGGCACGAGCGCCGCCGACGAGCTGGACCTGGTGCGCCTCGACCCCTCCTACCGGGTGTTCTTCGAGGACGACACCGAGCCCTTCGACCTGCCCGCCGACGGTGCGCGCGAGGCCCTGCTCGCGCTCGACCCGGCGTCGGCCCCGCGGCTGGACGCGTACCTGGACTCGGCCGCCGAGACGTACCGGATCGCCACCGAGCGGTTCCTGTACGCCACGTTCGCCTCCCCCAGGCCGCTGCTCGCGCCGGACGTCGTGCGGCGCGCCCCGCGGCTGCTGCGCCTGCTGGGCGAGTCGCTGGACCACTTCATCTCCCGCCACACCACGGACGAGCGGGTGCGCCGGATCCTCGGCTACCCCGCGGTCTTCCTCGGCACGTCGCCGAGCGCCGCGCCGAGCATGTACCACCTGATGAGCCACCTCGACGTGACCCAGGGCGTGCTCTACCCGCGTGGCGGGTTCGGCGCGGTCATCAACGCGGTCGCCCGCCTCGCCGAGCGCCAGGGCGCCCGCCTGCTCACCGGCCAGCGGGTGCGCCGCATCACGGTGTCGGACGGCGCCGCGACCGGCGTCGACGTCACCGGCCCGGACGGCCGCACCCGCCACGTGGCCGCCGACGTCGTGGTCTCGACCGCGGACCTGCGCGTCACCGAGCACGAGCTGCTCGGCCCGCGGCACCGCAGCAGGAGCGACCGCTGGTGGAAGCGCCGAGACCCCGGCCCGGGCGCCGTGCTCGCGCTGCTGGGCGTGCGCGGCGAGCTCCCGAAGCTGGCCCACCACTCGCTGCTGTTCGCCCGCGACTGGCAGGAGGGGTTCGACGCCATCTACGGCGCGAACCCGTCCGTGCGGACGCCGACGTCGCTGTACGTCTGCAAGCCGAGCGCCACCGACGCCGTCGCCCCGCCCGGGCACGAGAACCTGTTCGTGCTCGTCCCGGTGCCGGCGGACACGTCGATCGGCGCGGGCGGGGTCGACGGCGCCGGGGCGTTCGGCGTGGAACAGGTCGTGGACGACGCGATCGCGCAGATCGCCAAGTGGACGGACACCCCGGACCTCGCCGAGCGCGTCGTCGTGCGGCGCACGATCGGGCCTGCCGACTTCGAGCGCGACCTCGGCGCCTGGCGCGGCGGCGCCCTCGGCCCGGGCCACACCCTGCGGCAGAGCGCGATGTTCCGCGGGTCCAACGCGTCGTCGCGTGTCTCGGGCCTGCTGTACGCGGGGGCGACGACGATCCCCGGGATCGGCCTGCCCATGTGCCTCATCAGCGCGGAGCTGGTGGTCAAGCGGCTCCGGGGCGACACCAGCGCCGGGCCGCTGCGGGAGGAGTCATGAGCTTCGTGTACCTCGCCGTGCTGCTGGTCTCGGCGGCGGGCGTGCTCGTGGTCGACCGCCGGTTCCGGCTCTTCCTCTGGGACGCCCCGGTCCGGGCGGCCGCCGTGCTCGTCACGGGTACGGCGTTCTTCCTCGTGTGGGACCTGGCGGGCATCGGGCTCGGCATCTTCCTGCACGGCGCCGGCCCGTACATGACCGGGCTCATGCTCGCTCCCGAGCTGCCCGTGGAGGAGATCGTGTTCCTGGCCTTCCTCTGCGAGGTCACGATGGTGCTCGCCCTCGGTGCCCAGCGGGTGCTGGGCCGGGTCCGGGCCCGGGACCGGGAGGACGTCCTGCGATGACCTACCTGCTCCTCACGCGCGCCTTCCTCGCGGTGGCGGTGGCGGTCGCGGTCATCGCGCACCTGCGCGCCCGCCTGACCGGGACCCGCCCGATCGGCTGGCGACCGCTCGTGCTGGCCGCCGTCGCCCTGCTCGTGCTCACCGCCGTCTTCGACAACGTGATGATCGCGAGCGGCCTGTTCACGTACGCCGACGAGCACATCTCCGGGCTCCGGGTCGGGCTCGCGCCGATCGAGGACTTCGCCTACCCGCTGGCGGGCGTCATCCTGCTGCCCGCCCTCTGGACCCTGTTCAGGAGTCGTCGTGCTCGCTGACCTGGTGCGCGCGTCGCGCCCCCTGAGCTGGATCAACACGGCCTACCCGTTCGCGGCCGCCTACCTGCTGACCACGGGCACCGTGGACGTCGCGCTGGTCGTGGGCACGCTGTTCTTCCTCGTGCCCTACAACCTGGCGCTGTACGGGATCAACGACGTGTTCGACTACGCGTCCGACCTGAGCAACCCCCGCAAGGGCGGCGTCGAGGGCGCCCTGCTGGCGCCCCGGCGACACCGGCCGATCCTCGTCGCCTCCGTGGCGACGTGCGTGCCGTTCGTCGCCGTGCTCGTGGTGCTCGGCCCGCCGGCGTCGTGGGCGGTGCTGGCGGTCAGCCTGTTCGCGCTGGTCGCGTACTCCGCGCCCCCGTTCCGGTTCAAGGAGGTGCCCGTGCTGGACTCCCTCACGTCCAGCGTGCACTTCGTGAGCCCGGCGGTCTACGGGCTCGCGCTGGCCCAGGCCGACCCGACACCGCAGACGTTCGCGGTGCTCGGTGCGTTCCTGCTGTGGGGCATGGCCAGCCACGCCTTCGGCGCGGTGCAGGACGTCGTACCCGACCGCGAGGGCCGCATCTCCTCGATCGCGACGGCGTTCGGCGCGGCCACCACCGTGCGGCTCGCGCTGGGCGCGTGGGTCGTCGCGGGCCTGCTGATGCTCACGACCGGGTGGCCCACCGCGCTCCTGGGCCTGCTCGCCGTCCCCTACCTCGTGCTCGCGGCGCCGTACGCCGCCGTGAGCGACGAGGACTCCGCGCGGGCGAACGGCGGCTGGCGGCACTTCCTGTGGGTCAACTACGCCGCGGGCGCCGCGGTGACGATCCTGCTGATCGCGACGGCGGCGGGCTACCTGTAGGGAGGAACCATGGGTCTGACGTACTCGAGCGTCGTGGGGCACCCGCGCCCCGAGGTGTTCGCCTGGCACGAGCGACCCGGCGCGATCATGCGACTCACCCCGCCGTGGTCGCCCCTGCACGTGGTCCGCGAGGCATCCACGCTCGCGGGCGGCGCGGCCGTGCTGCGGCTGCCGGTGGGGCTGCGCTGGGTCGCCCGGCACAGCGGCTACGAGCCGCCGGAGCGGTTCGTGGACGAGCTGGTCTCCGCCCCGCTGCGCTGGGTGGTGCCCTGGCGGCACACCCACGAGTTCCACGACGAGGGCGGCGGAACCCGGGTCACCGACACGGTCGAGACCCGGGTGCCCGAGGCCGTGCTGCGGCCGATGTTCGCCTACCGGCACCGCCAGCTCGGCCTGGACCTCGCGGCCCAGGCGTCCGCCCGCAACGCCGGCGACTGGCCGAAGGTCATCGCGGTCACCGGCAGCCACGGGCTGGTCGGCGGCGCCCTGGTGCCCTTCCTGACCACCGCCGGCCACCGCGTGATCCGGCTCGTGCGCGGCGCGCCGCACGGCCCCGACGAGCGGCAGTGGGACCCGGAGGTGCCCGCCGACGACCTCCTGCGGGGCGTCGACGCCGTCATCCACCTCGCCGGCGCGTCGATCGCCGGCCGGTTCACCGACGCGCACCGCGCCGCGGTCCGCGGCTCCCGCATCGGGCCGACGACGGCGCTCGCCGCGCTCGCCGGCCGCACCGCCGACGGGCCGCGGGTCTTCGTCAGCGCGTCGGCCATCGGGTACTACGGCCCGGACCGGGGCGACGAGGTGCTCACCGAGACGAGCGAACGTGGCGACGGGTTCCTCGCGGACGTCGTCGACGACTGGGAGCAGGCGACCTCGGCCGCCGACGGCCTGCGCGTGGTGAACGTACGCACCGGCCTGGTGCAGTCACCGCGCGGCGGCACGCTGCGGCTGTTCCACCCGCTGTTCGCCGCGGGCCTGGGCGGCCGGCTGGGCGACGGCCAGATGTGGCAGTCCTGGATCGGGATCGACGACCTGGTGGACGTCTACCACCGCGCGCTGTACGACGAGCGGCTGTCCGGGCCGGTCAACGCCGTCGCGCCCGCCCCGGTGCGCAACGCCGGGTACACCGCCACGCTGGCCGCGGTGCTGCGCCGTCCCGCTCTGCTGCCGGTGCCCGACCTGGGGCCGCGGCTGCTGCTGGGCCAGGAGGGCGCGGACGAGCTGGCGCAGGCCAGCCAGCGGGTCTCGCCCGAGGTGCTGCTGGCGCTGGGCCACCGGTTCCGGCACCCCACGCTCGAGCCGGCGCTGCGTCACCTGCTCGGCCGGGACCCCCGCACCCGCGCCTGACCCTCGGGCGCGAGGGACCGCGCGTCGACCAGGAGGTACGGGGCCGCCTTCCCGGAGAGCCCGCGCCGCCCCCGTGTGAACAGGGCGGACAGCACCAGGACGGTCGCGACCGTGGTGGCCAGGCCCCGGGCGGGGGTCAGCGCGCCGACGTCGAACATGGTCGCGGCGTCACCCAGCGCCTGGAGCAGGCCCCACAGCGCTCCCCCGGCCAGCCCGTGCCGCACCCGGGCCCACGGCGCGAGGCGCGTCCCGCCGTCGGGCCGCACGACGGCGAGCCAGACCGTGCGCTGCCCCAGCGACTCCCCCGCGCCCGTGACCAGGGGCAGCACGAACACGACGACCCACGCCGGCACGCTGGTGCACAGCCAGACGGCCAGGGAGTCGGCGGGCGCGCGGCCCGTCACGAGGTAGTACCCCAGGCCCAGGGTCAGGGCGAGCACGCCGCCCAGGGAGACGTACGCGAGGTAGTCGACGGCCATGCCGAACCAGCGCCGCCACAGCGTCACCGGCCGCGGCGTGCCGCGGCCCGCCGCCAGGGTCCGGGCGCCCGGCATCCAGCGCAGCACCCACGGCGCGATCAGCGCGCCGACCACGCCGCCCAGGGTGTTGGTGAGCAGGTCGTCGACGTCGGCCAGCCGGTACGAGCACGGGATCAGCCCGAAGATGCCGGTGAGCTGGGTGACCTCGATCAGCAGCGACGCCCCCAGCGCCGACGCCGCGGACGCGAGCAGCCCCCAGCCCAGGTAACGGCGCACCAGCACGCCCCACGGCACGAACAGCACCACGTTGAACACACCCTGGAGCACCGAGATGTCCCGCACCGCGGCGCCCAGCGACAGGCCGGCGGTGCGCTCGCGGACGTCCGAGACGATCTGCAGCGGCCTGAGCTGCGCGCCGTCGTACCCGTAGCTCGCACACCAGGCGGCGAGATCACCCGACGGCAGCGGCAGCAGGGTGTACGCCACCAGCGCGGTGCCGTAGACGGCGAGCGCCGCCGCGCCGAGCAGCCGGGCGGGACTGATGGCGCCGTACCGGCGCACCTGGATCACGAGGATCGGGATCAGCAGGGCCACGAAGAGGGCGGTCCCGATCAGCACGCCGATCCGGGCCGGCCACGTCCACACGTCGGTCACCCGGAAACGCTATGCGCCGGGTGAATCCTGCGCGCGCGGGGGCCCGTACGCAGGGGACTTGCCCCCGCCCGGTCCGTCCCGTACTTTGTCCGTACTTTCTTGTCCTGACAATTGCGGCCATCGCCGGTCGCGCACAACGAGAGGTTCCGCCATGGATGCCGGACTGACACCGAGGTCGACCGTGCCCCTCTACGACTGGATGAACAAGATCCCGGGCGGGCTCATGCTCGTGCCGCTGGTCCTCGGCTCGATCGTCGGGACGTTCTTCCCCGGCTTCCTGGAGCTGGGCTCGTTCACCACCGCCCTGTTCAAGGACTCGGCGCTGCCGCTCATCGCCGTGCTCATCTTCGCGACCGGCATGCAGATCACGGCGCGCACGTCGGGGCCGGTGCTCGCCGCCACCGGGACGCTGCTGCTGACGAAGTCCCTGATCCCCGCCGGGCTGGTCGCGCTGGCGGGCAGCATCTTCGGGATCGAGGGTTTCCTCGGGGTCTCGATCCTGGCGCTCATGGCCACCATCGACAACAGCAACGGCGGGCTGTGGCTCGCGTTCACCGGCAAGTACGGCGACGAGCGCGACCGTGGCGCCTACATGGCCTCGGCCCTGAACGACGGCCCGTTCATCTCGATGCTCTTCCTCGGCGCCTCGGGCCTGGCCGACATCCCCCTGACGGCGTTCCTCGCGGCGGTCATCCCGCTGGTGCTCGGCTTCGTCGTGGGCAACCTCGACCCGCGCTGGACCGAGACCATGCGACCCGTGCCGAACATCGTCATCCCGTTCTTCGCGTTCGCGCTCGGCACCGGCATCAACCTGCGCGACGTCGTGACCGGCGGCGCGAGCGGCCTGCTCGTCGGCGTCTTCGCCGTGCTGCTGACCGCCGCCCTGACCTACTCGGGCTACCGGTTCATCCTGCGGCGCGGCGTGAGGTCTGGCATCGCGATCGCCGCCGCCACCACGGCGGGCAACGCCGTCGCGACGCCCGCGATCATCGGCGGGGTCGACCCCACCTTCGAGCCGTACGTCGCGGTCGCCACCGCGCAGGTCGCCTCGGCCGTGCTGGTCAGCGCCGTCCTGGCGCCGCTCCTGGCCACGATCGTGCTCAAGCGCCAGGGCGGCCTCGCCCCGGCGGACGACGACGCCGCCGAGGCGGCCCCGGCCCCGGCCGGCGAAGGGCGCGGCACCGCATGAGCGAGCACACCGTCGGGGTCGTCGCGGACGACCTGACCGGAGCCGGCGACTGCGTGGTGCAGTTCGCCCGCGCCGGCTGGACCAGCCACCTGGCCCTCGGCCGGGACCTGCCCGCCGGCGAGCGGGCGGCGGTCGCCGTCGTCACCGACGCGCGGGCCCAGGACGACGGCCCCGCGGCGGCCGCCACCGCGGCCGCCGTGCGGGCGCTGGCCGACGCCGGGCGCCTCTACGTCAAGATCGACTCGACGATGCGCGGCAGCGCCGCGGCCCAGGTCACCGGGGCCCTGGCGGCCTGGCGCGAGCGGGTCACCGGCGCGTTCGCCGTGGTCTGCCCGAGCTACCCCGCCCTGGGGCGGACGGTCAGTGAGGGCGTGCTCCTGGTCGGCGGCGTGCCCGTCGCCGCGACGGGCGCCGGGCACGACCCCGTCACCCCGGTCCGCACGAGCGACCTGACCGCGCTGCTGCCGGGCGCCGTCCGGGTGCCCGCCGACGGCGACGCCGCGGCCCTGGCGGACCGCCTCGCCGCGGCGGGCGCGGCCGCGGACGCCGTGGTGGTCGACGCCCTGGACGACGCCGGGCTGGAGCGCCTCGCCGACGCCGTCGTGCTGCTCGGCGCCCGCGCCGTCCCGGTCGGCTCCGCCGGGCTGGCCGCGGCCCTGGCCCCGCGCTGGGGCGGCGACCGCGCCGCGCCGGACCGGCCCCGGGTCGCCGTCGGGCGGACGCTCGTGGTGCTGAGCTCCCTGAACGAGGTCTCCCGCGGGCAGGCCGACGAGCTGCTGCGCGCCGAGCCCGGCACGCTGCTGGTCATCCCGGAGGCCGGGACCCGGCCGGACGAGGCGGCCGCCCGGGCGCTGGGTACGGACCTGCCCGCGACCGTGCTGGTCCGCACCGCCGAGCCCACGGGGCCGGCCGGCACCGGACGGGAGCGCGCCGGCCGCGCGGCGGCCGAGCTGGCCGACCTCGTCGCCGCCGTGACGGAGCGGACCCGGCCCCACGCCGTCGTCCTCATCGGGGGCGACGGCGCCCGCGCCGTGCTCGCCCGGCTCGGGGCCCGCAGCGTGCGGGTGGCCGGCTCCGTCGCCGAGGGCGTGCCGCTCGGCCGGCTGGAGGGCGGGCCGGCGCACGGCACCGTCGTCGTCACCAAGGCAGGCGGGTTCGGCACCCGCCGGACCGTCGTCGACGTCCTCGAAAGCCTGAGATCGTACTCTTCGCACCAGGAGGTAAACCCTTGAGCATCCCCACCCTCGCCGTCACGCTCGGCGACGTCGCAGGCATCGGCCCGGAGATCACGGCCAAGGCCCTGCTCGGCCACGACGACCTGCGCGCCCTGTGCGTGCCCGTGGTCGTGGGCGACGCGGACGCACTGCGCCGCGCCGTCTCCGCGATCGGCGGCGACCCGGAGCGGGTCCGCGTGATCGCGTCCCCGGCCGACGCCACGAACACGCCGGGCACGATCGAGCTGCTCCAGACCGGACCGTCGCTGGCGGACGTGCCGGTCGGCGAGATCAGCGCGGCGGCCGGCGACGGCGCGTACCGGTTCGTCGTCGAGGCCTGCCGGCTGGCCCGGGAGGGGCAGGTGGACGGCATCGTCACACCCCCGCTGAACAAGGCCGCGATGCACGCGGGCGGGCACAGGTGGCCCGGGCACACGGAGCTGCTGGCCCACGAGTTCGGCGTCAAGAACTTCAGCCTGGTGCTGTCGGCGGGCGACCTGTACTTCTTCCACCTGACCACGCACGTCTCGCTGCGCCAGGCCATCGAGGACATCACACCGGAGCGCACCCGCGCCGTGCTCGACCTGGCCGGCGCGTTCACGGCGGCGCTCGGCCGCCCGGACGAGGCCATCGGGCTGGCCGGCCTGAACCCGCACGCCGGCGAGAACCGCCTGTTCGGGGACGAGGACGCCGACGTCCTGGCCCCCGCGGTCGAGGCGGCGCGTGCCCGCGGCCTCAACGCCCACGGCCCGCTCCCCGCCGACGCCCTCATCCCCGCCGCGGTCAAGGGGAAGTGGAACATGGTCGTCGCCTGCTACCACGACCAGGGCCACGCCCCGTTCAAGGCCGTGTACGGCGACGACGGCGTGAACATCACCGTGGGCCTGCCGGTGGTCCGCGTCTCCGTGGACCACGGCACCGCGTTCGACATCGCCGGCCAGGGCATCGCCCGGGAGGCCAGCCTCGTGCTCGCGATCGAGCGGGCGGCCGGCCTCGCGCCCGGCTGGGACCACGTCTGGCGGACGGCGCAGCAGACGGCGCCGAGCGCGGCGGGCTGACCGTGGCCCGCCCCGCACCCGACGGTCAGCCCCTCCACCGGCGCATCGGCAGCGAGCTGCGCGCGCAGATCCTGGGCCGCACGCTCGCGCCCGGCGCGCAGGTGCCCACCGAGGCCGAGCTGCAGGAACGCTACGGCGTCTCCCGCTCCGTGGTCCGCCAGGCCCTGGCGGCACTGGAGCAGGAGGGGCTCGTGGAGCGCCGTCGGGGCAGGGGCACGACCGTCCGGGAGCGCGGCGAGCTGCACCGCCTGGTGCAGCGCGTGCCAGGCCTGTCGACCCAGGTCGAGGGCGAGGGCGTGCACGTCACCACGCGCATCCTGGAGCTCGGCCTGGAGCCGGCCTCGGAGGCGACCGGCGTCCTCGCCTCCGACCGCGTGCTGCGCCTGCGGCGCCTGCGCAGCGCCGGGGACGAGCCGCTCGCCCTCATCGAGACCTGGCTGCCCGAGGAGCTCGGCGACCTGACCGCCGAGGAGCTGACCGACACGTCGCTGCACGCCACGATCCAGCGCCGGTTCGGCACGCACGTCGTGGCCGGCAAGCGGCAGGTGCGGGCGGTGAGCGCCGACGGCGAGACGGCCGAGCTGCTCCAGGTCGCCGCCGGGGCACCGCTGCTGCTGCTCGAGGGCACCAGCACCGACGAGGCCGCCCGGCCCGTCGAGGTGTTCCGCACCTGGCACCGTGCGGACCGGGTGGTCTTCGACATCACCGTCATCCGCGAGCCCGACGCCGCGGGCCTGGCCGGGACGAGCGCCTCCGCTCCCGCCGCGCCGGACGGCACCACGAGCCTCCGCGAACGGCTGGACGCGCTCGGCCGCGAGATGCTCGACCTGGCCCGGGAGCTGGAGCGCGCCGAGGGCCGTTGAGGGTCACCGGCAGGCCGAGGCACTTGCGCCCTGAGCGCACAGCACGCCGTCCGGCGTCGGGCAGGCGCTACGTTCCGGGGGTGAGCGATGACCTGACCGCCTGGCTGGGCGCGAACGCGCGCCGGCTGGCCACCCTGGACCCGGACGCCGACGACGCCGACCTGCTGCCGCTGCTGGAGATCGTCGGCGACGCGCGGGTCGTGGCAGTCGGCGAGTCGATGCACCGGATCCACGAGATGTACCTGGTGCGGCACCGGATCCTGCGGTTCCTGGCGCGGCACGGGTTCACGGCGTACGTGATGGAGTCCGGCTTCCCGGAGGCCCGGCTCGTGGACGACTGGATCGCGGGCCGCAGCACGCGACCGGTGCGCGAGGTGCTGGAGCGCGGCGTCACCTACAGCATGGGCCGGTGCCAGGAGATGCTCGACCTGCTGGCCTGGCTGCGCACGGACGGCGGCGTGCGGTTCTACGGGGCGGACGTGCCGGACTCGGCGGCGAGCGCCCGGCCGGCGGTCGAGGCGGTGGAGGCCTTTCTCGCCGACGTCGACCCGGGGTACGCGGCGCACGTGCTCGCGGACCTGCTGCCGCTGTTCGACTACCTCCCGGCCGACCGGTCGGGGATCGCCCAGGCGGCGCCCGCGCTGCACGCGTACATCGCGCTGCCGGCCGCCGAGCGGGCGGCGCTGACGGCGCTCGTCGGCGAGCTGGCCGAGCGGGTCCGCGCCCGCCGGATCGACTACCTGGAGGCCGGAGCGGACCCGCGGGAGGTGGCGTTCGCGGAGCACGCCGCGCGGGTCGCCCGGCAGACCGACGCTTTCCTCGCGGCGATGCCCGCGGGCGCGACGCGCGCCTACCCGCCGGGCAACATCCGGGACGTGACCATGGCGGACACGGTGGAGTGGGTGCTGGAGCGCGAGCCGCGCGTGGTGGTCGCGGCGGCGAACGGCCACGTGCAGCGCATCCCGTTCCACGCGCCGCCGTTCGTGCCGCAGCCGATGACGACGACGGGCCGCGAGCTCGCCGACCGGCTCGGGGACGACCTGGTGGTGCTGGGCACCACGTTCGGCGGCGGCACGGCGTGGCTGCACCGCCCGGGGCCGGACGACGCCCCGGGGCACTCCACGCCGTTCACCCAGGACCTCGGCGCGCTCGACCCGACGAGCCTGGACGCCGCGCTGGCCGCGCCCGGGCTCGGCTCGTACTACGTGGACCTGCGCACGGCCGACGGCGCGGCCGCCGCGGCCCTGGACGCGACGCGCGGCACGCACAACGGGACCGAGCTGCAGCTCGTGGACGCCCGCCGGGCGTTCGACGCCGTCGTGCACGTGGACCGGGTGACGCCCTGGCACACGTGGATCCCGATGCCGGAGCAGCGCTAGACCGGACCGGGTCAGGCCGGCACGAGACCACGGACCTGCCGCGCCAGCGTGGGCCAGACGACGGGCGGCAGGTCGTGCCCCACGTCGTCGAGCACCATGAGCTTGGCGCCCGGGATCGCCCGCGCCGTGGCGCGCGCCGCCGTCGTCCGCACCAGGGGGTCGGCCGCGCCGTGCACGACGAGCGTCGGGGTGCGCACCTCGCGCAGCCGGGGCCCGTGCCAGACCGCGCGGAGCTGGCGGCCCATGGCCCGCATGTCGCGCGGGCCGCAGTCGAGACCGCGCTCGATCCGGGCACGGGCCGCCGCCTCGTCGACGGGGTACGCGGGCGACGCCATGGCCCGCGCGACGGCGAGCGCGGACGCGACGTCACCCTCCCGGGTCCGCGGGTGCCGGGCGGTGGCCTGCCGTGCGATCAGGCCGTACCGCAGGTGCCGCAGCGCCGTGAGCCCGGCGGCGTCGCTCGGCGGGGCGTCGCAGGAGACGAGCCCGAGCGTCCGCTGCGGGTAGCGCAAGGCGAACCGCTGCGCCACGACGCCGCCCTGGGAGTGCCCCAGCACCACCGCACGGTCCCACCCGGCGGCGTCGAGCACGGCGGCGGCGTCGTCCACGACGTCCTCGGCCGTATAGGGCACCGAACCCCCGCCGAACAGGGACGCCCACGAGACGCGGCGCTCGCTCACGCCGAACCGGGTGGACTCCCCGGTGTCGCGCTGGTCGAACCGGACCACGTCGAAGCCCTCGTCGGCCAGCGCGCGGCACAGGCCGTCGGGCCACCAGAACCGCGACATGGCCAGCCCCATCAGCAGGAGCAGGGGTGTGCCGTGGCCGGTGCCGAACCGGTCGTAGGCGAGGGTGACGTCGCCGTTGCGCGCGAAGCGGGTAGGCGACCAGATGTCATGGCCGATCACCTGAACGATTGTCACTCAGTGCCCCCGACACCGCCTGGCGTCGTCTCGTGGCACCATCGATCTCGTGGAGATTCAGCCAGACGTCAACCCTCGTGACCACCACGACGAGCCCGCCGCCGCGCGAGAGTCCGAGGCGAGCCAACACATATCGCTGGAGGCACTCCGCGCCGACCAGGACGCGGTTCTCGACGGCGAGGTCGCGGACCCCTTCGAGCGCTGACGCTCAGCGCTCCCGCAGGGCCGCCGCCAGCTCGCGCCGCGAGCCGATCCCGAGCTTGCCGAACACCTTGCGCAGGTGCCACTCCACGGTGCGCGGGCTGAGGAACAGCTCCGCGCCGATCTCCGGGTTGGTCCGGCCCGCCACCGCGAGGCGCGCGATCTGCGCCTCCTGCGCCGTCAGCCCGTCCGCCGGCCCGGCGCTGCGCCTGCGGACCGTCTCCCCCGTCGCCGCCAGCTCGCGGCTCGCCCGCCCCGCGAAACCCTCCGCGCCCGCCGCGGCAAACACCTCGTGCGCCCCGCGCAGGTGCTCCCGGGCCGCGGCCCGCCGGTTCTCCCGGCGCAGCCACTCGCCGTACAGCAGACGGGCCCGGGCCGTCAGCACCGTCAGCCGCGTGCCGCCCAGCAGGTCGACCGCCTCGCGGTACCGGTCCTCCGCCGCGGCCGCCGGACCCGCCAGCGCGTCCGCGAGTGCCTGCGCGCCCAGCGCCCACGGCGTCCCCGCGGCGGCGGTGCGTTCGGTGAGGCGTTCGCGCGCCTCGGCGGCCTCCTCCGTCTCCCCGGCGCGCGCCGCGGCCTCGACCAGCTCGCCGAGGCTCCAGCCGGTCAGGGCGAGGTCGTCGTACGCGACGGCGCGGCGTGCGGCCGCGAGGGCGGCCGGGTACCGGCCGAGCCCGTTGTGCAGCACGGCCTCGGCGTAGCCCGCCAGCCCGAGCCAGCGGCCCTCGCCGCGCGCCTCGGCCTCGCGGACGGTCGCGTCGATCAGGCGGGTCGCGGGCTCCTCGACGCCCCGGTGCGCGGCGAGGGTGAGCGCGGCCGACGGGTGCGGGGGCAGGTTCGCGAAGGACTCGGCCTCGCGCAGCAGGTCGGACGCCTCGGCGAACCGCCCCTCCGCCACGTGGGCGCCGGCGCGGAACGTCAGGGCCGTGGGCAGCACCGTGCGGGCGCCGGTCGAGCGGGCGGCGGCGAGCGCCTGCTCGGTGAGCCGGAACCACGCGGCGTCGTCCCACAGCTCGTGGGCCACCGGCGCGGAGAGCCACAGGAGCGCCGCGGCATCGTCGTCGTCGGCCAGGGCCCCGAGCGCGTCGCGCAGGTGCGGCACGGCGGGCCCGTACCCGGCGGTGTACCGCACGGCGAGCCCGGTGAGAAACAGGCCGGTCGCGTCCGGACCGGCGGGCACGGCGCGCGCCGCCTCGGCCGCGCGCCGCAGGACGCCGCCACCGTCGGCGTCGTTGCCGTCGTCGCCGAGCCGGCCCGCGTGCACGGCGGCGCCGAGCGCCCAGAGGTACGCCTCCCGGGCAGCCGCCGGGTCGAGCTGGTCCAGCCGCCGCGCGGCCTCCAGCAGGGGCCCGACGGCGCCCCGTCCGCGGTCGCGCGCGAACGCGACCTGGGCCCGCAGCCGCTCCGCCCCGGCGCGCTGCAGCGGGTCGAGCGGGCCGAGCTCCGCGGCCGACAGCAGGCCGGGAATCCCGTCGAGGGCGCCGGCGGCGAACCGGGCGCGCGCGGCGGCCAGGACACGCTCGGCCCGGAGCTTCGGGTCCTGGGTCAGCTCGGCGGCGCGCTCCAGGAACGCCGCCGCGGCGGAGCGTCCGCCGCGCGCGAGCGCCCGGTCGGCGGTGCGCTCCAGCTCGCCGGCCACCTCGTCGTCCGGCCCGAGGGCGGCGTGCGCCCGGTGCCAGGCGCGGCGGTCGGGGTCCTGCGCCGGGTCGGTCACGTCGGCGAGGGCGCGGTGCGCCGCGCGCAGCTCGGCCGGCGTGGCCGAGCGCCAGCAGGCGGAGCGCACCAGCGGGTGGTGGAACCGCACGCGGGCGCCGATCCGGACCAACCCCGCGGCCTCGGCCGCCGCGGCGGCGTCCGGCACGACGCCGAGCCGGTCCAGGGCCCGCCACAGCAGGGGTACGTCGCCCACGGGTTCGACGGCGGCGGTGAGCAGGAGCGTGCGGGTCTCCGGCGGGAGCGCGGCGACGCGCCGCTGGAAGCCGTCCTCGACCTGGTCCGCGACGGGCGTCGGGCTCGGGGGGCCGAACCCGAACGCGAGCTCCGCCGGCGTCAGGCCGCGGGGCAGCTCCAGGAGCGCGAGCGGGTTGCCGCGCGTCTCGGCGAGGATCCGCGCCCGGACGTGGTCGTCGACGGGCCCCGGCAGCGCCGTGTCGAGCAGCGCCGCGGCGTCGGCGTCCGGGAGCCCGTCGAGGCGCAGCTCGGGCAGGCCGGGGAGGACCTGTTCGTCACCGGGGCTGCGCAGGGCGAGGACCAGGGCGACCGACTCGGCCTGGAGGCGGCGGGCCACGAAGGTCAGGATCACCTCCGACATCCGGTCCACCCACTGGGCGTCGTCCACCACGCAGAGGAGCGGCCGCTCGGCCGCGGCCTCGGCGAACAGCCCGAGCACCGCCAGGCCGACCAGCAACGCCTCGGGCGGGCGGCCGGCGCTCAGGCCGAAGGCCGTGGCGAGGGTGTCCCGCTGCGGTGCGGGCAGCCGGTCCAGGTACGCCAGGAGCGGCGCGCACAGCTGCTGCAGCGCCGAGTAGGCGATCTCGGACTCCGGCTCCACGCCGACCGTCCGGACCACCCGGGCGCTTCCCGCCCGCGCCGACAGGTGGTCCAGCAGCGCCGTCTTGCCGATCCCCGCCTCGCCCCGCAGCACCAGCACCCGGCTGTGCCCGGCCCGGACCTCTCGCAGCAGCTCGTCGAGCGCCTCCGTCTCGCGCCGCCGGCCGCGCAGCACCGTCTCGCTCCGCACACGCACCTCCCCGCGGAGGCTACACCGGGCGGGGCGCTCTCCTGGGGGCGGTGGGTCAGAGCCGGTCGGCGTCGACCACGGCGCGGGCGAACTCGGCCGGCGCCTCCTGGGGCACGGCGTGGCCGACGCCGCGGAACGTCCGGTGGTCGTACGGCCCCACGAACTTGTCTCGGTACCCCGTGCCGTTGCCGGGCGCTGTGAACGGGTCGAGCTCGGCGTCGATCGTCACGGTGGGCACGCCGATGGCCGGCCCCGCCGCCAGCCGGGCCTCGACGTCGTCGAACCGCGGGTCGCCGTCGGCCAGGCCGAGGCGCCAGCGGTAGTTGTGCAGCACGATCGCGGCGTAGTCCGGGTTGGTGAACGCGGCCGCCGTCCGGTCGAAGGTCGCGTCGTCGAAGGCCCAGGTGGGCGAGCTGGACGTCCAGACCACGCGGGCCAGCTCCTTGCGGTAGTGCTCGTCCTGGAGCCCCAGCCGGCCCCGCTCCGTGGCGAAGTAGTACTGGTACCACCACGCCCGCTCCCGCGCGGGCTCGATGGGCGTCTGGTTGGCGACGCGGTTGGTGATCAGGTAGCCGGAGACCGACACGAGTGCCTTGACGCGCTCGGGCCACAGGGCCGCGACGATGTCCGCGGTGCGGGAGCCCCAGTCGAAGCCGGCCAGCACCGCGCGCGGGATGTGCAGGGCGTCCAGCAGCGCGACGACGTCGCGTGCCACCACCACCTGCTGCGCGTTGCGGAACGTGTCCGGCGACAGGAACGTGGTGCTGCCGTGGCCCCGCAGGTACGGCACGATCACGCGGTAGCCGCGGGCCGCGAGCAGGGGCGCCACCTCGGCGTAGGCGTGGATGTCGTACGGCCAGCCGTGCAGCAGGACGACCGGCCGGCCCCGGGCTGGCCCGAGCTCCGCGTACCCGACGTCGAGCTCGCCGGCGCGGACCTGCTTGACCACGGGGAACGACGGCGAGGGCCGGGCGGGGGCGGCGGTGGGCGCGGCGGGTGCGGCGGGTTCGGCGGAGGTCACGGCCGCCGCCTCAGGCAGGGCGGCCCCGCCCACGGCGGCGGAGGTGGCGAGCAGGCCGGCGGTCCGTACGAATGTCCTTCTGTCCATGGCCCCACCCTCGCGCCCACGGCCCCGGGGGCGCACCAGGGTGTCTCCCTGGGGCGGCCCCGGGTGCCGCCGGGCCAGGCTGTGCACCATGAACAAGCTAGTCATACTGGTCACGGCGGCGCTGTCGGTGTCGGCGGCGGGGCTCCTCCCGCTCGCGGCACCGGCGAGCAGCCCTGCCGGGGACGCCCACCCCGCGTCGTCGTGCGCCCCCGTACCCGTCTCCGCCCCGCGCGGCGCCCAGGTCGAGTCCGTGACCGCCCAGGCCTTCCCGGCCGGGACGGTCACCTTCCCCGAGGCGACGCCGCCGCTCCAGACGCCCGCCCCCATCCCCGACGTGCCCGCCCGGTGCGACATCACGGTGACCCTCACCCACGGCCGCGCCGGCGACCACGAGACCGTCAAGGTCTCGCTGCCGCAGGACCGCGCCGACTGGTCGGGCCGCTTCCAGGCCACCGGCGGGAGCGCTTACCTGGCCGGCGACCTCGGCGCCACCCTGGTGGCGGCCGTGAAGAACGGCTACGCCGCGGCGGCCACCGACGCGGGGATCGGCGAGTCCCCGACCGACGTCAGCGGCTGGGCGCTGACGCCGGACGGGCGCGTGAACACGCCCCTCCTGGAGAACTTCGCGTCCCGGTCGGTCCACGACCTCGCCGTGGTCGGCAAGTCCGTGACCAAGCAGTACTACGGCACCCGGGCCACCTACTCCTACTGGAACGGCTGCTCCACGGGCGGCCGCCAGGGGTACGTGGCGGCGCAGGAGTACCCGCAGGACTTCCAGGGCATCCTGGCCGGCGCGCCCGCGGTGAGCTGGGACCGGTTCGCCGTGGCCACGCTGTGGCCGCAGGTCGTGTTCAACGAGGAGGACGTCGCCCCCGCACCGTGCGAGATCGAGGCGTTCAACACCGCCGCGGTCGACGCCTGCGACACGATCGACGGCGTGCGGGACGGCATCATCGACGACCCGCAGGACTGCACGTGGGACCCGCGGGAGCTGGTCGGCACCCAGGTGGACTGCGACGGCACGACGTACACCATCGGCTCGGACCTCGCGGACGCCGTCCGCAAGATCTGGCAGGGTCCGGTCAGCCGGTCGGGGCACCCGCTGTGGTACGGCCCGAACAAGGGCGCCGCGTTCAACTGGCTCGCCACGCCCGGCCAGCCGTTCGTGGTGGCCGACCAGTGGGTCAAGTACTTCGTCGCCAAGGATCCGCAGCTCGACACCGCTCACCTGACGTACCGGCAGTTCGAGCAGCTCTTCGCGACGTCGCAGCGCGAGTTCCACCCCGTGATCGGCAGCGACGACCCGGACCTGTCCGCGTTCGCCCGCTCCGGCGGCAAGCTGCTGAGCTGGCACGGCCAGGCCGACCAGCTCGTGCCCACCCAGGGCACGGTCGACTACCGCGAGCACGTGAACCGGGTCATGGGCGGCAACGCCCGGGTCGACAGCTTCTACCGGCTGTTCCTGCCCCCGGGCGTGAACCACTGCGGCATCGGCACCGACCCGCTGGTGACGCTGGTGGACTGGGTGGAGCAGGGGAAGGCCCCCGCGACGCTGCCCGCTGTCGTCACCGAGCGGGACGGCCGGACCGTCACCCGCGAGGTCTGCCGCTACCCGCTGGTGACCCGCTACGAGGGCGATCCGGCCGACGGCGCGGGCTACCGCTGCGTCAGTGGGTCAGCTTCAACCCGATAACACAGCCGATCAGGCCCGCGATGAGCAGCACGCGGACCACGGAGACGGGTTCGGCGCCCGTGGCCATCGCCCAGGCGACGGTGGTCGCGGCGCCGATCCCCACCCAGACCGCGTAAGCGGTCCCCACGGGCAGATCGCGCAGCGCGAAGGCGAGGCCGCCCATGCTGGCCACGAGGGCGACGCCGAAGACGATGCTCGGGACGACGTTGCTGAAACCCTCGGAACGGCTCAGCGCGGTGGCCCAGACGGCCTCGAGAAGGCCGGAGACGACAAGAACGATCCAGGACATGGTGTGCTCCTCAGATGCCGTCTTGTCGCACACCGGGTACGGCAACCCTCGTCCGGGAACCGCTGTGGGTTCTGCCCCGATCTTCGCACACACTGGGGTGCATGACGGAGCAGATGACGGGCATGCGGCGGCTGAGCAGCGTGCTGGACGGCCCGCACGCCGTGCGGATCGTCGTGTCCCTGCTGGTCGGCGCCCTGCTCGGCTGGCTGCTGGCCTGGGACTCCACGGCGGCCGCGCTGCTCGGCGGCTGGGCCGGTGCCGGGCTCGTGTTCGTGGCCTGGACGGCGCTGGTGATCGTCCCGATGGACCCCCGGGCCACCAGCGAGCACGCCGTGCGCGAGGAGCCCACCCGCACCATCGCACACGTGATAGTGCTGCTCGCCGCCGTGGCGAGCCTGGGCGGGATCGTCGTCGTGCTCGTGGGCGGGGTCCGGGCAGACGGCACCGTCACCACGGCCGCCGTCCTCACCTCGGTGGTGGTCTCCTGGGCGTGCGTGCACACGGTGTTCGCGCTCCATTACGCCCGCGCCTATTACACCGCGCCGGCGGGCGGCATCGACTTCCACCAGACGGCGCCGCCCCGGTACACCGACTTCACGTACCTGGCGGTGACCGTCGGGATGAGCTTTGCCGTCTCCGACACCGACCTCGGCTCCTCCGAGATGCGCCGGATCGCGCAGGTGCACGCGCTGCTCGCCTACCTGTTCGGCACGGTGATCGTGGCCCTGCTGATCAACCTGGTGGCCGGGCTCGCGAACTGAGGTGCGCGGCAGGCTGCGCCCGTCGAACCCGATGGAGCTGTGCACGTCGGTGGCCGGGAACGTGAGCGCCCGGCCGGTGCAGTCGGTGCTCTCGTAGACACGGATGCCCGGCGCGCGAAAAGTTCACCCGAATCAGGTGATTTATCGGGCCCGCCCCGGCTTTCGTTCCTCGGCGGCGAAATACCCCCGCTCAGCGCGGGCGGAACGCACTCTCCGCAGTTACTTTGAAAGTGCGGATCGGGCATACCTCCGATGCGCTCCGATCCCATCGGATGGCCGTCGAGAACGGGGCAGTCATGGATTTCTGGGATTTCTTCTGGCTGATTGTCTACAGCTTCTTCTTCGTGGCGTACCTCATGGTGTTGTTCCAGATCGTCGCGGACCTCTTCCGTGACCACGAGCTGTCCGGCTGGTGGAAGGCCCTGTGGATCATCTTCCTGATCTTCCTCCCGGTCCTCACGGCGCTCGTGTACCTCATCGCCCGTGGCCGGGGGATGGCCGAGCGGAGCGCCGCGGGGCTGGCGCAGGCACAGCGCGACACCGAGAGCTACATCCGCGAGGTCGCGTCCGGCCCCTCGCCGTCCGAGCAGATCACGAGCGCCAAGGCGCTCCTCGACGCCGGCACCATCACACCGGCGGAGTTCGAACGGCTGAAGGCCAAGGCGCTGGTCTGACCGTGTCCGAGCCCGCGGCGGAGAACCCGCCCGACGTGACCGCCCGTCTGGCCGCCCTGGAGCGTGAGAACGCCGAGCTCCGGCGGCGACTGGACGCGGCGCCGCACGGCGGGACGGGTCCGGCTGCGCCGGCAGGTCCACCCAGGAACCGGGCGCGGAGCGCGACCGCCGTCGTCCTGATCCTCCTGGGTGCCCTGCTGGCCCCGGTGGGGGTGGTCGCCGCCTGGGCGGAGCGCACCCTCACCGACACGGACCGCTACGTCGCGACGGTCGCGCCCCTGGCCCAGGACCCGGTGGTGCAGCAGGCGGTCGCGGGCCGGATGACCACCGCCGTCATGCAGCGGATCGACGTCGGGGCGCTGCTCAAGGACGTGCAGGACGGCCTGAACCAACGCGACATCGCCCCCCGGGCCGCACAGGCGATCACCGCGCTGGAGGGCCCGCTGACCAGCGGTGTGGAGTCGTTCGTCCGCAACGCGGCGGACCGGGTAGTCGAGAGCGACCAGTTCGAGAACGCCTGGGACCAGGCCAACCGGGTGGCGCACGAGCAGCTCGTGCAGGTCATGCAGGGCAACGAGGGCGACGTCGTCCAGGTAGGCCAGAACGGCCAGCTCACCATCCAGCTCAGCGGGCTGATCGACGTGCTCAAGCAGCGGCTCGTCGACCGCGGCCTCACCCTGGCGGGCAACCTGCCCACCATCAACGCCTCGTTCACCATCATGGAGTCCAGCCAGCTCACCGAGATCCGGAACCGGTACGCCCAGGTCGTCGCGCTCGGCACGTGGCTCCCGTGGGTCGTCCTGGTCCTCCTGGGCGCCGGCGTCGCCGCCGCGACGCACCACCTGCGCGCCCTGATGGTCGCGGGCCTCGCGCTGGCCGCCGCGATGGTCGTCCTGGGCATCGGCCTCGCGGTCGGACGCGGGCTGTATCTCGACGCGCTCAGCGGGAAGGTGATGCGGCTCGACGCCGCGCAGGTCGTGTTCGACCAGCTCGTCTCGTTCCTGCGCGTCACGCTGCGCACCGTCGGGGTGCTCGGCCTGGTCGTCGCCGTCGCCGCCTACCTCGGCGGATCGAGCGCGTCGGCGCGCGGGCTGCGGTCCGGGATCGGCAAGGGGATGAGCCGGACCCGCGGGTGGGCCGAGGGCCGGGGCGTGTCCACCGGAGCCACGGGCGTCTGGCTCGCCCGTTACCGCGGCGTTGCCCGCGCCGCCGTCATCGCGCTCGGCGCGCTCGTGCTCCTGCTCGCGTCCAGCCCGACGCCGGCGCTGATCGTCGGCGTCGCGGCCGGGGCCGTGGTGCTCATCCTGCTGATCGAGCTGGTTGCGCGGCCGGGAGCCGCCGAACCACCGCCGTGACCGCCTCGCGGCCCGCCCGGTTGGCGCCGACCGTCGACTGCGACGGCCCGAACCCGATGAGGTGCACCCGCGGCTCGTCCGCCACCTGCGTGCCGTTCATCGCGATGCCGCCCAGCTCGTTGCGCAGCCCGAGCGGGCCGAGGTGGGCGAGGTCGGCCTTGAACCCGGTGGCCCAGAGGATCACGTCGAGCGGCGTCCGGCTCCCGTCCGCCTCGCGGACGCCGTCCGGCTCGATCGCGGTGAACATGGGCCGCCGCTCCAGGGCGCCACGCTCCCGCGCGGCCAGCGCGTACGGCGTCCAGATGAGCCCCGTGTAGGAGACGACGCTGCCGGTGGGCCGGCCCGCCTCGACGTCGGCCATGACCTTGGCGATGGTCTCGCGGCCGAGGGTCTCGCTGCGGAACTCGTCGTGGAAGACCGGCTCGCGCCGGGTGTACCAGCGGGTGGTCGCCACCCGCGAGATCTCCTCCAGGAGCTGGAGGGCCGAGATGCCGCCGCCCACGACGGCCACGCGCTGCCCGGCGAAGTCCTCGGCCCGCACGTAGTCCCGGGTGTGGAGCTGCCGCCCGCGGAACGTGTCCTGCCCGGGGTAGCGCGGCAGCACGGGGTTGGTCCAGGTGCCGGTGGCGTTGATGACGGCGGTGGTGGACCAGGAGCCCCGGTCGCTGGTCACCACGAGCTCGCCGTCCGGGTCGTCGTCGGCGCGGCGGACCGCGACCACGCGGACGGGGCGCAGGATCGGGAAGCCGAACGTGCGCTCGAAGCCCGCGAAGTACCGCGGGACGGCCAGCCTGCTGGGTTCGGTGGCGTCGACGGCGGGCTGGGCCAGCCCGGGCAGGTCGAAGATCCCGTTGACGGTGGCCATCCGCAGCGACTCCCAGCGGTGCTGCCAGGCCCCGCCGGGCGCCGGGTTGGCGTCCAGCACCACGAAGGTGCGCTCCGCCTCCGGCTGGTCCACGGCGCTCACGAACCCGCGGCGCTGCAGGTGGTACGCCGCGGAGAGCCCGGCCTGCCCGGCCCCGATCACCACGACGGTCGCCCGCCTCAGGATGTCGCTCACACCAGGGACAACACCCCGGGGCCGCGGATGTTCCGGCGGTCAGCCGGACGTGATGCGTCGCACGGCCTCCGTGACCGTCTCGGGCGGCGGGGCCTCGGTGTCCAGGGCGCGATGGATCGTCAGCCCCTCGATGAGGGCGTCCAGCATCCGCGCCGTGACCGGGTCGAAGTGCCGCTCCAGCGCCGCCCGGGACCGCGCCATCCACGCGTTGGTCAGCTCGCGGTAGGCGGGCTCCCGGGACGCGAGGGTGTACAGCTCGTGGGTCAGCACCAGGTCGCGCTGGGTGCCGAACACGTCCTCCGTGATGATCGCGACGACGGCCGCCCGGGCGCTCTCCAGGTCGGTCGCCGCGCTCATCCGCCGCTCGAACCCGTCGCTGCCGGCGTGCGCGAACCGGCCGAACGCCTCGCGCAGCAGCTCGTCCATCCCGGCGAAGTGGTAGGTCATCGACCCGAGCGGCACGTCGGCGGCGGCCGCCACCTTGCGGTGCGAGACGCCGGCGACCCCCACCTCGGCGATCAGGTCGAGGCAGACGTCGATGATCCGGCTCCTGCGGTCGGGGTCGTGCCGGCGTCCGGTCACGGTCAGCCCTCGGTGAGGTCGCGGACCACGCGGGCGGGGTTGCCGACGGCGACGACGTTCGCCGGCAGGTCGCGCGTGACGACGGCGCCCGCGCCGACCACGGTGTTGTCCCCGATGGTGACCCCGGGGCAGACGATCACGCCGCCGCCGAGCCAGACGTTGTCGCCGATCGTGATGGGCAGCGCGGCCTCCAGCTTGTCCCGGCGCGGGGTGGGCTCCACGGGATGGGTCGGGGTGAGGAGCTGCACGTTCGGGCCGATCTGGCAGTCGGCGCCGATCGTGATGGTCGCGACGTCGAGGGCCGTGAGGTTGTAGTTGACGAAGGTGCGCGGGCCGACGTGGAGGTTCCCGCCGTAGTCGACGAACAACGGCGGCTTGACGAACGCGTCCTCGCCCAGGGTGCCGAGCAGGTCGTCCAGGAGCGCGCGGGCCCCGTCGTCGTCGGCCACCACCGCGCGGTGGTAGGCGTCGGCCAGCGCCAGGCCGCGCTGGGCGAGCCGGACGCTCTCCGGGTCCTGACCGCCGATGTAGAGGTCGCCGGCGAGCATGCGCTCGTGGTGGGTGCGGGGGTCGCCGGCGAAGTAGTCGTGAGCCATGGGCACAGCGTAGCGGGCGATGTGTACGACCGTACGTAACACGGGTACGCTCGTGCGCATGTCGCTCCCCCAGGACACCCGTCCGCCGCTCGCCGTCCGGCGCGCCCGCGCCGCCGTCGGCGCGCTGTTCCTGACCAACGGCGCCCTCTACGCCAACCTGGTGCCCCGCCTGCCGGAGATCAAGACCGCGCTCGACCTCGACAACGCGGCCTACGGCCTGGCCATCGCCGCGTTCCCGACGGGCGCGATCGTGTCGGGCCTCGGCGCCGGGTACATGGTGCGCCGCTTCGGGTCGGCACGCGTCGCCGTCGTCGGCACGGTCCTGACGGGCCTGGGCACGCTGGCGGCCGGCCTCTCGCCGTCGTTCGCCCTGCTCGTGGCCGCGCTGTTCCTCGGCGGCGCGTCCGACTCGATCACCGACGTCGGCCAGAACACCCACGGCCTGCGCGTGCAGCGCCGGTACGGGCGGTCCATCATCAACGGCTTCCACGCCGTGTGGTCCATCGGCGCCGTTCTCGGCGGGTCGATGGCCGCAGGCGCCATCGCGCTCGGCCTGCCGCTGGACGTGCACCTGGGCATCTCGCTGGGGATCTTCGCGGTCGTGGCGCTCGTCGCCCTGCGGTTCCTCCTCCCGGGCCGGGACGACGACGCGGCCGACGACGCCGGTCCTGCCACTGCCGCGCGGCTCCGCGGCCCGCGGCTCAGCGTGCGCACCCTGGCGATCGTCGCCGCGCTCGTTCTCATCGGCATCGGCGGCGCCCTGGTGGAGGACGCCGGCAGCTCGTGGGCGACCCTCTACCTCTCGACCGACCTCGGCGCCCCGGCCGCGCTCGCCGCCACCGCCTACGTGTCGCTCGTCGGCGCGCAGACCGTGGGCCGCCTGCTGGGGGACCGCCTGGTGGACCGGTTCGGCCAGCGCACGGTCGCCAGCGCGGGCGGCGTGATCATCGCGCTCGGCATGGGGCTGGCCCTGGCCTGGCCCACCGTGCCGGGCACGATCGCCGGGTTCGCCGCCGCGGGCTTCGGCAGCGCCACGCTCATCCCGGCCGCCATGCACGAGGCCGACGAGCTGCCCGGGCTGCGCCCCGGCACCGGCCTGACCATCGTGTCCTGGCTGCTGCGGCTCGGGTTCCTGCTCTCCCCGCCGCTGGTCGGCCTGGTCGCCGACTCGGTGGGTCTGCGGACCGGTCTGCTGGTGGTGCCGATCGCGGGTGTCCTGGTCGTGGCCCTGTCCGGGGTGCTGCGGCGCCGCGCCACCTAGATAGAGTCATGGCATGTCCGCGAGATCGGCCGCACCCGCCCTCAGCCCGGCGGGGACGCGCGTCTTCCAGGAGCTGGTCCGCAGCGGCGACGCCTCACGGACCGCCCTGGCGCGCGACACCGGCCTGACGCCGGGCGCGATCACGCGCGCGGTGCGCCCGCTGCTGGAGGCGGGGCTCCTGCGGGAGACCGGCGACCGCGCGTCGTCTGACGGCGCCCTGGGGCGGCCCGCCACGATGGTGACCCTGCAGGCGGAGGCCCATCAGTCGATCGGCGTGAAGGTCACCGCGGACCAGCTCTTCGGCGTGGTCTGCGACCTGCGCTGCCAGGTGCTGGACGAGGTCACGGTGCCGGTGCGCGACCACGCCCCAGAGGCGATCGTCGGGCAGATCGTGGAGCTCGTGGACGGCCTGCGGGCCGGCCGGCCCGCGGTCGGCAGCGTCGGCCTGGCCGTCTCGGGCGACGTCGACGCCGTCTCCGGGCACGTGGCCTACTCGCCGTTCCTGGCCTGGCGCGACGTGCCGCTCGGCGAGGAGGTCGCCCGGCGCACCGGGCTCACGACGACGGTCGAGAACGACGTGCGCGCCCTCCTGACCGGCGAGCGCTGGTACGGCGTGGGCCGCGGGATCTCGTCGCTGGCGCTCGTCACGGTCGGCACCGGCATCGGGTGCGCGCTGCTGGTCAACGGGCAGGTGGTGCACGGCGGCTTCGGCGTGGCCGGCGAGGTGGGCCACGTGCTGGTCGACCCCGAGGGGCCCCTGTGCCACTGCGGCAACCGGGGGTGCGTCGAGGCCATCGCGGGCTCGGCCGGGATCCTGGGCCGCATGGCGGAGGCCGGTTTCGACGGGCTCGGCATCGGCGACGTCGCGGACCTCGCCCGCTCGGGTCAGCCCGACGCCGTGCGCGTGCTCGCCGACGCGGGCCGCGCCGTCGGCATCGGGATCGCCACCATCGCCAACCTGCTCGGCGCCCAGCACATCGTGATCACGGGCGAGGCGATCGGCGGCGGGTCCGGGCCGGCCGCGAGCGACGGACCGTCCCACGAGCAGGACTACGACGTCATGGACCCGCACGTGCGCAGCGCGTTCGAGCAGCGGGCCTTCGGCTCCGCCGCGCGCTCGGCCATCGAGCTGCGGCCGCTGCGGTTCGTGGACTGGGCGCGGGGCGCGGCGGCGTGCGCCGTCGAGCACTTCGTGACGAGCTACGGGCGGTCCTGACGCCCTCCTCGGTCGTTCGGTCCGGCTCAGTCGTTCGGTCCGGCTCAGTCGTTCGGCTCGGCACCGGAGATGTCGGCCAGGGCCGACGTGGGGTCCCGTTCGACGGCGAGGTCCCCGATCGAGAGGATACCGACGGCCGTGTCGCCGTCGACCACGGGGATGCGCCGGACGGCGGCGCTGCGCATCATCTCGACCGCGGCCTCCACGGGGACGTCGGGGCCGACCGTGACGAGCTCCTCGCTGGCCACCTCGCCGACCATCGCCTCGAGGCCGAGCCCCTCCGCGAGGCCGCGAACCACCAGGTCGCGGTCGGTGACGATCCCGATGACGGTGGGTCCGGCCCGGACCACCAGGGCGCCGACGTCGTGGTCGGCCATCGCCCGCGCGGCGGTCTGGAACGTCTCGGACATCCCGATGGTGGTGGGCGCCGGTGTCATGACATCGGCGACGGTCTGCTGGACCATGGCGCGCTCCTTCCTGGGTGCGGCCGGGCGGGGGTGGCCGGCCTCTGTCCACCGTGCGGCGGTGTGCGCCCACTCGCACGCCGTCCGCCGTCACTACGGCATGTGAGGCAAACGTCCGGCCGCCGCTCTCACTTTCCCGAAGTGGACGCAGGCGTCCGTTAGCGTCGCCGGCGTGACGAGAACGATGCGAGCAGTGACGATCGAGAGCTTCGGCGACCCGAGCGGGATGGTGGTGGGCGAGGCCCCCGCGCCGGCTCCCGGACCCGGGCAGGTGGTGCTGGAGACCGAGGCGATCGGCGTGGGCGGGGTCGACGCCGTCATCCGGCGCGGGACGCTCAGCGGGTTCGGCTTCGGCCCGGGGCTGGTCCCCGGGAGCGAGGTCGCCGGCCGGGTGACGGCGGTCGGCGCCGGCGTCGACGCGGCGTGGGTGGGGCGCCGGGTCTGGGCGTTCACCGGTACGAGTGGCGGCTACGTCGAGCAGGCGGTCGCCCGGGTGGAGGACGTCGTCGCGCTGCCCGAGGGGCTCTCGCCGGTCGACGCGGTCACCCTCGGGAGCTCGGCGCCCGTGGCGCACTTCGCGCTGACGCACGCGCACCTCGCGGCCGGGGAGTCCGTGCTGGTACGGGGCGCGGCCGGGAGCATCGGCATCGCGGCCGTGCAGCTCGCGGCCCGCGGCGGCGCGAGCGCCGTCGCGGTGACGACGTCGTCCGCCGGACGCGGCGAGCGCCTGCGCGCCCTCGGGGCGACGCACGTGCTCGACCGGGCCGGGAACGGCGACCCGGACGCCCCGGCGGCCTACGACGTGGTCGTCGACATCGTGGGCGGTGCGGGCACCCCCGACTTCATCGACCGGCTCGCGCCGAACGGGCGCATGGTCGTGGTCGGCGCGATCGCGGGGATGCCGCCCGCGGACTTCGGGGCGCGCCTCCTGGGTGCGTTCCAGCAGTCCCGCTCGGTCGGGACGTTCAGCCTCGACTCCGTGCCCGCGGCGGAGCTGCACGCCGTCCGCGTGGCCCAGCTCGCCGCCGCGGCGCGCAGTGAGCTGCACGCCGTCGTCCACGAGGTGCTGTCCCTGGACCAGGTGGCCGAGGCCCACCGCCGGATGGACGCGGGCACGGTGTTCGGGCGGATCGTGCTGGTGCCGTGACTCAGGCGGGTGCGCCGAGCCGGGCGAGGAAGTCGCGGACCAGCGCGTACTCAGGGGCGCGACCTCATCTGCCCACAGCAGAACTCACCCCGAGCCGCGGCCGAGATCACGCCCTTGCCGGCGATCGACTCCCCGCCGGCCGATCGACTCCCTGCTGCTCGACCGGCCCCCGCCAGGCCGGGTGGAGCCGGGGGCCCGGCGAGCCGGGCCGAGCCCACGGCCGCGCTCGGAAGTGCGGTTCTACCCCGTCATCGGGCCCGGATCACGACCCATTCCGGGCCCAATGACGGGGTAGAAGCGCACCCCCGGGCCGGGCCGGGCGCGGCCACGTCGAGTCCGGCCCCCGTCATCCCTCCGGCACCGCCGCGCCATCCCCCGCCTCGTACCGGATCAGGTCGCCCGGCTGGCACTCGAGGGCCGCGCAGAGTGCGTCGAGCGTCGAGAACCGGACCGCCTTCGCGCGGCCGTTCTTGAGGACCGCGAGGTTCGCCGGGGTGATCCCGACCCGTTCGGCGAGCTCCCCCACCGACATCTTGCGGCGCGCGAGCATCACGTCGATGTCCACGACGATCGGCATCAGATCACCTCGGCCAGCTCGGCGCGCAGCGCCGTGGCCTCGCCCTTCCACGTGACGGCCTTGACCAGGAGACCCCGCAGCACGACCACCAGCAACGCGACGCCGACGGCGAGCACCGCACAGCCGACCAGTGTCAGGAAGATCCCGGGCGGGACACCGGTGTCCCGGGTCTGCGCCAAGAGCCAGACCAGCAGGCCCATCGCGACGACGCCCGCCACGACCGCCGACCCGATCATCGCGTCGACCCACCGGAACGCGCTCGGCGAGAACACCGCGTCCCGCCGGGCCATCCCCACGAGCCGCCAGACGCAGCCGAGCACCGCCTGCAGGGGCACCAGCCCGATCGCCGATACGACGAGCGTCGGCACCCGCAGGGCAGCAGCCTCGGGATAACGCACCTGGAGAGTCCACGCCATGTCCGGCAGGATCACCAGCTGCGTCAGCAGCGTCCCGAGGACGAGCAGCACGATGACTACGCGGAGCAGACCTGTCGTGACCGGGTTCATCAGCGCCTCCTATCGAGAAACGATAGAAACCTATCGCGTCACGACAGCAACCTCAAGAGCCACCCAGCTCCACCACCCACCGCGCCCGCTCCACCATCGCCACGTCGAGGAACGTCCCGTCCGCCAGGGCCACGGCCCCCACCCCTTCCGTAGCGGCAGCACGCACCCGATCCAGCACCTCCCGCGCGGCAGCCACCTCGGACGCCGACGGCAGGAACGCCGCCCGGATCGTGTCGAGCTGCCCGGGGTGGATCGCCGTCCGGCCCGAGAAACCCAGCCCGCGCCCCACGAGGCACGACGCCGCCAGCCCGTCCAGGTCGCGCACGTTCGTGTACGCCGACATGACCGGCGGCACCAGCCCCGCCGCCCGAGCCGCGACCACCACGCGGCTGCGTGCCCAGGTCAGGCCTGCGTCGTCGGAGACCCGCAGGTCGGAGCGCAGGTCGGCCTCCCCCAGCCCGATCGACGCCACCTGGGGCGACGCCGTCGCCAGCTCGAAGGCCCGCTCGACGCCGAGCGCCGTCTCGACCAGCAGGTGCAGCGCCCGGCCCGGAAGTGCGTCCGCGAGCGCAAGGACCTCGGAGACGGACTCCACCTTGGGCACCCGCGCCCCGACCGAAGCAGGCAGCGTCGCGAGCATCGCGACGTCGACGGCGTGCCACGGGCTGCTGCCGTGGTTGATCCGCACCTGGACCAGCCGCCCGGAAACCCCGGCAAGAAGGCGTCCGGCGTTCTCCCGCGCCTCCCCCTTGTGCGACGGCGCGACGGCGTCCTCCAGGTCCACCAGCACCGCGTCGGCGTCCGACGCCAGCGCCTTGGCCACCCGGTCGGGCCGGTCGGCGGGCACGTAGAGCAGGGTCAGCGGCGCGCCGCGGCGCGGCCCGGCCCCCGCCCCGGCCCCGGCCCCGGCCCCGGCCCCGGCCCCGGCCCCGGCCCCGGCAGCCTCGCTCATACCGCCCCCTCCTCCCGCAGCTCCGCCACACGCTCGGCGGAGAAGCCGAGCTCCCCCAGCACCTCGTCCGTGTCCGCGCCGTGCGGCCGCCCGGTGAACTGGATGACGCCGTCGTTCTCCGAGAGCCGGAAGAGCGGCCCTTGCATGAGCATCGGCCCCAGCTCGGGGTCCTCGATCTCGTGGATGGTCCCGAGCGCCTGGAACTGTGGGTCGGCCACGATGTCCCGCGCGTCGTACACGGGGGCCACCGCCGCCTGGGCCTCCTCGAACGCCGCCACCACTTCCGCCCGCGTCCGCCGAGCGATCCAGCCGCCGACGGCGTCGTCGAGCTCGTCCGCGTGCCGCGCCCGGTCCACGCCGCGGGCGAACCACGGCTCGTCCACGAGCTCGGGCCGCCCCACCAGCCGCATCACCCGCTCGGCGATCGACTGGGCCGACGTGGAGACGGCCACCCAGTGCCCGTCGCTCGTGCGGTAGGTGTTGCGCGGCGCGTTGTTGCTCGACCGGTTGCCCGTGCGCGCCTGCACCGTCCCGAGCTGGTCCCAGCGCGTGATCTGCGGCCCGAGCATCGCGAGGATCGGCTCGACGATCGCGGTGTCCACGACCTGCCCCCGCCCGGTCCGCTCGCGCGCCGAGAGCGCCGTCATGATCGCGAACGCGGTGGCGAGCGACGCGACGCCGTCGGCCAGGCCGAAGGGCGGCAGCGTGGGCGGGCCGTCCGCCTCGCCGGTCATCGCCGCGAACCCGCTCATCGCCTCCGCGAGCGTGCCGAACCCCGGGCGCGTCCGGTACGGGCCGGTCTGCCCGAAACCCGAGACCCGCGCGAGCACCAGACGGGGGTTGCGCGCCGACAGCTCCTCGTAGCCCAGCCCCCAGCGTTCGAGCGTGCCGGGCCGGAAGTTCTCGATCACCACGTCGGCCCGTTCGGCCAGCGCGAGGAACACCTCTCGCCCGCCGTCCGAACCCAGGTTCGCGGTGACGGTGCGCTTGTTGCGCCCCAGCGTCTTCCACCAGAGGTTGACGCCGCCCTTCGCGGCCCCGTGCGTGCGCGACGGGTCGGCCTTGACCGGGTGCTCCACCTTGACCACGGAGGCACCCAGGTCACCCAGGTGCATCGCCGCCATCGGCCCCGCGAACAGCGTGGACGCGTCCACGACGCGCAGGCCGGCCAGGGCGCCGTCGGCGGGATCGCGCGACACGCTCATGCCGACACCTCCCAGGCACAGCGGAACCCCACCGTGGCGCTCCGGGCCAGCCCGAGCCCCGGGAGCAGCAGCTTCACCGAGTAGTCCGGCGCGTGCCGACCGCCCTCGACGTACCAGTCGGAGTCTGGGGCGCGGTAGTCGCTGCCGCCCTTGAGCATGACGAACCGGGTGCGCCCGTCGCTGTGCTCGCTCTCGGTCCAGCTCCAGACGGCGACCCCGGGCCGCCCCACCCCGAAGGACGCGGGCGCGGCCTCCCCCGCGAGCTGCCACTCGTCCTCCGTGGGCAGCCGCCCGCCGCGCCAGGCGCAATAGGCGCGGGCGTCGTCGAGGTCGACGTACGTGACCGGCTCGTCCGCGGTACCCGCGGCCGGGCTCCCGTCGGACCAGTGCGCGAGGAACCGGTGCGGCTCGGCCGGCGCGTAACCCGTCGCCTCGAGGAACTGCGCGAACTGCGCGTTCGTCACCTCGGTCTCCGCGACCGCGACCGGCGTCGCGAGCGTGCCGTCCCGCTGCAGCGTCCGTGCGTCGTGCAGGCGCGGCGGCAGCGGCTTCCACTCGTCCACGTACGGCGCGCCCTGGTACATCCCCGTCTCCCGCGCGCGGTAGCGCACGGTGAGCACGTAGTCGCCCGCGGGGACGACGACGGCGTCCGGCGTGAGCATGACCGACGACGGAGCCGACCCGACGGACGTGTAGGTCACGGGAACGACCTGGGCGTCCGACCTGGTCACCCGGCGCGCCAGCCGGTGCGGGAACCGGGCGTCGGCGTCGTGCGGCAGGTCCCGCAGCGCGTCGCGGAGGCCTGGCAGCCAGGCGGGTTCCTCGGCGTCGGGCGCGACGTCGAGGAGCGCCCCGATGCCGCGGCCGGGGACCACGGCTTCCGTCCCGTCGTCCAGCACCTCCCCCTGGTACTCCGCCTCGCCCCGGTTCACCAGCGTCCACAGGGTCACGCCGTCCAGCTCCCACCGCGACGCGTACACCCCCGCGGCCTCGGCCTCCGGGGCCAGGGGCGCCAGCGGCGTCCACTCGCCGTCGAGCAGCAGGTCACCGGCCGCGCGCTGGACCGTCACGAGCCGGCGCACGGTCGCGGCATCGCGCCGGGACCAGCCGACCCACACCCCGAAGACGACCTCCCACACCATGACGCCCACGCCGTTCAGCCACGCGGACTGGAGCTCCTCGGAGTGGTCGCGGTGCCAGCGCCGCACGTGGTGCTGCATGTGCCGGCGCTCGTACCAGTGCGCCCGCAGCACGCCGGGCACCGGCGAGTCGGCGAAGAACTGCGCCCACGAGGACGAGTGGTCCTCGATGCGTTCGACCGGCAGCTTGGACTCGCCCTCCAGCACGATCCCGGGCCGCGCCGCCTCCAGGCGCGCGACCAGCTCGGGCTCGGCCTTCTTCAGGGTGTCCAGGAAGACGCCGTCCGCGCCGAGCTCACGCACGACCGCGGCGAGCTCCGTGAGGTCGTCGTCGCCACGCCGGGTGCCGACGTCCCACGGGTTGTAGTCGACGAACACGTGCACCCCGGCCTCGTGCAACGTCGCCACGAGCGCGGCCAGACCCGGCACGTCCCGGTAGAAGTCCCACTGGTTGCGGTCGTCCAGCCCGATCACGGGGTAGGCGTGCCACAGCACGACGGCGTCCAGCCCGCCGAACCGCTCCTCGGCGTCGGCGAGGAACACCTCCGGCGTGAACCGGCTCTCCTCGAACGAGTAGAGCAGCTCGTCCCACAGCCAGACCTGCGCCACGGTGCTGCACCGCGCCGCCCACGCGGCCTCGGGCCGTGCGTACGCCGCGCCGGTGTAGCCGTGCCGGGCCCGGGCGTCGGACCGCCAGGCCCGGAGCGTCTCGCGCCACGCCGGGCGGTCCGCCGGGTCCACGGGCCCGGAGAAGATCTTGGCCTGGTCGAGCGCCTCGCTCAGGTCCGGGGTCAGGGGGCCGACGGCGACCTCCGTGGGCCGGTCGATCGGCCGCGGGACGAGGGGGTCGAACGTGTAGCTCATGATGCCTTTCTAGTTCTTGTCGACGAGCAGGTGCTCGGCCAGCGCGCCGACGTCGGCCGCGTCGGGCACGGCGTCCTGCGCGCCGGGCCGCGTGACGGCGAGCGCCCCGGCGGCGCCGGCCAGGCGGGCCGCCTGCAGCAGGCCCGAGCCGCCCAACCCGGACCCGGCCGGACCCGCCCCGGCCAGCGCCGCGGCCAGGACGCCGCAGTACGTGTCACCCGCACCGGTCGTGTCCACCGCCGCGACCTCGGCAGCCGGGACGCGGACGGCGTCCGCTCCGCGCCGGGCCACGAGGCTGCCCGCCGCGCCCAGGGTCACGACCACCGCCGGCACCCGGGTCAGCAGGGCGGCCGCGAGGTTCTCGGGGGTCGCGCCGGAGGCCGGCCCAGCCAGGTCCGCCGCCTCGTGCTCGTTGACCACGAGCACGTCGAGCTGGTCCCACAGGGCGTCGGGCAGGTCGCGCGACGGCGCCGCGTTGAGCACGAACAGCGCCCCCGCGCGGCGCTCCCGGGCGGCCGCGATGACGGTGTCGAGCGGGATCTCGAGCTGCGCCAGGACGACGTCGGCGGCCGCGATCCGGCGGGCCTGCGTCGCGCCGACCCGCACGCGCGAGTTGGCGCCCGGCGCCACGACGATGGCGTTCTCGCCGTCGGGCGAGACGGTGATCAGGGCGGTGCCGGTCGGGGCGTCGACCCGATCGACGACGTCGGTGCGCACGCCTGCCCCGCCGAGCGAGGCGAGCAGCAGCTCGCCGGACTCGTCCTTGCCGAGCGCCCCCACGAACGTCGTGTCCGCTCCCCCGGCGCGCGCCGCGGCGACGGCCTGGTTGGCGCCCTTGCCGCCCGGCGTGCGGCGTAGGTCGCCGCCCAGGATGGTCTCGCCGCCGGCGGGGTGCCGGGGCACGTCGACCACCAGGTCGACGTTGGCCGACCCGACGACCACCACGTGCCCGGTCATGCGGCACCCCTGGCGGGCTCCACGAGCGCCACGGTACGCGCCGCGAGGTCGGCGATGCGCTGCTCCCCGCCCGGCAGGGAGGTCGCGATGCGCCCGTCGAGCGGCGCGGTCCAGCGCTCGCCGATCCCGTCGACGCCCAGCAGAGCGCCCACGACCCCGCCCACGGTCGCCGCCGCCGAGTCCGTGTCCCAGCCCGCCGTGACGGCGATCGAGACGCTGGACCCGAAGGCGCCCCGGCCCGCCGACAGCGCGAACGCGATGACGGCCGCGTTGTTCAGGGTGTGCACCCAGTGCAGGTGCCCGTACTCGGCGTGGATGCGGTCGAGCCCGGCGCGCACGCCCGCCTCGCTCCCGTCGTTGTCCCGCCCCAGCGCCCGGCCGAGCGCCACGGCGCCCGCCAGCCCGCTCCCGGGCGGCACGACGGCGTCCGCGGCGTCGAGCACCTGCTCGACGTCGGGGGCCACCATCGCGGCGGCGGCCAGCCCGGCCGCCCACATCGCCCCGTAGACCCCGTCGCCGGTGTGGCTCAGCCGGGCGTCGGCCCAGGCCAGCCGGGCCGCCCCGCGGACGTCGCCCGGCGAGACCCAGCCGAGCAGGTCGGTGCGGATCAGCGCGCCGATCCACTCGCGGAACGGGTTGTGGTGCGTGGCCGTCCCCGGCACGGGCACCGCGTCGAGGATGTTGCGGTACGCCGCGCGCTCGGCCGTGAAGGTGCGTCCGGCGGGCAGGTTGTCGAGCCAGAGCTGCGCCACGTCGTCGGTGGTGAACCCGCGACCGTGCTTCTCCAGCAGGGCGAGGGCCAGGATCGGGTAGTTGAGGTCGTCGTCCTCCGGCATGCCGGAGATGTTCTCCTCCAGCGACGTCGGCGCCGACCGGCGGTTCCACGGCCAGCGCGCCGCGACGTCGTCGGGCAGGCCGACGGCGGTGAACCAGCCGTCCAGCGGCCAGCGGCCGGTCGCGCGCAGGATCTCCTCGATCCCGGCGCGCGGGATCTTCTCGACCGGCTTGCCGAGCAGGCAGCCCGCGGCCCGGCCGGTCCAGGCGCCCCGCACCCGGGCGGCGTAGGCGGCGTCCCCTCCCGTCGGACGGTTCGGCAGGGACGGGGCCGGCGGGAGCAGGCCCTCGATCTCGTGCCAGGATCCCGGGCCCGAGGACCCCGGCCGGGCGTCGAGCTCGTCGAGCAGGTCGCGCGCCAGCGCCCGGAGCTCCGGCGTGGCCGGGACGGGACCCGCCCCGTTCACGGCCGGCGTCGGGTCACCGCCCGCCGCGACCCAGCGGTCGCGGACGTCGGCGACGTCCTTGCCCTCGGCCGCCGACTGCACGAGCTCGTGCGCGAGCAGGTCCTCGGGCTGGGCCCAGGTCAGCCTCACGCGGGCTCACCCGCCCCGACGGCGTCGAGCGACGTCAGCCGCGCGAGCGCCCGCTCGCGGTCGGCCCGCAGGATGTCGCTCGCGGCGTCCGCCATGAGGCGGCCCGTCTCGCGGACGTCCATCTTGCTGGCGGTCTCGATCTGGTCGAGCCAGTCGGTGGGCACTACGCCGCTGCCACCGAGGCCCGCGGCGACGGCGCCCGCCATGACGGCGATCGAGTCGGCGTCGCGCCCGTAGTTCACGGCGGCCAGCACGGAGCCGCGGTAGTCGCCGCGGTGCCCGAGCAGGAGCCCGAGCGCCACCGGCAGCTCCTCGATCGACTTGGTGCGCGAGGGCCGGCGGGCGTCCATCGACATCTGCCGGTACTCCGCGCCCACCGAGTCGTACGGGGCCACGACCTCCCGCACGAGGCGGGCGAGCTTGCGCTCCTCGTCGTCGGTCGCGGGCGCCTCCGGCCAGCCGTCCAGGGCGTCGACGACGGCCCGGAGCGCGGCCGCCGTCCCGTCGTGCGCCACGTCGAGCGCGGCGGCCACGACGTCGTCCAGCGTGGCGCCCGGGGCGACCGAGGCCGCGACCATCGCCGCGAAGACCCCGGCCGCCTCGCGGCCGTAGCTGGACTGGTGGGCGCCCGTAAGGTCGATCGCCTCGGCGTAGGCGGCGCGGGCGTCACCCGCGTTCACCAGGCCGACCGGGGCCGCGTACATCGCCGCCCCGCAGTTGACCACGTTGCCCACGCCCGCCTCGCGCGGGTCCACGTGCCCGTAGTGCAGCCGGGCGACCAGCCACTTCTCGGCGAGGAACACCCGCTGGAGCAGCAGCGCCGTCGACTCGAGCTCGGGGATCCACCGCGGCTCCCCGATCATCAGCGGCACCAGGTCCTCGGCCATCGCGTAGGCGTCGAGGTGCGTCCGCCGCTTGGCGTACACCTCCACGAGCGCCCGGGTCATGAGGGTGTCGTCCGTGATGTGCCCGTCGCCCTTGTGGTACGGGGCGATGGGGCGCGCGTCGCGCCAGTTGGGGTACCAGGGCCCGACGATGCCGCGCACGCGGCCCCCGTGCCGCTCCTCGATCTGCTCCGGTGTCCAGCCCTCGGTCGCTCCACCGAGGGCGTCCCCCACTGCGGCACCGGTGATCACGGCCACCGACCGGTCCTCTAACCAGCTCACGGCTACGCTCCTTGTTCGTTCCTACGTCGCTTGCGTCAGTTACTGCGTGATCTCGTCCCAGCCGCTCGTGAGCTGGTCGGCGAGCTCCGTCTCGTCCGTCTCCTGCGCCAGGTAGCGCTGGTAGGCGGGCGTCGCCACGGTGTCCTTCCACTGGGCGTAGGAGTCGGCGAAGAGGTAGGGCGCGGCCGTGAAGTTCTGGCCGGAGGCCAGGATCGTGCTCCAGCCGTTCTCGTCACCGAGCTTCTCCGTCAGGGCCTCCTGGGCCGACGTCGTCGCCGGGATCAGGGCGTCCGCCTCGTTCAGCGCGGCGAGGTGCTCGGTCTGCGTGAAGAACTCGATGAACTCCGCGGACTCCTCGACGTGCTCGGAGTCGATGTTGACCGACAGGGTCTGCGGGTTGGCCGCCTGCTGCGGGCCCTCGGGGCCGGCCAGCGGGGGCAGCGCCACCCAGTCGAGGTCCTTCGGCGCGTCCTTGGCGATGTTCGCGGCCTGGTAGGAGCCCTGCACGGTCATCGCCGTCTGCCCGGCGTAGAAGGAGGCGATGGCCTCCGAACCCGACTGGGTCAGGGTCACCGGCAGGATCGACTCGTCGTCGTAGGCCATGGCGTGCACCAGCTCGGGCAGGGCCATCTCGCCCTCGCCGACGGTCAGGTCGGCGTCCTCGCCCGTGCCCTCGATGTAGGTGCCGCCGAACCCGGGGGCCAGCGCCATGAACGCCGCCGTCGGGCTGGAGAGGCCCCAGCCGAGGCCGTAGACGTCGCCCTTCGTGGTCGCCTTCGCGATCTCGCGCAGCTCGTCCCAGGTCATGGTCTCGCCGGTCGGGATCTCGACCCCGGCGTCCTCCAGGAGGGCGCGGTTGGCGAACACCACGTACGACTGCAGCTCGGTCGGGTAGGCGATCACCTGGTCGTCGACCGTCACGGAGTCGAGCACGCCCTCGGGGATGTCCGCGCGGCGCTCGTCCGACATGAGGTCGGTGAGGTCGGCCAGGTAGCCGTCGCGGGCGAACGAGACGATGCTCGCCGCCTCGTAGTGGATGATGTCGGGCGCGGCGCCGCCGTTGAACTGGGTGATGAGCTTGTCGTAGACGCCGTCCCAGCCCGCCGGGACGATCTCGACCTGGACGTCGGGGTTGGCCGTGTTCCAGTCCTCGACGATCGACTCGGTCGCGGCGATGGCGGCCGGCTGGTCGGACAGGGCCTGGAATTTCAGCGTGACCGGGCCGTCGTCGGCGGCGTCCCCGCTGCCGCAGGCGGCGAGCAGGAGGGTGCTGGTCGTGAGGCATGCAGCGATGAACACTCCACGAGACTTCATGGGTCTGCCTTTCGGATAGGTGGTGCTGGTGTGGCCGTGGGGGCTGGTCATCCCTTGACCGCCCCGGCCAGGAGGCCGCCGGTGAGCTTCTTCTGCATGATCGAGAAGAAGACGATGCTGGGTATCGCGGCGAGCACGGAGCCCGCCGCCAGGGGGCCGAGCGCGACCTTGCCCTCGCCGCCGATGAAGGTCGACAGGGTGATCGGCAGGGTGTAGTTCTCGGGCGACTGGAGCAGCACGAGAGCGAAGAAGAACTCGTTCCAGGACGAGACGAAGCTGAACATCGCCGTGGCGACGACGCCGGGGGCGAGCAGCGGGACGACGATCCGGCGCAGCACGACCAGGCGGCTGCCGCCGTCCATCGCCCCGGCCTCCTCCAGCTCCACCGGGATCGCGGCGACGTAGCCCTGCAGCATCCACAGCGCGAACGGCAGCGTGTACGTGGTGTGCACGAGCGTGAGGCCGAGGAGGCTGTCCGTCAGGCCGATCGTCCGCAGGATGAGGAACAGCGGCAGGATCACGAGGATCACCGGGAACACCTGGCTCACCAGGATCCAGCCGACGCCGGCCGTGCGGATCGCGCCCTTGAGCCGGGCCAGCACGTACGAGGCCGGCAGCGCGATGAGGATGACGAGCGCGGTGGACGCGAGGGCGACGATCGCGCTGTTGGCGGCGGAGTGCACCAGGCCCTGCCGGGCCAGGGCCTGCGAGTAGTTCTCCCAGTGCCACTCCTGCGGCAGCAGGTTCACGACCAGCGAGTTGAGCTCGCCGGACGACTTCACCGAGGCCGACAGCAGCCACAGCAGCGGGAAGCCCAGGAAGATGATGTAACCGGCCAGCGCCACGTACTGGGCGGGGCGGACCAGCTGCTGGGCAAGGACGCGCATCGACTCAGCCCTCCTTCTTCGTCTTCTCGGCGCGGTCGTCGCGGAACTGCGACCGCAGGTAGAGCGCGAGGAGGACCACGACCACCACGACGAGCACCACGCCCATCGCGGCGGCGTAACCGATGTTCCGGTTCTTGAACGCCTCCAGGTAGGTGAACAGCATCGGCAGCATGGTGCGGCCGCCCGGACCGCCCTCGGTCAGCACGTAGACCAGGGAGAACGAGTTGAAGTTCCAGATGAAGTTCAGCGACGTGATCGACGCGACGATCGGCCGCAGGCTCGGCAACGTGACCGCCCAGAAGCGGCGCCAGGCGCCCGCGCCGTCCATCGCGGCGGCCTCGTGCAGCTCGGCCGGGATCTGCTGCAGCCCGGCGAGCAGGGTCACCGTGGTCTGGGGCATGCCCACCCAGACGCCGACGACGATGACGGCGGGCAGCGCGGTGGAGAAGTCGGCGAGCCAGTTGATGTCGTCCGGCAGGCCGAGCGAACCGAGGAACGCGTTGAGCGGCCCCGCGTTCGGCGAGTAGATCATCTTCCACATGATCGCCACGACCACGGGCGGCATCGCCCACGGGATCAGCGCGAGCACCCGGGTGAGCCCCTGCATGCGCAGCCCCGAGTCGAGCAGCAGCGCGAGGCCCAGTGCGGCGACAAGCTGGAGCAGCGTGACCGAGACCGCCCACACCATGCCGATGCGGAACGACTCCCAGAAGAACGAGTTGCCCGCCAGCCGCACGAAGTTGTCCACCCCGACGAACTGGTAGTCGGGGCGGCGCACGAGCTCGGCGTCCGTGAACGCGAGCAGCACGCCCATGAGCAGCGGCGCGACGGAGAGCACGAGGATGGGCAGCAACGACGGCATCACCAGCGCGGCGGCCTCGCGGCGGCGGGCGCGGTCCATGCCCGTGGGGCCACGACGGCGCCCGGACCGGGGCGGCGACGGCTGCCGGGGCGAGGCGAGGACGGTCATCGAGCACTCTCTTCCTGGGCGGTGGACTCGCGCACGAACAGGCGCGGCCCGATGGCGATCTGCTGGGCGGGCTCGGCGACGTCGTCCACCCGGCCCAGGACGAGCCGGGCGGCGGCGGCCCCGCGCTCCGCGGACCCGAGCGAGACGCTGGTCAGGCTCGGCTGGAAGACGCGGCCGATCTCGGTGTCGTCCATCCCGGTGACGGCGACGTCTCCAGGTACCGAGAGCCCCAGCTCCCGGGCGGCGCGGACGACACCGATGGCGAGCAGGTCGTTGGCCGCGACGACGGCGTCGAACGGCCCCGCCGCGGGGGTGCGGGACAGCAGCCGGCGCGCGGCGGCGAGCCCGGCTGCGACCGTGAAGTCGTCGGCCCGCTCGGTCTCGGCGTGATCGCCGGCGAACCCGGGCGCGCTCGTCGCGGCGTCGAACCCGCGCTGGCGGGCGGCGCCCGGGGTGGTGTCGAGCGGCCCGTTGACAAAGCCGATCCGCCGGCGGCCGATCTCCAGGAGGTGGGCGACGGCCTGGCCGAGACCCGCGGCCGAGTCCGTCGAGACGGAATCGATGCCCTGCTGCTCCAGCGACCGACCGATCACGACGACAGGGACCGGCGCCTCGCGGATCGCCGCGACGAGCGCGTCGTCGGTGCGCAGGGGGCTGACGATCATGCCGTCGACGAACCCGCTGCCCAGGCTGTGCACCAGGTCGGTCGTCGAGACGACGGTGGGGCCCGTGGACATGACCACCACGCGGTAACCGTGCGGCGCGAGCACCTCGTGGATGGCGGTGAGCATCTCGACGTAGACGGGGTTGCCGATGTCGGCGACGGCGAACGCGACCTGGAAGGTCCGCTTCATCCGCAGCGATCGGCCGATCGCGTCAGGGCTGTAGCCGAGCTCCGCGGCGGCGGCGCGGACGCGGTCCACCATCTTCTGGCTCGCGCCTGTGCCGTGCAGCGCCCGCGAGGTCGACGCCAGCGACACCCCGGCGCGCTCGGCCACCTGGATGAGGGTGGCGCGTGATGACGACACTGTCACTCCACTTCGTCGTGAGGTCCTGCTCGGTGCTTCCTGGCTTCCTGGGCTTCCTGGCTGATCTGGAAACGTTTCCAACTTCCAGCCGGACTCGGCCTGGAAACGTTTCCGGTGAGGGTCGTCAGTGTTGCACCGGCGCGGCCGGGCCGTCAAGCGGCCAGGCCCGGGCCGGGTCGGAAGTGCGCTTCTACCCCGTCATTGGGCCCGGAACAGGGTCGATTCCGGGCCCAATGACGGGGTAGAAGCGCACCTCCGGTGCGGGCGTGGCGCGGCGTCGGGCGGGTCGGGCGGGGCCGGGCAGGTCAGGCGTGGGTCGTCGACAGCGACAGCGACGGCGTCGACGGCGTCGGGTCGAGTCGGGTGGAGCCGGGTCGAGGCGACGGCTGTGCTCGGAAGTGCGGATCTACCCCGTCATTGGGCCCGGAACAGGGTCGATTCCGGGCCTCATGACGGGGTAGAAGCGCACCTTCGGTGCGGGGGTGGCGCGGGGTCGGGCGGGGCCGGGCCGGTCAGGCGTGGGTCGTCGACGACGTCGGGGTCGACGGCGTCGGGGTCGACGGCGTCGGGGTCGACGACGGCGTCGGGGTCGACGACGGCGTCGGGGTCGACGGCGACGACGGCGTCGACGTCGTGCGGTGCCTCGATCGGTACGCCGAGACCTTGACCCGGTTGCCGCACGTGCGCATGGCGCACCACTCACGACGGTGCCCGCGGGAGCGGTCCAGGTAGACCTGGGTGCACTCCGGGCGGCCGCACTCGCGCAAGAGTGCCGCGTCCGGGCCGCCCAGGATCTCGACCGCCTCGCGCGCCACCGCCGCGAGGCCCTGCGCGGCCGTGCCGGAGCGGCGGGCGACGGCGGTGCCGAGGCCGCCCGGAGAGCCGACGCCGGCAGCACCGGCATCGGCACCAGCACCATCAGCCCGGGCCGCACCGCCCCCGCCCACCTCCAGCTGCACGACGACGGGCGGCTCGGCCGCGTACCGGTTCAGGACCGCGACCGCCGCCGCAAGGGCAGCCGGCGTGGCCGGCGCAACGGGCGCGACGCCCACGGCCGGAGCAGCCAGAGCGGCCCCGGTCGCGGACGCCGCGGCCTCGGAGAGCGTCACCAGCGCCGCGCGACCGCCGAGCCGGTCCTCGACGAGCGCGTAGAGCGCCTCGCGCAGCTCCAGGGCCGCCGCCAGGTCTGCCTCGTCGGCGTGCGGGGCGGCGTCGAACATCCCCGACTCGACGAACCAGTCGTCGAGGAGCCCGGGCGTGCCGAGCTTCTCCGCGGGGACCGGGTTACGGCGGGCGCGCAGCGTGCCGAGGAAGTCGAGCGCGAGCGTCCCGCAGGGGAAGGCGTGGTTCACGTAACCATTCTGACCGGTGACCCCGTGACGCACAAGTCTCGTAACCAGTTTGACGGGTTACAGGATGGTGTGCCAGAGTTCCGGTCATCGCAGTAACCGCTCAAAGTGGTTACCCAACTGAGGAGCCTGACCATGACCGCTGTCCGTTTTCACCTCGACTCCACGCTCGCCCCCGAGGCCGCCATGCGGGTGCTGACCGACTTCAGCCCGGCTCGCGCCGAGGCCTGGCCCACCATCGACGCCGACCACCTGACGGTCCACGCCCAGGGCGACAACTGGGCGGAGGTCACTGAGGGCACCGCGGCAGCCTGGGAGCGGGCCCGCTACGAGTGGGACGACGAGCGCGGCCGCGTCGACATCACGACACTGGACTCGAAGGTGTTCGGACCCGGCGGTGGCTGGGTCTTCCAGGTCTCCCCCGCCGGGGACGGCAGCCGCATCGACGTCGAGCTGACCCGCCGCCCCGAGACCTTCCAGCGCAAGCTGCTCGCCGCCCTGCTGCCCCTCGTGGGCCCCGCCTCCCTCAGCAAGTCCTTCGCGGGCCCGCTGCAGGCCAAGTGACCCCCGCCGCCCACCCCATCAGCACCCCAGAACCGGAGAACACCATGGAACTCAAGCTTGAGGTCGTCGTCCTGCCCGTCGCCGACGTGGACCGCGCCAAGGACTTCTACGCGGGGCTCGGCTGGCGTCTCGACGCCGACTTCGCCACCGAGCGCGGCCTGCGCGTCGTGCAGCTCACGCCGCCCGGGTCCGCCACGTCGATCATCTTCGGCGAGCACCTCACCGACGCGACGCCGGGCTCCGTGCGGGGCCTGCACCTCGTGGTCCGGGACATCGCCGCGGCCCGCGCGGAGCTCGTCGAGCACGGGGCCGACGTCAGCGAGGTCTGGCACGACCAGGACGGCGTCTTCCACTGGGCCGGCACCGCCAACCGCGTGCCCGGCGCGCACCCCGAGCACGACAGCTACGCGTCGTTCGCGTCGTTCGCCGACCCGGACGGCAACGAGTGGGTGCTCCAGCAGATCATCGACCGCCTCCCGGGCCGATGAGCGCCGCACCCGACCCGAGGTCGAACGAGATCCTGCTCGACCTGCTCAAGCAGGCGGCCACGGCGCACGGCGTCCACGAGCAGGAGGAGCTGGGCGGCGTGTACGACGAGGGCTGGCCCGAGTGGTACGCCGAGCACATGACCCGCACCCTCGCGGAGCAGGGCTACCGCATCGTCCCCGCCGACGAACCGGCCGACCCACCCGCCGACCCACCCGCCGACACCCCGGCCGGCACCCCCGAAGGAACCGACGATGACCCGGTCTGACGACGCCGGGGCGCTCGACCGCTCCGAGCGGCTGCTGAGCTCCGCCCCGCCGCACACCGTCGAGCAGGTGCACGTCGCCGCCTTCGAGCGGCTGACCCCGGCGGAGCGGGATGCCGTGTTCGACCGGCTCTCCCGCACCAGCGAGCCGCCCGCCGACCCGTCCGCCGCCGCCCTGGGCCGGGCGGCGGCGCGGGTGGAGGGCCGCCGGCGGGGCGCGCTCGCCCAGGCGCTCGGCACCGACGCGCCCGGCGCGGCCCTGAGCAGCGCCGTGAGCGCCGCGATCCTCGGCGTGGTGGCCGCCTACGCGGCGTCGTCCGCGGCCTGGGAGGCCTGGACCGCCGAGGGCGACGAGCTCTGACCGACCCAGAGCGCGTGCTCGCGCGCCGCCCACGACCGCCGGACGGACCCGGTGCGCATCCCGCGCCGGGCCTCCGGGTCGGCGATCGCCCGGTACACGTGGCCGGCGACGACGCCCACGAGGGCGTACGCGACGACGTCGTGGACGAGCACGACGCCGGCCCGCGGGACGACGTCGAGCGCGAACTTGAACCACAGCAGCAGGCCGGTGCCGAGCATGACCAGGACAGCGCCGGCCAGCCAGGAGGCCCAGACCTTCTGGCCCGCGTTGAACTTGCCCGCGAACCGTCCGCGGTGCGTCTCGGACGAGCGGAGCAGGCTCGCGAGCCACCGGCGGTCGTGCTCGGCGAAGTGGTCGAGCCGGCGCAGGTCGGCCCGGAACGGGCCGGACCACAGGCCGAGCAGGGCCGGCACGGGCAGCAGGAGCCCCGACCACTCGTGGACGGTCTCGACGAGGAGCCGCCGGCCAACGAGCTGCGCGACCGGCGCCACGTACAGCGCGAGCGCGGTGAGCAGGCAGACCAGGAACAGCAGCCCGGTCGCCCGGTGCACCGCCCGCTCGGCGGGACTGAAGCGGAGCACGCGCTCAGGCACCGACGGGCTCCTCGCCGGGCAGCCACCCGTCCACGGGGTAGCCGTAGTCCTCCCAGTACCCCTGCTGGACCTCGCTGGTGACCTCGATGCCCGAGAGCCACTTGGCCGACTTGTAGAAGTACATCGGCGCGACGAAGAGCCGCACCGGGCCGCCGCTGTCGTGCGGCACGGGCTCGTCGAACATCCGCAGCGCGACGACGACGTCCGCCCGGCGCGCCTGCTCCAGCGTGAGGCTCTCGGAGTAGGCGCCGTCGAAGCAGGTGAACCGCACCGCGGCGCCCTCGTCCCGCACGCCGGCGGCGTCGAGCAGGTCCCCAAGGAGCACGCCGGTGAACGGCACGTCGTCCACCTGCCAGCCGTCCGTGCAGACGGCGTCGTGCACCACCGTGTGCTGCGGCAGGGCCGCGAGCTGGTCGAGGGCGTACGTGGCGGGCCGGTCCACCAGCCCGCCGACGGTGAGCCGGTAGGTCGTCGCGTCCTGGCGCGGCACGGAGCCGACGACGCTGAAGTAGCGGAACCCGCGGTCGTCGGGCACCGCCGACGGCGCGACCCGGGCCAGGGCCTCGCGCACCCCGTCCCGCACCGCGGGTCCCACGGCCACGCCCGCGGCGCCCAGGCCGAGCATCGCCAGCACGATCCGGCGGCCCACCGGCCGCCCGGGCCCGACGGCGTCGCCGGGCAGTCCTTTGTCGATCATGCCGCCCACCCTCGCCCGGGCGGGCCGGGCGGCGGACCAGGGTGCGGCCCTGGTCCGCACCCTGGTGCCTACGCGCCCCGTCGGACGGCGCCGCGCGCCCCCACCAGCGTCACGACGGCGACGACGGCGCACACCACCGCGGTCGTCAGCAGCCCGACGGCGAAGCTCGTGCCGGCCGCGATGAAGCCGACCACCAGCGAGCCGATCCCGGTGCCGGTGTCGAAGCCGATGTTCCAGACGGCGCTGGCGACGCTGCGCTCCCGGTCGGGCACGGCCGCGAACGCGCTGACCAGCGTGAGGTTCTGCAGGCTGCCGTAGGAGACGCCGACGACGGTCATGCCCACGACCAGCCCCGCGGCGCCGGGGCCTGAGCCGGTGAGCGACCAGGCGCACAGCCCGAGGGCCGCCGCGCAGAGCGCCAGCAGGGGCGGGACGAACCGGCGCGGCCCGTACCGGTCGGCCAGGCCGCCGACCAGCCAGCGGGACAGGGCCGCCGCGACCGTGAGGCCGAGCAGCCCGGCCATCGCGACGAGCGCCCCGTAACCGAGCTGGGGCGCGAACGTGAGCAGCGCTCCCCCGGGCGTGGTGACGGCGAGCAGCACGAGGGAGGGCAGGGCCAGCGCGAGCAGCATGCGCGCCCGGCCGGGTGCCGCGCCGTCGGGCACGTGTGATGCGGCGCCCTCGGCGTGGCCGGCGACGAGCAGGTCCAGCCGCCGTCCGAGGGCCACCGCGAACGGGACGGCGAGCGCGGGCAGCGCGCCGAGGACGAACACGACCCGGAAGTCGACGGACTCGGCGACCCACGCGGCGCTCGGCGTGAGGAACACCTGGGGAGCCGCCACCGCGAGGCCGTAGACGCCGATCGCGCGGCCGCGGCGGGAGACGTCGACCAGCTCGGCGATCGCCGTCGCGCCGCACACGGTCACCACCGCGAAGCCGGCGCCGCGCACCGCGGACGCGGCGAGGATCCACCCGAGCTGGTCGGTGAGCAGGAACGCCAGGGACGGGAGCCCGAGCAGCAGCACCCCTACCATCAGCGTGGTGCGCCAGCCGAGGCGGCGCAGCGCCCAGGGCACCGTCGTCTGGAAGGTGACGGTGGCGAGCATGAGGACGGCGTTCACCAGCCCCGCGCCGCCCTCGTCGGCGCCGCCGTGGGTGGCCCACAGGGGCGCCGTCGGCAGCAGGAGCGCGTAGCCCGCGAAGCCGAACAGCGACATCCAGACCAGGGCCCGGATCCCGGGCACCCGCAGCACCGGCCCGCCCGGGTCGGCGGGGGCGCTCACGTGGACCTCGGGCGCCGGGCGACCGCCCAGCGGAAGGCGTTCAGCAGGCGGTAGCTGCCGTCGGGACGGCGGAACGGCGCGGCGGCCTCGACCACCACGGGCGCGAGCTCCGCGACCGTCGTGCCGCCCTCGCCGAACAGGATGCCGCGCACCAGGTCGTTCGCGTCCCGGGCCGTCCACGGGACCGGCACCACTCCCTGGTCGAGCACCGCCCAGCCCGCGTCGGCGAGCACGGCGGCGAGGCCGCCCGGCAGGCGGAGCGGGCCGTCCTCGGGCGGCTCCTCGTCGTCGGCCTCCGCGAGCGCCACGTTGATCGCGTCGAGGTCGTTCCGGGTCCGGTCGGCCCAGCCGGCCAGGCCGACGACGCCGTCCGGCGCCAGCACGCGGGCGATCTCGGCGAGCGCGTCGTCGGTGTCGTCGGCGAACTGGACGGCGTTCACGGCGAGCACGGCGTCGAACGCGCCGTCGTCGAACGGGAGGTCCTCGACGTCGCCGCGGCGCACGTCCGAGCCGACGGCGCGGGCCCGCGCGAGCTCGACCATGCGGCGCGCCGGGTCGACGCCGCTCGCCCGCGCGCCCTGCTCCTGGAGGTGTTCGAGCAGCTCGCCGCTGCCGCAGCCGACGTCGAGCACCCGGCTGCCCGGGCCGATCCCCGCCGCGTCCAGGAGCGGGGCCCAGACCGGGCGGGCGAAGGTGCCCCAGTACCGGCCCCAGTCGTCGGCGACGGCGGACCAGGGGTCGTCGGGGGCGGCGGGCATGCGGCGAGACTAGCCCAGCCCGCCCGCGACCTCGCGGAGCGCTCGGACCACGGCGTCGACGCCCGCCGCGCGGTCCGGGCGGGTGATCGCGACCGCGGCGCGGCCGAGCCAGGCCGGGTCGTCGACGCGCACCGTGACGACGTCGGCCGGGATCCCGGGGACGACGAGCTCGGGCACCGTGGTGACGCCCAGCCCGGCGGCGACCAGGCCGAGACGGGCGGGCCACTCGCGCACCGCGTGCACCACGTGGGGCGCGAGCAGTGTGGGCCAGGCGCCGAACTGCGGGTCGCCGCGCAGGCCCTTGCCGACGATCCACTCCTCCTCGGTCAGCTCCGCGACCGGGACCTGGTGCCGGCCCGCGAACCGGTGGTCCCGCGACACCGCGACCAGCGAGCGACCGTCCGCGAGGTGGTCGCGGCGCAGCCCGGCGAGGTCGTACGCGGGCAGGTCGGCGCCCACGCCGATGACGGCCACGTCGATGCGGCCCGCGCGGAGCTGCCGGAGCTGGGTGGGGGTCGACGCCTCGTGCAGGTCGACCGTGAGGCCCGGGTGCCGCTCCCGCAGGACGGCGACGGCGCGCGGCGCGAGCACCCACGTCGCCGTCGGGAAGGCGCCGAGCACCACACGGCCGCCCAGGGTGTCGCTCAGCCCCGCGAGGTCCTTGCCCACGGCGTCCAGCTCGGCGAGGACCACCGCGGCCCGGCGCGCCACGAGCGTGCCCGCCGGGGTGGGGGCGACGCCACGCGCGCCGCGCACGAACAGGGGCACGCCCGCGGCGGCCTCGGCCGCGGCCACCTGACGGGACACCGCGGACTGGGTGTAGCCGAGCAGGTCGGCCGTCGCGGTGAAGGACCCGGTGCCGACGACGGCGTGGACCACGCGTAGCGCGGTGACGGTGAGCTCGGCCATGGACCCATCATGAGCCATGCGGTGGGCGCATGTCTGGTGTGCCGAAGAGTCGCTGGTGGAATGGGTCGCGCCGCCGCACGATGGAGGCATGCACACCACATGGTTCATCACCGGAGCAGCCAAGGGTCTCGGTCGCGAGTGGGCCGAGGCCGCCCTCGAACGTGGCGACCACGTCACCGCCACCGCGCGGGACGTGTCCGCGCTGGAGCCTCTGACCAGCAAGTACGGCGAGGCCGTGCTGGCCCTCCCCCTCGACGTCACCGACCGGCCCGCCGTCCAGGCCTCCGTCGACCGCGCCGTCGAGCACTTCGGGCGGCTCGACGTGGTCGTCAACAACGCGGGGTACGGCCAGGTCGGCATGGTCGAGGAGGTGACCGAGCAGGAGCTGCGTGCCCAGCTGGAGACCAACTTCTTCGGCACGGTCTGGGTCACCCAGGCGGTCCTGCCGGTCCTGCGCGCGCAGGGTTCGGGCCGCATCCTGCAGGTCACGAGCGAGGGCGGCGTGCGCGCCTTCCCGGGGTTCGGCGCCTACCACGCGTCCAAGTGGGCGGTCGAGGGTCTCTCCGAGGCCCTGGCGCAGGAGGTGGCGCCGTTCGGTGTCCACGTGACGAACGTCGAGCCCGGCCCGTACGCGACGGGGTTCGGCGCCGGGCTCCGCGCCAGCGCCGAGCACCCGGACTACGCCGAGGCACGGGTCGCGACGGCGCCCGAGTTCGAGCTCGGGGACCCGCGCGCCACGCGCGACGCGCTGCTGCGGATCGTCGACGCCGAGCGACCGCCGCTGCACGTCTTCCTCGGCAAGCCGCTCGCCGACGTCGAGCAGATCTACGCCGAGCGCCTGCGCACGTGGCGCGAGTGGGAACCCGTGGCGCTGGCGGCGTTCGGGGCCTGAGCCCCGAACGCCCGCGGGCGGTGCCGACGGAACGGGTCAGAGGACGCGCTGCGCCTTGGCCATGTTCGCCTTGAGCTCCTCGGCGTTCTGCCGGGAGACGTAGGCCGGGCGGTCGCGCTCGAAGCGCCAGGACTCGCTGAGCGGGCCGGCGCTGACGGTGTCGAAGCCCGCCTCGTCGTAGAACCGCGTGACGAGCTCCACGGCCTCGGGGAAGTCGCTCGCCGTGGCGAGGGCCCGGCGGTTCGGGGTGCCGGCCGGCGTCCCGTCCGTGGTGATCGTCGGGGCCGTGATCTGGTTGAACGCCTTGACGACCTTCGACGTCGGCAGGTGCTCCTGGAGCAGGCCGGCCGTGGTCGCCTCGCCGCGGTCCAGGGCCTCGATGTGGCCGTCGCGCTCCCAGTAGTAGTTGTTGGTGTCGAGCACGACCTTGCCCGCCAGCGGCTCCACCGGGATGTCGCGGTAGGCCTTCAGCGGCACCGAGATCACGGCGACGTCGGCGGCCTCGGCCGCCTCCTGAGCGGTCGCGGCGCGGGCCTTGGGCCCCAGCTCCTCGACGAGGTCGGCGAGCGTCTCGGGGCCGCGCGAGTTGGCGATCACCACCTCGTTGCCCTGCGCGATCGCCACGCGGGCGACCTGGCTGCCGATGTTCCCTGCTCCGATGATGCCGAAGGTAGTCATACGCTCGGCAACCCCGCGGACGTGCGCCGCATTCCACCCGCTCCCGCCCAGGGATTTCCCGGCGGCCGTTCGTACGATGGCCCCCATGGTGAACGGCGACGCGGGAGCCCAGGCACGGTCGTACCGGAGGGCCCCGGAACGGCGCGCCCAGATCCTCACGAGCGCCATCGCCGTCTTCGCCGAGCGCGGCGTGGGCGCGTCCCTGCGGGCCATCGGCGAGGCGATCGGCGTCTCGCACGCCGCGCTGCGCTACTACTTCGCGCACCGCGACGAGCTGCTCGTCGAGGTGTACCGGACGCACGAGGCCCGTGCCGCGGAGCCCGCGGCGCCGGAGGAGGTCTCGGCGGTCGCCCTGATGGAGCGCAGCGCCGAGCGCAACGCGACCATCCCCGGCCTGGTCGAGCTGTACGCGACGCTCACCACCGACGCGCTCCAGGCGGAGCAGCACCCCGACACCCGCGAGTTCGTGCGGGCACGGTTCCGGGGGGTCCGCGCCGACCTGGCCGAACGGGTCCGCGCCGGCCAGGCCGCCGGCGCGATCGCCGCCGACATCGACCCGGACGATGCCGCCGCGCTGGTCGCGGCGGCATCCGACGGCCTCCAGCTCCAGTGGTTGCTGGACCCGGAGGCCGTGGACGTGCGACGGTCGCTGGAGCTGCTGGAGCGGCTCCTGCCGGGCGGCGACCGCGATACGCCGCGGCCGGCCGGCGGGGCGCGGCCTGCCGGCGGGGCGGCGGAAGCACTGCCGGATGCTCCTGGGGGCGCGGTCCGGTGACCGGCCCAGGCGGGGACTGCGGAACCCTGCCCCGTAGGCCCGCGCCGCCGAACTCCCGTCGTGAGCAGGCTGAGCCGCCCCCACGGTGCTGGTCGCCGCCGCGGTCGTCGTACCGCTGGCTCTCGCCGCCCGGTCGCGATGTGTACTCGGACGGCACCCGTCGGGTGGGCTGAACTTCGTTCGGCTGTGACCCGGCTTTGCTGGCCCAGCCGGACAGTTCGGCCTGGCCGAACTCGGCGGGTCCAGCACGATCGGAATTCAGCCCACCCGACGGGTGCCATCCGAGTACACCTTGCCTCGCCGAGCGGCCCGCCAGCCCGCCAGCCCGCCAGCCGGCCAACCCGCCGGCCGGCCCGCCAGCCCGCCGGCCCCTACCCCGTCGCCTCCGCCGGGTCCCAGCCCTCCGGCAGGGGCGCGATCGGTGACACGTCCGACGTGATCTTCACCGGCTGCCCGGCCGCGGCAGCGTCCCGGATCCCGAGCAGGATGTCCAGGACGTGCGCCGCCACCGCGCCCGACGCCCGCTCGGTGCCGCCGTCGCGGATCGAGCGCACCAGGTCGACGACGCCGGCCCCGCGCCCGAACTGCGGGCCGGACGCCGGGAGCGCCGTCGGCTCGTCGGAGCCGTAGCGCCACAGGGAGGAGGCGCCGTCGAACCCGTTCGGGTCGGGCAGCACGATCGTGCCCTCCGTGCCGTTGACCTCGACGAACCCGCTGCGGGGCAGCGCGTGCTGGAACGAGAACGTCGACTGCGCCGAGCGTCCCTCGCCGAACTCGATGATCGCCGCGTGGTGGGTCGGCACCTCGACGGGGAACACCTCGCCCGCCCGGGGGCCGCTGCCGATGGTGCGGGTCTGGCGGGAGGTGGAGGCCACGGCCTGGACCCGGGTCGCGGAGCCGAGGACGTGCACCAGCGTGGTCACGTAGTACGGCCCCATGTCGAACAGCGGGCCGCCGCCGTGCGCGAACAGGAAGTCGGGGCTCGGGTGCCACGACTCCGGCCCGGGCACGTGGAACATCGTGGTCGCCGTCAGCGGCTCCCCGATGTCGCCGCGCGCGATCGCCCGCAGCGCCGTCTGGATGCCGGCGCCCAGCACCGTGTCCGGGGCGCACGCGACGCGTAGGCCGCGCGCCTCGGCGTCCGCCAGCAGCGCGGCCGCGCCGTCGGCGTCGAGCGCGACCGGCTTCTCGCTCCACACGTGCTTGCCGGCCGCCAGGATGTGGTGCCCCACCTCGGTGTGCACCGCGGGGACGGTCAGGTTCACGACCACGTCGACGTCGTCCCGGGCCAGCAGCTCGTCCACGCTGCCCGACGCCGGCACGCCGTACTCCCGGGCCCGCTCGGCGGCGCGCGCGAGGTCGAGGTCCGCGACGAACCGCACCTCGACGTCGGCGAACCGTGTCAGGTTCTCCAGGTACTGGGTCGAGATGTTGCCGGCCCCGACGATGCCGACGCCGGCGACACCCGCCACACCCGCGCCCGCCGCGCTCATCGGTCGTGCTCCGACAGCCAGGCCAGGGACTGCGCGATGCCCTCGAACACGTCCCCGCCGTAGGCGTCGAACTCGATCACCCGGGTCGCCGCCGGGGCCGCCGCCAGGATCGCCGGCACGTCCACCTCGCCCGCGCCGGCCGGCTGCTGCCGCTCCACGTCGCCGTCCAGCGTGCCGTCCTTCACGTGGATCAGGCGCACCCGTTCGCCCAGGGCGGCAAGCAGCGCCGGGACGTCCGCTCCCCCGACGGCCGCCCAGTAGGTGTCGACCTCCAGCACCACCCCGGGCGCCAGGTCCTCGACGAACACCTCGAGGGCGTGCCGGTCGCCCAGGCGGGTGCCCAGCTCCCAGGCGTGGTTGTGGTACCCGAACTCGAGCCCGCGCTGCGCGGCCAGCTCCGCCAGCCCGTTCACGCGCTCCGCGAGCCGCGCCACCTGGTCGGCGGTCTGCCACTCCTCGGCGGGCAGGAACGGGTCGATCACGGTCGCCATCCCCAGGGTGCCGGCCGCGTCGAAGATCGCCTCCGGGGTCTCCGCCGCGAGCACGGGCGCATGGCCCGACGGCGCGGTCACGCCCGTCGCGGCGAACGCCCGCAGGTAGTCGTCGGTGCGCTCGTGGAAGGCGTACGGCTCCACGTGCCGCAGGCCGATCTCGGCCAGGCGCGCCACCGCGCCGTCCAGGTCGTCAGCTACCGCGTCTCGGACCGAGTAGAGCTGTACGGATGTCGCAGGCGTCGTCGGCATGGAACTCCTTCGTTCGGCACGGCCTCTCCCCGGCCACCCCGTTGCGGCCGCGTCGCTGAGTACCGCCGACGATCGTAGCGACGAAATTCTTACAGTGGAAGATTCTGTGCGCCTCCGCTCACGTCCAACCACCACTCCAGCCGGCCGCGCCCGTCCAGGTGGGCCAGCCGGTCCGGGGTTGCGCGGTCGAGGTTGGTCTCCGCTCCGAGCATCGGCTCGACGCCGACCGACCGGTACGGGCCGTCGTCCGGCCAGCCGCCGAGGTTGCGCCACACCACCAGCGACACCGGGGCGGCGTACCCCCGCGCCACGCCCCAGCGCAGCGCGAGCCGGTCGGCACCGTCCACGACGTCGAGCCGGTCGGTCGCGACCACGGCGCACCGGGCGGTCCCGTCGTCCGGGCCGAGGACGTCGAGCGGCACCCCCCTGCCGTCGGGCCACGTGCTGGCCCGCGTCGCGCCCGGCTCCGGCCACTCGACCACGAGGGTGTCCGGGCGGCCGGGGACCTCCAGGCGCGCGTCCGGACCGAGGTCGAGCAGCAGGTGCACCGCGTGCAGCAGCCCCGCGCCGGGCGGGCCGTCGATCGTGTAGCGGGCGCGGACCACGCCGTCGTCCGCGCGGAGGCGGCGGGTCAGGGTGAGGTTCCCGGCCCGGACGCGCGCCGCGCCGTCGCCGCCGTCCGACCAGGGCCTGGACCACACCTCGCCGTGGTCGCTCGGGCCGCCGATCGTGGGCAGGCACTCCTCGCCGCCGCCGGCGTCGACGAACGGGTCGCCGGGGGCGACGCCCGCCCGGGCCGCCGCCGGGACCCGCGGGTTGCGCCAGAGCCACTCGCGCTCCGGCGTGGCCAGCGAGGTCCAGCGGCCGCCCAGGGCCGGGTCGGTGCGGACGGCGAGCGGCCGCCGCGTGCCCAGCGCCGTCACACCCGGTCCAGGAGGACGACGTCGCAGTCCTGCCAGGTCCACGGCACGTCCAGGCCGTCGGCCGCGAGCGCCGCGCCCGTCCGCACGGCGTCCGCGCCCCGGACCCGGTACCGCGCGTCCGGGTCCAGGTCGCGCAGGTGCACGGTGAGTCCCGCGGCACCGGCCCGCCGCCAGGCCAGCACCACCACGGTGTCCGGGCCGGTGTACTGCACCGCGCACGCCGGGTCGGCCGGGGCGCCGTGCCGCCGGACGCGCCCAGTGTGCACCACCGGACGGATCGAGCGGTAGAGGTCGACGAACGACGCCGCCCGCTCGCGGGTCGCTTCGTCCCAGGCCAGCAGGTCCGCGCCGATGCCGAGCACCCCCGCCATGGCGACCACGAACCGGAACTCCAGGCTCGCCGGCGCGCTCTCCCGGTCGGGGTCGAGCTGGTCGGGCAGGTCGGTGACCCAGGAGCTCATGGTCCAGGCGGGCAGCACGCCCAGGAACCCGTGCTGGATCGCGAGCCGGTCGCGCGGCCCCGTCTCGTCGCTGGGCCAGACCACGTCGGTCCGGGCGAGGACGGCGTGGTCGATCCGGCCGCCGCCGCCCGCGCAGCCCTCGACGGTGACCCGCGGGAACTCGGCGCGCAGCATGTCGAGCACCCGGTAGTACGCCTGGGTGTGCCGCCAGGACCAGTCGTCGCCGCCCGGGGCGGTGCGCCCGCCGTCGGCGATGGATCGGTTCATGTCCCACTTGAGGTACGTGATGTCGGTGTCGGTGAGCAGCCGGCGCAGCGTGCCGAGCACCCACTCCTCCACCTCCGGCAGGCCGAGGTTCAGCATGTACTGGTGGCGCAGCGTCTCCAGGGGGCGGCCGTCGACGTGGTGCGCCCAGTCCGGGTGCGCGCGGTACAGGTCGCTGTCGGGGCTCACGGCCTCCGGCTCGACCCACAGGCCGAAGCGCATGCCGAGCTTCCTGACGCCCTCGGCGAGCGGCCCGAGCCCGCCCGGGATCCGCTCGGTGTCGACCTCCCAGTCGCCCAGCGCCGCCCGGTCGGTGGTGCGCCCGCGGAACCAGCCGTCGTCGACCACGAACACCTCCGCGCCCACCTGTGCGGCCGCCGCGGCGAGCCGGAGCTGGTGCTCCACACGCACGTCGAAGGTCGTGGCGAACCACGAGTTGTAGACCACGGGCCGGTGCTCGGGGCCGCGGGTGCGGGCCAGGGTCGCCTCGTACTCGTGCCAGGCCTGCGCGAGGTCGTCGGCGTCCCCCTCGACCCGCACGCCCGCCAGGACCGGGGTCGTCAGTGCGGCGCCGGGGGCGAGCGGGAGGATGCCCGACTCGTCGTCCGGCCCGGCCGAGACGCGGACGTGGTCGGCGAACGGGACGGCGTCGAGGGCCATGCGCCACGAGCCGCTGTACGCGAGCGCGACGCCGTAGCGGACGGGGGCGTCCGTTCCGGCGGAGCGGATCACCCCGTCCGTTCCGGCGGAGCGGACGCCCCCGTCCGTTCCGGCGGGAACGACCGTCACGACCGGCGCGTACGTGTGCGACGTGATGCCCTGCCGGCTGCCGATGCTCAGGGTGCCCGCCCCGAGCGCGGCGCGGAACGGCGTGAACTCCCGCGACCACGCCCCGCCCAGCAGATCCACGCGGGCCCCGCCCGACGTGGGCACGGTGAACGCCCCGCCCCAGCCCCGCAGCACCTCGATCGGCTGCTCCGAACGGTTGTCCAGCCGAGCCCACTTCTCCACGACGTCGTGGGCCGGGTGGGTCCTGACGTGCAGGGTCACGCCGAGGCCGAGCACCTCGTCGGCGAGGGGGCAGACCAGGTGCGTGCCGCCGTCGTCGTCCCGCGTGAGCGTGACCTCGCCGGAGACGGCGAGGCGCGCCCCCCGGACGCCGTCCGCGCGCCGGACCACGAGCTCCGCGCCGTGCACGTTGCGCGTGCCGAGCGCCGTGGCCTCCAGCGGGAGCAGGTCCAGGTCCGCCTCGAAGGACGACGTCGCCGCCACGGGCGGCACCGCCCCGTCGGCACCCGGCCCCCAGCCGACGGCGACCAGCCCGGCCCCGCGCGGCGCCTCGCCCACGACGTACTGACCCGACCGGGTCGGAAGAATCCAGGTCACTTGTTGGCTCCTACGAGAAGGCCGGACACGAACTGCTTCTGGAACAGGAAGAACACGATCGCCGTGGGCACGGCCGCTATCAGGGAGCCTGCCGCGACCACGTTCCACGCGCTGGAGAACCCGCCCTGCAGGTTGAGCAGGGCCGCGGTGATCGGGAACTTCGCCTCGGTACGCAGCACCGTCATCGCCCAGATCAGGTCGTTGAAGATCCAGGTGGTGGCCAGGGCCGCGAGCGCCGCCAGCGACGGCCGCGACAGGGGCAGCACGATGCGCCAGAAGATGCCGCCGGGGCCGGCGCCGTCGAGCCGCGCGGCCTCGAAGACCTCGTTCGGGAGGCTGCGCATGAACCCGTGCAGCACGAAGGTGTAGAAGCCGATGCCGAACCCGACCTGGACCACGACGAGCGCGGTGAGCGTGTCCCCGATGCCGATGGCCTCGGTGATGGACGCGACCGGCACGAGCAGGATCTGCGGGGGCAGCAGGTTGCCGGCGAGCATGGTGAGCAGGATGGTCCGGCGGAACGGGATGTCGAACCGGCTCAGGGCGTACGCGGCGAACGACGACAGCGCGAGGGACAGGATCACGGCGCAGACGGTCACGAGCACGCTGTTGCCGAGGGAGCGCAGCACGCCGCCCGCGGTCAGGGCGGTGGTGAAGCCGTCGAGGCTGAACGACGCCGGGAGGGCGCCCAGGCCGCGGCCCGCGATGTCGTCGTAGGAGCGCACCGCGACGAACAGGACGAACACGATGGGGCTCAGCCACAGCAGCGTGACCGGGACCATCGCGACGTGCAGCCACGGCGAGCGGGCGGGCCTGGGCCGGCGCAGCCGGGGAGCGGGCCGTTCGCGGACCGCCGCGGGTGCGCCGGCGGCGGGTGGGGCGAGTGCTGACATGTCAGTCCTCCGTCCGGGCCTGGCGGGCGAGGTAGGTGATGATGAAGCCGATCGCGAGGGCGAAGATGACCACGGCGATGGCCGAGGCGTAGCCGAGGTTCCCCGTGGTGAAGGCCTGCTGGAACATGTAGGTGCTCAGCAGCTGGGTCTCGTTGTAGGGCCCGCCGCGGGTCATCGCCCAGACGATGTCGAAGGTGCGCAGCGAGTCGATGACGGTCACGGCGAAGACGACCATGTTCACGCCGCGCAGCTGTGGCATGACGATGCGCCAGAACCGCTGCCACGCGTTGGCGCCGTCGACGGCGGCGGCCTCCTCCAGCGTGCCGTCGGTGCCCTTGAGGCCGGCCAGGTAGAGCACCATGATGTAGCCGACCTGGCGCCAGACGGCGGCGATGAGCACCGCCCAGAGGGCGACGGCGGGGTCGGCGAGCCACTGGCGTTCCAGGTGCTCGAGACCGAGCAGACCGAGCGTGCCGTTGATCGGCCCGTCGGGCGCGTACATGACGCGCCAGAACAGGCCGCTGACGGCGAGCGAGACGACCATCGGCAGGTAGATGGCGCTGCGGTAGAGACTCACCATCGGGCCGGGCTTGTTCAGGGTGACCGCGAGGGCGAGGCCGCCCACCACGGACAGGCCGCCGAACCCGAGCACCCAGATCACGTTGTTGCGCAGGGCGGTCAGGAAGATCGGGTCGGCGGCCAGGTCGCGGAAGTTCTGCAGGCCCACGGGCTCGGCCAGGCCGATCCCGTCCCATCGGGTCAGGGCGAGCGAGAACGAGTTGGCCGCCGGCCAGAACACCCAGAACAGCTCGACCACGAACGGGACCAGCAGGAACACCCAGACGAGCAGCGGGACGCGGGCGAACCGGTTCGGGCGGCGGGTCGCGGTGGACGGCTGCGCGCTCACGACGCGAAGACCCCCTCGGCCGCCGTCTGCCACTCGTCGAGGGTCTTCTTCATGGAGCCCGGGTCGGCGAGGAACTTGGTCAGGGCGGTGTCGGCGGTGGCCTGGAGCGCGTCCGAGGAGTCGCGGTTGAAGAACTGCGTGATCTCCTCGGTGTTGTTCAGCAGCTCGATGCCCTTCTGCACCAGCGGGCTGAACGACGTGGTGTCGACGTCGGGCGAGGTAGGCAGGTTGGCGGACTTGGACTGCTCGATGTACTGCTGCTGCGAGTCGGCGGAGGCGAGGTAGCTCAGCAGGTCCAGCGCGCCCTGGTGGTTGTCGCTCCGGGCGGCGGCGAAGAACCCGTCGGTCGGGGCCTCCTCCGCCGTCGGCACCGAGTCGTTGATGACCGGGACCGAGAAGAAGTCGAGGTCGTCGCGCTGGTCCTCGGGGAAGTAGCCGGAGACGAACGCGCCCACCAGGTACATGGCCGACTTGTCCTGGGCCACGGGCGTCGCCGCGTCCTGCGCGGTGTACGACGCGGCGTTCTTGTCGAAGTACGGGATGAGCCGCTTGTACTCCTCCATGACGGCCACGACCTCGGGGTCGTTGAAGGCGTGCTCGCCGGCCAGCAGCTCCCGGTGGTACTGGGCGCCGTTGATCCGCAGGTCCAGGTAGTCGAACCAGCCCGACGCCATCCACGGCGTGGACGACAGGCCGTTGGTCAGCGGCACGATGCCCTGGCCGCTGAGGTTCTCGCACAACGCGTGGAACTCGTCCCACGACGTGGGCGGCTCCACGCCCCACTTCTCGAACGCCGACTTCTTGTAGAAGACGCTCCACCAGTAGTAGCTGGTCGGCACGAAGATCTGGTTGCCGGACGCGTCGCTGGACAGGCTGCGCAGCGCGTCGGAGTACCCGGCGCACGGGCCGTCGCCCTCCCACAGCGGCGACACGTCGAGCAGCAGGCCCTCCTCGGCGTAGGACCGGGCCACGGACCCGGCGTACCAGCTCAGCACCTCGGGCGAGTCGCCGGAGCGCAGGTAGTTCGTCAGCTGCGCCCGGAACTGCTCCGTGGCTACCGAGTTCATCGTCACGTCGCCGCCGGGGTAGGCCTTGACCAGCGCCTCCAGGGCGGCCTTCGGGTCGGCGTCCTGGATCGAGTTCTGCAGGGTGACGAGGCCGGAGCTCGCGCCGCCCCCGCCACCCCCGCTGCCGCCCGACGTCGTCCCGACGCACGCGGCCAGCAGGCTCGCCGCACCCAGCGTCATACCGCCCGCGAGCAGCTCGCGGCGGGTGATCGTTCGCTTGGACATCTTTGTTCCTCCTTCGTGCGCCCTCGTTGGCGCATCCTGGTACCGCTCAGATCACGGGCGCGGGTAGGTCCGCGCCCGTCAGTTTCCCCGGGCCTGGTCCACAGCCTCCCCGACGACGGCGGCCGGCCCGTGCAGCAGCGCCTCGCCGCGGCGGGCGACGGCGTGCCGCAGGTCGGCCGCGTGGCGGGACGCCGCCAGCTCCGGGCGCTCCAGCAGGGCCTCGGCCGTCGCGGTGTCGCCGGCCAGCAGCGCGAGCTGCGCGTCCAGCACGAGCACGCGCCGGTCGCGGGCCCGCAGCGGATCCTCCTCGAACAGCAGGAGGTCGGGCAGCGAGGTGGCGAAGTAGTCCACGCGCGGCACCTCGACGGCGTACGCGTCGCGGTAGGCGCGCAGCGACGCCGTCAGGTCGTCGGCGGCGGCGGTCTCGCCGGTGCGGCGCAGGGCGAGGACCGTCCAGAAGGTCTGCTCACCGTGCTCCTGCGTGCTCATCTCCACGAAGTCGCCACGCTGGGTCGCGGCGGTGCGCCAGGCGTCCTGTGCCTCTTCCGTCCCGGCCACCGCGTCGGTGCCGGCCGCCGCGAGCGCGTCGCCCAGGAGCAGGTGCAGGTTCGCCGTGCTCGCCAGCGGGTGCCGTGCCTCGCCCAGGGTGGGCGGCGGGGCGAGGGCCGCCCGCACGTGCCCGACGGCGTCCGCGGGCCTCCCCTCCGCGAGGGCGTCCAGCGCGCGGTGGGTCTGCGCGCGGTCCCAGGCGAGCAGGGCCTGGCCCTCGCCGCCCTCCCACGGGTGCAGGCGGCGTCCGCCGAGGAGCGTCAGGACCTCGGCGGCCCGGCCCTCCGTGACGAGGAGGTGCAGGGCCTCGACGGCGAGGTCGTCGCGGTCGAGAGGCCCGCCCCGCTGGTCGAGACCGCCGCCCCGCTGGTCGAGCCTGTCGAGACCCCCGAGCAGCGCCTCGAGCCGCTCCCCCGGACCGACCCCCGTGAGTGCGGCGAGCTGGTCGCGCTCGTACCGCAGCCTCGCGTCGTCGGGCGCGACGGCGCACGCCCGGTCGTAGGCGTCGGCCGCGGCGGCCAGGTCCCGCTCGTGGTTGACGGCGGCCAGGCCGATGTTCCGCCAGGCCACCGCGTCGGACGGGTCGAGGGCGACGGCCGCGCGCCACAGCGCGAGCGCGTCGGCCCGGCGTCCGGCGGCGTAGGTCCAGTGGCCCAGGAGCGACCGCGCACGGGCGTCGGACGGGTCGGTGTCAGCCGCCTCGCGCAGCACCGCGGCGTCGGCGAGCCGACCCGGGAAGCACCACGCGGCGTCCACCCCGCGGGCCCGGGTCCGCTCGGCGACGGCCTCGTCCGCGCGCCCGGCCAACTGCAGCACGTGCGCGCGGTGGTACGCGAGCAGCGGCCGGACGGCGGTCTGCCCGGCGGGCCGGTGGTCCTCGCGGGCCTCCGCCTCGTCGAGGCAGGCGAGCGCGGCGTCGTGCTCCCCCACCCCGGCGAGCTCGATCGCGACGTCGAGCAGGGTCTGGGCGTCGCCGCTGGCGGGCTGCCCGTCCAGGTGCCGCAGCCAGGCGTCGAGCGGGTCGAGGGCGCGGGCGGCGGCGAGGGTGGCCGCCGCGTCGGCGTGCCGCCGCAGGCGCCCGTGGCACACCACGCTCAGCGCGAGCGCCTGGAGGTGGTCGGGCTCGGTGCGGCGCACGTCGGCCAGCCGGTCCAGGGCGGCGGCGTACCGCCCGGCGCGCGCGTCGAGCCGCGCCATCCGGTAGCCGGCGGCGGCCCGCCAGGCCCGGGACCAGGCGGCCTGCGCGTAGGCGTCGTAGGCACCCGCGTCGTCGCCGAGCTCCTCGCGGACCAGCCCGAGCAGGTAGACCGCCGTGGTGTCGCGGGGGCTGCGGTGCAGGCGGGTCAGCCGCGCGACGGCGCGCTCCAGGTGGTCGCGCGCTGCCTCCGTGTCACCCGCCACGTAGGCGCGCCGGGCCAGGCCCACCCGGCTCTCCACGTGCCCCGGGTCCCGCTCCAGGGCCGCGTGCCAGTACGGCTCGGGCGAGCGCGTGGCGTGCCGGTACAGGTCGAGGTGCGCAGCGACGAGCGCCAGCTCCTCCACCGTGCCGACCTCGTCGGGGGCGGGCGGCTCCTCGGCGGGATCGGGCTCGGGCTGGTCACGGGGCGCGCCGACCGGGGTCTCGGTCCACGTGACCAGGGTCCGGTCGCCGTGGGTCACCGTGACCGTGAGGGGTCCCGTGCCGGCGGGGACGTCGTGGGTCAGCAGGGCCGGGCGGGTCGGGTCCGCGGCGACGACGGCGGTGGTCAGCACCGCGCCGTCGGCCGAGAGCGTGACCGTCAGATCGTCCAGGGGGCGCGGCACGACGACGCCGACGCGCGCCGTCGTCGGCTCCGCGCCGTCGACCCCGCCCGGACCCGACCGCTCCAGCCGGACCGCGGCGTCGAGCGTGGCCCGGTCCACCGGACCGACGTCACGGAACGGGTACCAGTACTGGGAGAAGACCTTGGTCTCGCCCGGGGCCAGGTACGCGAAGTCGGGCTGGTTGTCGGTGAACACGCCGGCCATGAGCTCGACGTAGTGCGAGCCGTCGTCGGCCAGGTTGGCGTCCCAGGCGTGGCCGAACGGGGCGTTGCCCCAGGTCCACTGCTTCTTGCCGGGCGAGAGGGCGCGGTCGGCGACGTGCACGAAGCCGAGCCGGGCCGCGTGGTCGTAGCCGCCGAAGAACTCCTCGTCGCTCGCGAGGCACATGTACGAGGTGGGCACCGGGATGTTGCGGTACCAGTCCAGACGGTCGCCGCCCCGGTCCGCGAGCGCCGGGTAGTCGATGCCGTAGTAGGGACGGTCCGCGTGCGGGAACGCGGTGATCGCGCGCCGGGCGTGGTCGGCCACGTAGGTGACGTCGTGCGGGAAGAAGGACTGGTAGTCGTCGTCGACCTTGGCCGCCACGTTGGCCCACCAGAGGAACGACTGCGGCAGCTCGCTGCGGTTGTACAGCCGCACGGTCAGCTCCAGCACCGCGCTGTCGGGGCGCAGCCGCACGCCGTGCATGCCCTTCATCCGGGTGAACGGGTCGTGGTCGGAGCACCAGACGACGACGGCGCCGTCCGGCTCCTCCTCGATCTCGACGTCGACCGGCAGGTAGGTGGCCGGACGGTGGTGCTGCGGCCAGTTGAGCTCCACGCCGCCCGCCACCCACGGCCCCGCAAGGCCCACCAGCGCGGGCTTGATCACGGGGTTCGTCCAGAAGAAGTCGCGGCCGCTACCGCGCTCGCGCGCCACGTGGATGCGGCCGCCCAGCTCCGGCAGCACGACCACGCGCAGCCACTCGTTCTCCAGGTGCACCGCCTGCCAGTCGCGCGGGTGGGGCTCGTCGGCGATCTGGTGGTGGAACGGCAGGGGGTACACGCGGCCGGACGAGCCCTGGTAGACGCGCCGGTCCAGGTACGCCGGGAACCGGTCGGGCGGCAGGGGTTCGTAGGTGGTCAGGGTGAGCGGCGCCTGCCAGGCGGCCGCGGCCCGGCCGGCCAGGTCGTCGGGCCGGGCGGGAAGGTCGAGCACGGACTCCACATCGAGCATGGGTCCGACGCTACGAACCTCCCGGGCGCCCCGGAAGCGACGTATCGACGAACTTGCCTGGACGATTCGACGATTCCCGGGCGCGCGGCGGCCCCCTGACGCGGACGGGCGGACGGCGCTACCCTCCAGGGGTGCGCATCCGTGACGGCTTCCCCGGGCAGCGCCTGCGCGTGCTGCCGACCACCGTGGTCCGCGCGACGTCGAAGGCGGGCCCCACCTCGCGCCTGCTGGTCACGGACGCGGGCTATTTTCCGCACGCCACGAACCACGGGCGGGTGCGCCGGACGGGTGCCGTCGGCACCATCGTCATCGTGTCCTCCGCCGGGCGCGGCTGGTGCCGCACCCCGGGCGGCCTGCACCGTATCGGCGCTGCTCAGGCGCTCGTCATCCCCGCGGGCGTGCCCCACGAGTACTGGGCGGACGACGACGACCCATGGACGATCTGGTGGATGCACGTCCGGGGCGACGACGCCGCCGAGTTCGAGCAGCACCTCGCCGGGCACGCCGGGCCGGACGACGTCGCCGTCGTCGAGGTGCACGACCTGGTGCGTGTCGTCGCCGACCTCGAACGCGTCGTCGACGCCCTGGAGACCGACGAGACCTACCCCAGCCTGCTGCGCTGCGCGGGCGCCGCGTGGTCGGTGCTCGCGCAGATCGGCGCCGACGCCGCCGCGGGCAGCCCGGTACGCGGCGAACCGGTCCGGGCCGCGCAGGAGTACCTGCGCACGCACCTGGACGCCGTCGTCGAGGTGGCGGCGCTCGCCCGCCGGTTCGGGCTGAGCACGTCGCACTTCTCCGCGCGGTTCCGGGCGGCGACCGGCGGCGGCGTGGTCGAGTACGTCAAGCGGCTGCGGATGGCGCGCGCGTGCGAGCTGCTCATCACCACGGAGCTGCCCGTCGCCGACATCGCGCGCTCGGTGGGCTACCCGGACCCGTTCTACTTCTCGCGGCAGTTCCGCAGCGTCCACTCGTGCAGCCCGACGGACTTCCGCCGCGGCCTCCACGACCGCTGAGCTCCCGTGCGGTCTGGGTAGGCCGGTGGGTGGTGGGGGGGAATTTAGGTGGGGGGGGGGCCCGGGGGGCGCGCCCCCGCAAATAGGGGGCCCCACCCCCCAACAGGCCGTAACACGGCGGGGGGCGGGGGCGGCCGCCGC
>NZ_JBIRXX010000004.1:313409-392174 GCF_044389365.1 Promicromonospora sp. NPDC019610 | reverse complement strand
CGGGGCCCCCCCCCCCGGGGCCGCCCCGGGGGGGGGGGGTGCGCCGGGTGGGGGGGCGCAATATGTCCGGGGGGCCGCCCCCCCCGGTGCCCCACCACCTCAAATTCTCCCCACCACCCGACAATCTGCCGATCACGCGGCGGGGCCGTCGGCTGCCTCCGCGTCGGATCGTCCAGGTGGGTGCGTCGTCCTCTGCATTCCGTCGGGCCCTGGCCCGGGGTTTGCTGGGCGGGTCCCTCCCCTCGGCCCACCGGCCGAGCCGACGACGACGTCAGGAGACCCTGGATGTTCACCGTACGAACCTGGGCGGCGAGAACGAGTGCCGCCCTGCTCACGACAGCCCTGTCCGCGACCGGCCTGGCGGCCAGCGGCCTGGCGGCGACTGCCGCGGCGGCGCCGGCCACGCCCGCCGTCGGGCCGGCGCCCGTCGGCCCCGCGCCCGCCGCGCCCACCCCGGCGTCCGACAGCCCGAGCCCCACGCCCTACCAGGGCTGGAACACCTACTACGGCCTGGGCGGCGACTTCAGCGCCGACGAGGTGCTGGACGTGGCCGACTTCCTGGTCTCGTCCGGGCTCGCGGACGCGGGCTACGACATCGTGTGGCTCGACGGCGGCTGGCAGGCCGACGTCCCGCGCGGCGCGGACGGCCGCCTGCAGGGCGACCCCGCGCGGTTCCCCGACGGCATGGCGGCGCTGGCCGACGAGATCCACGACCGCGGCCTGCGCGCCGGCATCTACACCGACGCCGGCCCGTACATCCCGGGCACGTGCGGCCTGGGCAGCGGCGGCCACTACCAGACCGACGCCGACACCTTCGCGGAGTGGGGGTACGACGCCGTCAAGGTCGACTTCCTGTGCGGCATCACCGCCGACCTGGACCCGCAGGAGGCGTTCACGGCGTTCTCGGCGGCGCTGCGGGACAACAGCTCCGGCCGGCCGATGATCTTCAACCTGTGCAACCCCGTGACCTCCCCCGACTGGGGCGACTATCCCGAGGAGCAGCAGTCCACCTGGTCGTGGACCTACGCGCCGGAGATCGCGGAGTCGTGGCGCACCTACACCGACGTCGGGTTCGTGGGGCAGATCCAGTTCAAGGACGTGCTGCGCAACTTCGACGCGAACGCGCGGCACCCGGAGGTCGCGGGGCCGGGTCGGTTCAGCGACCCGGACTACCTGGGTCCGGAGCTCGGCATGACCACCGAGGAGTTCCGCACGCAGATGTCGCTGTGGACCGTCGCGGCCGCGCCGCTGGTCATCTCCAGCGACCCGCGCACGCTCAGCCAGGAGTCGATGGACATCCTGCTCGACGAGGACGTGCTGGCGATCGACCAGGACCGGCTCGGCGTCCAGGGCACCCGGGTCGGCGACGCCGGCACCACCGAGACGTGGGCCAAGCCGCTCGCCGACGGCTCGGTCGCCGTCGCGCTGCTGAACCGCGGCGACCGGCCCGCCGAGGTCGCCACGACCGCCCGTGACCTGGGCCTGCGCGGCCGCTCGTTCGAGGTGCTGGACACCTGGACCGACGCCCGCACGCAGTCCGCGGGCACGGTGCGCGCCGCGGTCCCGGCGCACGGCGCCGCGCTGCTGCGGATCACGCCTACCCGGCCGGGCGGCGTCCCGCGTCTGGTCGCGTCCCCGCCCGTCTTCACGTCCGTCGGGGTCGACGCCGTAGCGCCCACCACCGACCTGCTGGCCGCGGCCGGCGACCGGCTGACCACCGAGGTGACGCTGCACAACGACGGCGGCACGGCCGTGCGGTCGCCGCACGTCACGCTGGCGGTGCCCGAGGGCTGGTCGGCGCGCCCGGCCGGTGCGGCGCCCCGGGTGGTGCGGCCCGGCGGCTCGGCGACCGTGGCGTTCACGGTGTCCGTCCCGGCGGAGACCGCGACGGGCGGCTACGACGTCACGGCGTCCGTCTCGTCCGCCTCCGGGCGGATCACCACGCCGCCGTCCCACGTGACGGTCGCGCCCGCGGCGCCGTCCGGCGGCGACGTCGTGCTCTCGCGGCACCCGTGGGTGAGCGCGAGCAGCGGCTGGATGGAGCCCACGGTCGACCGGAGCGTGGGCGGTGGCAGCCCGCTCACGGTGGCCGGCGTCGTGCACGAGACCGGGATCGGCGTCGCCACCCCGTCGCACGTCCGGTACTACCTCGGGGGCGCGTGCACCGCGCTGACCGGCAGCGTCGGCATCGACGACGTCGTCGGCACGGTCGGGCCGGAGGGCGGCACGGCGACGTTCGACGTCGTCGGCGACGGAGAGACCCTCTGGAGCAGCAGCCTGGTGGAGCGCGGCGAGGCGATCGCGTTCGACGTGGACGTGACGGGCGTCCGCGACCTGACCCTCGACGTGGGCGACGCGGGCGACGGCGGCTACAACGACCGGGCCGACTGGCTCACCCTCACCACCACCTGCTGACCCCGATCGTTGAGTGCTGGCTATTTGTGCTCTCGAAACGGTTCGAGAGCACAAATAGCCAGCACTCAACGATCGGGGTCGGTGAGGAGCTCCGTGAGGTGCGGGGCCGGGGAGTCCTGGCGGTCCGGGGTCGTGACCAGCGAGACGATCCAGTTCGCCGCGCCGTCCGCCGCGACCGGGAGCGCGACCAGGCGGGCCGCCTGCGGCTTGGCCGCGACGTGCCGCGGCACCAGCGCGACGCCGAGGCCGCGGTCGACCAGGTCGAGCAGGGTGTGCACGTCGTTGACGGTGAACCGCACCCGGCGCCGCACCCCGCGTGCCGCGAAGGCGTCGTCGTTCATCTGCCGCACCGCCCACGACGGGTGGAAGTCGATGAAGCTCTCACCGCCCAGGTCGCCCCGGTCCACGGCCGCGCGGGACGCCAGCGGATGGTCCGGCGGGCAGAGGAAGACCACCGGCTCCTCCCCCAGGACGGTGCGCGGCAGCACGCCCACGTGGTCGGCGGTGGCCACGAACGCGGCGTCGAGCTCGCCGTCACGCACCCCCGCGAGCAGCTCGTGCGAGCCCGCCTGCTGGAAGGCGATCTCGACGCGCGGGTAGCGCCGGTGGAAGCGTTCCAGCAGCGTGGCCACGTCGACGACGCCGAGGCACTGCTCCGAGCCGACCCGCAGCGTGCCCGCGAGCTCGCGCGAGACCTGGACCACCGCATCGCGAGCTTCCGTCGCGGAGGAGAGCATGGAACGGGCGAACGGCAGCAGCGCCAGGCCCGCCTCGGTGGGTTCGACCCGCCGGGTGGTCCGGGTGAACAGCCGCGTGCCCAGCTCGACCTCGAGGTTACGGATGGCGGCGGACAGCCCGGACTGGGAGACGCCGGTGAGCTCGGCGGCCCTCGTGAACTGGCGCTCGTCCGCCAGGGCCACGAGGTATTCCATCTGACGCAGTTCCATTAAGAAAGACCAGTTCTGGGAATGATGATGAGGAGTTGTTGGACTTCTAGGTTATCGGTTCCTAGTCTCTGGTCCGAACCCGTTGCGACACGAGGAGAAACCATGCAGCTCCGTTCCATCGGCGGCCGTTCCGTCTCCGCGATCGGCCTCGGCGGCATGCCGATGTCCATCGAGGGACGGCCCGACCGCGAGCGCTCCATCGCCACGATCCACGCCGCCCTCGACGCCGGCGTGACCCTGATCGACACCGCCGACGCCTACCACCAGTTCGCCGACGAGGTGGGACACAACGAGGAGCTCATCGCCGAGGCCCTGCGGTCCTACGGCGGCGACACCTCTGACGTGCTGGTCGCCACCAAGGGCGGGCACCTGCGCCCCGGCGACGGCTCGTGGACCAAGGACGGTCGGCCCGAATACCTCAAGGAGGCCGCCAAGGCCTCGGCCAAGCGCCTCGGCGTCGAGGCCATCGGCCTGTACCAGTTCCACCGGCCGGACCCGAACGTGCCCTACGGCGACTCGGTGGGCGCCATCCGCGACCTGCTCGACGAGGGTGTCATCGAGCTGGCCGGCATCTCGAACGCGAACCCGGACCAGATCCGCGAGGCGAACGACATCCTGGGCGGCCGCCTGGTGTCCGTGCAGAACCAGTTCTCGCCGCGCTTCCGGTCCTCGCTGCCCGAGCTGGAGCTGTGCGCCGAGCTCGGCATCGCGTTCCTGCCGTGGAGCCCGCTCGGCGGCATCTCGCTGGCCCGTTCGGGCGAGCTGGGCGCCGAGTACTCGGCGTTCCAGGAGATCGCGGACGCGCACGGCGTGTCCCCGTTCCGCGTGACGCTGGCCTGGGAGCTCGCGCTGGCGCCCGTCGTCGTGCCGATCCCGGGGGCGTCACGCCCGGAGAGCATCCGCGACTCGGCCCAGGCGTCCGAGCTGACGCTCACCGCCGACGAGGTCGCCCGCCTGTCGGCGGCCTGAGCCGGCCCGAGCCACCTGACCGGCCCGAGCCACCTGACCGGCCCGAGCCACCCACAGCACCCACCACAGGAGAGAAACCCGTGAAGACCTTCACCCTGCCCGGCACGGACCTCACCGTCCCCAACGTCGTCCTGGGCCTCATGCGCATCCAGGAGAAGACGGACGAGGAGGTGCGCACCCTGGTCAAGACCGCCCGGGACGCCGGCATCTCGTTCTTCGACCACGCCGACGTCTACGGCTCGGCCCTGCACGGCTGCGAGACCCGGTTCGCCGAGGCCATGCAGCTCACGTCGTCCGAGCGCGAGCAGATCGTGCTCCAGACCAAGGCCGGCATCGTGCGCGAGGGGCCGTACTTCGACTACTCGTACGAGCACCTGATCGAGTCGGTCGATGGTTCGCTGGCCGCGCTCGGCACCGACTACATCGACATCCTGCTGCTGCACCGCCCGGACGCCCTCGTGGAGCCGGACGAGGTGGCGCGGGCGTTCGACGAGCTGTCGGCGTCGGGCAAGGTGCGCGCGTTCGGCGTCTCGAACCACACGCCGGGCCAGATCGAGCTGCTGAAGAAGTCCGTGACGCAGCCGCTCGTGGCCAACCAGCTCCAGCTCTCGGTGACGCATGCGCCGCTCGTGGCGCAGGGCGTGGCGGCGAACATGCAGGACCTGGACCAGTCGATCAGCCGTGACTCCGGCACGCTGGACTACTGCCGTCTGCACGACATCACCGTGCAGGCCTGGTCGCCGTTCCAGGCCGGGTTCTTCAACGGGGTGTTCCTCGGCTCGCCCGACTACCCCGAGCTGAACGCCGTGATCGACCGGCTGGCGAAGAAGTACGACGTGCCGGCCATCGCGATCGCCACCGCCTGGATCACGCGCCACCCGGCGCAGATGCAGGTCGTGCTGGGCACCACCAACCCGGAGCGGGTGGCGGGCGCCGCCCTCGGCTCCGAGGTGCCGCTGACGCGCGCCGAGTGGTACGAGATGTTCCGGACGGCGGGCTACACGGTCCCGTGACCCGCTGACGTGTCAGACGCTCAGGTCACCCGGGTGACCTGAGCGTCTGACACGCCTCACGGGCGCACGTTGTGGTTGCTCGCGAACAGGTTGCCCGGGTCGTAGGCCCGCTTGACCTCGCGCAGCCGCGCCAGCGTCGCCTCGGGGTAGGCGTTGCGGACGTCCTGCTCCGTGGCCGTGCCCATGAAGTTCACGTAGCCGCGGCCGCGCACGCCCAGGGCCTCGGCGGCCGACGCGACCCAGGCGGAGGTCGCGGGCAGCGCGTCGGGCGCCATCGCGGTGCCGCCGACCGAGACCATGAACGCCGGGTCGCGGTGCGCGAAGGCCGTCGCCGCCGGGTCCACCCGGGAGATCGCGCCGCCCATGGGCCGGATGTTGACCGCGGACGGCCCGCTCGCCCCGGACACCGCCTCGATCGCGGCGGCGGCCCAGTCCTCGTCGGGTGCCCAGGCGCCCTGGCCCAGGAACCCCGTCCGCACGTCGCCGACGCCGCCCGCGGGTGGCCCGCCCGGCCCCTCGAACAGCGCCGTGTAGGGGATCTGCTGGACGCCGTCGAGCAGCGGGCCCAGCGCGCGCAGCGGCCCGAACACCTCGGCGGCGTCCTCCGCCGCGCCCGAGTGGCACAGCAGCGCCATGAGCACGGGCTTGCCGTGCAGCTCGGCCGGGATCATCGGCACGGGCGGGGCGAGCATCACGTTCACCATGCCGGAGAACTCCTCCGGCCCCTCGGCGAACGCCCGCAGCACCGTGGCCAGCCGCTCCGGGGTGGGCTCCCACATCATCATGCCGCCCGTGACCGTGCCTACCTCGCGCAGCCGCAGGTCCAGCCGCGTGACGACGCCGAAGTTGCCGCCGCCGCCACGCAGCGCCCAGTAGAGGTCCGGGTTGTTGTCGGCGTCGGCCTGGACCACCTTGCCGTCCGCCAGGACGACCTCGGCGCCGAGCAGGTTGTCGACCGTGAGACCGTCGCGCCGGCTGAGATAGCCGATCCCGCCGCCGAGGGAGATGCCCCCGACGCCGACGGTCGCCGTGTCGCCGAACCCGGTGGCCAGGCCCTGCGCTCCGGCCGCCGCCGTGTACGCGCCCGCGAGCACGCCGCCCTGCGCGCGCCCGACGCCGGCCGCGGTGTCGATCTCGACGCCGTCCATGAGCCGCAGGTCGAGCACGAGCCCGCCGTCGACCAGGGCGTGCCGGGCCTGGTGGTGCCCGCCGCTGCGGACCGCGAGCGGCAGGCCCGCGTCCCGTGCGACAGCGAGAACCGTCGCGACCTCGTCCGCGGTCCGGACGCGCGCGACGGCGGCCGGGGTGCGGGGCGGCCCGCCCACGAACAGGGCCGCCGTGTCGGCGAACGCGTCCGCCGCGGGGGTGAGGAGGCGGTCGCCGAGCGCGGCCGCGAGCGGGGCCAGGGCGTCGGCGAGCGCCTCGGGCGAGAGATGTGCGGTGGTGCTGGTGGTGCTGGTGGTGCTGGTGGTGCTGGTGGTGCTGGTCGTGCCGGTGGTGCTGGGGGTGTCCTGCGTGGCCATCGTCGAGCCTCCGTGTCGGTACCGGATCTTCCAGGTGACAAACGTTAGGCATCTAAGGATTAGGCGTCAATGCATTTCGGGGACGGCCGAACTATCCTGCGTCCATGCAACCAAGCGGACGGCCCGGCGGCGATCCAGACGGCCCCGCGGCGGGGGTGAACCCGGGCCAGGCCGGCCCCGTGCCGGTCGCCGTGGCCATGTGGCAGTCCGTGCACCGCGTCATGCGGGCGTTCGACGCGCAGCTCTCCGAGCAGGGCGCGAGCTGGCAGGTCTGGCACATCCTGCTCGCCCTGCACCAGGGCACGCCCGCCACCCAGCGCGAGCTCGCGCACGCCGTCGGCATCCGCGAGGCCACTCTGACGCACCACCTGCGTGGCATGGAGGACAAGGGCCTGATCGTCCGCAGCCGCCAGGAGACCAACCGCCGGGTGCAGCGCATCGAGGTCACCGCCGACGGCGACGTGCTCTTCGGCCGGCTCAAGTCGGCGGCGATCGCGTTCGACCGGACGCTGCGGGACTCGATCGGCGACGGCGAGGCCGGCGTCGAGGCGTTCTTCGCGACGCTGGGCCGCCTGGCCGACGTCGTTCCCGACGGCGGGCGCGACATCCTTCCAGAGGGCTGGCCGGGCAACCGACAGGGTTGAACCGGCCGATCCAGGCACCGACCCGGGAATAAACCACGACCGACCGGGAATAGGCGCTGCCCCGGGCAACCTTGTACGTGTCGTGCAGCACATCCCGGAACCCCAGGCATGACCGCGACGTCCACCGCCACCACCGACACGCGGCTCGGCCTGCGCGGCGACCGTGGTCCGATCCTCGGCGCGCTCATGCTCGCGACGGCGCTCGTGGCGCTCGACGCCACGATCCTCGCCACCGCGTCGACCACGATCGCGCGCGACCTCGGCGCGTTCGAGCAGGTCCCGTGGCTGTTCTCCGCGTACACGCTCGCGCAGGCCGTGACCGTCCCGGTGTACGGGCGGCTGGCCGACGTCTTCGGCCGCAAGCGCGTGATCCTCGCGGGCATCGCGCTGTTCCTGCTCGGCTCCGTGCTGTGCGCCGTGGCCTGGAGCATGCCGGCCCTGATCTGGTTCCGGGTGCTGCAGGGCCTGGGCGCCGGCGCGATCCTGCCGATGTCCATGACGATCGCCAGCGACATCTACACGCTTGCGGAGCGCGCCAAGACGCAGGGCTACATGGCCAGCGTGTGGGCCGTCTCCTCGGTGCTCGGCCCCACCCTCGGCGGCGTGTTCAGCCAGTTCGTGAGCTGGCGCTGGATCTTCTGGGTCAACGTGCCGATCGGCGCCGTGGCCCTGCTGGCGATCTGGCTCAAGTTCCACGAGAAGGAGCGCGACGGCGAGCGTCAGCCCGTCGACTACGTGGGCGCGGTGCTGCTCACGGGCGGCAGCACGCTGCTGGTGCTGGGCCTGCTGGAGGGCGGCCACGCCTGGGGCTGGGCCTCGGTGCAGTCGATCGTCATCTTCGTCGCGGCCGTGGCGCTGCTCGTCGCGTTCGCCGTGTCCGCCCGGCGCACCGCGCACCCGATCTTCGACCTGCGGCTGCTGCGCCGCCGCGTCGTGGGCGCGTCGACGGCGGCGTCGCTGATGGTCGGCGTCATCACGCTCGGCCTGTCCACCTACATCCCGATCTACGCGCAGGGCGTGCTCGGCGTCGGGCCGCTGGTGGCCGGGTTCGCGCTGGCCGCGCTCACGCTCGGCTGGCCCATCGCGGCCACGCTGTCGGGCCGCGTCTACCTGGCGATCGGGTTCCGCTGGACCAGCACCATCGGCGCGGTGGTCGTCCTGGCCGGCTCGCTCATGACCCTCCTGCTCGACGCCGACGCCGCCGTGTGGCAGATCTCGGCCGCCGTGTTCGTCATCGGGATCGGCATGGGCCTCGTGGCCGTGCCCACCCTGCTCGCCGCCCAGCACAGCGTGGGCTGGGGCGAGCGCGGCGCCGTGACCGCGACCAACATGTTCGCCCGGTCGATCGGGCAGGCCGTCGGCGTGGCCGCGCTCGGCGCGGTGGTCAACGCCCTGACGGTGGTCGGCGCGGACGGCACGCCCGAGGGGACCGGCCTGGCGAACGCGATGCACCTGGTCTTCTGGTGCGTCGTGGCCTGCGCGGCGGTGATGATCGTGACGGTGCTGCTGCTCCCCCGCGACAACCCGAAGCTCGCGCGGTCCGCGTGACGGTCACACGGGCTGCGTGACGGTCACGCGGGCTGCGTGACGACGAAACCTTCCCGCACGCCGTCGAGCACGTCCTGGACGTGCTTGCGGAAGCCCGGGCAGGTCGCGATGTCGTGCGCGCGGCACTGCAGCGCATGCTCCGTCATCGCACGGGACGCCGCCATGTCGGCCATCCGACGGTCGAGGTCGGCGATGTGCGCCTCCAGGACCTGGTGCCGGTCGTACGCTCCGGCGTCGAGCATGACGCGCACCTGCTCCAGGCTCATGCCGGCGGCCTTGCTGCGCACGATGACGCCCACCCGCACGACGTCGTCGCGCCCGTAGCGCCGTCGCCCGGCGCCGTCGCGCGCCGGGCGCAGCAGGTCCTCGTCCTCCCAGTAGCGCAGCACGTGGGTCTCCAGCCCGAACCGACGGGCCGTCTCGCCGACCGACCAGGTCTCGCTTGACTTCATGTCAACATGAAGTCACATCCTGGGGTGGTACCGCAAGACGTACCGGGAAACGGAGCCCTGCCATGTCCGCCACAGACCCCCTGACCTCCTACGACGCCGTCGTGATCGGCGGCGGCCCCGCCGGCCTCCAGGCCGCGCTCACGCTCGGCCGGATGCACCGGCGCGTGCTGCTGCTCGACTCCGGCGAGTACCGCAACGCCACGGCCGAGCACATGCACAACGTGGTGACCAACGACGGCAGGCCCCCGGCCGAGTTCCGCGCCGTCGCCCGCGCCGAGCTCGCCGCCTACGCGACGGTGACGGTCCGCGAGGACGCCGCGACCGCCGTCGTGCCGGACGGCGCCGGGTTCCGGGTGGAGCTGGGCGCCGACGCCGTCCCGGCCCGCGCCGTGGTGCTCGCGACCGGGTTGCGCGACACCCTGCCTTCGATCCCCGGCCTCGAGCCCCTGTTCGGCACGGTCGCCGCCGTGTGCCCCTACTGCCACGGGCACGAGCTCAGCGGCAAGCCCGTCGCCGTCCTGGGTAGCGGGCCGCACGTGGCCCGGGTCGCGTTCCTGCTGGAGCGCATCGCGAGCCGCCTGACCGTCCTGGCCGACGGCGGCGACCTCGACGCCGACACCCGCACGCTGCTGGCCGACGCCGGGGTGGCCGTGCGGCCGGAGCCCGTCAAGGAGCTCGTGCGTACTGCCGACGGCGCGCGCGTCGTGCTCGCGGAGGGGCCGGACGAGGAGGTGGGTGGCATCTTCGTCGCCGCCGAGTTCGGCCAGCGGGCCCCTTTCGCGGAGCAGCTCGGTCTGACGCTGCTGCCGTCGGGCGCCGTCGAGGTCGACGCGATGGCCCGCACCAGCCTGCCCGGCGTGTTCGCGGCGGGCGACATGGCGCACACCGCGGCGATGCCGGGGCCGATGGCGTCGGTGCTCATGGCGGCGGCGTCCGGCCAGCTCGCGGCAGTCTCCCTGGACGCGGAGCTGCTGGGCCGGGACCACCCGGCGCCGTCACCGGCCTGACCTCCGGCAGGTCGGCAGCCTCCTGAGTGCGAGCCCGCGAGGTCGGCAGCCCCCTGGCGGGAGGCGCACCAGATCGGCACTCCCCTAACCGGAGACGCACCAGATCGGCACTCCCCTGACCGGAGCCAGCCAGGTCGGCAGTCCCCTAGCCGGAGCCAGCCAAGTCGGCAGTCCCCTAGCCGGAGCCAGCCAAGTCGGCAATCCGCATCGAGATCGGCACAGGCCTGTGCCGACCTCCATGCAGAGTGCCGACCTCGGGGCAGGCACCCGGGAGACTGCCGACCTCAGCACCACCGCCCCAGGAGACAGTCACAGTGGCGGCCGCATGGCTGCGAGCCCACCAAGTCGGTAGCCCCCTGACCCCTCCGGCAAGCCAGGTCGGCAGTCCCCTAGCCGGAGGCGCACCGGGTCGGCACTCTCCTAGCCGGAGCCAGCCAAGTCGGCACTCTGTAATGAGGTCGGCACAGGCCTGTGCCGACCTCATTACAGAGTGCCAACCTCGGGGCAGGCACCCAGGAGACTGCCGACCTCAGCACCAGCACCCCAGAGACGTGCCGAAGCCAGAATCACCGCCCCAGGAGACTGCCGACCTCAGCACCACCGCCCCAGAGACGTGCCGACCTCAGGCCCAGCACCCCAAGAGAGCGCCGGCAGCCCGGCTCCTACGCGCTCTCGCGCAGCGCCCGGCGTTCGCTCTCGATCGCCAGGAGCTCGGCGAACGCGGAGTTGTAGGTCTCGGCGTCCGCGGGGTCGAGCCGCTGCAGGCGGCTCCGCGCGTCGTCGACCCGGCGCTTGAGGCCCAGGTCGACGACGCGGCGCACCACGCCCTCGACGAACGCCGCGACGGCCGCCTCCCGGTCCTCCGGGAGCGACGCCACCGAGAGCTGCGTGACCACGATCGCCACCGACTCGGACGACTGCTCCAACACCGCGGCGACCCACTGAGCCGCCGACAGCTCGCGCCCCGCGGCAGCTCCCCCGGCCGCCCGGATCGCGCCGTGCACCGCACGCCAGGCCGGCACGGCGAACGCGTCCTCGCCGAGCTCGTCGAACGACGCCGGCACGTGCTGCGGGTACTGCAGCACCGCGACGAGCGCGAGCCGCTCGTCGCGCGCCACGGGGTCCCGCGGGTCGGGGGTGGGCAGGCGCTGCGCGGCACCCGGCGCACCACCCGATCCCGGACGGCCGCCGTCGGCCACCGGGGTCGCGCCGGACGCCGGCCGCGCGCCGTCGGACGGGGAAGGCCGCCGCTGCGACGGCGTCGACGCCGCCCGCGCCACCTCGCGGCGCACCTCGTCGATCTCCGTGCCGATCCAGCCCGCGACCTGGCGCATGTACCCGTCGCGCTGGCTGCGGTCGCGGATGCCCACGATCTCCGGCGCCGCCGCCCGCACGGCCGACACGCGACCCTCCACGGTGTTCAGGTCGAACTGCTTGATCTTCGCCTGGATCACGAAGGCGAACAGCGGCTTGCGGCCGTCGACCAGCGCGCGCACCGCCTCCGGGCCCCGGGCCATGCGCAGGTCGCACGGGTCCATGCCGTCGTCCGCGACGGCCACATACGTCTGCGCGAAGAACCGCTGGTCCTCGCCATAGGCGCGCTCGGCCGCCTTCTGGCCCGCCGCGTCGCCGTCGAACGTGAAGATGATCTCGCCGCCCACGGTGCCGCCGGACGCGAGCTGCATGCCGCCCCCGGCCGTCGTGTCACCGAGCAGGCGCCGCACCACCTTGGCGTGGTCCGCGCCGAAGGCCGTGCCGCACGTCGCGACCGCCGTCGTCACGCCCGACAGGTGCGCCGCCATGACGTCCGTGTACCCCTCGACCACCACCACGCGCTTGCCCTTGGCGATCTCCCGCTTGGCGAGGTCGATCCCGTACAGCACGTGCGACTTCTTGTAGAGGCTGGTCTCGGGGGTGTTCAGGTACTTGGGGCCCTGGTCGTCCTCGAACAGGCGCCGCGCGCCGAACCCGATCACGGCACCCGTCACGTCCCGGATGGGCCACATGACCCGGCCGCGGAACCGGTCGTAGATGCCGCGCTGCCCCTGCGACATCAGCCCGCTCGCGACCAGCTCCGCCTGCGTGAAGCCCCGGCCCTGGAGGTGCCGCTGCAACGCGTCCCAGCCCTTGGGCGCGAACCCGACGCCGAACCGCTCGGCGTCCGACCGGTCGAAGCTGCGCTCCGCGAGGAACGTGCGCGCCGCCGACGCGTCCGGCCCCATGAGCTGCTCCGCGTAGAACTCCGCGGCCACGCGGTGCGCGTCCAGCAGCCGCTGCCGCCGACCCGGCTCCTCACGCGGGCGGGCGGTGCCGCCCTCCTCGTAGCGGAGCTGCACGCCGGTCTTGCCCGCGAGGTACTCGATGGCCTCGGTGAAGCTCAGCCCGTCCATCTTCATGACGAACTCGATGACGTCACCGCCCTCGCCGCACCCGAAGCAGTGGTACCGGCCCACGCTGGGGCGCACGTTGAAGCTCGGGCTCCGCTCGTCGTGGAAGGGGCACAGCCCCACCAGCGCGCCCACCCCGGCGGGCTTGAGGGTCACGTGCGCCGAGACGATCTCGTCGATCCGCGCGCGCTCGCGGACCTGGTCCACATCCTCGCGTCTGATCAGCCCGGCCACGTCGGAATTCTATGCCCGCTGCCGGGCGCCCCGACGGCACGTCCGCGCGTACTCCCCCGGCGGCACGCCGACGGCGCGGACGAAGTCTCCCGTGAAGTGCGCCTGGTCGTAGTAGCCGACGGCGGCGGCCAGCCCCGCCAGGTCCAGGTCGGGGTCGCGGCCCAGCAGCTCGGCGGCGCGGTGCACCCGGTGCCGCTGCAGCACCCACTTGGGGCTCACGCCCACCCAGTCGGCGAACAGCCGCTGCAGCGAGCGTGGCGTGGTGCCGAGCGCGCCGGCGAGCGCGGCGACGGACGTGCCCGGCACGGCGTCGACGAGCACGGCGAACGCCTCCCCCAGCGCGGCGAGCGCCGCGGTCGACCGGGGCGTTCGTGTCCGCTCGGCGGCGGTCCGGAGCAGCGGGGTCAGCGTCCGGACGGCGGCGTCGGGCTGCCCGGCCGCCGCCTGGGCGACGGCGTCGTCGTTGGCGCGCGCCGCCGTCGGGCCGAGAAAGGGCTCGACGGCGCCGCGCTCCCCGGGGTCGGCGCGGCCGAGCAGGGCGCGATAGCCGCCGGGGCGCAGCTTGGTGCCGACCACGGCGCCGGAGCCGGTCAGCGTGCGCACGAAGAGGCCGGCGGGCATCGCATAGGCGAGCAGGCCCTCGTGCTCCGCGACCACGTGCCCCACGGGGTGCGGCATGACGGTCTGGGTGAACGCGACGCCGGGCGGCAGGTCCCAGCTGATCACCCAGTGCCAGTCGACGAGGTCGGCGAGGTCGTCCGCCGGTTCCACGCGGGCCAGGGCGAACGCGTCGCGGGCCCGCACGGGGTCGACGATGCCGAGGGTGGGCCCGGTATCGAGCGCGCTGCTGACCGTCTCGCCGTCGAACACCTGTCGCATTCTTCCAAGACTGGCACATCCGGGCCGGGGCAGCATCGACGGCATGAGGAACTCAGCCCTGCACCCCAACATCGCCGTGTCCGACGCCCGCGCCGCCATCGCCTTCTACGAGGCCGCGCTGGGGGCCGAGACGCTCGACGTGATCACCGCGGGCGACGCCGTGATCCACTCCGACCTGATCCTGCGGTCCGCCGCGGGCGAGTCGACCTTCACCGTGGCCGGCGCGTTCCCGCCCGACTCGGTGGCGCCCGAGCCGGGCGGCCCGACGCACGCGAGCTTCACGATCCCGGTCGAGGACACCGACGCGGCCTACGCCCGCGCGATCGACGCCGGCGCGAGCAGCCTGGCCGAGCCCGCCGACTGGTTCGAGGGCTTCCGGCAGGCCGCGGTGCGCTGCCCGTTCGGCCACCGCTGGTACTTCGTGACGGTCGCGGAGTCGGTGACGCCGGACGACGTCCAGCGCGCGAGCGACGCCTGGATGTCGGCCCGCGACTGACGCCCCACCGACGTGTCAGACGTACAGGTCACCCGAGCGACCTGTACGTCTGACACGTGCCTGGGTTTGGTTTGCCGGACTAGCGCGGTTCGGTACGCTTTGCCCGACTCAGGGAGGAACAAAGGCACCATGGGAATCAGGTATCGCAAGCGGCTGTCGCTCGGTCCGCTCAAGTTCAACATCACGCAGCGGGGCCTGTCGTCGATGAGCTTCAAGGTGGGTCCCTGGACCTGGAACTCCAAGACCAAGAAGCACTCCATCAACCTCCCCGGCGGCCTGAGCTGGTACAGCAACAACAAGTAGCGCTGCGCGGCGGAGGCAGGGACCTGCCTCCGCCGGCGACGACCCCGGCCGTACCTCCGGAGCCTCCGCGGACCGCGTGATTCCGGGATGTCGGACCGCGTGACTAGAGTGGCGGGCGTGGAGCAAGCCCTCGGGAAGAGCATCCCGCCGTCGTACAGCGCGCAGGACGTCGAGCGCTGGGTGAACGAACCGCCCAAGTCGCAGGCCCGGACCCCGTTCGAACGCGACCGCGGGCGCGTGGTGCACTCCTCCGCGCTGCGCCGGCTCGGCGCCAAGACCCAGGTGCTCGGCGCCGGGCACGACGACTTCGTACGCACCCGCCTGACGCATTCCCTCGAGGTGGCCCAGGTGGGCCGCGGCATGGGCCGCTCGCTCGGCTGCGACCCCGACGTCGTCGACACCGCCTGCCTCACCCACGACCTGGGGCACCCGCCCTTCGGCCACAACGGCGAGACGGCGCTGGCCGAGATCGCCGAGCCGATCGGCGGCTTCGAGGGAAACGCGCAGACCCTGCGCCTGCTCACGCGGCTGGAGCCCAAGGTGATCGGGTTCGACGGCGTCCCCGCCGGCCTCAACCTGACGCGGGCCAGCCTCGACGCGAGCGTCAAGTACCCCTGGGCCTACGGCGAGGGCCCCGCCCGGCGCGACGGCACGGCCAGCCGCAAGTTCGGCGTCTACCCCGACGACCTGCCCGTCTTCGACTGGCTGCGCAAGGACGCGCCGGACGGCGTGAAGTGCCTGGAGGCGCAGGTCATGGACCTCGCCGACGACATCAGCTACTCCGTGCACGACGTCGAGGACGGCGTGGTGGCCGGCCGCATCGACCTGGACCTCATGGCGGACGCCGAGGAGCGGGCGCGCGTGGCCGAGTTCGTGCGGTCCTGGTACGGCGAGTGGTACCGGGCCGACGCCGTCGACGCCGCGATCGGGCGGCTGCAGGAGTACCTGCGCGGCGAGGGCCACCTGGTGCGGGCCTTCGACGGCTCGCGCGGCTCGCTGGCCTCGCTCAAGGACATGACGAGCCAGCTCATCGGCCGGTTCATCGGCGCGGCGATCGACGCCACGCGCGCCGAGTACGGCGACGGGGCGCTGACGCGGTACGCCGCACGGCTCGTGGTGCCCGACGAGACGGAGCACGAGATCCTCGCCCTGAAGGGCATCGCCGTCGCCTACGTGATGGCGCCGCGCGGCCAGGAACCCCGCTACCTGCGGGAGCGGGAGATCCTGACCGACCTGGTGCGCGTGCTGGCCGACCGCGGCCCGGACGAGCTGGAGCCGCCGCTCGCCGCCGACTGGCGGGCGGCGTCCGACGACGCCGCCCGCCTGCGCGTGGTGGTGGACCAGGTCGCGTCCCTGACGGACCTGTCCGCGATCGCGCTCCACCGCCGGCTGGTCGAACACCCGGCGGCGTAGGCCGGGGCTCACCCCTTGACGGAGCCCGCCGTCAGGCCGCCCACGATGTACTTCTGCAGGAACAGGAACAGCGCGAGCACCGGCACCGCCGAGACGACGGCGCCCGCCGTGAACAGACCCCAGTTGGCGTCCTGCAGCGACGACACCCAGCCGTAGAGGCCCACGGCGAGCGTCCAGTTGTCCTCCGACTGGAGCAGCACCCGCGCGATGATGAACTCGCCGAACGTGCTGATGAAGCTGAGCAGCCCCACCACGGCGAGGATCGGCGCGGTCAGGCGCAGCACGATGGTCCAGTAGATCTGGGCGTGCGAGGCGCCGTCGATCTTCGCGGCCTCGTCGATCTCGCGCGGCACGGTGTTGAAGAACCCGTACATGAGGAACGTGTTCACGCCGAGCGCGCCGCCCAGGTACACGCAGATCAGCGAGAGCTTGGAGTCCAGGCCCAGGCCCGGCACCACGTTCCCGAGCGAGATGAGCAGCAGGAAGATCGCCACGAAGGCGAGCATCTGCGGGAACATCTGGATCACGAGCAGGGCGGTGAGCCCCATCCGGCGTCCGCTGAACCGGAAGCGCGAGAAGGCGTACGCGGCCGCCGCGCCCATGAGCACGGTCCCGGCGCCCGTCGCGACCGCCACCACCAGGGTGTTGGCCATCCAGGTCCAGAACCGCGTGCCGGCCAGGGCCGCGTAGTTGGCCCCCGACACCGACGCGAACAGGTCGTTCGAGCCGGTCAGGGTGCCGCCGTCAGCCAGCGAGGCGGAGACGACGTAGACCAGCGGGAAGCCCGCGTAGGCCACGGCGAGGATGCCGACCAGGTGCCGCCAGCCGATCTCGGAGAACCAGCGGGCGCGCTGCCCGGGGCGGCGGGCGACGTGTGCGGTGCGGGGGCTCATCAGGCGATCTCCTCGAGCGAGCGGGTGCGCCGGAACGCGAGGGCGGAGATGGTCGCGACCACGACGAAGATCACGATCGACAGGGCACTGGCCAGGCCGTAGTCCTTGGCCGCCGTCCCGTCGAGCCCGGACACCGAGTAGACCATCGAGATGAGGATGTCGGTGTGGCCGAGCGGCACCGAGGCGTCGTCGAACCGCGGGCCGCCGCCCGTGAGCATGTAGATCAGCGTGAAGTTGTTGAAGTTGAACGCGAACGACGAGATGAGCAGCGGCGCCGTCGCGACCAGGAGCAGCGGCAGCGTGATCGAGCGCCACGTGCGCCACCGGCCGGCGCCGTCGATCTTCGCGGCCTCCAGCACGTCGGTCGGCAGGGACTGCAGCGCGCCCGTGCAGATGAGGAACATGTACGGGAAGCCGAGCCACAGGTTCACGCCCAGCACCGCCAGCTTGGCGAGCACCGGGTCGGTGAGCCACGGGATCGACGCCCCGCCCAGGAGCACCTCGTTGACGAACCCGTAGGACCGGTTCAGCATGCCCGACCACAGCAGGGCCGCGAGGAATCCGGGGATCGCGTACGGCAGGATCACGAGCGTCCGGTAGATCCGGCGGCCGCGCAGGCGCGCGTCGTTGAACGCGATCGCCAGGAACAGGCCGAGCAGGAACGTCGAGGCCACCGAGAGCACGGCGAACGCGAACGTCCAGACCAGGATCTTGCCGAACGGCCCGGCGTACCGGTCGTCGCCGAACGCGGTGACGAAGTTGTCGAACCCGACCAGCACGCGCCAGCCCACGGGGAGCGTGGTGCCGTCGGCGGCCTCGAACTGGCCGTCGTCGTTGGGCGTGTACGTCACCCCGGTGGTCGTGTCGGTCATGGTGTCCGACGCCGCGTCGTACTCCAGCGTGGACGTGAACACGTAGCCGGTGCGGGCGTCCTGCGTGCGGACCGAGCCCTCGTTCGGGTCGTCCGAGACGGGGACGCGCAGCTTCGTGACCTCCTGCTGCCGCTCCAGGACGGCGGCGTACTCCAGCACGTCGTAGCCGGGCAGCGCGGTGACCCGGCCGGCGTCGACGGTCGCGCCGTCCACGGCCTGCAGCGGCTCGTCGGCCGTGCCGGCCTCCACCGCGCCGTCGGGCGAGACGATCGCGAAGCCGAGCGTGTCGCCGTCGGCCACGACCGTCAGCGGCGAGGAGGGCGAGCCCTCGACCCGCCGCTCGTTCTGCACCAGGAGGGCCTCGACGGCCTGCTCCTTGGTGCTGTTGTGCCCGTCGCCGTAGTTGGTGAACGCGACGTAGCCCGTGTAGGCCACCACGTACACCTGGTAGACGAGCAGGAAGGCCAGGCCCGGCAGGATGTACTTCAGCGGCAGCGCGCGCTTGGAGAAGTACGCCCAGTTGGCCACGAGCAGCAGCGCCACCATCGCGGCCAGCACGCCCCAGGACTCGGCGCCCCACGCGGCCAGCACGGCGTACACGCCCAGGGCGTCCACCAGGGCGATCAGGACGAGCTTGACGAGAAACCCGGGGCTCCAGCCGGTGCGGCCGGAGCCCCGGGTCACGGGTGAGTACATCAACCGATCTCGCCCTGGATGTCGGCGACCATCTTGTCCCAGGCCTTGGCCGGGTCGGACTTGCCGGAGATGATCGCGGCCTCGGTCACGCCCCAGTACGCCCAGACGGCACCCATCTCGGGCAGCGACGGCATCGGGACGGCGTCGGCGCCGACGGCGCGGAAGCCCGCGGTGATCGGGTCCTCGGACGCGGTGTCGGCGGCCTCGATGAGGGCCGGCGGACGGTCGCCCGCCTCGTACAGGGCGAGCTGCGCCTCGGGGGTGGCCATGTAGTTGACCAGGAAGTCGTTGGCGAGCAGCGCGTTCTCGCTCTGCGCGCTCACGTAGAAGCCGGCCACGCCCACGAACGGCTGGGCGGGCTCGCCGCCGGCGCTCGGGAGCGGGTCGATCGCCAGGTCGAGGTCGCCGAACGACTCCAGCATCCAGGGGCCGCCCACGATGAACGGCGACTCGCCCTTGGCGAAGGCCGCCAGCGCGATGTCGTAGGTGACGTCGGTGCTCAGGTTGCCGGCGTCGCCCTGCTCGGCGAGCCACTCGGCGAACGCGGTGCCGCCCTCGCCGCCCAGCGCGAGCTCGGGCTTGTACGAGCCGTCCTCGTTCTGCTCGAACACGGGAGCGCCGAACGAGGTCTGCAGCGGGTAGAACGTGTACGGGTCGCCCTCGGTCGAGGTCTGGATCAGCAGCGGGTACTTGGTGCCGGCGTCCTTGCCGGCCGCGATCGCGTCGTCCCACGTGGCGGGCGCCTCGGGCGCGAGCTCCGTGTTGCGGATCAGCGCGATGTTCTCCACGGCGTAGGGCAGGCCGTAGACCTGGCCGTCCTGGGTGAACGCCGAGACCGAGACGGGCTCGAAGGCATCGGCGGTGTCGCCGAGCTCGATCGGGGCCACGACGCCGTTGGTCGTGAGCTCACCCAGCCAGTCGTGGGCGCCGACGGTGATGTCCGGGCCCTTGCCCGTGGGCACCTGGGCCAGGAAGTCGGGGCGGATGTCCTCGAAGTTCTTCAGGACCACCTCCACCTGCGCGCCCGTGGCCTCCTCGAAGCCGGTGGCCGCGTCCTCGACGGCGGCCTGGCGGGTCTCGTCGACCCACACGGTCAGGGTGCTGCCCTCCCCGCTCGGCGGGGCGGACTCCTCGCCCCCTGCTTGATCCTCTGCGCCGCCCGAGCAGGCGGCCAGCGCCAGCGTCGTGGTCAGGACAGCGGCGGTCAGGATGCTCCGTCGCATCGTCACTCCCGATGGTTCGCGGCCCGACGTCGGGCCTGGGTTTCGATGCCCGAACCGTACGGGCACATCGTCCGATTGTGCAAGAAGTTGCGATAAAGTTTCAGCATCGCTTGCAACCCGGCATCCGACACCCGGCAATCACCCAGGACGAAGGAACCGCATGTCGCCTAGGCTGCCTGGCGTGCGCACCCGACTGACCGACCTCGCCGAACAGGCAGGGGTCTCCACCGCGACCGTGTCGCGCGTGCTCAACGGCAAGCCCGGCGTGGCCGGCGAGACCCGCCAGGCGGTGCTCGCCGCCCTGGACGTGCTCGGCTACGAGCGGCCGTCCGCGCTGCGCGCCCGCCCCGCCGGCCTCATCGGCCTGGTGGTACCCGAGCTGTCCAACCCGGTGTTCCCCGCGTTCGCGCAGGCCATCGAGTCGCAGCTCGCATCCCGCGGGTACACGCCGCTGCTGTGCACCCAGTCGCCGGGCGGCACCACCGAGGACGAGTACGTCGAGACGCTCATCGACCACGCCGTGGACGGCATCGTCTTCGTCTCCGGCAAGCACGCCGACACCCGGGCCTCGACCGAGCGCTACCAGCGCCTGCGCGGCCGCGGCCTGCCGATCGTGCTCATCAACGGCTACGCCGAGGGCATCGACGCCCCGTTCGTCTCGCCGGATGACAGCGCGAGCATCGAGCTGTCGGTGCGGCACCTGGTGGCGCTGGGCCACCGCAGCATCGGCATGGCCATCGGGCCGGACCGGTTCGTGCCCGCCAAGCGCAAGATCGAGGCGTTCGTGGCCCAGCTCCTGCGGCACGGCCTGGCGACCACCGAGGAGGAGGCGCGCAAGCACGTCAGCCTCACGCTCTACACGCTGGAGGGCGGCCAGGCCGCGGCCGGCGAGCTGTTCGACTCCGGGCACACCGCCGTGGTCTGCGGGTCCGACCTGATGGCGCTCGGCGCGGTGCGGGCCGCGCACGCCCGCGGCCTGTCCGTGCCCGACGACGTGAGCGTCGTCGGCTACGACGACTCGCCCCTGGTGGCGTTCACCGACCCGCCACTGACGACGGTGCGTCAGCCCGTGGCCGACATGGCGCACGCGGCCGTGAGCGCCCTGCTCACCGAGATCCACGGCGAGCGCGCGCCCCGCTCGGAGCTGCTGTTCACCCCCGAGCTGGTGGTGCGTGGCTCCACCGGCGCGGCACCGCACGCCGCCGGCTGACGGCGCCGTACGGCACGGCCTGACGGCGGAGGGGCCGCTGTCTGACGCAGCACACTGTCCGATCGGGCGCGATTCCTCCCGTACGCTTGCAGCAAGCGTTACAGCCCTTTTCCCGACCCCTGAGGACGCGACACGTGACAAGCACTGCCCCGATCACCACCTCCGACCTCACCGCCGGAGCCCCCGTCCACACCCCCGCCGGCAGCGGCGAGTGGTGGCGTGACGCGGTGATCTACCAGGTCTACCCGCGCTCGTTCGCGGACGGGAACGGCGACGGCACCGGCGACCTGCCGGGCGTCACCGCGAAGCTCGACCACCTGGCCCAGCTCGGCGTCGACGCCGTGTGGCTGAGCCCGTTCTACCGCTCGCCCCAGAAGGACGCCGGCTACGACGTGGCCGACTACCGCGACATCGACCCGCTGTTCGGCACGCTCGCCGACTTCGACGAGATGCTCGCCGGGGCCCACGAGCGCGGCCTGAAGGTCATCGTCGACCTCGTGCCCAACCACTCCTCCGACCAGCACGCCTGGTTCCAGGAGGCGCTGGCCGCCGCCCCCGGCTCGGCCGAGCGCGAGCGGTACATGTTCCGCGACGGCCGCGGCCCGGCCGGCGACCAGGCGCCGAACAACTGGCAGTCCATCTTCGGCGGCCCGGCCTGGACGCGGCTGGCGCCGCGGGAGGACGACGGTCCGCTCGGACCGCAGTGGTACCTGCACCTGTTCGACTCCACGCAGCCCGACCTCAACTGGGACAACCCCGAGGTCCGCGCGGAGTTCGAGGACGTGCTGCGGTTCTGGCTCGACCGGGGTGTGGACGGGTTCCGCGTCGACGTCGCGCACGGCATGATCAAGGCCGCCGGCCTGCCCGACTGGGACGGCCAGGTCGCCATGGTCGAGGGCACCGTCGAGGAGGGCGCGACCGACCCGGCCGCCCCCGAGGACGGCTCCACGGGCGCGGGCAACCGCGGCCCGATGTTCGACCAGGAGGGCGTGCACGACATCTACCGCGCCTGGCACAAGGTGCTCGCCGAGTACGACGGCGACCGCTGCCTGGTGGCCGAGGCCTGGGTCGAGCCCCTGAGCCGCCTGGCCCGGTACGTGCGCCCGGACGAGATGCACCAGGCCTTCAACTTCTCGTTCCTCACGGCGCCGTGGGACGCGGCGACGGTGCGTACGGTCGTCAACGCCTCGCTGAGCACCATGGAGGCCGTCGGCGCCCCCACCACCTGGGTGCTCTCCAACCACGACGTGGTGCGCCACGCCTCGCGCTTCGGCCTGGACGAGATCGGCGGGCGCCAGCTCAACGGCATCGGCGCCACCGACCCGCAGCCCGACGCCGCGCTCGGCCTGCGCCGCGCCCGCGCCGCGACCCTGCTCATGCTCGGCCTGCCCGGCTCGGCGTACCTGTACCAGGGCGAGGAGCTCGGCCTGCCCGACCACACCGCCCTGCCCGACGACGTCCGTCAGGACCCGTCGTTCTTCCGCACGAACGGCACCGAGCCGGGCCGCGACGGCTGCCGCGTGCCGCTGCCGTGGGTCGGGGGCGCGCCGGGCAACGGGTTCGGCCCCACCGGCAGGACCTGGCTGCCGCAGCCCGACGTCTACGCCGAGCTCGCCGCCGACCAGCAGTACGGCGTCAAGGGCTCGACCTACGAGATGTACCGGGCGGCGCTCGGCCTGCGCCGGTCGGAGAACCTCGGCGCGGGCGCGCTCGCGTGGGTCGACTCCCTGGCCGACCACCCGGACGTCGTCGCCCTGCGGGTGGCGGACGTCGTCGTGGTCGCCAACCTGGGCGCGACGCCGTTCACGTTGCCCGCCGGGGCGCAGGTGCTGGTCGCCTCGGGCGAGCTCGACGAGGACTCGGGCGAGCTGCCCTCGGACACGACGGTCTGGCTGCGCGCCTGACTCCTCCGGGCCCGGCTCAGAAGGCGGGGTCGCGGATGATCGGGCACGTCATGCAGTGCCCGCCACCGCGGCCCCGTCCCAGCTCGGCGCCCATGATCTCGATGACCTCGATGCCGGCCTTGCGCAGCAGGTCGTTCGTGGTGGTGTTCCGGTCGTAGGTGAAGACGACGCCCGGCTCCACCGCGACGGCGTTGTTGCCGCTGTCCCACTGCTGCCGCTCGGACTCGTAGACGTCGCCGCCGGTCTCGATCACGCGCAGCGTGCCGAGCCCGGTCTCGCGGGCGACGACGTCGAGGAACGGGGTGCTGCCCTCGTCCGTGACGGCCACCTCCCCGACGCGCCGGCCTGAGCCTGTCGACGGGACGCCCGGCCGCAGCACGAACGCGTGGATCGCCTCGACGATGCGCGGGTAGACGGTCACGGTGTCGACGTCGGCGAAGGTCATGACGGTGTCCAGGTGCATCGCCGAGCGCAGCTTGGGCATGCCCGCGACGACCACCTGCTGCGCCGCACCACCCTCGAACAGGGCCGCGGCGACCTGCGTGATCGCCTGCCGAGAGGTCCGCTCGCTCATGCCCACCAGCACGGTGCCGTTGCCCACGGGCATGACGTCGCCGCCCTCCAGCGTGGCCCGCTGGTGGTCGGTCTCGGGGTCGCCCCACCAGACGGTGGACCCCACGAAGTCCGGGTGGAACTCGTAGACGGCCTTCATCAGCAGCGTCTCGTCGTGCCGGGCCTGCCAGTACAGCGGGTTGAGCGTCACGCCGCCGTAGAGCCAGCAGGTGGTGTCGCGCGTGAACAGGGTGTTGGGGACCGGGGCCATCAGGTACTCCCGGGCGTCCAGCGTGTACTCGGCGAGGGACCGGTGGGCGGCGGGCAGGTCGGGCACGTCGTCGGTGGCCAGGCCGCCGATCAGGTACTCGGCGAGCTGCTCCGGCGCGAGCCCCTCGAGGAACCCGCGGGTCGCGTCGATCAGCCCCGGCCCGACGATGCCGGGCACGATCTTGCGGTCCAGCAGCCAGTCCCGGGCCCCGGGCACCCGCAGGGTCGCGGCGAGGACGTCGTGCAGCTCGACCACGTCGACGTCGCGCGCGCGCAGGTCCGCGACGAACGCGGCGTGGTGCTCGATCGCCCGGTCCACCCACAGCACGTCGTCGAACAGCAGGTCGTCCGAGTTGGTGGGCGTCAGGCGCCGGTGCGCGAGCCCGGGCCGGCAGACCAGCACCTTGCGCAGGCGTCCGACCTCCGAGTGCACGCCGTAGGCCGCCGAAGGCAGGTTCGTGCCGCCGCTCTGGATCGTCATGGTGCCCCTTTCAGATGGAGATCGCGCCCGTGGCGAGCGCGACGACGCCGATCACCGCGCCGATCACCGACACGACGAAGATCACCAGCTCGCCCCGGCTGAACACGCGCCGGCCCTGCTCGCGCCGGGTCATCGCGAACAGGATGGTCGCCGGGGCGTAGATCACGAACGACAGCAGCACGAACGTCAGCCCCGCCGCGAACAGCAGGAACGCGGTGTACAGCACGGCCAGCGTCGCGATGACGAGGTCACCGGTGGTGCGGCTGCCCTCCGCCGGGCCCCCGCGGCCCAGCGCCAGCTTGAGCGCGTAGCCCGCGGCCAGCAGGAACGGGATGAGGGACAGCGCGCTGGTGAGGTCGAGCGCGAAGGTGAAGGCGTCGTCGGAGAGCAGCGTGACGAAGAGGACCACCTGGATCAGGGCGGTCGTCAGCAGGAGGGCGGCGCGGGGCACGTCGTTCGCGTCCTGCACCGCGAGGAACCGCGGCATGTCCCGGTCCTTGGCCGCGACGTACAGCACCTCGGACGCCATGAGCGTCCAGGCGAGATAGGCGCCGAGCACCGACACGATCAGGCCGACGCTCACGAACGCGGCGCCCCAGCCGCCGACGGCCGCCTCCAGCACGCCCGCCATCGACGGCTGGCGCAGGTCGGCGAGCTCCTCCATCGGCAGGATCCCGTACGACACGATCGTCACGGAGGCGAAGATCGCGAGCACCATGAGGAAGCCCAGGACGGTCGCCCGTCCGACGTCCTCCCGGCGGCGCGCGTGCCGCGAGTAGACGCTCGCGCCCTCCACACCGAGGAAGACGAACACCGTGGCCAGCATGGTGCCGCGGACCTGCTCGAACAGCGGGCCGGTGATGCCGTAGCCCCGGAAGTTCTCCGCGAGCACCTGCGGGTCCAGCAGGAACACGCAGATGAGCACGAACACGATGATGGGCACCAGCTTGGCGACGGTGACGATGCGGTTGATCGCCGTCGCCTCCTTCACGCCGCGGCGCACGAGCAGGTAGAACAGCCACACGCAGGCCGAGGACGCGACGAACGCGACCACGGTGTCGCCCTCGCCCAGCACGGGCAGCAGCGCACCCAGCGTGGACATGATGAGGATCCAGTAGGTGACGTTGCCGACGCAGGCGCTCGCCCAGTACCCGAACGCCGAGAAGAAGCCGAGGTACTCGCCGAACCCCGCCTTCGCATACGCGTAGACCCCGGAGTCGAGGTCGGGCTTGCGGATCGCCAGGCGCTGGAAGACGAAGGCGAGCATCAGCATCCCGGTGCCGGCCACCGCCCAGGAGATCAGCGCCCCGAGCACCCCGGTCTCGCCCGCGAACCGGCTGGGCAGCGAGAAGACCCCCGCGCCGACCATGGAGCCCACCACCATGGCGGTGAGCGTGGCCACGCTGATCTTCGCCGTGCGGCCCTGCGTGCTGCTCTCCGACTGCTGCGCCATCACGAGACCCCCATGCGGTCGTGCACGGCCCGGTCGCCCGGCTTGTGTCTCCGTCGCCTCGCGCCCCTCGATGCTTCGGCAGAGCAATTACATACACGGGGGTAACTCGTCGGCAAAAGATGCCGGACCCGGCCTTCTGCACACCCCCCGCGGCGTCCGGCGGGCCCCCTGTGGTCCGCGTCGCAGCGGGTCCCGGCGGGCGTGCGTCAGAATGGACCCCGTGACCTCCCTGCTCGGCTCCGCCCCGCTGCCCGACGCCGCCACCCGTCCGGGTGACACGGCGCGCCCGGGCTCGCCCGTGCTCGCACCCCTCCAGATCGGGCCCCTCACCGTGGGCACGCCGGTGGTGCTCGCACCGATGGCCGGCGTGACCAACCGCGCCTTCCGCACCCTGTGCCGCGAGGCGGGGCGGTCGGCCGGGTTCGACCCGGGCCTGTACGTCGCGGAGATGGTCACCAGCCGCGCCCTGGTGGAGCGCAACGTCGAGGCCCTGCGCATCGTGACCTTCGGCGCGGACGAGACGCCGCGCTCCGCGCAGGTGTACGGCGTGGACCCGGCCACCGTGGGTGCCGCCGTGAAGATCATCGCGGGCGAGGACCGCGCCGACCACGTCGACCTCAACTTCGGCTGCCCCGTGCCCAAGGTGACGCGCAAGGGCGGCGGGGCCGCCCTGCCGTGGAAGCGGCAGCTCTTCACGGACATCGTCAAGGCGGCGGTCGAGGCCGCCGAGCCGCACGGCGTGCCCGTGACGGTCAAGATGCGCAAGGGCATCGACGACGACCACCTCACGTACCTGGAGGCGGGCCGCATCGCCGAGTCGCTCGGCGCCGCCGCCGTCGCGCTGCACGCCCGGACCGCCGCCCAGCACTACTCCGGCCAGGCCGAGTGGGAGGCCGTCGCGCGCCTCAAGGAGGCCGTGCGGACGGTGCCGGTGCTCGGCAACGGCGACATCTGGTCCGCCGAGGACGCGCTGCGGATGGTCGAGGAGACCGGCGCCGACGGCGTCGTCGTCGGCCGGGGCTGCCAGGGCCGCCCCTGGCTGTTCGCCGACCTCGCCGCCGCGTTCAACGGCTCGGACCTGCGGATCCGGCCCGGCCTGCGCGAGGTCGCCGACACGATCTACCGGCACGGCCTGCTCATGGTCGAGTACTTCGACGGCGACGAGGGCAAGGCCATGCGCGACCTGCGCAAGCACATGGCGTGGTACCTCAAGGGCTATGCCGTGGGCGGCGAGAAGCGGCACTCCCTCGCGCTGATCGACACCCTGGCCGAGCTGCGCGAGCGGCTCGACGCCCTGGACCTGGACGCCCCGTACCCCGGGGACGACGCGGAGGGCCCGCGCGGCCGCGCCGGCTCCCCCAAGACCCCGCACCTGCCGTACGGCTGGCTCGACTCCCGCGAGCTGTCCGAGGAGTTCGAGGCCAGGCTCCGTGAGGCGGAGCTGAGCGTCAGCGGCGGCTGACGGCGGGTCGAACTCCCCCCGCGGCGGGTGAAGCCGACCACGTCCGATACGCTCCTTCAGTGCTGTCCGCCGTGGTCCGACGTGTCCGAGTACCCGAGGTCAAGCCCCCCACGGCCGACGACCCGCCCGAGATCGGCGGCTACGAGATCCGCGGCCGGCTGGGTCAGGGCGGCATGGGTGTGGTGTACCTCGGGGCGACCCGCAGCGGCCGCCTGCTCGCGATCAAGGTGATCCACCCGGAGCGCACGGGTGAGAGCGAGTTCCGCACCCGGTTCCGCCGCGAGGTGTCGGCCGCGACACGGCTGCGCAGCCACCGCACGGCCGCCGTCGTCGACTTCGACGTCGACGCGCCCACGCCCTGGCTCGCCACGGAGCACGTACCGGGGCCCACCCTGGCGCAGGCCATCACCGAGCTGGGGAGCCTGCCCGAGGAGGCCGTCCGCGAGCTCGTCGCCGGTCTCGCGGAGGCCCTCGACGCGATCCACCGCCAGGGGCTCGTCCACCGCGACGTGAAGCCCACGAACGTGCTGCTCGGCCCCGACGGGCCGGTGCTGATCGACCTGGGCGTGGTCGCCGACTCCGACGCCACCTCGCTGACCACGACCGGCGTCCAGCCGGGCACACCCCAGTTCATGTCGCCCGAGCAGGCCCGCGGCGAGGCCGTCACCGCCGCCACCGACGTGTGGTCGCTCGGCGCCGTCGCCCACCTCGCGGCGACCGGCACCCCGCCGTTCGGGACGGGCAGCCTGGCGACGGTCACCTACCGGATCGTGCACGAGCCGCCTGCCCTCGACACCGTGCCGCCCGGCCTGCGCGGTCTGGTGACCGCGTGCCTGGCCAAGGACCCGGCCGCGCGCCCGACGACGGCGGCGGTGCTCGCCTCGGTCGCCCCCCTGCCCCTCGTCGAGGCCGAGGTCACCGGCCTGACGGGCGCCGGCCTGGCCGGCGCGGACACGGTGCTGGGCGGGGAGCAAGCGCCGGACCCGGACAGCCCGGAGGCGACGGCGCCGGGCAAGGCGCGGCGCCGGGTCCTGACCGGCCTGGTCGCGCTCGGCCTGGTGCTGGCCGGCGGCGGGGCCGCGGCGGCCCTGGTGCACCTCCTGGGCCCGGACGACACGCCCAGCACGGGCAGCACGCTCCAGGCCGAGGAGTCCGCGCCCGCGGAGCCCTCCGGCACACCCAGCCCCAGCCCCAGCCCGAGCGCCACGGAGCCGTCGAAGGAGCCGTCGATGTCGCCCAGCGCCCCGGCCGCCCCCGTCGACGAGCCGGACGACGGGGCCGTCGAGGAGCAGGACGCCGTCCTCACCCGGTTCCGGCCGGGCACCGTGTCGATCCCGGCGGAGGTCGCGGTGGGCCAGAAGATCACCGCATGGCCGAAGAACTGGACGCCGCAGCCGGCCAGCAGCACCTGCGTGTGGAGCATCGGGGGCGAGGAGCGGGACAACCTCGGGTCGTGCAGCTACACCGTCGCGCTCGGCGACGTGGGCAAGCCCGTCCAGGTCCGGCTGACCGCCGTCCGGTCGGGGTACGCCGAGGCCGCGGTGCTCTCCAACGCCACCGGCACGGTGCCCCAGCCCGACGTGCCGCGGCCGAGCTGCTCGGTGCGCCTGAGCCCGGGCGAGGTGAACTCTGGCTGGTTCGCCCACTGCGAGTTCGACCAGAGCCCGGAGGTCACGTACACGTACTCCTGGGTGGACCTCACCGCCGACGAGACCATCAGGTGGGGCAACTACACGCCCAGCCAGCGCATCTGGGTCGGGGGTGGCCGCGCCGGCCACGAGGCCCGCGTGACGGTGACGGCGGAGCGGGACGGCTACCGGACGGCCGAGTTCTCCACGAACTTCGTCCTGCCGAACAAGTGGGAGCCCGCCGGCTGACCTCGCCTCACGACCAGCCCGGCGGCGGGACCCGGCCCATGATCGACGCCGCCATGACGATCCCCGGCTCGTCCCGGCCGGGCGCCGGCTCGCGGTCCCGCAGCAGCGCCGCGCCGTCCCGCGCCCAGGTGAGGCCGGGGCGGCCGGACGCCGCCCGGTACAGCGCGTCCAGGTGGTCCGGGTGGCGCTCGGCGAGCAGGGCCAGCACCCACGACGGCGCGTCCGGGTCGGCCAGTACCTGCGCGAGCCGCCGCGGCTTCCACGGCAGGAGCGGCGCCGTGTGCACGTCGCGGAGCTGCGCGTACCAGTCGAGCAGCCGCAGCCCCTTGACTGGGTGGTGCACCAGGGCGAACGTCGCGTCGTCGGGGTCGGCGGCGTCATCGGGCAGCCAGCGCTCGTCGCGGAGCGCGCCGAGCAGCGCGAACTCCTCGGCGGGCGCCCCGACCCGGGCCTTGAACCGCAGGCAGCAGTCCACGACGTGCGACGCGGTGCCCTCGACCACGACGTCCCCGAAGAGGTCGAGGAAGGCCCGGTGGTGGTCGGCGACGAGCTCGCGGGCGCGGGCCAGCGTGCGCGGGTTGCGGAAGGCCGGGGACGGCGAGGACGTCAGCAGGGCCACGACGCCGTGCACGACCCCCTCCACGGCGTCCGGCGGGAAGACCGCCGGCGTGCTCGCGAAGACCCAGACCGCGCCGACGGGCAGCACGCGCCCGGACAGGGGCAGGCCGGGCACGAGGGCGTCCGCCCGGATCTCGGAGTGTCCCGTGAAGACCCGGTAGTCCAGGTCGTCCTCCAGGTTGTGCAGCACCACGTGCTCGTCCACCAGGTCGGTCACGATGAAGTGCCCGAGCACCCCGCCGTCGTGCCACTGCTCCAGGAGCGCACGCTCGGCGGCGTCGAGGGCGAGGCCGGCGGGGTCGGTGCCGTCGTCCTCCGGGCCCGCGCCGGGTCCGTGGACCGTGCCCGACGGAGCGTCGCCGAGGAGCCGGCGGACCAGGGACGCGCGCTCCTCCCGCGGTCCGGCGTGGACCAGCAGGTCCGTCGCGCAGTCCCGGGTGACGGCGGCGTACCGCTCGGGGTCGACCTCGTCCGCGGGCACGACCGACTCGGACCGGACGTACCCGACGAGGCGCTCGACGGCGTTCGCGTTGGCGGGCCGCAGCACGTGGGCGACCAGGCGCCCGGCGAGCCGGGCCGCGAGGTCGAGCCGGTCACGCAGGCTCAGCCCGCCGAGCGGGCCGACGGCGGAGGTGGTCGGCGTGGACCGACGTGGTGAAGTCATAGGGATATCATTCGGCACGAACATCTATCGCGCTGGGCCATGAGGCGCCATTGTGGATAACTTTTCGCCCCTGATCGACCGGCTTGCCGGGCCCGCTCACGTGCCGTTCGATAAAAGATTGAGGTCGATCTTCGGCGTGAAGAGCGCATAGGACGCAAAGTAGACGAAGATCAGCCTTGCACCATCAGCACCGTCCTCACCTGTTCTGACCGAAAGGGACTTACCCAACATGGCATCGGAGAAACGTCCCCGACGCGTTCCGGCGGTCATCGCCGACACGCGGAGGAACCCGGGCTTCGCCCTGGGTGCCTTCGGGCTCTCGGCCTGGGCCTACATCGGCATGTCGCACACGATCGCCGCCTATGAGGGCCCCCGGCTCGGCTACGCCCTCGGCGTCGCCTACGAGGCACTGGTGATCGGCCTCGCCTGGGAGGGGCGCCGCCGGGCAGACCGCGCGCTCGAGACCGGTCGCCCCGTGTCCGGGCACGCCCGCTGGCTCGGCGGCGCGATCGTCGTCGGCATCCTCTCCGGCGCGCTCGCCGCGTGGCACGGCTGGCTGCTCGGGGAGGGCATCTTCGCCATCTCCCGCGCCGTCGCGCCCGTCCTGGCCGCCGTCGCGGTCCACCTCTTCTTCCAGTCGGCCTCCAGCTCGCGCGCCCTCGACCGGGCCGCCGAGATCCACAACGACCGCCAGACGGCCGTGCTGGACATGCTCGACGCGGTGCGGCTCGCGCAGATCGCTCCCGAGCACGAGCGGGCGGCCCGGATCGCCGACGTGAACGCCGCGGTGGGCCGGGTCCACCGGCACGTGCCCGCGGCCGTGACCGCGGAGGTGACGCGCCCGCACCTGGAGTCGGAGCGCACGATCCGCGACGTGGTCCAGGAGGCTGCGACGCTGGCCGGCGAGTGGATGCCGGAGCCCAACGCACCCCGGCGGACGCCGGAGGAGGCGGCCGCGAGCGCCGCCGCCCTGACCGACATGGTGCTGCCGAAGCTCGCGCTGCCCATCAACCCGGAGGACGGGACCCTGGTCGACCCGGTCGAGGCCGACGGCACCGCCGACAGCACCGCGGACACCGCGCCGGTCGACGCCGAGACGATCAGCGCCGAGCGGCTGCACCTGGAGGACAAGTACGCGCCGGTGAAGCCGGAGCGGACCGCCCTGCCGGTGAGCCCGCCCGCCGAGGCGCCGGCCGCCGACTGGGAGGACCTCTCCAGCGAGGTCGCGCCGACCCCGGCGCCCACGCCGGCGCCGGTGTCCGCGCTCGTCGCGGCGCCCGCGAAGCCGGCGCCTGCGCTCACGACGGCGCAGATCAGCGAGATCCGCGTGCTCCGGTGGGCGCAGAACCTCAGCATCGAGGAGGTGGCGGCACGCCTCGGCGTCCCCATCGCCTCGGTGAACCGGTACGCGCCGAGCACCGACCCGACGACCGAGACCGGTTCCCTCATGGCGATCCCGGCCGCCGTCTCCTGAGCGGTTCCGACCGGGAGCACGAGAACGGCCCGGCCGCACCCGTCCTGACGGGTGCGGCCGGGCCGTTCTGGTGCGCGCCCAGGTCAGCCGAAGTTGACGCCCTGCGCGAGCGGCAGCTCCGTGGAGTAGTTCACCGTGTTGGTGGCGCGGCGCATGTACTGCTTCCAGGCGTCCGACCCGGACTCGCGGCCGCCGCCCGTCGACTTCTCGCCGCCGAACGCGCCGCCGATCTCCGCGCCCGAGGTGCCGATGTTGACGTTCACGATGCCGCAGTCCGAGCCCACCTCGGACAGGAAGGTCTCGGCCTCGCGCACGTCCAGCGTGAAGATCGACGAGGACAGGCCCTGCGGCACGTCGTTGTGCACAGCGATCGCCTCGGACAGCTCCGAGTAGGTCAGCACGTACAGGATCGGGGCGAACGTCTCGCGCCTGACCACGTCGGCCTGCTCCGGCATGCGCACGATCGCCGGGTGCACGTACGCCGCGTCCTCGGCCCCGGGCACGTCCACGACCGTGCCGCCCACGACGAGCTCGCCGCCCGCGGTGACGGCCTCGTCGATCGCGGCCAGCATGCGGTCGCGCGCGGCGGCGTCGACCAGGGGGCCCACCAGCGTGCCGGCGGTGCGCGGGTCGCCCACGGGCAGGCCCGCGTAGACCTTGGCGAGGCGCGCCACGACGTCGTCCACGATCGACTCGTGCACGATCAGGCGGCGCAGCGAGGTGCAGCGCTGCCCGGCCGTGCCGGCCGCGGAGAACACGGCGCCGCGCACGGCGAGGTCGAGGTCGGCCGACGGCGCGACGATCGCGCCGTTGTTGCCGCCCAGCTCCAGCAGGTACCGGCCGCCCCGGGCCGCGACGACGGGCGCGACCTGCTGGCCCATGCGCTCCGAGCCGGTCGCGGAGACGAGCGCGACGCGCGGGTCGGCCACGAGGGCCTCGCCCGCCTCGCGGTCGCCGAGCAGGAGCTGCGAGACGCCCGCCGGGAAGCCGGCCTCGGCCAGTGCCCGGTCGAGCAGCGCGGCGGCGCCGACGGCGGACAGCAGGGTCTTCTCGCTCGGCTTCCACACCACCGTGTCGCCGCAGACCAGCGCGACGGCCGTGTTCCAGGACCACACCGCGACCGGGAAGTTGAAGGCGCTGATCACGCCGACCACGCCCATCGGGTGCCACGTCTCCATGAGGCGGTGGCCCGGGCGCTCGGACGGCATGGTGCGGCCGCCCACCTGGCGCGACAGCCCGACGGCGAAGTCGCAGATGTCGATCATCTCCTGGACCTCGCCCAGGGCCTCGCTCGTGATCTTGCCCGCCTCGATGGTGACGAGCTCGGCCAGGTCGGCCTTGTGCTCGGTGAGCAGCTCGCCGAGGCGCTTGACGACCTGCCCGCGCACCGGGGCCGGCACGGAGCGCCACGTGGTGAAGGCCTCGGCGGCCTCGCCGACGGCGGTGGCGGCCTCGGCGGCACCGGCGCGGTGCAGCTCCAGCAGCGGCTGCCCGGACAGCGGCGACACGACGGGCAAGACAGAACCCGCCCCGGCGGCCTCGCCCACCGGGGGTGTGGCGCCCAGCCGCTCCAGCGCGGCCAGGGCGGCGTCGCGCAGCTCGGTCGTCAGCGGGCTGTGGGTGGTGGTGCTGGTCATCGCGGTGCTCCCGTTGTGCGGTGGGTGGTGGTGAGGGTGGCCGGGTCGACGCCGAGGGTCTCGGCGGCGGCGGTCAGGGACCTGGCCACCTGGTCGGCGTACAGGTCGAAGGGGTCGAACAGCGCGCGACCGAGCGCGCCAGCCATCCAGTCGGCATCGCGGTCGGTGCCCTCCTGGCTGGCGTCCTTGGCGCCGTCGGACGTGAGGTTGGACTGGAAGATCCCGGCCGCCGAGCGCGGCAGGAAGTCCTCGTAGACGATCGGCTCGCGAACGACCCCGGTGCCGGCCGGGTCCACCTCGTAGGTGAACCAGCCGAGCTCCTGGTCGGCGAGCGCGGCCTCCGTGGTGGGGAAGGTCTTCTGCCAGACGGCGCGGGCGAGCTGCTGGCGCTGCGCCTCCGTGAAGCCGGGGTCGCCGGCGCGGGCCGCGGCGGCGGCCTCGTCGATCTCGACCACCGCGGCGTCGTACGCGGCGCGGCCGGCGCGGGTCAGCGCGATGCCCCGGGCCTCGACCTCGCCGAACCGCACGCGCAGCGAGTCGCTGATGATCTCGCCGTCGGCGGTGCGGAAGGTGCGGGGCTCGGCGAGCGCCCGGAACGACGTCTGCCGCAGCAGCACGTCCGGGCCCTCCCAGCGCGGGGGCCCCTGGATCGCGTCGATCATCGTGATGCCGCGGGCCTCCATGCGCGCGTACAGGTCGTCGATGTCCAGCACGCGCGGCGTGAGGTGGTTGATGTGCGTGGAGGCGATGCCGCCGATGTCGGCGGCGACGGCGCTGACCGCCTCCAGCTCGCGGTACCAGGCCTGGTCCACGGGCTCGCGGGACAGCTCGAACGCCTCCGTGGCCAGCCGCAGGAACTCCGTGGCCTGGTCCTCGGGGAGGCCGCCCCCGGCCTCCGCGCGGTCGGCGAGGGCGAGCAGCTCCGGGCCGAACAGGGTGCGGGCGCCGAGGAAGTTCTCCAGGCGCTGCTCCAGGTCCGCGGTGAAGAAGCGGCGGTCGGCGGGCACCAGCATCGACGTGAAGACCCGGAAGGGGTTACGGGCCAGCTCCTCGCGCTCGATCGGGCGGAACGCCGTCGAGATCACGGGCACGGAGCTGGAGGAGGCGTCCCGCAGGTCGTAGAACCCGACCGGGTGCATGCCCATCGCCCCGAAGATCCGGGCGACCTGCGACATCTCGGTGGGCGTGCCCACCCGGATCGCGCCGTGCCGCTCCGCCGTGACGCGCGCGATGGAGCCGAGCCGTTCGGCGTCCGCTCCGTGCTGCGTCACGAAGTCGGCGTTGACCTCGTGCGACACGTCGAGCAGCGTGGTGTAGGCGGGAACCTCCTTGCCGTACATGTCCGAGAGGCTGCGCGCGAACGCGGCCCTCAGCTGCCAGGGCTCGAGGAACGTCGGTGCCGACATCGATCTCTCCTGCCTTTCAGATGATGTTCGCCTCGGGGCCTCGTCGCCCCGGGTGCGTGGTACGTGTGGTCGTGGCGAACCGGTCCGCGCCGAACCCGGACACGTCGATCCGCGGCGTGCGGCCGGCGTACAGGTCGCGCACCACCTCGCCGACGGCTGGCGCCTGGAGGAACCCGTGCCCGGAGAAGCCCGTGGCGTACAGCACGCGGCCGGGCACGCCGGTGGCCTCGCCGATCAGGGCGTTGTGGTCGGGCGTCATCTCGTAGAGCCCGGCCCAGCCGCGCGCGACGGGGACGTCGTCGAGCCCGGGCGCGCACGCGCCGATCGCGCCGCGCAGCAACGGCAGCCAGCCCGGGTCGTAGGTGCGCTCGAACGCGATCGGGGTCTCGGGGTCCGCGATGCCGAGCAGCAGGCCGCCGGGCTCGGCGTTGTGGAAGTAGAACGTGGTGCCGTAGTCGATCGTGAACGGGATGCGGGGCGGCGCAGGGTCCAGCCGCGGCGTGAACCCGATCTGCCGCCGGTAGGGGTCCACGGGCAGGTCGAGGCCCGCCTTCGTGGCCAGCTCCCGCGTCCAGGCTCCGGTGCACAGCACGACGGCGCTCGTGCGCACCCGGCCCTGGCTGGTCCAGACGGCGACGACGGCGTCGCCCCGGGTCTCGACGTCGGTCACGGTGACGTGGGTGCGGACCGTGGCGCCGTGCCGCTCGGCGCCGTCCGCGTAGCCCTCGACGACGGCCTTCGGGTGCGCGAACCCGTCGCGCGCCGCGTACGCGGCCCCGGCGTACCGGTCGGCGTCGACGTACGGGTTGAGCCGCCGCACCTCGTCGTGGCCGAGCATGCGGCTGGCCACGCCGCGCTCGTTCTGCATGGCCACCGACTCCTCGAACAGCGCGACGTCGGCGGCGGTCGGCAGGAGGAACAGGTAGCCCGGCTGCTGCAGCCCGATGTCGGCGCCCGGGCGCGCGCCGAAGTCCTCGTACAGGTCCAGGCTGCGGTCGCCGAGGTCGACGTTGGCGGGGTCGGAGAACTGGGCGCGCACTCCCCCGAGGGGCTTGCCCGAGCTGCCCGAGGCGAGCTCGTCGGCCTCCAGGAGGAGCACGTCGACACCGTCCTCGGCCAGGTGGAAGGCCACCGAGGAGCCGAGCGCGCCGCCGCCGACCACGACGACGTCGGCGCGCGCGGGCAGCCGTCCCCGACGGTCCGCGGGGCGCCGTGCTGAGGTCATGCACGCATCCTGCCACGGGCTCCGGCCGGATATGGTCAGCACCGGAATTGTTCTTGCGAGACCGGGGGAACTCGGGGGAATCAGGTGCCGACAGGGCCCCGCGGCGTCGTCAGTTCAGGGCGCTGGGTCAGTGCGCCGCGGCGCGGCAGTCCGCGCACGTGCCCCACAGCTCGATCGTGTGCTCGATGTCGTCGAACCCCTGGGAGGAGGCGACCTTCGAGGCCCAGGCCTCGACGGTCGGGCCGTCGATCTCGACGGTCCGGCCGCACATGCGGCACACGAGGTGGTGGTGGTGCTCGCGGCGGGCGCACCGGCGGTACAGGCTCTCGCCGTCCTCCGCGCGCAGCACGTCCACCTCGCTCGCCTCGGCGAGCGCCTGGAGCGCCCGGTACACGGTCGCGAGCCCCACGGACTCGCCGCGGGCCCGCAGGGCCTCGTGGAGCTGCTGGGCCGAGCGGAAGTCGGCGAGCTCGTCGAGCGCCTCGACGACAGCGGTGCGCTGGCGGGTCATGCGTGCGGTCATCAGCGGCACTCCTTCGCGGCGGCGGCCGCACGTTCGGTGGCGGCCGCGGGCAGGTCGACGTCGTCGGGCAGGTCGGGGTGCGGGTCGTGCGCGGGGCGCCGTCGGCCCAGGAGCGGCGCCAGCAGGGAGACCACCGCGTACACCCCGATGGCCAGCACCACGATAGTGGCGCCGGGCGAGACGTTGTACCAGTAGGTGATGCTCAGGCCCGTCAGGCAGACGACCACGCCGACCACGGACGCGGTGAGCATGGTGCGGCCGAAGGCGTGCGTGACCTGCTGGGCGATGGCGACGGGCACGATCATGAGCGCGCTGACCAGCAGCAGCCCGACGACGCGCATCGCGACCGTCACGGTGAGGGCCGACACGACGGCCACCACGATGTTCAGCGCCCAGACCGGCAGGCCGGAGGCGATCGAGAACTCCTCGTCGTGGCTCACGGAGAACAGCGCGTGCCGCAGGCCCACGCCGACCGCGAGGACCACGGCGGAGAGCACGACGGTGAGCCAGAGGTCGGCGTCGGACACCGTGGAGATCGAGCCGAACAGGTAGGTCATGAGGTTCCCGGAGGAGCCGCCGGCGATGCCGATGAGGAGGACGCCGCCCGCGATGCCGCCGTAGAACATGATGGCGAGCGCGAGGTCGCCGGACGTGCGGCCGCGGCGCCGGACCACCTCGATGAGCACGGAGCCCACCACCGCGGCGACCACGGCGCCGGGAATCGCGAGGGCGTCGTTCGGCGTCAGGCCCATGCCCGCGCCGACGAGCCAGCCCAGGGCGACCCCCGTCAGGGCGACGTGCCCGATGCCGTCGCCGAGCAGGGAGAGCTTGCGCTGCACCAGGTAGGTGCCCACGACGGGCGCCGTGACGCCCACGAGGAGCGCGGCGACGAGGGCCCGCTGCATGAACGGGTCGGTCAGCATGAGCATGATCACGGGCGCACCTCCAGGTCGAAGGCCCTGGACTCGGCGGGGTCGAGGGAGTTGTCGTCGGCGTGCGGGTGCTGGTGGCGGTGCCCCGCACGGTCGTGGTCGTGCCGCGCCTGCGGCGGGGCGCCGTCGTGCACGACCTTGCCGTGCTTGAGCACGACGGCGCGCGTGACCAGCGGTTCGAGCTCACCCAGCTCGTGCAGCACCACCAGTACGGTGAGGCCGCCGTCGACCAGCCGCCGCATCGTGGTGGCGAACGCCTCCTGGCTGGCGACGTCCACGCCCGCGACGGGCTCGTCCAGCACGAGCAGGTCCGGCTCGCGGACCAGGGCGCGTGCGATGAGGATGCGCTGCTGCTGCCCGCCCGACAGGAGGTGCACCGGGTCGTGCACGCGGTCGGCGAGGCCCACCTGCTCGAGGGCCACCGCGACACGGTCGCGCCAGCCGCGCGGCAGCCGCAGCCGGCGCCCGTGCAGCAGGCCCGAGGCGACGACCTCCTGGGCGGTCGACGGGATGCCGCCGCCCGCCCCGGCACGCTGCGGCACGTAGCCGATGCGGCCCCAGTCGACCGTCCCGGCACGCCGGCCCCCACCGAGCGGCTCACCGAGCAGCCGGACCGTGCCGGCGGACGGCACGTTGATGCCCACCAGCGACTTCACCAGCGTGGACTTGCCGGAGCCGTTCGCGCCGAGCAGCGCGACGACCTCGCCGGCCTCGACCGTCAGGTCGATGCCGCGCAGGATGTGGCTCGCGCCCGCACGGAAGTGCAGGCCGCGCGCCTCGATGACGGGTTCGCTGGTCTTGGTCACCTGCACAGTCTGCTCCGTCATGCGCAGACCAGTCCCTTCTCGAGCGCGGCGAGGTTGGCCTGCATCACGGAGACGTAGTCGTCACCCGCGGCCGCGGCCTCCTCCGACAGGCCCTCCAGCGGGTCCAGCACCGCGGTGTCCACGCCCAGGTCGGCGGCCAGCGTCTCCGTGACCTTGGGGCTCACCAGCGTCTCCGAGTACAGCGTCGTGACGCCGTTCTCCTTGACGACGGCGCCGATCTCGCGCAGGCGCGCCGGGGACGGCTCCGCCTCCGGGTCGAGCTCGGAGATGCCCACCTGCTCCAGCGCGTACCGGTCGGCGAGGTAGCCGAACGCCGCGTGGCTCGTCACGAGCGTCGCGCCCTGACACGCGGCGAGGCCGTCGGCCATCTCCTGGTCCAGCTCGTCGAGGCGCTCGCCGAGCTGGAGGGCGCCGGCGGCGTACTGGTCGGCGTGCTCCGGGTCGACGGCGGACAGCTCGTCGGCGACGGCCTGCCCGACGGCGGCCAGCCGGCTCGGGTCCAGCCAGAAGTGCGGGTCGGTCGAGCCGTGGTCGTGCCCGTCGCCCTCGTCGGCGTGCTCCGCGTGCTCCTCCTCGGTCTCCTCGGCGTGCTCGACCAGCCCGGCGGCGTCCGCGGCGTCGACCACGTGCTCCGGGGCGCGGGAGTCGACGCCCTCGTCGACGGCGGCCTGGAAGCCGGAGAGGTAGACCACCAGGTCGGCGGTGCCGATCTCGCGGACCTGTGCCGGGGAAAGCTCCAGGTCGTGCGGCTCGGCGGCCGGCGGCGTGAGATTGTCGACGGTGACCAGGTCGCCGCCGATCTGCTGCGCCACGTACTGGAGCGGGTAGAAGGAGGCGAGCACGACGACGCCGTCGGACTCCCCGCCCACGCCGCCCGCCCCCGGGGCGGAGCAACCCGCGAGGGTCGCCGCACCGGCTAGGACGAGGCTGGTCAGGGCGGCGCCGGTGGCGCGGGTCGAGGTCATGAGAACGATTCTCACGCTTGTTGAGAACGGTTGTCAAAGATCGGTGGCGAGAGGTCGGTCACGCGCCATTTCGCGCGGGCCCCGACCGGCCCGGACGGTAGGCTGGGCGGACGTTACTTCCGCCTGTTCCCCTGGAGAGAACCCTCGTGTCCGACAAGTCAGTGCGCTCTGCGCAGACCGCCAAGCTCGACGCCGTCGTCTCGCTCGCGAAGCGACGAGGTTTCGTCTTCCCGTCGGGCGAGATCTACGGCGGTACGCGCTCTGCGTGGGACTACGGACCCCTCGGCGTAGAGCTCAAGGAGAACATCAAGAAGCAGTGGTGGCGTGCGATGGTCACGAGCCGGGACGACATCGTCGGTCTCGACTCGGCGGTCATCCTGCCGCGCCAGGTGTGGGTGGCCTCCGGCCACGTCGGCGTGTTCACCGACCCGCTCACCGAGTGCCTCTCGTGTCACAAGCGGTTCCGCGAGGACCAGATGATCGAGGAGTTCGAGGAGAAGAAGGGCCGCGCCCCCGAGGGCGGCCTCGCCGAGATCGTCTGCTCCAACTGTGGCACCCGCGGCCAGTGGACCGAGCCCCGCGACTTCAACATGATGCTGAAGACGTACCTCGGCCCGGTCGAGGACGAGTCCGGCCTGCACTACCTGCGCCCCGAGACCGCGCAGGGCATCTTCGTGAACTTCGCCAACGTCGCCGCCGCGGCCCGCAAGAAGCCGCCGTTCGGCATCGGCCAGATCGGCAAGTCGTTCCGCAACGAGATCACGCCGGGCAACTTCATCTTCCGCACGCGCGAGTTCGAGCAGATGGAGATGGAGTTCTTCGTCAAGCCGGGCGAGGACGAGGAGTGGCACCAGTACTGGATCGACTACCGCACCAACTGGTACACGGACCTCGGCATCTCGGCCGACAACCTGCGCCACTACGAGCACCCGAAGGACAAGCTGTCGCACTACTCGACCCGCACCGTGGACATCGAGTACCGCTTCGGCTTCCAGGGCAGCGAGTGGGGTGAGCTCGAGGGCATCGCCAACCGCACGGACTTCGACCTGAAGACCCACACGGAGAGCTCCGGCAAGGACCTCGCCTACCGCGACCCGGTGACGAACGAGAAGTACTTCCCGTACGTCATCGAGCCCGCCGCCGGCCTGACCCGGTCGCTCATGGCCTTCCTCGTCGAGGCGTACGCCGAGGACGAGGCGCCCAACACCAAGGGCGGCGTCGACAAGCGCACGGTCCTGCGCCTGGACCCGCGCCTGGCCCCCGTCAAGGCCGCGGTGCTGCCGCTGTCCAAGACGGCGGACCTGCTGCCGACGTCGGAGAAGCTGTCCGCCGAGCTGCGCAAGTACTGGAACGTCGACTACGACGTGACCCAGGCGATCGGCAAGCGCTACCGCCGGCAGGACGAGATCGGCACGCCGTTCTGCATCACGGTCGACTTCGACACCCTCGACGACCAGGCCGTCACCATCCGGCACCGCGACACCATGCAGCAGGAGCGCGTCGCCCTGGACAAGGTCGTCGGCTACCTGGCGGGCCACCTCGTCGGCGCCTGACGGCATCGCTGGTCGAGCTTGTCGAGACCGGGTCTCGACAAGCTCGACCACCAGAGATCGGTCACCCCCGCGCGTCCTGCGCCTGCTCCCGCAGCAGGCGCAGGACGCGCGCCGCGTTGCGGTCCGTGGTGTCGATCTCGTGCAGCGGCTGCACCCGCAACGCCTCGTGCTCGCCGTTGTCGACCAGGACGTGCCGCGCGACGTCCTCGGCCGGCGCGAACCGAAGCGGTATCTCGTGGAAGAAGCCGCGCACCATGATCCAGCCGCCGGGGCACTCCGCCTCGATGAGGTCGTGCACCTCCTGCGGGGTGCGGGGCCACGCGGTCCCCACCCAGCTCGCGGGGCGCAGGCGAATCCGGCCGTGTCGCAGCTTGTCCGCGAGCCAGTGCGCCGTGCGTTCCGTGTTCGCGACGGCGACCTGGGGGTCGCCGGCGTCGACGGGCGCGCCGAGCAGCGCCGCCGCCGCGAGCCCCTCGATCCGGAGGTCGAGGCCCGCGAGGTCCTCGATCTGCTCGACGGCGAAATAGACGCGCCCGGCCAGATCCGGATCGTGCTTGTGCTCGACGATCTGGCGACGAACGTCCTCGTCGAGCGGCTCCAGCTCCATCCGGACCTGCTTGCCCAGTACGGCAAGGATCTCCCGCAGCGACCCGAAGCTCGGCGTCCGCACGCCCGCCTCGAGCTGGGAGATCGACGCCCGGGACCGGCCGAGCCGACGCCCGAGCTCCTCCTGCGTGAGCCGGGCCTCCTGGCGGGCCTCCTTGATCAGTGCGGCGAGATCCATCGCCCGATCGTGTCAGCGATCGGGCCCGCGGGCCGGGCGGAGTCGGCGCGCCTGTGGACAACCTCTCCGGGAAAGCACTCTGCCAGCCAGGTGCGTAACGGAGACGTAGCAGTGCTCGCTCTGCGTTACCTACCCGGCTGACGAACCACTTCCCCGGAGGGCCCACGGCGCGCCCTCGGAGCGCCTTCCGGCCGGCCTCCGCACGGGTTCACCCGGGTGAGGTCGGCGTGAATCGGGTCATATCGCGCGGTGAGCGAGGTCTGAGAACTCGTAGCGCGCCTCGCCCCGGGGCGCCCCGAGTCACCGAGAAGGTTGGCCCCATGATCCGCCGTACCATCGTCGCCCTGGTGAGCGTGCTCGCGCTCGCCCTCACGGCGTCGGCCCCCGCGCAGGCCGCGACCGTCTACACCACGAACGTGACGCTCGACGCGAAGCCCGAGCCGGTCGCGAAGAACAAGACGGTCACCCTCAAGGGGACGCTCAAGTACAAGAAGGACGGCCAGTGGCGCGCCCTGCCCACGACCAAGGTCCTGACCGTGGTCTTCGACCCGGCGGGCCCGGACAAGCCCCGCAAGATCGGCCTGGTCCGGACCACGCGCACCGGCGCCTACACGTACAAGGCCACGGCGTCGCGCTCGGGCAAGTGGACGGTCAAGTACGCGGGCAAGGCGGGCACCTTCCGGGCCGACGCCGGCGCCGACGCCGTCTGCGTGTACTCGGCCGGGAGGTGGCAGTGCCCCGTCTCGCCGACCAACCCCGACCTCGACTGCGCGGACATCGGCAGGACGGTCTGGGTCGGTACCAAGGACTACCACGCGCTCGACGCCGACAACGACGGCTGGGGCTGCGACTCGTACTCCTGAGCCGCTCGCCCCGCACCTGCGTACCGACCATGCCGGACCGTGTGAAATGCTTAGGCAATGCTTACCTCACCTGCGGCAGCGCCCGCGGGACGCCGTGAGGGTGCGGAAGCCGTAGCCCAGCGTGCCCGGCGTCGGACGTTCGCGTTGCTCACGGCGCTCGCCGCGCTGCTGCTCGTCGTCCTGGCGAGCCTCGCGCTCGGTGTCCGCGACATCAACCCGGCCGAGGTCTGGCGAGCGCTGACGGCGCCCGTCGCCGGGTTCATGGACCACGACGTGGTGCTGGAGCAGCGCCTGCCCCGCACCATCGTGGGCCTGGCTGCCGGGGTCGCGCTCGGCACGGCGGGCACCCTGATCCAGGGCGTCACCCGCAACCCGATCGCCGACCCCGGCCTGCTGGGGCTGAACTCGGGCGCGTCGCTGGCGGTCGTGTGCGCGGTCTGGCTGCTGGGCATCACCTCGCCGCTGGGCTACGTCTGGTTCGCGTTCCTGGGGGCCGCCGTCGCCGCCGCGATCGTGTTCTCGGTGGGGCGCGGCCAGCCGGTGCGGCTCGCGCTGGTCGGGGCCGCGGTGACCGCGCTGATCACACCGCTGATCACCCTGGTGCTGCTGCGCGACCAGCAGGCGTTCAACCTGTACCGGTTCTGGTCCGTCGGCTCCCTGACGGGCCGGGGGCTGGACACCGTCACGGCGCTGTGGCCGTTCATCGTGGTCGGCCTCGTGCTCGCGGCCGTGCTCGCGCACCGGCTCAACATGCTGGCCCTCGGGGACGACGTCGCCACGGCGCTCGGCCAGCGGGTCGGCACCACGCGCGCCCTCACGGCCGTCGCGATCGTGCTGCTCGCGGGCACCGCGACGTCGCTGGCCGGGCCCATCGCCCTCGTCGGCCTCGTGGTACCGCACGCGGCCCGGCGCCTCGTCGGCACGGACTACCGGTGGGTCATGGCGATCGGCGCCCTGCTGGGCCCGGTGATGCTGCTGACCGCGGACGTCCTCGGCCGGCTGGTCCTGCCCCGCTCCGAGCTCGAGGCCGGCGTGGTCGCGGCACTCCTCGGCGCGCCGGTGCTCGTCGCCGTGGCCCGCAGCAGGAACGTGGTGGGGGCCTGATGTCCGCCCCCGCCCCCGCCCCCACCCCCACCTCCGCCACGACGGTCACCACCGTCGCCGGCCTGCGCACCCTTCGCCGTCGCCGGCGGGCGCTCGTCGTGTCCGGGATGGTGCTCGTGGTGCTCGTCGCCGGGACGGCCGCGCTCCTGATGGGCGCGGCCGGCCTCAGCCCGGGCCAGGCGATCGCCGGTGCGTTCGGCCTCGGCGACAAGGGCGACGTCTTCATCATCCAGAAGCTCCGCCTGCCCCGTATCGAGGCCGCCGTCGTGGTCGGCGTCGCGTTCGGCCTGGCCGGCGCGCTCTTCCAGTCGACCCTGCGCAACCCGCTCGCCTCCCCCGACATCCTGGGGATCTCGACCGGCGCGAGCCTCGGGGCCGTGATCGGCGTGCTCGTCCTGGGGCTGAGCGGCATGGCGCTGTCCGGCCTGGCGTTCGCCGGCGCGGGCACCGTCGCCCTCGCCATCTGGCTGCTGGCGTGGCGCAAGGGCCTGCACTCGATCCGCTTCGTGCTGGTCGGCGTCGGGTTCGCGTACCTGGGCTCCTCGCTGATCGCCTGGGCCATGGCCCGGTCACAGGAGCAGGAGGCGGCGGCCGTCCTGATCTGGACCGTCGGCTCGGTGTCCGACGTCCGCGGCGAACAGCTCGTGCTCGTCGCCGTCGGGACGCTCGTGCTCGGCGCCCTGACCGTCGTCGTCTCGCGGACGCAGGGGCCGCTCGCCCTCGGCGACGACAACGCGCGCGCACTGGGCGTGCACGTGGACGCCGCCCGGGTCGGCGCGCTGCTGCTGGCCGTCGCGCTCGTCGCGCTCGCGACCAGCGCCGCGGGCCCCATCGCGTTCGTCGCCCTGGTCGCGCCGGCCATCGCGCGCCGCCTGGTCAACGACGGCGGGGCCGCCCTCGTCGCGTCGGCCGCGACCGGCGCTGCGCTGACCCTGACGGCGGACGTGATCGCGCAGCACGGGCTGCTCGGCGTCGCCGCGCCCGTCGGGATCGTCACGGGGCTCGTGGGCGCCCCCTACCTGCTGTGGCTGCTCGCCACGACCGAGAAGAGGAGCCGATGACCAACCTGCGCGCCGAGGGCGTCAGCCTGGGCTACGACGGACTGAAGGTCATCGAGAACCTCGACCTGACGCTGCCCGACGGCAAGATCACCGCCGTCGTCGGGCCGAACGCCTGCGGCAAGTCCACGCTGCTGCGCGGGCTGGCCCGCCTGCACCCGCTCGACGCAGGCCGCATCACGCTCGGCGGCGCCGACATCACGCAGATGCCGCGCAAGGAGCTGGCCCGGAAGGTCGGCATGCTGCCGCAGTCGTCCATCGCGCCGGACGGCGTACGGGTCGCCGAGCTCGTGAGCCGCGGCCGGTACCCGCACCAGGGCTGGTTCGGCCGCCACTCCTCCGACGACGACGCCGTGGTCACCACCGCACTGGAGTCCACCGGCGTCGCCGAGCTCGCGGACCGGCCCGTCGCGGAGCTCTCGGGCGGTCAGCGGCAGCGCGTGTGGATCGCGATGGTGCTGGCGCAGCAGACCGACATCGTGCTCCTCGACGAGCCGACGACGTTCCTCGACGTCCGCCACCAGCTCGACCTGCTGGACCTGCTCACGGAGCTGAACCGGAACCAGGGCACGACGGTCGCGATGGTGCTGCACGAGCTCAACCTCGCCGCTCGGTACGCCGACCACCTGGTCGTGATGTCGGCCGGCCGGATCGTCGCCGAGGGGCTGCCGTCCGACGTGCTGACCCGCGAGGTGGTCGACGAGGCGTTCGGGCTGCGCGCCCAGGTCGTGCCCGACCCCGTGGCGGGTTCGCCGCTGGTCGTCCCGGTCGGCCGCTACCACTCGAAGCAGTCACCCCTGTCGACGTAGCCCCGTCCGACGGGCGTGGTTTACCTCACGCAGACCTCCTCCAATTTCGCAACATCACCGTGATCTATTGTGGTTAGGGTTACCTCATCTCGACCGGCACCCGCCGGTCGTTCGACTGAACACCCGGGAGAAACCGTGCGACCTCGCCGATCCCTCGTAGCGGCCGTCGGCCTCGTCGCCGCGTCCGCCCTCGCCCTTGCCGGCTGCTCGTCCCAGGAACCGGCCGGCGACGACGTCACCGCCGGCGCGTCCGCCGACGCCTCCGGCGCGACCGACGAGTTCCCCCTGACCATCGAGCACGCGCTCGGCGAGACCACCATCGAGGAGGCGCCCGAGCGCGTCGCCACCTGGGGCTGGGGCTCGACCGAGGCCGCCATCGCGGCGGGCGTCTTCCCGGTCGCCGTCGCCGAGCAGACCTGGACGGTCGGCGAGGGCAACCTGCTGCCGTGGGTCGAGGAGGCCTACGACGAGGCCGGCGTGGAGCACCCCACGGTGCTGACCGACGCCGAGGCCGGCGCGACCGTGCCCTACGAGGAATTCGCGGCCGCCGAGCCCGACGTCATCATCGCCACCTACTCGGGCCTCACGCAGAAGCAGTACGACCTGCTCAGCGAGATCGCCCCGACGGTCGCGTACCCGGAGACGGCCTGGCAGACCCCGTGGGACGAGATCATCACCGCCACGGACGCCGCCCTCGGCCGCAGCGCCGCCGGTGAGGCCAAGGTCCAGGAGATCAACGACTACCTGGCCGAGCAGGCCGAGGCCCACCCGGAGTTCGCGGGCAAGACGGTCGCCGCGATCGTCGACTCGCCCGACACGGGCGAGATCTACGTCTACCGGGCCGGCGACCCGCGCGCCGGGTTCCTGGAGGGCCTTGGCTTCGAGACCGCCCCGGCCGTCGAGGAGCTCGCGCCGGACGACGGCCAGTTCTTCTACACGCTCTCCTACGAGGAGCTCGACAAGCTCGACTCCGACGTCGTCGTGGCCTACACGTACACCGAGGAGGAGGCCGCGGCACTCCCCGACAAGAAGGAGCTGCAGGCCCTGCCCGCCGTCAAGGACGGCAAGGTCGCGCAGCAGGTCGGCACCGTCGCGGTCTCGGCCGTCTCGCCGCCCACGGCCCTGTCGGTCGAGTACCCCGAGGGCATGCCCCTGCTGATCGACTCGCTGGCGGAAACTCTCGGCTGACCCTCCCCGAACCGCTGAGTGCGGGGTATTTGCGGTCCGACAGGCGTCGGGACCGCAGATACCCCGCACTCAGCGGTTTCAGCGGGGCTTGGGGGCGTCCAGCGCCCCGCCGTAGCGCCGGTCGCGCTTCGCGTACTCCTCGACGGCGTGCCAGAGGTGCCGGCGGTCGACGTCGGGCCAGGGCTCGTCGAGGAACACCATCTCGGCGTAGGCCGCCTGCCACAGCATGAAGTTCGACGTGCGCTGCTCGCCGGACGAGCGCAGGAACAGGTCCACGTCGGGCACGTCCGGCAGGTACAGGTACTTCTGCACCGTCTTCTCGGTGATGCGCTTGGGGTCCAGCAGGCCCGCGGCGGCGTCCCGCGCCATGGCCGCGGCCGCGTCGGCCAGCTCGGCCCGGCTGCCGTAGTTGACACACATCGTCAGCGTGCAGAGGTCGTTGTCCTGGGTGCGCTCCTCGGCCTCCTGCAGCACGTCGATCACGGACTTCCACAGCTTCGGACGCCGCCCGGCCCAGCGAATGCGCACACCCCACGACGCCATGACGTCGCACTGGCGCTTCATGACCTCGTGCGTGAAGTTCATCAGGAAGCGCACCTCCTCGGGCGAGCGCTTCCAGTTCTCGGTGCTGAACGCGTACGCCGAGACGTACTCGACGCCCACGTCGACCGCCCCCGCCACGACGTCGAGCAGGGAGTTCTCGCCCGCCCGATGCCCCTCGATCCGCGGCAGGCCGCGCGCGTTGGCCCAGCGCCCGTTGCCGTCCATGACGACGGCGACGTGACGCGGCAGGAACTCCTTGGGGATGCGTGGGGCCTGCTCGCCGGACGGGTGCGGGAACGGCTTGACCAGGTCCCGGCGGGTGTTCCGGGCCATCAGCGCTCCACCATCTTCAACGATCGCAACGTTCTCTCCAGGTAGTACTGGCCGTAGGCGGCGACGATGCCGCTCGCCTCCTTGCGGTGCCGCGCGTCGGACGCGTCGGCGGTCGCCCAGTCGCCCGCGAGCAGCGAGGACAGCAGGGCGAAGGTCTCGGGCGCGGGCGCCGTGGAACCCGGCGGCCGGCAGCGCGGGCAGACGGCCCCGCCCTGCGCCACGTTGAACGAGTGGTGCGGCCCGGGCTCGCCGCAGCGCGCGCAGTCCTCGAACGACGGCGCCCAGCCGGCCACCGCGAGGGCCCGCAGCAGGTACGAGTCGAGCACCAGGCCGGCGTCATGATGCCGCTCGGACAGCGCCCGCAGGCCCCCGGCGAGCAGCCAGTACTGCTGCACCGCGGGCTCGTGCTCCGCCGCGACCAGCCGGTCGGCGGCCTCCAGCATCACCGTGCCGGACGTGTACAGGCCGTAGTCCTCGCTGATGGACCGGGCGTACGCGCCGATGGTCTCGACCTGCGTGACCGTGTCGAGCCCCATGCCCGGCCGCGGGCTGCGGCCGGTGTGGAGCTGCACGTCGACCGCCATGAACGGCTCCAGGCGCGCCCCGAACTTGGACGACGTGCGCCGCACGCCCTTGCCCACCCCGCGCACCTTGCCGTGCTCGCGCGTCAGGAACGTGACGATGCGGTCCGCCTCGCCCAGCTTCTGGGTGCGCAGCACGATCGCGTCGTCTCGGTACAGGGGCACGAAGCCATTCTGCCCCCAGTCACCGACACTCCGGGACGCCCCGCGTCACCGACACTCAGGCCCTCTCGACGAACCGCGTCCCGTCCGGCGTCAGCTCCGGCTCCCACACGAACCGGTGGATCACGTGCTTCTCCAGGATCCACCGCGACAGCAGCGCGACGCCGCCCCAGATCACGAAGAGCAGGAGCGTCTGGAGGAAGTTGATGCTGATCTTGTCGAAGCCGGTCAGCGCCAGCGTGGGGATCAGGAAGATCAGGCCGAGGAACGCCGGCAGGAGCTGGATGCCGACCCACTGCACCACCGAGAGCATGTCGACCCGGCGCTCGGCGACCACGCCGTGGTAGTCCATCACGTTGACCACGTGGTCGGCGCGCCACCTGGCGACGTGCCGGGCGACCGTCCACTGCGCGTCCCGCGCCTCCAGGGCGGCGCTGCCGGTCGGCAGCCAGATCCCGAGGATCTGGTGGATCTCGGCGGGCGTCAGGTACCCCTTGTCGAGGATCGCGAGGCTGTGCACGGGCGGCTGGCGGGTGTTGGTCGGCAGCACCAGGGCGGCCAGGAACAGCAGCACGCCGCCGGTCCCGAGCAGGCCCACGAGCGCATCCGGGAGCCACGGCAGGAGCAGGGTCGCGGTGGCGAACGCCAGGGCGCCGAGCAGCGCGCAGACGATGCGGTTCTTCATGGTCATGGTAGGTAGGACTTTACCGGCATCTCGTCGACATCCGGGGCGATACGTCCGTTTCGAGACCTAAGTTCCGGCGGTGCGGACCGTCAGAAGAAGAGCGTGTCCCGGCGGTCCAGCGGCCTGGACACGAGCCACCAGGCGACCACCTGCAGTGCGAGGACCAGCGGGAGGACCACCAGGGCGACGATGCCGAGCGCCGCCATCGCCTCCGTGGAGACCGCTCCGCCGACCAGGCGCGGCCAGGCCGCGATCGCCGTGCCGACGACGGGGGCGGCGATCATCACCGACGTGACGGCCACCGGCAGCGGACCGGTGCGGCGCAGCCGCCACGCGACGAGGGCGTCCCCGTGCAGGCGCGTGACGACCACGGCGGCGATGCCGAGGGCCAGCGCGGCCAGGCCGCTCCCCCAGGCCACGCCGAGCAGCGCCCCCCAGCTCCCGGCCAGCGCGATGCTGGCGACCACGAGCACCACGTCCCAGACGTCCCGCCACACGTTGCCCGGACGGCGGCTGCGCAGCCAGATCGCGGCGTCCCGCAGCGCCCAGGACCCGACGAGCACGAGTGCCACGGGGTACCCGGCGCCCAGCAGCTCGGCCTCGGCGTGCGGGAACACGCCCACCAGCACGCCGAGCGCCGCCACGAGCCACACCTCACCCGGGAGCAGCACCGGCCCCACGGCCCCGAGCACGAGGTGGCGCCGCGCGGGGTCCCGGCGCCGGTCCTTCCCGTCCGGGCCGCGCTCCTGGAGCAGGGTGGCGCCCGCGCCCTGGACGGCGCCGTCCAGCACGACCCAGCCGACCAGCAGCACGGTGAGGAGCACGCCCCACGCCGCGGCGTTCATCGAGCACCCTCCGGCTCGGGCCCGCGGCCGTGCGCCCCGCCACGCGCGCCGTCGTCCGGCGACCCGCCGTCCGGCGATCCGCCGTCGGGCGCCCCGAACCGGAGCAGCACCTCGTCGCCCGCGCCGTCGTCGCGCAGGACGTCGCCCGGGTCGGCGCCCAGCACGAGCCGCTCGGTCCCCGCGCGGGCCAGCCGGCTCAGCACCCACCAGTCGAGCACGGCGAGCGTGACCATGAGCCCGACGAGCAGCACGAGCGAGGCCAGGACGGCGCGCGCGGACTGGTCGGAGGTCACCTCGTCGACCCGCAGCACCCCCTGGACGACCCACGGCTGCCGCCCGAGCTCACGCACGAGCCAGCCGGCGAGCCCCACGGCGAACGGCAGCGGTAGCAGGGCCGTGAGCACGACGTAGAGGGCGCGGCGGCCCCGCATGCGGAACAGGGCGCCCGCGATGAGCAGGAAGGGGAGCACGAGCGCGCCGAGGAAGACGAGGTCGGCGCTCCGCATCATGACCTCGAGGAGCACACCGACGGCGGCGTTCTGGCCGAAGCCGCCCTCGATGTAGCCGAACTGCGCGTAGCCGAACCCCTGGGCGAACAGCACCCCGACGACGCCGGTCCAGATGCCGGCCCGCATGGAGTACCGCCACAGGTCCTCGTCGGGGCCGGTCGGCAGACGCAGGCCGCCGCCCGTGCGCCGCAGGTGCCACGCGGAGACGCCGACGAGCACGAACCCGCCGGCCATGAGGCACGCGCCCACCACGTGCAGGCCGGACAGGAGCGCCGCGGGGTTGCTGACCAGGGCGCCGACGTCGGTGATGCGCGCGACCTGGTCGCCGGCCGGGCCCTCCAGCACGTACCCGAGGGGGTTGCGCAGGAACCCGTTGGCCACCATCACGGCGAAGGCCGAGACGTATCCCGTGAGCACCACGGCCCAGAAGATCGCGGCGTGCAGCGCGCGCGGGAACAGGTGCCAGCCGAACACCCACAGGCCGAGCAGGGTCGACTCCAGGAAGAACGCGGCCAGGGTCTCCACGGCCAGCGGTGCCCCGAAGACCTCGCCGGCGACGTCGAGCAGGCCCGGGAAGTGCAGGCCGAACTGGAGCTCCAGGACGATCCCGGCGGCGATACCGAGCGCGTAGTTGACGAGGTAGATCTGCCCCCAGAACCGGGTGGCGTTCTCGAAGACGACGGCGCGGTCGCCCGAGGCCCGGGCCCAGCGCATGTTGAAGATCGCCACCACGGGGCCGAGCCCGAGCGTGAGCAGCACGAACAGGAAATGCACTGCGGCCAGCAGTGCGAACTGCAGGCGGGCGAGTTCCGAGGCCTCCACATTCCCGAGACTACGGAGCCGAACCGGTCGCGGCGACAGGATTCGGGCAGGACCGGGGAAAGGTCAGGGATGACCCCTAGCCCGTGGTGGGGCTGACCCTACCTCCGGTCGACGTCGTCGCCGCCGCCCAGGTCGGTGCAGTCGATGCCGACGGCGCCGTGCGCCCGCAGGTACCGCCCGGCGCCCGTGTCCCCGCGCACGGAGCCGGCGAGCGCCGCCCAGTGCTCGCGGCCCAGCAGCACGGGGTGCCCGGGGCGGCCGTCGTAGGTCGCCCGGGCGAGGGCGTGCCGGGCGGCGGCGGGCTCGTCGAACGGCTTCAGCACGCGGCGCACGGACTCGGCGCGGAGCCCGGGCAGGTCCACGAGCGAGACGACGGCGGCGTCCGCCTCGGTCTCCTGGGCGGAGGCGAGGCCGGTGCGCAGGGAGGCCGCGAGGCCGGTCTCCCACTCGTCGGCGACCACGGACGTCGCGTCGGACAGCGCGAGCCGCTCGGCCTCGTCGGCCCGCGCGCCGAGCACCACGACGACGTCGGCGCACCCGCCGTCGACCAGGGCCTGGCAGGCGAGCTCGAGCCACGGCGTGCCGCCGTCGGCCCGGGCGAGCGCCTTGGGCATCCCGAACCGGGTGCCCGCGCCGGCCGCGAGCACGATGCCGACCGCCGTGGTGCCGTACCTGCCGTCCATGGTTCAGCTCCGTCCGTATCGGGCGAGGACGAACGACTCGATGATCTGCGCCGCCAGGTAGAGCACGAGCGACGCGAGCGTGACCACCAGGACGCACGCCCACACAAGGTTGTTCTCCGACCGTCCTACCGCGTTGACCACCATGCTGCCGATCCCCTCGCCGGTGATCAGCCACTCCGCCAGCAGCGCGCCCGTGATGGCGCCGGGCACGGAGATCCGGACCGAGGCGAACAACGCGGGCAGTGCCGAGGGGAAGGCGACCCGGAACAGCAGGGCCACCGGCCCGCCACCGTACACGTGCACGACGTCGGTCAGCTGCGCGGACACGGACCGCAGGCCCTGCACGATGTTCACGAGCGCGGGGAACAGCACCACGATGCCGGAGACCACCGCGACGCGCACCACCTCGTCGGTGAACAGCAGGCGGATGATCGGGGTCAGCGCGATGAGCGGCACGGCGCGCAGGATCAGGGCGACCGGCATGACGGCGGTCTCCACGGGCCGGGACAGCACGATGAGCGCCGCCGCGAGCGTCGCGGTGAGCATGCCCGCGACGAAGCCGAGGGCCGCGTCGCCGAGCGTGACGCCGAGCGCGGCGAGGATCTGGGCGCGGGTCGAGGCCGCGTCGTAGGAGGCGAAGAGGAACTCGTGGACCTCGGCGGGGCCCTTGGCGACGAACGTGTTGTCGACCAGGGCCACGGAGACGACCCACACGACCGCGAGGACCGCGGCCATGAGCAGCGCCGTGCCCACCGCCCGGCCGAGACCGACGGCGAGTGCCCGCCCGGCGCCCCCGCGGCGGGCCGGACCTGTCGTGACCCCGCTCATCGTCGTCCTCCACCGGTCGACCACGGCACCGCGACCCGGCCCAGCAGGCCGAACGCGGCGTACCCGATGCCCGCCACCAGGGCGCAGGCGAACATGATGCCCCAGGCGCGCTCCACCATGAGGCCCTGGCCGGCGGCGATGAGCGCGGGCCCGACGCCGCGGTCGACGCCGCCGATGTACTCGCCCAGGATCGCCCCGAGGAACGCGGCCGGGGCGGCGATCTTCAAGGCGCTGACGATCTCCGGCAGGGCGGACACGAGCTGGACCGTGACGAGCTGGCGCCAGCGGCCGCCGCCGTAGACGCGCACCACGTCGAGCGCGGCGCGGTCGGCGGACCGGAAGCCGAGCACGGCCCCGACGACGGTCGTGAAGAACACGGACAGGGCCGCCAGGACGACCGCCGTGGGCGACGGGTCGCCCGGGTCCGGCGGGCCGAGCACGATGTAGAGGATCGGCAGGATCGCGATGGTCGGCACGCAGTAGCTGATCACCGCGACCTGCGAGATCACGGGCTCCAGCCGCGGGGTGATCAGCACGAGGGCGGCGAGCACGAGCGCCAGGCCGTTGCCCCACGCGAACCCGATCAGGGCCTCGACCACCGTGCCGCCGAAGTTGTGCGCGTAGAACGCCCAGCCGTCCGCGGCGTACTGGCGCAGCACGCCGGGCGGCGTCGGCATGGACGAGCCGTCGAAGACGGTGATCGCGAGCAGCCACCACAGCGCCACCAGGGCGGCCAGGCCCGCCCCTCCGCCAAGCCAGGTGCGGGCGCGGTCAGCCATCGGCGGTGGTGGTGTCGGGGGCTGTGCCGGCGTCGGCGGTGAACAGGAGCTCGGACGCGCGGTCGTGCAGCGCGTGGAACTCCGGGGTGCGCATCATCTCCGGCAGGCGCGGGCGCGGCAGGTCCACCTCGATGACCTCCTTGATCCGGCCGGGCCGCGGGCTCATGACCGCCACCTGGTCGGAGAGGAAGATCGCCTCCGAGATGCCGTGCGTGACCATGAGGGTGGTGGCCGGCTTCTCGGTCCAGATCCGCAGCAGCTCCAGGTTCAGGCGCTGGCGGGTCATGTCGTCCAGCGCCCCGAACGGCTCGTCGAGCAGCAGCACCGAGGGCTTGACCACCAGGGCGCGGGCGATCGAGACGCGCTGGCGCATGCCGCCCGAGAGCTGCGCGGGCCGCGCCTTCTCGAAGCCGCTCAGGCCGACCAGCCGGATGAGCTCGGCCACGAGGCCGTGGTCCACGGGCTGCCCCGAGACCTGGAACGGGAGGCGCAGGTTGGACTCGACCGACCGCCACGGCAGCAGCGCGGCGTCCTGGAACGCGATGCCGAGCTCGTGCCCGGCCCGCAGGCGCGCCGGGTCCTTGCCGTCCACCTTCGCGGTGCCGGACGTCGGCGCCTCCAGACCCGCGAGGATCCGCAGGATGGTGGACTTGCCGCAGCCGCTCGGGCCGAGCAGCGACAGAAAGCTGCCCTGGTCCGTGTGCAGCGTGACGTCGTCGAGCGCGGTCACCGTGCGACGGCCGGAGCCGAACGACTTGGACAGGTGCTCGAGGTGCAGGCCGGTGCCGGCCCCGCCCTCCGGGGCGGGGCCGACGCCGGTGGCGACCTGCGTGACGGGCTGGCCGGTCACGCTCAGCCCTTGAGCTCGGGCTGCTCGTCGAGCAGCTCGGTCAGGAGCGACAGGTCGAACACGTCCTCCTGGGCGGCGTCGATCCCGGCCGCCTCGAATGTGGCCATGTTCTGCGCCAGGAGCTCGTCGCTGATCGTGAAGATGCCGTTCTCGGCCGTCTCGTCGGTGTTGATCAGGTCCTCGCACTGGATGGTGTTCTGCTCCACCTCCTTGGCGAGGTCGAGGTCCTGGTCCGCGCCGTACTCCTCGACGGCCAGCCGCGCGCCCTCCTCCAGGTCGGCGCAGGCGTCGGTCCAGCCCTTGATCTCGGCCTCCAGGAACGCCTTGACCACCTCGGGTCGCTCGGCGATGGTCTCGTCGGTGGCGATGACCGACTCGGCGACGAACGGCAGGCCGTTGTCGGCGAACAGCAGGTTGGTCACCTCCTCGCCCTGCGACGAGACGATGATCGACTCGTTGGTCACGTACGCGAGGAACCCGTCGACCTCGCCGTTGACCAGGGGCTGCGGGTCGTACTGCACGGGCACGATCTCGACGTCGTCCTCGGTGAGGCCGTTGGCCGCCAGGAGCGCGGCGAACAGCAGGCCGTTGCCGCCGTCCTGCACGCCGATCTTCTTGCCCTTGAGGTCCTCGACCGTCTCGATGTTCGCGCCGTCCTTGAGGGACAGGATGGTGAACGGGTTCTTCTGGAACGTGGTGCCGACGATCTTGATCGGCGCGTCCTCGTTCGCCACGACCTGGCCCACGGTGACGGCGTTGGTCAGGCCGAAGTCGGCCTTGCCGGACGCCACCAGGTTCTCCGTCGCGCCGGGGCCCGCGTTGAACGTGACGTCGCCGAAGCCGGCGTCCGCGTAGTAGCCCTTGCTGTCCGCCATGAACTCGCCGGCGAACTCGGCGTTCTTGATCCAGGAGAGCTGGACCGTGAGGTCGCCCAGGCCCTCCCCCTCGGCGGGGGCGTCGTCGCCGGAACCGCAGGCCGCGAGAGCGAGCGAGGCGGCGGCCGCGACGGCCGTCAGGCGCAGCGCGCGCCCAGGACGGGAAAGCATCATGAGTGGTTCTCCTGGTGTGCTGGGTGCGCGGGACGAAACCCGCGTCTCGTTGCCCAGGACGCTAGGGACCTGCGGTTTCACGCCTCACGTCGGCCGGTTACACGGCCGTTAAACGTGCCGTCGCGCCGGGTGAACCGGCGCCCCGCCGGGCCGACCGCCTCCGCGCGCGTCAGTACGGGACGCGCGTGGTGTGCTCGCGCCAGGCCTCGAACGGCTCCCCGGCCCGCTCGATCCGGTGCTCGACGACGGGGTTCGGCCACGTCGACCGGTCGCGGTCGAGCAGCTCGTAGAACTCGCGGTCGTCGAAGCCCGCCCGTTCGGCGTCGTGCCGGTCCGCCGCGAACACCACGCGGTCCACCCGGGCCCAGAGCGCCGCGGAGAGGCACAGCGGACACGGCTCGCACGAGGCGTACAGCGTGGTCCCGGCCAGCGAGAAGGTGCCGAGCTCCTGGCAGGCCGCCCGGATCGCCACCACCTCGGCGTGCGCGGTGGGGTCGAGGTCCCGGGTCACGCGGTTGCCGGCGGCCGCGACCTCGACGCCGTCGCGCACGACGACGGCCCCGAAGGGGCCCCCGCCGTCGGCCACGTTCCGGGACGCGACCTCGACGGCGCGGGCGAGCCAGGCGGCGTCCTCGGGGCTCGCGGCGGCCCGGGACGTCGTGCCGGAGGTCTGGTGAGGGCTGGTCACCCTTCGATGCTCGCACCGCTGCGTTTCAACGGCGTTCCCAGGAGGTCACCTGGTCGAAACGTCTGTTTCGCCCGCTTGGGGTGCGCCGGCGTCTCTGGGGCTGGGTCGCGAGATCGGTCGGCTGCGTCGAGATCGGTCGGTCGATGGACCGATCTCGACGCAAGGGACCGATCTCGCCGCTTGGCGGCCGCTAGCGTGTGCCGCATGGACACCGCCGCCGTCTACGCGCAGTTCGCCGGGAGCCAGGCCCGCAACGGCGGCTCCCCCACCTACGAGGACTGGGCGCTCGGCGTCGCCGGCGACCCCGAGGTGTGCGCGCTGCTCGACACCCTGCCGGAGCCCAAGCGGCAGCCCAACCTGCTGTTCGCGGCGGCACGGCTCGTCGGGGCGCCGGCGGGCGGCTGGGCCGGGGTGCGGTCCTGGCTGGCGGCCGCCTGGCCCGACGTCGAGCGCGAGATGCGCACCCGGGCCACGCAGACCAACGAGCCCCGGCGGTGCGCCACGCTCGTGCCCACGCTGGCGGCGGTCGACGGGCCGGTCGCGCTCGTCGAGGTGGGCGCGTCCGCCGGGCTGTGCCTCTACCCCGACCGGTACTCCTACCTCTACACGACGCCCGACGGCGTCCGCACCCGGCTCGACCCGGACGACGGCCCGAGCGAGGTGCTGCTCCCCTGCGACATCGCGGGGCCGGTCCCCGCCCGGCTGCCCTCTGCCGTCACGGGGCCGGTCCCCGCCCGGCTGCCCTCTGCCGTCACGGGGCCGGTCCCCGCCCGGCTGCCCGAGGTCGTGTGGCGCGCCGGCCTCGACCTCAACCCGCTGGACGTGCGCAACCCGGACGACCTGGCCTGGCTGGAGGCGCTCGTCTGGCCCGAGCACGGCGACCGCGTCGAGACGCTGCGCGCGGCCGCCCGGGTGGTCGCGGCCGACCCGCCGCGCCTGGTCCGGGGCGACCTGCTGACCGGCGTCGCCGACCTGGTCGCGGCCGCGCCGGCCGAGGCCACCGTGGTGGTGCAGAGCTCCGCGGTGCTCTACTACCTGACGGCCGCCGAGCTGGCGGAGTTCACCGGCACGATGGAGCACCTGCGGCGCACGCGCGGCGTCGTCTGGCTGAGCAACGAGGGCTGGACCGTGCTGCCCGACGTCGCGGCCCGGCTCCCCGCAGGCGCCGACCCGCAGTTCATCCTGGCCCGCGACGGCGTTCCGGTGGCGCTCACCGATCCGCACGGCCGGTCGGTGCGGCTGCTGTAGCGGCCGGCCCGGCCGGGCCGAGCAGGCGCCACAGCCGGTCGGGCTGCATCGGCAGGTCGCGCGGGCGCACGCCGGTCGCGTCGGCGATCGCGTTCGCCAGCGCCGGGGCCACCGGGTTGTAGGGGGCCTCGCTCATCGACTTGGCGCCCCGGGGTCCGAGCCGGTCGACCGTGTCGGCGAACAGCACCTCGGTGGGCGGCACGTCCGCGACCTGCGGCACCCGGTAGTGGCGCAGCCGGTCGGTCACGACCACGCCGTCGCGCACCACCATGCGTTCGGTGAGCGCCGTGCCGATCGCCTGGGCCACCCCGCCCTCGATCTGCCCGCGGAGCTGCTCGGGGTTGATCACCACCCCGGCGTCGGCCGCCTGCACCGACTGCAGGATCCGCACCACCCCGGTCTCCCGCTGCACGGCCACCCGGAACCCGTGCACGTTGAACGCGACGGACCGCGGCGACCCGTCATGCGTGGCCTCGCCGAACAACCCCACCCCCACCCGTTGAGTGCTGGCTATCTGCGGTCTCGAATCGTTCCGAGGGCGCAGATAGCCAGCACTCAACAGCTGGGCGCGGAGGGCGGAGGCGGCTTTCTGGACCGCCAGGCCCGCTACGACCGAGCCCGCCGAGCCGAAGGCGCCCGTGTCGTAGCCGGACGTCGCCGTGTCGGACGGGCGCACGCGCACCCGCTCGACCGGCACGCCGAGCTCCGTCGCGGCGAGCTGCGCGTGCACCGTCGTGGTGCCGTTGCCGAACTCGGCGGTGCCGACGTCGACCACGAAGTCGCCGTCCTCCGCGACCGTGACCCGGGCGTGCGTGTAGTGCCCGCGCGGCGGGATGGTCGCGATCATCGCGAGCGCCACCCCGCGCCCCTCGGCCCAGCCCTCCGGCGCCGCCTCGCCCCGGCCCGAGGCCAGCGCGTCCTCGACGAGGTCGAGGCACTGGTCCAGCCCGTAGGACCCGTACTCCAGGTCGCCGTCCACCGGCCGGCCGACGACGAAGGGGTCACCGGGACGGATGACGTTGCGACGGCGCAGCTCGACCGGGTCGATGCCCAGCCGCGCGGCGAGCTCGTCGAGCGCGCCCTCGATCGCGAACTGCACCTGCCCCAGCCCGTACCCGCGGAACGCCCCGGACGGCACGTTGTTCGTGTAGACCGACTCGGCGTCGACGCGCTTGTTCGGCGCCCGGTACACGGCCATGGACTCGTGCACGCCGTGGAACAGGACGCCGGGCGCGTGGTTGCCGTAGGCGCCGGTGTCGGCCAGCACGTCGATCGCGAGCGCTGTCAGCTCGCCGGTCACGGACGCCCCGGCGCGCACCGTGACGCGGAACGGGTGCCGGCACGGCACGGTCGTGAACTGCTGCTCGCGCGTGAGCTCCCACTGCACGGGCCGCCCGGTCCGGAGGGTCGCGAGCGCCACGACGTCCTCGACGAGCAGCTCCTGCTTGCCCCCGAACCCGCCGCCCACGCGGCCCGCGACCACGCGCACCCGGTCCTGCGGCAGGTCGAGGAGCCGCGCGAGCTCGTCGCGCACGAGGAACGGCACCTGCGTGGAGGTGCGCACGTGCAGCACGGGTGCGTCGGCCCCGGTGCCGTCGGCCCCGGTGCCGTCGGTCCTGCCCGTGCCGTCGGTCCCGCCCGCGCCCGGCTCCAGCCAGGCCCGCGCGCCGTGGGTCTCCAGCGCGACGTGGTTGACGCGCCCCGTGGTCCAGGTGCCCGTCACGGTCGCCGCCGACGCCGCGAGCGCCGCTTCGACGCCCGGCTGCCCGGGTTCGGCGTGCTCCTCGTGGATCTGGACGACGACGTTGCGGCCCGCCTCCGCGACACGGTGCTCGGCGGGGGTCTTGTCCGGGTGCAGCAGGGGCGCGCCCGGGCTCCGCGCGGCGTCGGGCTCGAAGACGGCGGGCAGCACCTCGTACTCGACGTCGACCAGGCCGAGCGCGGCGCGCGCCTGCCGGGGCGTCTCCGCGACGGCGACGGCGACGCGCTGGCCCACGAACCGCAGGACCGGGTCGAGGATGCGGGTGTCGTCGGGGTCGTCGAGCCGGTTCTGGTGCCGGCCGGTCGAGTAGAGCGTGCCGGGCACGTCCTCGTGGGTGAGCACGAGGTGCACGCCGGGCGCGTCCCGGGCCGCGGTGGCGTCGATGCGGGTGATCCGGGCGTGCGGGTGCGGGCTGCCGAGCACGGCGACGTGCAGCAGGCCGGGCGGCTCGGGCTCGTCCAGGGTGTAGGGCTCGCGGCCGCGCACCACGCGGGCGGCGGCCGGGGCGACGACGGCGCGCCCGAACGCCTGACCGGGCTCCGCCACCTCGGTGTTCACGTGCCCGGCGATGGCGTCACGGATCGACCGGTACCCGGTGCAGCGGCAGAGGTTGCCCTTGAGGAGCTCTTCGGTCGACGGGGAGTCGCCGGTCGAGCGTGTCGAGTCCCGGGTCTCGACACGCTCGACCGGCGGGGAACCCGCGACCGTGCACACCATGCCGGCCGTGCAGAAGCCGCACTGGAACCCCGCCGCCTGGACGAACGCGCGCTGCACGGGGTGCAGCTCCTCCTCGTCGGCGTCCGGGTCCCCGCCCGGCCCGAACCGGCCGAGCCCCGCCGCCGTGACGACCTCCGACTCCACGGCCCGGTGCGCGGGGACCAGGCACGACTGCACCGGGGCGCCGTCGAGCAGCACGGTGCACGCGCCGCAGTCGCCCGCGTCGCAGCCCTTCTTCACGGACGTCGTGCCCTGCTCCCGCAGGTACGTGCGCAGGCACTGGCCCGGCCGGGGCTCGGCCGTGACGTCGGCGCCGTCGACCCTCATACGCCGCCGCCCAGCTCGTCGAGCGCCTCGTGCGCCAGGCGGCGGGTCATCGCGGCGCGCCAGTCGGCGGTGCCGTGAGTGTCCTCGTACCAGCCGCCGGCGGGGGCGATCGAGTCGATCCAACGGTCCAGCGCATCGTGGTCGTTCTCCTGGAACGGCCGCGTGTGCGGGACCGGCGTCGACGCCGTCACGACGAGCAGCACCCGGCCCGGGACGTCGCCGTCCGGCCCGTCGCCGTCCGGCCCGTCGCCGTCCGGCCCGTCGCCGTCCGGCAGGGTCCGCCCCGTCACCATCGCCGCGGTCCGCCCGGTCGGGGTGAGCGACGCCCGCCGGAACGCCGCCCGCCCCCCGAGCGCGAAAGCCGGCACCCGCACCTCGCGGAGCACCTCGCCCGGAGCCAGGTCGACGCGGCCCGCGCCCGTGACCAGGTCGACGACGGGCAGCTCCCGGGAGCCGCCGTCCGGCATCCAGATCACCGCCCGGGCGTCGAGCGCGACGAACAGCCCGACCATCGACCCGGCGGGCAGCCCCAGTGCGAGGTTGCCGCCCACGGTCGCGGTCCGGGCGACCTTCGCCGACAGCGACAGCGCCGAGACGCACTCCCCCACGATCCCCAGCGCCCGGTACGGGCCCGCGGCGGCCGGGCCGGGGGCACCGCCGAGCGCCCCCGGCCCGGCCACCAGCTCCGCCAAGGTGCACGTGCCGGCCACCCGGAGCCCGGACCCGTCCACGGACCACGGCTCCCAGCCGAGCCCCATGAGGTCCACCAGCCCGGTCACGCCGGCGGGCACGGGCTCCGAGTACAGGAACGTGCCTCCGCCGAGGAAGGCCTCGCCGGGCCGCAGCACGCAGTCGGCGCGGGTCCGCGCCACCCGGACGGTGTCGAGGTCGAGATCCATGGGGCGCCGGTCACCTCTCGTCGATCTCGTGCAGCAGCTCGTACCGGGCGTCGATGGCCTCGACGCGCGCGCCCGCGCCGTCGAGCACCTCGTGCACGCGGTCCGACAGCATCGCCACGACGCTGACCGGCGCGACCAGCGAGTCGAACGCGCCCTCGGTCGCGATGGGGCACTCGATCCACCAGGTCACGCTGCCGGCGAGGTGGCGCAGGCTGGTGTCGGCGAGCAGCAGCACGCGGACGCCGTCGGCCAGCAGGGACTCGACCATCTCGCCCACCCGGAACGCGTGCCGGCGGATCGAGACCACCACGACCACGTCGTCGGGCCCCAGCCCCACGAGGTCGTCGGCGAGCGACTGGCCGGGTCCTGGCGCCAGGTGCACGCGCCCACGAACCTGGATCAGGTTGCGCCGGAGCTGGGTCGCCGGGCCGAGCGAACCGCGCCGGCCGACGACCACCACGTCGCGCGCGGTCGCGAGCGCGTCGGCGATCTGGTCGAGCAGACCGTCGTCGAGCGCCGCGTAGACCTTCTCCAGGTTCTTGACCTCCTGCTCCAGCCGCTCGCGCAGCCCGGGCGAGGGGTCGACGGCGATCGGCAGGCCGCGCCCGCGCTGGGTGCGCAGGTCCTCGCGCAGCCCCTCGAAGTCCTCGTAGCCGAGCTTGCGGAACAACCGGCTCATCGTGGCCTTGGACACCCCCGCCAGGGCGGCGAGCTCCGTGGCGCGGTAGGTCCCGAGGTCGCCGAGGTGGTCGAGCAGGGCGTCCGCGGCGCGGCGCTCCTGCGGGGACAGGTCCCGGTAGCCGGCGGCGATCCGGTCCTCGAGCGGGCGGTCCGCGAGCGACGTCATCCGATCTCCTTCGCCAGGGCCAGCACCGCGGCGGTGTACGCCTCCAGGGCCACACCCACGTCCGCGGCGTCGACGTGCTCGTCGGGGTGGTGGCTGATCCCGTCGCGGCAGCGCAGGAACAGCATGCCCACGTCGGTCACGGCGCCCATCGCCATGCCGTCGTGTCCGGCGGGGCTCCACAGCCCCAGCGGCTCCGACGTGGTCGCGGTCGCCTCCGCGATGCCCGACGCGACGGCGTCGATCAGCTGCGGGGCGCACGTGGTCGACGGCGCCCGGTGGGTCTCGGTGTGCTCGAACGTGACGCCCCGCGCGGCGGCGATCTCGCGCCCGGCAGCGGCGATCTGCTCCCACAGCGCGTCGCGGCCCGCGTCGGTGCGCCCGCGCAGGTCGAGCGTCAGCTCGGCCCGGCCGGGGATCACGTTGACGGCGCCGGGCTCGACGCGCAGGTCGCCGACGGTGGCGAGGCTGTCCGTCGCCCGGGCCAGCTCCTCGATCCGCGTGACGAGGTGCGCGGCGGCGACCAGCGCGTCCCGGCGCCGGGCGAACGGCGTGCCGCCCGCGTGCCGGGCCTCGCCGGTGACGGTCAGCACGAACCGCCGCGCCCCGGCGATGGTCGTGACGTACCCGAGCGGCAGGCCCTCGGCCTCCAGCACCGGCCCCTGCTCGATGTGCGCCTCCAGGTATCCGACCAGGTCAGCCGGGTTGCGGGCGGCGTCGCCCACGCGGTCCGGGGCCAGGCCGAACCGCAGGAACGCCTCCCGCAGGGTCACGCCGGCGGCGTCGGCCTGGTCCCACCACGCGGGGTCCCACTGGCCCGACGCCGCGCAGCTCCCCAGCAGCGCCTTGCCGAACCGCGTGCCCTCCTCGTCGGAGAACCCGACGACCTCCAGGGCGAACGGCAGGACCGTGTCGCGCAGCCGGTGCGCGACGGCGATCGCGAGCACCACGCCGAGCATCCCGTCGTAGCGCCCGGCGTCGGGCACGGTGTCGAGGTGGGAGCCGAGCACGAGCGCGGGCTCGCCCGGGGTGGCCGGACGCTGCGGCGTGCCGTCGGCGGCGCGGCGGCCCCAGATGTTCCCGGCGGCGTCGGTCTCGGTGTCCAGGCCGGCGTCCTGCATCCAGGCCCGCACCGCGGTGTTCGCGGCGGAGTGCTCGGGCGAGAGGTACACGCGCTCCAGGGCGTCCGGCCGCGCGGAGTGCCGCGTCAGGTCGTCGCACCGGGCCATGACCCACTCGGTGGTGCCGATCCCGGTCACAGGCGCGCCTCCTTCGCGACGGCGGCGTCGGCGGCCGCCGGAACCGCGTCGTGGAAGCCGCCGTGGGCCGCGCCGTCGTAGGCCGCGAGCGCCGCCGTGACGCCGCCGCCCGCCGGGGCGTGGAACCCGGCCCGGCGCAGCTCGTGCTCCAGGGCCGCGAGGGTGGTCAGGACGGCGTCGCGGCGGGCGTTGAAGCCCATGGTGCCGATGCGCCACACCACGCCGTGCAGGGGGCCGAAGGACGTGCCGATCTCGATGCCGAAGTCGTCCAGGAGGCCGCCACGGACGGCGTCGCCGTCCACGCCGTCGGGGATGCGCACGGCCACCACGTTGTGCATCTTGTGGGCGACGTCGCCGAACACCTCCAGGCCCAGCCCGAGCACGCCGGCCAGCATCGCGGCGCCGTGCTGGGCGTGCCGGTCGGTGGCCGTGGCCATGCCCTCGGCGACCAGGAGCCGCGCGCACTCGCGGGCGGCGTAGAGCATGGACGTGGCCTCGGTGTGGTGGTTGAGTCGGCGCGGCCCCCAGTACTCCATGATCTGCGCGAGGTCGAGGTAGTTGGACTGGATGGGCACGCCGTGGGGCGCGACGTCGTCCGCGGTGCGGATGCCGGCCTCGACGTGGCGGCGCCGGTCGATCGCGGCCACGGCGGCCGGCGAGAGCGTCACGGGGGCGCTGCCCGACGGGCCGCCCAGGCACTTCTGCAGCCCGGCGGTCGCGGCGTCGATGCCCCACTCGTCGGTGTGGAACGGGTTGCCGCCGAGCGTGGCCGTGGCGTCGACGTACAGCAGGGCGTCGTGCTCGTGGGCGATGCGGCCGAGCTCGGCGAGCGGCTGCGCCATCGTGGTGGAGGTGTCCCCGTGCACGACGGCGAGCAGGCGGGGCCGCACCCGCCGCACGGCGTCCTCGATCTGGTCCGGCTGGAAGACGGTGCCCCACTCGGCCTCGATCGTGTGCACCTCGGCCCCGGCCCGGGCGCCGATCTCGGCCAGCAGGTGCCCGAACCGGCCGAACACCGGCACGAGGACCCGGTCGCCCGGCTCCAGCAGGGACACGAGCGCCGCCTCGATGCCCGCGCGCGACGTGCCGTCCACGAGCAGCGTCTGCTCGTTGGCGGTGTCCCAGACGGTGCGCCACAGGAGCATGGCCTCGGTCATGGTGTCGGTCATGAACGGGTCGAACTGGCCCACGAGCGGCGCCGCCATGGCGCGCAGCACGCGCGGGTCGGCGTCGACGGGCCCGGGGCCCATGAGGAGACGCGCGGGCGGGTGGATCTGGGTCATGCGGGCCTCCTGAGCAGCGTCCCCCGGCTTCCTGCGCTGGTCGGGCTTGCCGAGACCCGGGCCTCGGCGAGCTCGGCCAGCGGTACCACGGCGCCCTGGACCGTCAGGCCGTCGTACGCGCTGATCTTGTTCTTGTGCGCCATCTCGGCGGCGTGGAAGGTGGTGGACGCGTCGGGGTCGTAGACCAGCAGGTCGGCCGCGGCGCCCTCGGCGATGACGCCGCGCGGGCGCTTGCCGCGGTCCAGGCCGACGAGGGCCGCGGTGTTCGCCGAGGTCCAGCGGGACACCTCGGACAGGGGCACGCCGCGCCGTCGGGCGGCGTCGGCCAGCGCGAGGAAGCCCGCCTGGAGGCCGGAGATGCCGCCCCAGGCGGTCTGCAGGTCCGCCTGGCCGGGCGGGCGGCCGCCGGACTTCTCCTCGGCGGTGGCCGGGGAGTGATCGCTGACCACGGCGTCGATGATCCCGGCCCGCAGGCCCTCCCAGAGCGCGTCCTGGTTGCCCCGGTCGCGGATCGGCGGGCAGCACTTGAAGGCGGCGTCGCCGTCAGGCACGTGCTCGGCGTCGAGCACGAGGTAGTGGTGGCAGGTCTCGACCGTGACGGGCAGCCCCTCGTCCTTCGCCTCCTGCAGCAGGTCGAGCGCCCGCGCGGACGACAGGTGCAGCACGTGGGTGGGGGTGCCCGTCTCGCGGACGGCGTCGAGCAGCCCGGCGATCGCCGTCGTCTCCGCGTCGTGGGGACGCGAGGCCAGGAAGTCCGCGTAGGCCCGGCCGGGCCGCTGCGGCGCGGCCGCGAGCGCCGCCGGGTCCTCGGCATGGACGACGAGCAGCCCGCCGAACCGTGCGATCCGGTCCATCGCGGCGACCAGCTCGTCGGGGCCGAGCGGCGGGAACTCGGGCACGCCCGAGTCGGCGAGGAAGCACTTGAACCCGAAGACGCCGGCGTCCCAGAGGGGCTCCAGGTCCTCGACGTTGCCGGGTACCGCGCCGCCCCAGAAGCCGACGTCGCAGTGCAGCTCGCCGCGGTCGCGGACCGCCTCGGCCGCGGCGCGCTTGGCCTCCAGCGCGGCGACGCTCGTGGTGGGCGGCAGCGAGTTGAGCGGCATGTCGACGATCGTCGTGACGCCGCCGAGCGCGGCGGCGCGGGTCGCGGACGCGAAGCCCTCCCACGCGGTGCGGCCGGGCTCGTTGACGTGCACGTGCGTGTCGACGACGCCGGGCAGCACCACCTGCTCGCCCAGGCGCACCACCTCCGGCGGCGGCCCCGGGGTGGCGCCGAGCACCTCGCCGAACAGGTCGTCGGCGGGCTTCAGCACGGTGTCGGGGTCGCTCGTGCCCCACCACACCTGGTCGATGCGGTCGCCGTCGAGGCGCAGGACGGCGGGGCGCAGCTCGCCCTCGACCAGCACCCGCTCGGACGCGAGGACCACGCTCATACGAACCCTCCGATCGTGGACCACACGGGGTGCTCCGGTCCTGCGTTCTGCGACCGCTGGACGGCGGCCTCGATCAGCCCGTAGGGCCGGTCGGCCGCGAAGAACACCTCGCCGGGGTTGTCCAGGCCGAACGGCTCCAGGTCCACCAGGAAGTGGTGGTTGTTGGGGCAGGACAGCCGGATCTCGACGATGTCGTCGAACGCCTCCAGCACGGCCTTGCCCATGGCGAAGACGGACTGCTGCAGGGCCAGGGAGTGCAGCTCGGCGAATGTCGTCAGCAACAGCGCGCGCACGGCGGCGAACCGCTCGTCGTAGTCCGCCGGGCCCGCGGTCTCGGCGAACGACGCGTCGTAGCGCCACCAGGCGGTGACGTCGGTCGCGAGGATGCGGTCGTCGGTCTCGGGGAGCGTCGTGTACCGGTCGCGCGGGAACCCGGAGAACTCCGACCCGGTGGACTTCAGCACCGTGACGTCGCTCAGGCCCGCGAGCACGCTCAGGCCGGCGTCGTCGGCGTGCACGAGCGCCGTGCGGCGCTCGGCGGCGCCGCGGACGAACGCGTGGTCGTGGCCCGTCCCGCCTGCGGCCCCGCCCGTGCCGCCGGCGCCCGGGGTGCTCGTCGCGATGCGCTCCCAGCCGTACTGCTCCGCGCGCCAGCGCCCGCCCGTCACCTGGGGCTCGGCGAGGAAGTGCCGGGCGAGCCGCAGCAGGAACGTCTCCGGCGAGCCGACGCCGTCCCGCGCGAAGGCCTGCACCGTGTTCTTCTGCGTGTCGGTGGCGATGACGCCCGTGTTGTCCCCGGACTCGTGCGTGGCCCGGAAGTCCCCGCGGAGCTGTGAGGTGATGTTCAGGTCGGTGATGCGGTGCCGTGCGGTGTCGCGGTCGACGCGCACCAGCCGCACCTCGGCCTTCCCGTATTGGTTGGGCCCCAGGACTATCGACATTCAGCTCCCCCGGTAGGTGGTGTAGGCGAACGGGCTCAGCAGCAGCGCGACGTGCGTGTGGTCGGGTCCGAGCACCACGTCGAGCAGCACCTGCCCGAAGAACGTGTCGCGGCCCTGCGCCGCGAACCAGTCGCCCGCGGCGAAGGTCAGGACGTGCCGGCCGGGCGTGACCTCGCCCCAGGCGATGCGGCCGTCGTCGTCGGTCACGGCCTGCCGGGTGCCCAGCGAGACCGCCAGGCCGGCGGCCGGGAGGCCGCGGGCGGCGTCCAGCACGTGGGTGGACGCGGTGCTCACGGCGCCACCGCCGGGGTGGCCGGTGTCTCGGCGGGCTCCTCGGCGGGCTCCTCGACCGGCTCCTCGACCAGGGCCTCCAGCCGCAGCAGGGCGATCTGGCGCAGCTGCTCCGCCGTCACCAGTGCCTCGTCGGCGGGGTCGTTGGCCAGCCGCTCGGTGAGGTTCTCGAGGATCTGCTCCGCGGTGCGACCCGCGGCCCGGACCAGGAAGATGCGGCCGAACCGCGCCTCGTAGGCCACGTTGCCCTCGGCGATCCTGGCGGCCGTGGCCTCGGCCGCGGTGGGCTGCTCGGTGCGGGACAGCCGCGCCTCGGCGCTGTCCCCCGTGGCACGCTCGCCGATCCGCGGGTGGTGCGCCAGGGCCGCGTCGACGTCGGCGGCCCCCCAGTCGGCGGCGCACCGCATGGCGTGCACCAGGAGCTGGTCCCGGCGCAGGTACGGGCGGCCGGCCACGACCGCGTCGACCCAGGAGTCGACGTCGGCGCACGGGCGGACCGCCGCCGCGGCGTCGGACGGGGACAGGGCGTTGAACGTCGCGAGGTCCATGACACAAATCTACGGTTTCAACGCGATTTGCGAGTGGCACACGAGTTTCAGGCCCGTAAATCTTCGCCGACACCGCCGGACTCGGCCGCCGCCGCGCCGCTGCCGCTGCCGCCGCCGCTGCGGCTGCGGCTGCGGCTGCGGCTGATCACGTCGAACGTAGGGTTGATCGGCGCGTGGGGCCCCATGCGCCGATCAACCCTACGTTCGACGTCCGGGCGGCCAGACTGCGTGGGCCCACTCGATCCACACCTGCGCGCCAGATCGTTGCGGGGACCGCCGCGCTCCCCTAGACTGGCCCCACAGCACCGGCCCCTCTGACCTCGCGGTCACGGGCCGGTTTTCATTTCACCGCGACAGGCCATCACTACACCTCTAGGTTTGCCGAGTGTCGATCTACGCCAAGCCGTACCTGTCACCCACACAACAGGCTGCACTTCTCGCGCAGCGCGGCATGGACCCGGCAGGGGCAGACGCGACCCACGGTCTCGGGACGATCGGCTACTACCGGCTCAGCGCTTACTGGTACCCGTACCGGGTGATCGATCAGCAGCAGACGAGCCAGTCGCGACGAGTGCGTCGGCACAGCGCTGTCCCCGCAGGGACGGCGTTCACCCAGATCCTTGATCTCTACTCGTTCGACCAGTGCATCAAGATGGCGGTGATGGAGGCCGTCGAGCGGATCGAGGTTGCCGTCCGGGTACAGATCGCGGATGTTCTGGGACGCCGGAGCCCCTTCGGGCATCATCAGACCCACTGCCTCGACGGCGCGTTCACGGGCCGTCGTCCGGGCGAGTCCCAGTCGAGGCACGAACGCTGGTTGGACCGCCTCCGCGAGCAGCAGCGCCGCTCGTCGGAGGACTTCGTGCAGCACTTCCGGACGAAGTACACCGGCGATCTCCCCGTCTGGACGGCAATCGAGCTGCTCGACTTCGGAGCCATGGCGACGCTGTTCACCGGTCTCAAGCGGGCGGACCGGGACGTCATCGCCGCGAGGCTCGGTGTGGTCGACCAGCGTCAGCACGGCGACGGTTCGGTCCTCGCCAACTGGTTGAGAGTCCTCAACTTCGTGCGAAACACCTGTGCGCACCACGCCCGCCTGTGGAACCGCCACTTCACCGACAAGGTGCGGACGAGCGCACTCGGCGGGATCGAGAGTCTTCAACACCTCCGGCACGTGAGCGAGCGAGATCGTGCGCGCTTCTATCCTGCGCTCGCCGTGATCTGGCACCTGATGAGCACCATCTCACCCGAGTCGACCTGGCACGTGCGGACACGGGCAACGCTCGACCGGTTCCCGACGGACGGCGTCGTCGGCCCCGCCGACATGGGTTTCCCGCCTGACTGGAGCAGACACCTGAGGCCCCGGCCGCGCGGCTAGCGACCGACCCGGGCCGCCAGCGCCAGCAGCGAGCGGTCCGAGCCTGCCGGGCCCACCAGGCAGGCACCGGCCGGGAGGCCGCCGGACGTCGTCACCGGGACCGACACCGCCGGCAGGCCGCCGAGGCCCGCGACGCAGGTCAGCAGCATCGTCGCCTCGCGGGCGGCCTCGGCGTCCTCGGGCCGCGGCGCGACGGTCGCCGTCGAAGGCAGCACGAGCACGCGGTTCCCCAGCCGGTCCCGGATCTGCGCCCGCGCCCGCGCGACGTCGGAGCGCGCCGCCTCGGCGTCGGCCGCGCCGACGGACCGCGCCCGCTCGAACCGCCCGCGCACCGCGGGGCCGAGCGTGTCCATCCGGTCGGCCAGCCACGCGCCGTGCACGGCCCACGCCTCGGCCGCCTGGAGCGTCTGGAAGGCGGCGAGCCATGCCGGCTCGGGCGCCCAGTCGACCGGCCGCGCCCCGGCGGCCCGCGCGAGCTGCCCGACGGCGTCGCGCACCTCGGGCGCGGCCAGGTCCAGCAGGGCGTCGCTCACCACGAGCGGGGCGTCCTGCGGCAGCGGGGCCGTGTCGGCCGAGAGCAGCACCTCGCCCACCCGGGCCAGCGTGCCTGGGTCGCGGGCGAGCCAGCCCACGGTGTCGAACGACGGCGCCAGCGGCAGCAGCCCGCCCGACGGCACCGCGCCGTGCGTCGGCCGGATGCCCCACAACCCCTGGTACGCGGCGGGCACGCGCACCGACCCGCCGGTGTCGGTGCCGAGCGCGACACTCGCCTGGCCGGCGGCGACCGCCGTGGCCGGGCCCGACGTCGAGCCGCCGCTGATGCGTCCCGGCGCGCGCGGGTTGGGCGGGGTGCCGTGGTGCGCGTTCGCCCCGGTCAGCGAGTAGGCGAACTCCTCGGTCTGCGCGAGGCCCGCGACGGCGGCACCGGCCGCGAGCAGCCGCGCGACGGCGTCGGCGTGCTCCTCCTCGACGGGCGCCGCCGCGAGCCAGGCCGGGCTACCGGCGCCGACCCGCTCGCCGGCCACGGCGAACAGGTCCTTGACCGCGACGGTCTCGCCGTCGAGCACGCCGGAACCGGTGGGGGCCACCAGTGGGCCGGGCTCGGGCCGGACCCGCCACACGCTGAGATCGGAAACCATGCGCACATGCTGCCAGGCCCGCGCGCGAGGGCGGGCCAGGCCGGAAGTGCGCTTCTACCCCGCCATCGGGCCCGGAAAGCACCGTGTTCCGGGCCGGATGGCGGGGTAGAAGCGCACCTCCGGGAGCGGGCGGGGCGAGGCGCGATGGGCAGGCTCCGGCGGGAGGGAGAATCCGCAGGTCAGCGGGCCACAGGCCGGAGCGGGTGAAGTCCGGACAAACCTCTGGTCGCGCCCGTCGGCCCTGTGCGATCCTCCGAGACCGGGACTGCCACCCGGCGCCCCTGAGGTCTGTCCGATCGGGGAGTCGAAGATGCTGCAAGGCCTGGGGCTGTCCGGAACCGCCGAGTCCGTCTACCTGCAGATGCTCCGGGACCGCGAGGCGGGGCCCGACCGGATCGCGGAGTCGCTCGGCCTCGACGTCGCACAGGTCCGCGACGCGCTGGACGAGCTCTCCCGCCTGATGCTCGTCGAGGCGTCGTGGGCGGGCGACGACGGCTTCCGTCCCGTGAGCCCGGAGATCGGGCTGGCCGCCCTGCTCGCGCGCGAGCAGGCACAGGTCGCGCAGCGCAACCAGGAGATCGAGGAGGGCCGCGTCGCCCTGGCACGCCTCGTCTCCGAGCTGCAGAACGTGCGCAAGGGACCCGACGTCGAGGTACTGGAGACCGCGGAGGAGGCGCGCGACCGCCTGGCGACCCTCACCGAACGGTGCACGCAGCAGCTGTGCACGTTCGTGCCGACCCGGGCCACGTCGTCCCGCGCGCTGGAGTCGAGCCGGGCGCTGAGCCAGCGTCTGCTGGACCGGGGCGTACGCATGCGGACCGTCTACCTGGAGAGCATCCGCAACGACCAGGCCACCTGGGACCACGCGACCTGGCTGCGCAACAACGGCGCCGAGGTGCGGCTCGCCGCGACGGTCCCCGTCCGGCTGCAGATCATCGACCAGGGCTACGCGATGGTTCCTCTGGCCAACACCGAGGCGGGCTCCGGCGCGGTGGTGATGACCTCCCCCGGCGTCGTGGCCGCGCTCATGGCGCTGTTCGCGCAGACCTGGCGGTCGGCCACCCCGCTCGGCGCGGACCGACGGCGGGACGACGACGGCCTGTCGGTGCAGGAGCACGAGCTGCTCCGGCTGTGGGCCAAGGGCGCCACCGACGAGACCGCCGGGCGCCGGCTGGGCGTGTCCCTGCGGACGGTGCGCCGCCTGAGCAGCACCCTCATGGAGCGGCTGGACGCCGGCAGCCGCTTCCAGGCGGGCGCCCGGGCGCTGGAGCGCGGCTGGCTGGACCCGGCCGACCTCAGCTGATCCGGGCCGACCTCAGCCGAGCTCCGCCGGGCTCCAGACCCGGACCGCGCCCAGCGACCATTCGCGCAGCTCCAGGGAGTCCGCCGCGGCGAGCACCAGGCGGCACCCGGTCGCCGCCGCCCGCTCCGGCGGGACCAGCAGGAAGATCACCACGCCGAAGCCCGTGGGCAGCGTGCCGGCGTAGACGTGCATCAGCTCGTCCTGCGGTACGGCGACGGCCTGGACCGCCTCGACGAGCTCCGCCGACGTGGTCCAGGCCGTGGTGGGCGCCTCGACATGGATGCTGACGACCCGCATCGATCGTCAGGGCTGGGTGGCCGTCGGCGGAGCCGACTCCCACTGCGGGTCGGACCACTGCGGGTCCGACTCCCACTGCGGGTCGGACGCGCTGGCGGCGACCTGGCCCGCGCCGGTGAGCAGGAGGGCGGTCAGGACGACGGCGGCGACGCGCTGGACGTTGTTGATACGCACGATGAATTCTCCGTTTCGACGCGGGATTCTTGCTTTCTGTTTCTTATTCTTTCCCGCCGTCGGCCCGGCAACAAGACAATGGCGCTGTCCTGACCGTGCCACGACAATTCCGGCCGCGCCCAGGACAAATGGCACGGTCCTGCCACCGCATGCGGTGGCAGGACCGTGCCATTGTCAGCCGGGTGACCGGATCACATGTTCACCCGGATACCGAAATCACCCCCGTAGACGTTCGTCACGTGCACGCTGGTCGAGTTGCGCGGTGGCGCCGCCTCGACCATCTGGCCGTTTCCTAGGTATATCGCCACGTGATAGGTGCTCGACCAGCCGCCCCACATGATCAGGTCGCCGCGCTGCAGGTTGCTCATGGAGACCTTGGTGCCCTTGCTGAGGTGGGCGCCGGTGTAGGTGCCGATGTCGACGCCCGCACCCTGCCAGAACGCGTACTGCGTCAGCCCGGAGCAGTCGAAGCCGAACCGGCTCCGGTCGTCGTAGCCGCCCGGGCTGCAGCAGATGCCGTAGGTCGGGCCGTACTTGTTGCCGCCGCCCCAGGAGTAGGTGTAGCCCTGGCCGGTCTGGGCCAGCGCGGCCTGGATGACCCGCTCGACCTTCTGCGCGTAGTCGCCGCTCGTGTCGCCACCGGGGCTGCCCGGGTCGACAGGACCCTCGGAGACCGGGCACGTGGTGCCCGTGATGAACTTGTGGGAGGCGTTGTTGTTGTAGAGCGTGCCGTTCAGCGCGCCCTTGAAGCCCGCGGCCACGGCCTGCGAGGAACCGCCGTAGTAGCTGTTGTAGTAGACGCAGACGGTCTTGCTGGACCGGTTCCACACGGAGGCGGCGTTGTTCTTGATGCACTCGCCCTGGCCGGCGCCAGCACCCTTGAAGTCGTAGCACGACGGCTGCGACGTGCCGTAGTCACCGACCGAGTCGGAGAAGTCCGAGATGGACCCCGCGTTGCCGCTGTTGTAGTAGTAGCAGACCTCACCGGACTCGCAGGTGCCGCTGCGCGAGCCGCCACCGGGGGCGGTCGCCCCGACGAACTGGTGCGAGGCGTTGTTGTTGTAGAGCGTGCTGTTGAGCGCGCCCTTGAACCCCGGGGCGACGTCCTGGTAGGTGCCCGCGTAGTTGCTGTTGTAGTAGACCCGGACGGTCTTGGTCGACCGGTTCCACACCGACGCGGCGTTGTTCTTGATGCACTCGCCCTGGCCGGCGCCCGCACCCTTGAAGTCGTAGCACGTGGGCTGCGAGTCGCCGTAGCTGCCCGCCGACTCGGTGAAGTCGGAGATCGACCCCGCGTTGCCGCTGTTGTAGTAGTAGCAGAACTCGCCGTCCTCGCAGGTGCCGCTGCGTGCCCCGGTGTCGTTGCCGGTGGTACCGACGAGCTGGTGCGAGGCGTTGTTGTTGTACAGCTCCGCGCTGAGCTGGCCCTTGTAGCCCGAGCCGATGTTCTGGTACTCGCCGCCGTAGCCGGTGTTGTAGTAGACGCGGACGTTCTCGCCGGTCCGGTTCCACACCGAGGCCGCGTTGTTCTTGATGCACTCGCCCTGGCCGTTGCCCGACCCCTTGAAGTCGTAGCAGGACGGCTGCGCGGTGCCGTAGTCGCTCACCGAGCCCGTGAAGTCCGAGACGGACCCCGCGTTGTCGCTGTTGTAGTAGTAACAGAACTCGCCGCTGTCGCAGACCCCGTCACGTGCCGCGGCGGACGCAGGTCCCGCCACGCTCACGAAGGCCCCCAGGAAGGTGGCCAGCAACGCGATCATCGCGAGAAGCGCAGGTGCTCTTCTCATCAACATTCTCCCTTCAGCGGGCCGTTCTCCGGCCCGGTGCTTTCTCTGCCGATTCGGGATGCCGGACCGGATAGGGAAATGTTTGCAATGCGCAGACAATGCCGGGAAGTGGGATGACGGTGCCACCGACCATGAATGACTGCTCGGGACAACTACCGCGATCCTGGCACCAAGATGCACGCCGCGGGCGTGGCAGCGGTGGGCCAGAAAAAAGATCGCGGGTCGGCGGGCCGCACTGTTGGATCGCCGTATGACCGTCATCATGAGCACCCCCGGCACGGACGACCTGGCCGCCGCGACCGACGCGCTGCGCGCGTGGCAGGACGACGCCCGGCCCGTGCAGCTGCACCCCGGGGACGTGGGCTGGTACCAGCGGTTCGGCGGCGGGACCGTGGCGGCAGCCGTGCGGACCTGGAGCCGGGACGGGCGGGTGCTCGCCGTCGGCCTCCTCGACGGGGCACGGGTGCTGCGCATGACGACGGCGCCCGACGCCCACCGCGACGAGGAGCTGGCGCGGCGGCTGGTCGCCGACGTGACGGCGCCGGAGCGCGGAGTGCTCCCGGACGGGGAGGTCAGCGTCGAGGCGCCGCCCGGCGCCCTGGTGAGCGACCTGCTCGCGGACGAGGGCTGGCGCACCGAGGACCCGTTCACGCCGCTGCAGCGTGACCTCACCGACCCCGTCGAGGACCCGGGCGTGCGGGTCGAGGTGGTCGGCCCGGACCGGGTGAGCGATCGCACCCGGGTGCACCGGGAGGCCTTCGGCGGCCCGACGTTCACGGACGAGCGCTGGCACGACATGGCCGCCGGCCCGCTGTACGCCGACGCACGCTGCCTGCTCGCCTACGACGACGCGGGTGTGCCCGTCGGCGCGACGACCGTGTGGTCGGCCGGCCCCGGCCGGCCCGGCCTCATCGAGCCCCTCGGCGTGCACCCGGACCACCGCGGTCGCGGCTACGGCCGGGCGCTCACCGTCGCCGGGGCGGCCGCGCTGCGCGAGCTCGGGTCGTCCAGCGCCGTCGTCATCACGGAGGCCGCGCTCGTGGGCGCGGTCGCCACGTACGTGTCGGCAGGGTTCGAGCGGCTCCCCGACCGCCACGACCGCCAGCGAGCCGCGTAGGGGTCACGGGCGCCGAAGGTAAGGTTCGTCGGCGGATGAGCGCTCAAGCGCCGACAGACCCTACGTTCGACTCGTCGGGTCGCGCTCGTCAGATCCGCGAGAAGTCCGCCTTGCGGATCCGCGCGTGGACGCCCTTGACCACGTCGACCACCTGCGAGATGTCGAAGTCCGTGGCGGCCGACAGGTACGCGTAGGCGTGCGCGGGCGACATCCCGTACCGCACCCCCAGCAGCGCGATGGCCGCGCGCACGCAGTTCTGCACGGCCACGTCGAGGTCGCGGTCGAGCCCGGTCGGCACCAGGAGCTCCGTGGTCTCGGCGAGCGGCCCGGCCAGCTCGCCGAAGGCGGCGACGGCGTCCGCGGCCGGGATGAGGTCGAAGCCGAGCCGCACCCGGAGCGAGGCCTCGAACGCGGTGAGCGCCACCTCGCCGTCGCCCTGCGCGAAGTGCGGGTCCCCCACGTACGCGAGCGCCCCCGCGACCTGCACCGGCAGGTACAGGGTGGACCCGGCGCCCAGCAGGTTGATGTCGATGTTGCCGCCGAACGGCCCCGGCGGCACCGAGTGCGGCCGCTCGTCGCCGGCGGCGGCCACCCCCATGATGCCGAGGAACGGGTGCAGGTCGAAGCGCACGCGGCGCTCGGCGCCCTCGGCGAGCGGGATCGAGCCGCGCCCCGCGCCGTCGGCCCACGAGTCCACCTGGGCGAAGACGCTCACGATGTCCGCCCCGCCGGCCGGGTACTCGCCGGGCAGGGAGCCGCGGCCGTGCCGGTTCGAGATCACGCCGTACGGCACCCGGGGGTCGGTGGACAGCACGCGGATCGCGAGGAGGTCGCCCGGCCGCGCGCCGCGCACCTCGACGGGCCCGGTGACGACGTGGCCGCCGTGCGCGCCCGGCACGTCGGGCAGGCCAGGCGTGCGGGCACCCAGCCGGGAGCGGCGGGCGGCGGCGAGCTCCACGGCATCGGCCAGGACGGCGCCCTCGGCGACCCCGCGCTCGGCGAACCAGGCGAGCGGGTCGCCGCCCTGGTCCTCCAGGATGCCCTCGTGGGACAGGGTGTCGACCACGACCTCCTCGCCCGGGTCCACGGACAGCACGGCGCGGTCCGCCGCGCAGGGCAGCCGGCCCCAGTAGGCGGTCTCGGTCGAGGTGGGCAGGTACGCGGCCCCGTCGACGACGGCGGTGCCGGCGCCCGCGCTCGTCCCCGTGCCGGGCTGGAGGATGGTCTGCTGGTGCACGGCCCGAGAGTACACAGCGGGTGTTGCGTGCCCGCGGCGGCGGCGTTGCGCCGGACGCCGTCGTCGGCGGCGCGCCCCGGCGTCGTCAGACCTGGAGCAGCGCCCGCGCCGCGGCGCGGGCGGCGCCGAACGGGTCGGGCTGCGCGCGCGTCGTGTGCGCCACCATCGCGCCCTCGTACAGCAGGTGGACCTGCTCGCCGAGGCGCTCCGCGTCCGGGTGCCCGGCGTCGCGCAGCAGCCGCCGGAACTCGGCGAGCATGTACTGCTTGTCGGCCAGGATCACGGCGTTGCCCGGGTGGTCCGTGGCACCGATCTCGCCGTGCGCGTTGACGAACGCGCACCCGCGGACGTTGTCCTCGGCCCACTCCTCGGCGACCTCGAGCGCGACCAGCACCTGGTCGAGCCCCGTCGCCCCGCGATCCGCGAGCCGCCGCCCGAACCACGTGGCCCAGCGCTCGTGCCGCCGGGTCAGGTACGCGGCCACCAGGGCGTCCTTGGACCCGAACCGGTCGTAGAGCGTCTTCTTCGTGACGCCGGCCTGGTCGGCGATCAGGTCGACGCCGACGCCGCGGATGCCGCGCTCGTAGAACAGGGCGCTGGCGGCGACGAGGACCCGTTCGCCGGCGGGGGTGTCGGGGTTGGGGCTGCGGCGGGGCACGGGACCTCTCCTGAGCTGCTGGAATGCTGGTCTACTGCGAGTATACCGACCTGTGTGGTTACCTGCTACGCATGAGTTTTCTCCGGCACCTCGCACCCGCCCTGCTCGTGGTCATGTGGAGCTCCGGCTTCGTGGGCGCCACGTTCGCGGCCCCGGTCGCGCCGGCCGCGACCACGCTCCTGTGGCGCTACGTCGCCGCCGCCCTGCTGATGGTGGTGATCGTGCTCGCACTGGGCCGCCGGTACGGCCCGCGCTACCTCCGGCGCGAGGCGGTGCTCGGCGCCCTCGGCCAGGCCGGCTACCTGTACGGCGTGTTCCGCGCGGTCGAGGAGGGCCTGCCGGCCGGGACCGCCGCCCTGCTCGCATCGCTGCAGCCGGCGCTGGTCGCCGTCGTCATGTCCGGGTTCGCTCGCGGGCGTGGGCGTGGGCGTGGGCGCGGGCGCGGGGCTGGGAGCGGCCTCGGACACGGGGCCGGGCGTCGGTCGGCGAGCGACGGACGGCGCCAGGCCGTGGGCCTGGCCGTCGGGTTCGCGGGGGTCGCGCTCGCCGTCGGGCCGGACGTCGCGGCGGGGAGCGGCGTCGCGGGCGCGCTCTGGGCCGTGCTCGGCATGGTGTCGCTCTCGGCCGCCACGGTGCTGGGCGACCTGTGGCCCGCGCCGGACGAGGGGCGCCAGCACGACGTGCTCGACTCCCTGGCCGTGCAGGGCGTCGTCGCGCTCGGGATCTTCGCCGTGCTCGCCCTCGCGAACGGCCAGGCCGCGCCGCCCGCCGACCCGACCTTCTGGTTGGCGATCGCCTGGCTCGTCGGGCTGGCGTTCCTCGGCGGCTACGGCATGTACCTGTACGTGCAGCGCACGCGCGGACCGGTGGCGGTGAGCACCTGGCTCTACCTCACCCCGGCGGTCTCCGCCGCGTGGGCCTGGGCCATGTTCGGCCAGGACCTGCCGCTGCTCACCGTGGCCGGGTTCGTGGTGAGCCTGGCGGGGGTGCTCCTGACCCGGCCCACCCGACGGCCCGCGGACGAGACGCGGCCCGCCTCGGCGCAGGTCACCACGCATGCCCCCAGCGCGCCACGTGGTGCCACACCTTCTTGAGGTCCTGCGGGTGCTGCTCCCCGGCACGCACGGCCGCGCCGATCGCCCGGGCGTCCAGCACGCCGTCCGTCGCGTGCCCGACGGCGACCGCGCGCGCCACGTCCACGATCGCCGGGCCCCGGAACTCCGGGCGCGCGGCCACCTCGTCCACGTGCAGGGTGAACCCGTGGTGCCACTCGACGGCGACGCCGAGCCCCTCGGCGGCCTCGGCCACGGCGGTGCCGCGGTAGCAGGGGTCCAGCACCAGCGCGTCGACGTCGTCCGGCAGGTCGACCGCGCCGTGCACCTGGGCCTCGACGTAGTCGTCCAGGAGGTCGTGGACGCCGGCCGCGGTGTCGGCGTCCGCCAGCGCGACCAGCGGCGCCGGGTCGGCAGCGGCGAAGTGCTCCGGCTCCAGGAAGGAGTCCGGGTAGCAGAACGTGGTGCGCTCCAGCACGTGCGGACGCAGGCGCAGGTGGGCGGAGCCGAAGCGGACGGCGCCGCCCGCCGCCCGGCGGCGGTGGTTCAGCGCGCCGTAGCGCGGACGCAGGTGCGGTGCGGCGTCGTCGTACCGGCCGTCGAACATGCGCTGCTCCCAGCGCCACCGGTCGCCGCCCTGGTGCGCGGTGAGGCCGCCGTTGCTCGTGCCGGTCTCGAACTGGGAGCGCCACACGCGGTCGTGGGCGAGGCGCTCGATCAGCGTCTCGCTGCCGTCAGCGACCAGCCGGTCGGGGTGGAAGTTGATCGTGACCAGCCAGTTCATACCGGGAGGCTACCCGGCGCTCGCGGTGCGGCCCGAGCGAGTTCGGCAGTTGGCGTCCAGGTCGGCAGTTGGGGGGGGGGGGGGGGGGGGGGGGGGGGGCGCCCCCGGCCCGCCCCCCCCCCCCCCCCGGGGGCCCGGGGCCCCCCCCCCCCGGGCCCCCGGGCGCCGCACGGCGGG
>NZ_JBIRXX010000004.1:0-313399 GCF_044389365.1 Promicromonospora sp. NPDC019610 | reverse complement strand
GGCGACCCCCCCGGGCGGGGGGGGCCCCCGGGCGTTGCGGGCCTGGTGGCGCCGTGGGGCGTTGTGGGGGTCGGGCGGGCACGCCCCCCCCCCCCCCCCCCACGCCAACTGCCGAACTCGCGGGGCACACTGCCGACCAGCAGCCGCCCAGGTGAGGACCTCAGTCCTGCGTCTCCAGCATCCGGCGGCGGGCGCGGACCAGCGCGGCGCCCCCGGCCGTGAGGCCGAGCGCGACGGCGGCCACGCCGGCGACCTGGACGCCGGTCTGCGCGAGCGCGCCCGGGGCCTGGGCCTCGCCGATCGCCTGGACCGGCAGGCCGAGGTCGACGGCGGTGCCGAGCCCGGGCGTGTTCGACACGGGGATCGTGCCGCCGCCGTCCGACCCGTCACCCGAGCCGCCTCCGTCTCCGTCGCCCCCGTCGCCGGGGTCGCCGCCGCCCGGGCCGCCGCGCTCCGGGCTCTCCAGGAGGTCGTCCACGACGCCGTCCTCGCCGGTGACCGCGCCAATCGTGCCGGGCACGTCGCCGCGGCCGAGGTTCTCGCCCACGGAGCCCACGTCGCCGATGACCTCGGCGGGCAGGTCGTCCAGCACGCCGCGCCGGGGCGCGTCGGCGCCCAGGACGTCGTCGACGGCGCCCTCCTCGCCGGCCACCGACGTCACGGCGCCGGACACGCCGCGCACGACGCCCTCGACGGGGCCGCTGCCGGCCGCGGGCGCCTCGGTGCCGCCGCTGGTCACGACCTTCACCACGTCGTCGACGGCGCCGTCCTTGCCGGCCACCGACGTCACGGCGCCCGTCACGCCCGTGACGGTGTCGTCGACGGCGCCGTCCTTCTTCGTGACCTGCTCGACCGTGTCCGTCACCTGGGTCAGCGTGCTGTCGACCGCGCCGCCCTTGCCGACCACGGCGTCGACCGTGCCCGACAGCAGGTCGCCCAGGCCCCCGGACTGCTGCTCGACGCTCGACATGGCGCCGTCGGCCGCGGTCGCGGAGATGGTGCCCGTGACCATCAGTCCGCCCGCGACGAGCACGGACGGCAGCGCGCGGCTCACCAGCTTTCGCTTCATGGTTCTCCCCCTGCGTCTGGATCTCCCTGTCTGGGAACGCGCATCACCATGACCGAAATATCGGGTGAATTCAAGGATATCCGGTATGTTTCGCACCATGATCGCGCCAGGCTCCGGGGCAGCCCCGCAGATCCACCCGCTCGAGCCCGGCGACCCGCAGGAGCTGGGCGGATACCAGCTCCTCGGCCGCATCGGGGCCGGCGGCATGGGGGCCGTCTATCTCGCGGAGACCCGCACCGGCCGCAAGCTCGCCCTCAAGGCGATCCTGCGGGAACACGTGCAGGACCCGGAGTTCCGCACGCGGTTCCGCCGGGAGGCGGCGGCCGCGATGAAGGTGCGCGGCAGGTTCCTGGCCACCCTCATCGACGCCGACCCGGACGGCGACCAGCCGTGGCTGGCCGTCGAGTACGTGGCCGGCCCCGCGCTCTCCGCCGTCGTCCGCACCCAGGGGCCGTTGCCCGAGCCCGACGTGCGCCGCATGCTCGCCGGGGTGGCCGAGGCGCTGCGGGCCGTGCACCAGGTCGGCATCGTGCACCGCGACCTCAAGCCGTCCAACATCCTGCTCGCCCAGGACGGCCCGTTCGTCATCGACTTCGGCATCGCGCAGGGGTCCGACTCGACGTCGCTGACCCGCACCGGCCTCAAGGTCGGCACGCCCGCCTTCATGGCGCCCGAGCAGGTGCGCGGCAGCCTCGCGACACCCGCCGCCGACGTCTGGGCGCTGGGCGCCGTCGCGCTCTACGCCGCGACCGGGCAGCGCGCGTTCGGCGAGGGCGACACCACCGTCGTCTACTACCGCGTGGTCCACGAGGAGCCGGACCTGAGCGGGTGCCCGGAGTGGCTGCTCCCGCTCGTCCGGGCCTGCCTGGCCAAGGACCCCGAGGCCCGGCCCGGGTTGCAGGAGGTGCTCGACTTCCTGGACGACGTGCCCGCGGACGGGCGGGCGGGCGCCGCGAAGATCCTCCCGGCGGGGGCGGCCGGGGCCGCCGGCACGGGCACGGGCACGGGCATCGGCACCGGCACCGGCACCGGCACCGGCACCGGCACCGGCACCGGCACCGAAGACGACGACACGACCGCGCTGCGCGACGACGGGACGGTGGTCCGGGCGGTCGGCACGGCGGCGAACGCGGGGTCGGAACCGGCGTCGGGACCGGCGCCGTCGTCGGGACCGGCGTCCGGACCTGCGCCCGCGCCGGAACCCGCGCCGGACGCACCCCGTCGCGGCCTGCTGACCCGGCCGACCACCTGGCTCGTCGCGGCGGCCGCCGTGGTCGTCCTCGGGGGCGGCACGACGGCGGCCGTGCTCGGCCTGCGCTCGGGAGAGGCGGGCGCCGCTGCGTCGGGGACGCCGTCCACGGCGGCGTCCGGACCGGCCTCGGAGCCGGCCGCGGCCTCCGGGGAGCCGTCCGCGTCGGCGTCCACGGCGCCGCCGTCGGTCATCGACGAGTGCCTCGTGGGGCGCTGGGAGCAGACGGACCTGGCGACGGAGATCTCGGCCCAGGGCGAGACGTACCCGACCACGGGCTGGACCGGGCGCGTGGTGGAGTTCCGCCCCGACGGGACCCAGGTCGTGGAGTTCGACGACGCCGAGCCGCTCCGCGCCGACCTGCCCGCCGGGGAGTACGTCGAGACCTGGACCGGCACGGCCACGTACACGGTCTCGACCAAGGGCGGCACGCTCACCTTCGAGACGGTCGACTTCGCCGACACCGAGGTCACGCGGGAGCTCGGCGACAACGGCGACACCTACGAGCCCGAGGGCCTGTCCCAGCCGCTGGAGTACACCTGCGACACGACGACCCACACGCAGTGGACGAACGGCTTCGAGGCAACGTTCACCCGCCTCGACTAGCTCGTTGAGTGCTGGGTATCTGCGGGTTTCCGGCCGGAGAACCCGCAAATACCCAGCACTCAACGAGGAGGGTCAGGACGTCGCGCGCTCCGCGCGGTTGACGGCCGAGACGATCGCCTTGAGGGACGACAGCGTGATCGACGGGTCGATGCCGACGCCCCACAGGACGTCGTCGCCCACCGCGCACTCGACGTACGCCGCCGCGCTGGCGTCGCCGCCCTCGGACAGGGCGTGCTCGGTGTAGTCGAGCACGCGTACGTCCACGCCCACCTGCGCGATCGCGTTAACGAACGCGTCGATCGGGCCGTTGCCCGTGCCGGTCAGGGTCAGCTCCTTGCCCCGGTCGGTCACGTCCACCTCGAGCGTGTCCTGCGCGCCCTCGGCCGAGACGGCACGGGTGCCGCGCAGCGTGAGCCGGCCCCAGTGCTCCAGGCCGGACGCCGCGTTCTCCTCGACCGGCAGGTACTCGTCGGTGAAGATGCGCCAGATGTCCGCGCCGGTCACCTCGGTGCCCTGCTCGTCGGTCACCTTCTGCACGGCGTGCGAGAACTCGATCTGCAGCCGGCGCGGCAGGTCCAGGTTGTGCTCGCTCTTGAGCAGGTAGGACACGCCGCCCTTGCCCGACTGCGAGTTCACGCGGATCACGGCCTCGTAGGACCGCCCGACGTCGCGCGGGTCGATCGGCAGGTACGGCACGCCCCAGTCCAGGTCGTCGACGCCCACGCCGGCGGCCTCGGCCCGCCCGGCCATGTGCTCGAAGCCCTTCTTGATGGCGTCCTGGTGCGAGCCCGAGAACGCCGTGAACACCAGGTCGCCCACGTACGGGTGCCGCTCGTGCACCGGCATCTGGTTGCAGTGCTCGACCGTGCGGCGGATGCCGTCGATGTCGCTGAAGTCGATCTGCGGGTCGATCCCCTGCGAGAACAGGTTCATGCCCAGGGTCACCAGGTCGACGTTGCCGGTGCGCTCGCCGTTGCCGAACAGACAGCCCTCGATGCGGTCGGCACCGGCCAGGTAGCCCAGCTCGGCGGCCGCGACGGCCGTGCCGCGGTCGTTGTGCGGGTGCAGCGACAGGATGACGTTCTCGCGGTGGGCCAGGTGCCGGCTCATCCACTCGATGGAGTCCGCGTACACGTTGGGCGTGGCCATCTCGACGGTCGCGGGCAGGTTGATGATGACCTTGCGCTCCGGCGTCGGCTCGAAGACCTCGATGACCTCGTTGCAGATGCGGACCGCGAACTCCAGCTCCGTGCCGGTGTACGACTCCGGGGAGTACTCGTAGTAGATCCGGGTGCCCGGGACGGTCTCCTCCAGCTTGCGGCACAGCTTCGCGCCGTCGAGCGCGATGTCCACGATGCCGTCCTGGTCGGACCGGAACACGACCTCGCGCTGGAGCACGGACGTCGAGTTGTACAGGTGCACGATCGCCTGCTTGGCGCCCGTGATCGACTCGTAGGTGCGCTCGATGAGGTGGGCCCGGGCCTGGGTCAGCACCTGGATCACCACGTCGTCGGGGATCCGGTTCTCCTCGATCAGCTTGCGCACGAAGTCGTAGTCGGTCTGGCTCGCGGACGGGAAGCCGACCTCGATCTCCTTGTAGCCCATCTTGACCAGCAGCTCGAACATGCGCAGCTTGCGCTCCGCGTCCATCGGCTCGATCAGGGCCTGGTTGCCGTCCCGCAGGTCCACCGCGCACCAGCGCGGGGCCTTCTCGATGCGCTTGCCCGGCCAGGTGCGGTCGGGCAGCTCGAGGCTGATCTGCTCGTGGAAGGGCCGGTACTTCTGCGTCGGCATGCCCGACGTCTGCTGCGGGTTGTCCTCGATGATCCCGCCTGCTGCGCCGTGCACGGTCGTCTCGTGAACTCCGCCGGGGGTGGTGGCGGTGATGCTGTTCTCCATCGTCTGTCCTTCGCTCGGTGAGGTTGGCCGGCACACCAAGCCTCCGCGACGAGGGACCGGCCTGTCTAGGCCTCGTCGCGGCAGCGAAGGAGAAGGATCACCGTCAGGCGCACGCGGTCACTGTACCCCTCGTCCGGACCGTGGGCGCCAGTCACGCCCACGATCCGGACCTGACCCCACGTGCAGGAGGGGCGCCCGCGCACACGTGTCGGACGGACAGGTCACCGGAGTGACCTGTCCGTCCGACACGTCGGGGGGGTCAGCGGCGGCTGCGGAGGGCCGCGTCGACCTGGGGGTCGCCCAGGGCACCCAGCCAGTCCAGCAGCGCCGGGTACGTCGACGGGTTCGCCGCGACCTGCGGGCGCAGGTGCGGCGCCTCCTGGACGATCTTCGCCAGGTCCGCGAGCGGGGTGGCCGGGTCGAGCGCGACGGCGGGGGTCCACCGGCCGCCCACGGGCGGCAGCACCGCGGTGTGGCCCGACTCGGAGCCGTAGTCCGACGACGCGGCGCCGGCGCCCTGCCCGGAGACGACGCGGCGCGTGGTGTGCTCCTCGACGTCGCCGGCCGAGCCCTGTGCCGGAGCGGCCTGCTGGCCGTTGCCGACCGGCCGGATGCGCGCCGTGGGCTGGGCGGTCGGGTGGGCGCCCGACGTCGGCTGACCGGACGCCACCGGCTGTGCGCCCGACACGGGCTGTGCCGCCCCGGGCGTGGCGCCCGGGCGGACCGGGGGCAGGGTCGCGGTCGCGTCGACCGGGCCCGCCACCGCGGGCATGTCCTCGACCGTGCGCATGGAGCCGAGCGAGACCTCGCCCGAGGCCGGCTGCGACGCCTGCACCGGGACCACGCCGCGCTGGCCGGCGGTGGCGCCCGCGACGGTCCGCACGGCACCGGTCGAGGTGACGCGGCGCGGCTCGGCGGGACGGCGGAGCTCCGGCGCGCTGCGCACGGGCTCCTCCGGGAGGGTGGCCGGCGGGGCCTTGTCGCCCTTGGGGCGCGGCGGGGCCCACACGTAGGCCTGGCTGCGGTCGACGTCGGCCTCGCCGCCGATGCCGGCGGTCTGGAAGTGCTCGCGCACCGCCTTGGGCACCATCAGCGCGCTCGCCGCGACGATGGGCAGGGCCAGCGCCATGAGCAGGTCGCCAAGGTTCACGCCCAGGCTCGCGCCCGACGTCGCGATGACGACGACGAGGCCCAGCACGCCCGCCACGCAGGCGGCGCCGACGGCGGGCACGTGGCCCGTGGTGGGGTCGCGCTTCAGGGACCGGCGCGCGAACCAGGCGATACCGGCCACGACGACGCCGAGCACGAGCCGCACAACCAGCGTGACGCCGGCGCCGGACCCGATGAAGCCGGGGTCGATGAGCTGCACGAGCGCGGCCAGCGCGCTGCACACCGCGAGCAGGACGATGACGTCGAACGCCCGGATCGCGACCCGCACCCAGACGCCGGCGGCGTGCTCGGTGCTCTCCTCGGCGTCGGCCGCCGCGGGGTCGCGGCGCACGGCGGGCGAGCCCGCCACGGCGGCGGCGAGCGGGAGCAGCACGAGGCCGAACCGGCTCGGGTCGGTGACGCCGGGCTGCATCGACTCCATCCCGGTCAGCGCGCCGCCGGAGGTGAAGACGAACAGGAGCGCGAGCACGATGCCGACGGCGACGAGCACCAGCCGGGACGGCCGGTCGTGCCGCACGGTGCCGCCCACGAGGAGCCATACCAGGCCGAGCGAGAGCGCGAGCCACACGGGCGCGAGGAGGCGGTCGCCCAGGGTCGCGCCGTCGGCGAGCTCGGCGAGCAGCGTGGAGACGACGGCGCCCAGGGCGATGAGCACACCCACGCCGGCGAGGCCGAAGCGCCAGGCGCGCACCACGGCGGCGTCCTGGTCGACGGGGCCGAGCTCGCTGTCGCGCGGGGTCGCGGCGAGCGCCGCGCCGGCGAGCGCGAGGCCCAGGCCGGTGCCGACACCCGCGCCGCCGCGCAGGTCGAGCACGAGGTGGACCAGCCCGATCACGGCGAGCGGGAGCCCGGCGACCAGGCGGGCGCGCCGTGTCGAGTGCACGGTCCACGTGACGGGCAGCACGCCGAAGCGCGCCAGGTAGGGCAGGGTCAGCGAGGCGAGCGACAGCGCGACCGCCAGCACGACCTCGACCCGGTCCGCCGAGCGGTCGGTGAGGTTCCACGGGAGGGCGAGCGACACGAGCAGGGCGAGCGCGGCGATGGCGTCCCGCACGTAGTCGGCGGCCGCGATGTTCGCGAACGGACCGACCGCGCCGGCGTCCTCGGCGGCGGTGTCGGGACCGGCCTCCGGGGCGAGCGTGGCGACGTGCTCGTGGCCGAGGCTCTCCGTCGGCGCGCCGTTGGCGTCGTCCGCGACGTCGGCCGAAGTTCTCTCGTCACGCTCCGAAGCGTGCTGGTCCATCATCCGTTCACTCCTCGATAACGCCGCTGGTCGAGACTGGGGAAGTGTGGCTGGCGGCGCTGGGGCCCACCACGTTTCTACCCGTTGGGTACCGGCTCTGTCAGGCCGTGGCACGGCGAGTCCGGTCACACCTGTATTTCTGCGCACGTCCATCACATCTGGTGTGCGTGGGACATCCGCCGTCGGCGACAGCCGGCAGCACACCGAGGTCACAGGAGAACGCAGTGGACCCAGCAGCCGCACCGGCCCCCCGCACCTGCGACGTCTGGCTCGTTCCGGTCCGACGCCGCGAGACCTGGACGCGCCTGCTGACCGTACCGGATCGGGAGCAGGTCGTGGGCCTGGACGCACGGGCCGCGGACGTCCACCTGACGTCGCGCGCGGCGCAGCGGCTGATCCTGGCCCGGTATCTCGGGGTCGCACCGGAGGACGTCGTCGTCGAGCGGGCGTGCGACCGGTGCGGCGACCCGCAGCACGGCCGGCCGCACGTCGCGGACGCGGCCCTGGACTACTCGGTGTCGCACACGCGCGCCTGGGTGCTGGTCGCCGTGGTGGGCGACGGCCGGGTGGGCGCCAACCTCGACGCCCGGCCCGCGGAGCGCGACCTGGACGACCTCGCGGCGGCCGCGCTCACCCGCGCCGAGCACCATGCCTGGCGCCGTCTCCCGGCCCGCGACCGCGCGGACGCGCTGCTCGCGTCGTGGACGCGCAAGGAGGCGACGACCAAGCTCACCGGGCACGGCCTGGCGATCCCCCTGCGGGACCTCGACGTGACCGGGCCGCGCCCGAGCCTGGTCACGGCCGACCCGTCGGTACGGCTCCCCCACCCCCGGCCGTACCTGACGCACGTGCCCGCGCCGGCGGGGTACAGCGCGGCGCTGGCGACGACCACGCACGTGGACCAGGTGCGGCACCTGCGGCTCCCGGACGAGATCCCCGACGCCGCCCCGGCCCGCCGTCTGGCGGGAGCGGCCGCGCGGTCCGGCTACTGAGGCTCCTTCACCAGGCGTTCGGCGACCACGAACGCAGCCGGTGCGGTCGCCTCCGGCCTGCTGAACCCGGGTCAGATACCCGGGTCAGATGCCCGGGTCAGATACCCAGGTCAGATGCCCGGGTCAGATGCCCAGCTGGTAGGCGCCCCAGTACGCCAGGGTCACCAGCAGCGCCGTCGCGCCCAGCACCGTGGCCCAGAAGCCCGTCGAGACCACGGCGACGGCGGCGCGGTGGGGACGATGCGGCTCCGGCCGGACGGCGTCCGGCGGAGCCGGGTCGGCGTCCGGCGGGCCCGGGTCGGCGCGCACCGCGTCCGCGGGGCCGCGGTCGGCGACGGACATCCTCAGGTCCCGCACACGGTTGAGCAGCAGCGCGGCGGCGACGACGGCGACCAGGCCCAGCAGGCGCACCGCGATCCAGCCGCCCTGCACCACCAGGGCGTTCTTCTCGTAGTCCAGGGCCAGCCGGGCGACGGCCCCGAGGTACGCGGCCAGGCCGAGCATCGTCGCCACGGCCCCGACGCCCAGCCCGGTCAGGGGTGCGCGCAGCCCCCGCGCGAGACGGACGCCCGGGCGGCCGGACCGCCGTCGGGCCACCCGGCCCGCGAGCGCCGCGCCGCCCAGCAGGAGGGGGCCCACGACCAACAGCCCGCCCGCGGTCACGACCACCCCGACCAGCCAGTCGCCGTCGCCGTACCAGTGCGGCTGCGGCACGGGCGCCGCGAGGTAGAGCTGCTCGGGCTGCGCCCCGGCGACCTGCGGCGGGGCGGACGCCGTGGCCGGCAGCCCCAGCACCCAGTCGGCGACGTCCCGCGCGAAGTCGGGGTGCAGCACCAGCCCGCCGGGCGTCTCCACGTTGATGCCGTGGTTGGCGCGCTCGTAGAACCGCACCGTCACGTCGTCGGCGTCGGCGTCGGCCAGGAGCTCGCGCGTGCCCTGCTCCAGCGGCATGGAGGCGTCGTTGGTGCCGAAGACCGCGAGGATCGGGTCCTCCTGCTCCCGGAGCCAGGGGCGGACGTCGAAGTCCGCGTATTCGAACCCGCCGCCCGGCACCTTCATGCCCACCGCGCGCGGGATCGCCCGGAACACCCCGCCGGGCACGTCGGTGTTGCGCAGGTAGTTGTCGACGGCGTAGGCGGCCTGCTGCCGCGGCGGCACGATCGGCGCCGAGACCAGGATCTGGAACGCGAGCCGCGGGTCGTCGACCATCATCACCGGCGACACCCACGCCCCCTCCGACTCGGCGTACAGGCCGACGTCGTCCGGGTCCACGCCCGGGACCTCCCGCAGGAACCGCACCGACCAGGCGTAGTCGCGCGCCATCTGCTCGTAGTCACGGTGCCGGGTCGAGTAGTTGTCGAGCCGCTTGTCGGGCACCAGCGTGGTGATCCCCGCGCTCGCGAGCGCGGTCGCGGCGAGCGTGAACGCGTCGGTGGCCTTGCCGGTGCCCGCGCCGTGCACGAACACGATCCCGGGACGGCCGGCGTCCTCGTCGGCATCGACTCCCCCGGCGTCGCCGGCCCCCACCGGCTCGCGCAGCAGGCCGCCCACCTCCCGGCCGTCGGCCAGCGGGATGGTCACCGGGGTCTCGCGCACCTCGAAGTCACCGGGTTCCCCGGCGTCGGGGTCGGCGCCCCCGATCGCCGTCGAGGAGGTGGCCAGGTGCAGGTGGTCGGTCACCGGTTCCGGCTCCCAGGCGGGGCCCGCGACGGCACCCGTGACGGCCAGCGCGACCAGGATCGCGGCGGAGGTGGCGACGGTCCGAAAGAACACCTTCGGATGCTACGCCCGGCGCCCCGTTCACTCGATCCGGAACGCGCCCCGAGCAGGCGGATCACGCGGTCGCGCGCCCCTCACACCGGCGGGCGCGAGTCCAGCATCTCCTGCGTGTCCCACGTCAGCTCCCCCGACCGCAGGTCGGCGACCACGGCGCGCACCCAGTCCAGCTCGGCGCGCGTGGTGACCACGAGGTGCTCGTGCTCCAGGAGGAGCACGCGGGGCAGGCCCCACTCCTGCGCGTCGGCGGCCTCGCGCTCGGCCGCGGCGAGCACGGCCTCCAGCGCGGTGGCGCGCTCCGCGAGCCGGTCCCGCACCAGGTCGGGACCGGTGATCGCGACCACGGCCAGCACCGCCCGGAACTCGGGGAACTCGCGCGCCGGCGTCGCGAGCGCCGCGTCCATCCAGCGGCGCAGGGCGGCGGAGCCGTCGGGGGTCAGGGCGTAGACGATCCGGGCCGGGCCGGCGTCGGCCGCCAGCTTCTCGTGCACCTCGATGAGGCCGTCGCGCAGCAGGCGCTCGATCGACTGGTAGACGCTGTTGCTGCGCGCCACGTTGACGACGTCGTCCTTGCGCCGCGTCTTGATCAGCCGCTGCATGCGGTAGGCGTGCATCGGCTCCTCCGCGAGCAGCGCGAGCAGCACCATGGCGAGCGGGGAGCGCGGCCGGGAGTCCTGGGTCACGGCGCCCAGCCTAGGCGGACGGGTTGCGGTTGATCGGTGGCGGAACATCTTGCCATTTTATGGTTAGCCATTTTATGGTGAGTGCATGAGCGCGATCATCATCGGAGCGGGCATCACCGGACCCGTGACCGCCATGGCCCTGCAGAAGGCGGGCATCGACGCCGAGATCCACGAGGCCTACGGCCGCACCGCGGACGGCGTCGGCGCCTACCTCACCCTGGCGCCGAACGGGCTCGCCGCCCTGCGGGTGCTCGACGTCGACCACCGCGACCTCGGTGGTTTCGACACCCCCGCGCTGGAGCTGCGCGGGTCGGACGGCCGGCTCCTGGCCCACCTCGGGATGGGCCGGGACGACGACGCGGGCACGGTCAGCCAGACCGTCCGCCGGTCCGACCTCTACGTCCGGCTGCGCGACGAGGCCGTGCGCCGCGGGATCCCGATCCACTACGGCCGGCAGCTCGTCGACGCCGCGGCGGCGGGCGCGGGCGGCGTCGTCGCCTCCTTCGCCGACGGCACCACCGCCGAGGGCGACCTGCTGATCGGGGCCGACGGCCTGCACTCCCGCACCCGGGCGATCCTCGACCCGGCCTGCCCGCCGCCCCGCTACACCGGGCTGCTCAACACGGGCGGGTACGCCTCGGGCATCTCGGTGGACGGCCCCGTGGGCGTGTTCACCATGATCTTCGGCCGACGGGCCTTCTTCGCGTACGTGAACCGCGGCCCCGGCGACGTCTGGTGGTTCGCGAACGTGCCGCGCGCCCGCGCGGCGACCGACGCCGAGCTCGCCGCCTGGACCCCGGAACGGTGGCGCGCGGAGCTGGTGCGCCTCTTCGCCGACGACGCCGGCCCCGCGCTGCGGATCCTCGCCGCCACCCCGGAGATCATCGCGCCGTGGAACACGCTCGACCTGCCGAGCGTGCCCGTGTGGCACCGCGGCCCGATCGGGCTCGTGGGCGACGCCGCGCACGGCATCTCGCCGACGTCCGGCCAGGGCGCCTCGCTCGCGATCGAGGACGGCGTGCTGCTCGCCCGGTTCCTGCGCGACCACGGCGACCCGACCCGCGCGTTCGCGGCCTTCGAGGCGGCGCGCCGGACCCGGGTCGAGCGGCTCATCGCGCAGGCGAAGCGCACCTCGAACCAGAAGATCCCGAACCCGCTGACCCGGGTGCTGCGCGACCGGGTGATCCTGCCGCTCGTGAGCCGCGCCGCGGCCCGGTCCACGAACGACTGGGTCACGGACTACCGCATCGACTGGGACGCCCCGGCCGACCGCCTCCCGGCGTGACCTCGTCGCCACCTCCGGCGTCCACCCCCGGCGTCCACCCCATCACCTTTGAGGCCCGGGTTTCTCCTCTTTCAGCCGCCTGAAAGAGGAGAAACCCGGGCCTCAAAGGGAACCCGCCGAAGCAGGGCGGCCGCGGCACGGCCACAGGCAGCCGTCGGAGCAGGGCGGCCGCGGTCCGGCCGCTGTCAGCCGGGCCCGCGCGTCAGGCCGGGGTGCCGTGGCGGCCCGCGCCCGCGGCGAAGTCGGCCGCGCCCGCGTAGGCGTCCGCCGCCAGGGAGCGGGCGCCGTGCTCCCACTCGCGGGCCAGGGCTTCCGTCTCGGAGAGGCCCCACTGGTCCAGCACGGACGCGCGGTCCTCACGCAAGCACACCTGCGGGAACGCCGCGAGCGACGCCGCCAGCGCCACGGCCGCCGGCACCGCCTGCCCCGCCGGCACCACCCGGTTGGCCAGGCCGATGCGCAGCGCCTCGTCCGCGTCGACGGACCGCCCGGTCAGGATCATGTCCATGGCGTGCGACTGCCCGATCAGCCGGGGCAGCCGCACGGTGCCGCCGTCGATCAGCGGCACGCCCCAGCGGCGGCAGTAGACGCCGAACACCGCGGTCTCGTCGGCGACCCGCAGGTCGGCCCAGGCCGCCAGCTCCAGCCCGCCCGCGACGGCGTGCCCGGAGATCGCGGCGACGACCGGCTTGGTCAGCCGCAGCCGGGTGGGCCCCATGGGTCCGTCGCCGTCGGGCGCGGCGCGGTTGCCGTCCGGGGTGCCGAGCGCCTTGAGGTCGGCACCGGAGCAGAACGTGCCGCCCGTGCCGTACAGCACGGCGGCGGTCGCGGCGTCGTCGGCGTCGAAGGCCCGGAACGCGGCGGCGAGCGCCGTCGCGGTGGGGCCGTCGACGGCGTTGCGGCGCTCGGGACGGTCGATGCCGATCAGGGTGACGCTGCCCTCGCGGGTGACCAGGACGCTCACCGGCTGCCCTCCCACAGGGGCTCGCGCAGCGCGCGACGCAGCACCTTGCCCACGGGCGACAGCGGCACCGAGTCGACCGCGCGCACGGTCTTGGGCACCTTGTAGCCGGCGAGCTTGTCGCGCACTGCGGCCTGCAGCGCGGCCTCGTCGACGACGGCGCCCGGCGCGGGCACGACGAACGCGGTGACGGCCTCGACCCAGGTGTCGTCGGGGGCGCCCACGACGACGGCCTGCGCCACCGACGGCTGGGCGAGCAGCACGTCCTCGACCTCGCGCGGGTAGACGTTGTAGCCCCCGGTGATGATCATGTCGCTGCGGCGGTCCACGAGATAGAGGTAGCCGCGCTCGTCCACACGGGCCATGTCGCGGGTGCGCAGCCAGCCGTCGCCGGCGAACATCTCCGCGTTCAGCTCGGGCGCGGCGTGGTAGCCGGCCATCGTGAACGGCGCGCGGACCCGGATCTCCCCGATCTCGCCCGGCGCGACGGGGGTGCCGGCGTCGTCGGTGACGAGGATCTGGGCGTCGAGCGCGGGCTGGCCGCAGGAGCCCAGCAGGGACGCGTCGGTGTGGTCGGCGGCGTCGAGCACCGTGAGGCACAGCGGCGCCTCGGTCTGGCCGTAGTACTGCGCGAACCGGGGTCCCCACACGTCCATGGCCTGCTCGATCACCGGTCGCGGCATGGGGCTGGCGCCGTAGATGGCGGTGCGCAGGGAGGACACGTCAGCGCCCTGGGCGACGCCGGACGAGAGCAGCATCCCGATCATCGTGGGCACCAGGTTGATCTCCGTGGCGCGGTACCGCGCGATCGCGTCGACGTAGCCCTGGGGCTCGAAGCCGGACAGCACCACGGACTCCCCGCCGCGCAGCCAGTAGGGCAGCACGAACGTGCCGCTGGCGTGGATCAGGCTGGCCGCGTGCAGCATCACGGAGTCGCGCGCCGGGCTGACCAGGTTGGTCAGGATGTTCGCGACGATCGCGGCGTAGCTGGCCTGGGTGTGCTCGACCGCCTTGAGCGTGCCGGTGGTGCCTGACGTGTACAGCAGCAGGATCGGGTCCTGCGGGTGCGCGGGCAGGTTCGGGTCGGCCGTGGAGACGTCCTGCATCGCCACCAGCAGGTCCGGTCCGCCGACGGCGCCGGGCGCGCCGAGGCCCAGCGTCGTCAGGCCGTGCGCCGCGGCGAGCTCGCCCGCCCGCTCGGCCAGGGCCGCGTCGTGCACCAGGAGGCGCACCTCCGTCTCCTGGAGCATGCGGCCCTGCTCGGTGGCGGACAGCCGGGCGTTGAGCGGCACCCGCGTGACCCCCGCCTTGAGGCAGGCGAAGTCCATGGCGATGGACCACAGCCCGTTGCCCATCAGCAGCGCCACGCGCGCGCCCGGCTCGGCGCCGTGGGCGTGCAGCACCCGCGCGATGGCGTTCGCCGCGGCGTCCACCTGCGCATACGTCAGGGACTCGGCACCGAAGCGGACGGCGGTGCGGGGCCCGAACCGGGCGGCGCCGCGGCGGACCAGGTCAACGGTGAGCATGCTCTTCCTCCACGACAGGTGTCCGGTAAGTACGTTTCGTGACCGTACTACCGGGTCTGCGCGGCGCGGAAGGGCGCGTCGACTACGTCACACCGCGGGCGCCACCCTCAGCGCACCACGTAGATCTCGGTGCCCGACGACCGCGCTCGCTGGTACCGGACGGGCAGGGCCTGCGGGTGCCGCACCCAGGGCGACGGGACCCAGGCGAGGTCGTGGTCCTCGACCGCGAGCTCCAGGTCGAGCTCGGTGAGCAGCCGGTTGATCGCGACCCGCGCGATGATCCGTGCCTGCCGCGACGCCGGGCACCGGTGCGGCCCCACGCCCCAGGCCAGGTGCGCCCGGTTGCCCACCTCGTCCCACATGTTCCCGGTGTGCACCAGCGGGTCCTGGTTGGCGGCGGCGACGGCCATGATCAGCGCGTCACCCTTGCGGATCAGCTTGCCGTCGAGCTCCAGGTCGCCCATCGCGTAGCGAGGCAGCGGCGGGTTCGCGGCGGGCGCCTCGCGCCACAGCACCTCGTCCAGCGCGTCGTCCAGGGCGATCCGGCCGCCGGTCCAGCGCGCGGCGAACCGCTGGTCCGTGAGCAGCAGCCGCAGGGTCAGGGCGATCCACGCCGTGAGGAACTCGCTGGCGGCGATGAGCGGCACCGACATCGAGTCCGCGATCTCGCGGTCGTCGTGGAAGCTCGGGTGCCGCACGAACGACGACGTGAGGTCCGACCCCGCCGTCGCCTTCCGGGCCTGGACGTGCGCCATGAGGTTGCGGCCCATCCGGTCGCGCGCCTGCGCCGCCTCCGCCGTGTGGTCCATGATGTGCGCCGAGTCGACCATCATCTGGTTCGCCGTGTCGTGGTCGAAGCCGAACAGCGCTGTCACCGCGAGGAAGCCCACCTTCTTGGCCCAGTCCCGGACCAGGTCGGCCTCCCCGCTGCCGCCGAGCTCCTCGACCAGCCGCATGCTGACTTCCTCGACCTGCGCCACCACCAGCTTCTCCGGCAGCGCCTCCAGCCCGTCGTCCAGCGGCTGGCGCAGCCGCTGGCGCAGCTCGCCGTCGTGGTGGTACGAGGAGTTGCGCGGCTCCCGGGGCGAGATGCCGAGCAGCGCCGAGCGCTCCGACAGCAGCCCGTCGTAGTGCCAGCGCCAGTTGCGCGGGTCGCGGGAGAACTGCGACTCGTTCCGCGTGATCTCGCAGATCTCCGCGTGCCCCATCACCAGCCACGCCGGCACGCCCGGCTCCATGTCCACGGGCGCCACGACGCCCCATCTGGCGCGCAGGACGTCGTAGATCTCCTGCGAGTCCGCGCCTCCGGTGGTTGCCGACAAGGGGGTGAGCCCGGTCAGGCTCGTGAGCTCGACGGGGGGCGTTCGAGCGACCACTCTCTCCATCCCACAATCACAGCACAGTGTCCGTATTGCCCGTAATCCTGGCTGCGATATTCGAGACCCGGTCGCACGGGTGCACCGGGTTGCGCCCCCGGAAGCCACCCGGGACGCGGCGTCAGAAGCCCAGGCGGCGCAGCTGCTTCGGGTCGCGCTGCCAGTCCTTGGCGACCTTGACGTGCAGGTCCAGGTACACGCGCTGGCCCAGCAGCTTCTCGATGCCCTGCCGGGCCTCGGTGCCGACCGACCGCAGCCGGGACCCGCCGCGCCCGATGATGATCGCCTTCTGCGAGTCGCGCTCCACGAACAGGTTGACGCGCACGTCCAGGAGCGGCGGGCGGCCCTTGGCCGGGTCGCCCGAGCCCTCGCGCTCGACGATCTCCTCGACGACCACCGCGAGGGAGTGCGGCAGCTCGTCGCGCACGCCCTCCAGGGCGGCCTCGCGCACCAGCTCGGCCACCATGACGGCCTCGGGCTCGTCGGTCAGCTCGCCGTCCGGGTACAGCTCGGGGCCCTCGGGCAGGTGGGAGACGAGGACCGCCTCGAGCTCCTCCACCTGGTACCCGTCCTTGGCGGAGACGGGCACGATGTCGGCCCACTCGCGGTCCACGGACCGCGCGAGCTGGTCGACGGCGATGAGGTGCTCCATCAGGTCGGCGCGCGGCACCAGGTCGGCCTTGGTCACGACGGCGACGACGGGCACGGCCCGGCGGCCGGTCATCAGCTCGGCGAGCTGCGCCGCGATGTAGCGGTCGCCCGGCCCCACCTTCTGGTCCGCGGGCAGGCAGAACGCGATGACGTCCACCTCGGACAGCGTGTCCCGGACCAGGTCGTTGAGCCGCTCCCCCAGCAGGGTGCGGGGCCGGTGCAGGCCGGGGGTGTCCACCAGCACGAGCTGGGCGTGCGGGCGGTGCACGATCCCGCGGATCGTGTGCCGCGTGGTCTGCGGCCGCGCCGACATGATCGCGACCTTCTGCCCCACCAGCGCGTTCGTCAGGGTCGACTTGCCGGCGTTGGGACGCCCCACCAGGCAGGCGAACCCGCTCCGGTGTGCGGCGGTCTGTTGCACGGCGGGCTGCTCGCTCAAGAGGTCACTTCCTTCTGGTCACGCTTCTGATCACGGTGGTCGTGCTGGTCGAGACCACCGTTGCTGTCTTCCGGCTCGCCCACCGGTTCCGTGCGGTGCACGAGGATCGTCGAGATCTGCTTGCGGCGGCCCTCGACCCGCTCCGCCTCCAGGTGCACGCCGCCGACCTCGACGGAGGCGCCGGCGAGCGGCACCTTGCCCAGGGCCTTGGCGAGCAGCCCGCCGGCGGTGTCCACGTCGTCGTCGTCCAGACGCAGGTCGAACAGGTCGCCGAGCTCGTCCACCGGGAGCCGGGCGGGCACGCGGAGCACACCGCCGCCCAGGTCCTCGACCTCCTGGACGGGCACGGTGTCGTGCTCGTCGGTGAGCTCGCCCACCACCTCCTCCAGGAGGTCCTCGATGGTCACCAGACCCGCGACGCCGCCGTACTCGTCGACCACCAGCGCCATGTGGCTGGCCGAGGCCTGCATCTCGCGCAGCAGGTCGTCGATCGGCTTGGACTCGGGTACGAACACGGCGTCGCGCGCGACGTCGGCGGCCGGACGCCGGGACGGCTCGGGCGCGGCGCCGCCGTCGCCCACGGGCCAGTGCACCGCGGCGACGACGTCCTTCAGGTAGGCGACGCCGACGACGTCGTCCACCGACTCGCCCACGACAGGCACGCGCGAGAAGCCGGACCGCAGGAACAGCCGCAGGACCTTGTCGAGCGAGGTGTCGGCCGTGACGGTCACCATGTCGGTGCGGGGCACCATGACCTCGCGCGTGATGGTGCCGCCCAGCTCGATCACGGAGCGGAGCAGCTCCCGGTCGGACTCCTCGAAGGCGCTGGACTCCCCCACCCGGTCGGCGATGTCGCGCAGCTCCGCCTCGGTGGGCGGCGACGGGTCGACGTGCGGCACCGAGATGCGGGTCAGCCACGCGACCGCGCGCGAGACGCCGGTCAGGGGGCCGACCAGCGCGAGCAGCACCGCGACGGGCCGGCGGAAGCCGAGCGCACGCGGCGAGACCCGCACGAAGATGACGCCGACCACCACGCCCACCACGAGCGCGATGAGCATGACCGGCAGCTCGTTGGGCACGCCCTCGCCCGGGATCGCCTGCTGCACCAGCAGGGTCCCGGCGGCGATGGCGACCACCTCGGACATGACCCGCACGAGCGCGAACGAGGCGACCGTCGCCGGCGGGTCCACGACGAGCGCCTGGGCCCGCCGGATGCGGGCGGCGCGCAGCGGGTCGGGCGACTGCCCCAGCTCGGCCTCCGCGAGCGCCTCGGTGAGGGACGCGCGGGTGACGCGCAGGAGCGCGGCCTCGCCGGCGGAGAGCATGCCCGCCAGCGAGAGGCCGACCAGCATGACAAGGGTCAGGAGCAGGACGATCACGCCGGTCACCGGGTCGCGAGGAAGGTCAGGAGAAGCTTGCGCTGCAGGCCGAACATCTCCTTCTCCTCCTCCGGCTCCGCGTGGTCGTAGCCCAGCAGGTGCAGGATCCCGTGCGTGGTGAGGAGCAGCAGCTCCTCGGTCGTGGAGTGGCCGGCGGCCTTGGCCTGGGTGACCGCGACCTCCGGGCACAGCACGATGTCGCCGAGCGTGCCGGCCGGGGTGATGTCGCCGTCACGGCCCGGGCGCAGCTCGTCCATGGGGAAGGAGAGCACGTCCGTGGGGCCGGGCTCGTCCATCCACTGCACGTGCAGGTCGGACATGACGGTGGTGTCGACGAAGATGATCGACAGCTCCGACTGGGGGTGGACCCGCATGGCGTCGATGACGAAGCGGCCGAGCGCGGCGAACTCCGCCTCGTCGACCTCGAACCCCGACTCGTTGTTGACCTCGATGCTCACCTGCGCTGCCTCTTGCTCCCCGGACGGTGGTCCTGCGGCTGGCGGCCCGGACGGCGGTCGTCCGTGAGCACGTCCCACCGCGCGTACGCGTCGATGATGTCGCTGACCAGGCGGTGCCGCACGACGTCGGACGACGTCAGGCGGCAGAACTCGACGTCGTCGACGCCCAGCAGGATGTCCTCCACGACGCGGAGCCCGGAGGTGGTGCCGCCCGGCAGGTCGACCTGCGTGGCGTCGCCGGTGATCACCATCTTGGAGCCGAAGCCGAGGCGGGTCAGGAACATCTTCATCTGCTCGGTCGAGGTGTTCTGCGCCTCGTCGAGCACGATGAACGAGTCGTTGAGCGAGCGGCCGCGCATGTAGGCCAGCGGCGCCACCTCGATGGTGCCGGCCTCGATGAGCTTGGGCACCTGCTCGGGGTCGACCATGTCGTGCAGCGCGTCGTACAGCGGCCGCAGGTAGGGGTCGATCTTCTCCGACAGCGTGCCGGGCAGGAACCCGAGGCGCTCCCCGGCCTCGACCGCGGGGCGCGTCAGGATGATCCGGTTGACCTGCTTGGCCTGCAGCGCCTGGACGGCCTTGGCCATGGCGAGGTAGGTCTTGCCGGTACCGGCCGGGCCGATGCCGAAGGTGATGGTGTTGGTGTCGATCGCGTCCACGTACGCCTTCTGCCCCACCGTCTTGGGCCGGATGGTGCGGCCCCGGTTGGACAGGATGTTGAACGTGAGCACCTCGGCGGGGCGCGACGCCGACGCGTCGCTCAGCATCGCCACCGAACGCTTGACGACCTCGGGCGTGAGCTGCGTGCCGGCCTCGACGACCTCGATCAGCTCGTCGAGCAGCTGGGTGACCAGGGCCACGTCGCCCGCCGGTCCGTTCACCGCTATCTCGTTGCCACGGGCATGGACGTCGACGCCGGGAAAGCCCTCCTCGACGGCCCGCAGCACCGAGTCCCGGCTCCCGAGGAGCGCGACCGTCGGGATGTGGGCCGGGACGACGATCTTGTGCTCGATCCGGGTCTGGGACTGTGTGCTGGGCGTAGTTGTCATGAGCCGGCCCCGCGGGGCCGATCCGCTCCTTCATGCGGTAGGGATGACGACAAGGCTCATCCTATCGACCCGTCAGGGTCACGCCACGGTCTTTCCCGCTCCTGGTCGAGGCGAAGTTCAGGCGAAGCCGGGCAGCTCGCCGCCGGCGAGCGCTCAGAGCCGGGGCAGACGCAGGAGCATCGTCGTGCCCTCGGGGGACGTCGACTCGACGGCCACGTCGCCGTGGTGGCGGCGCGCGATGTCGCGCACGAGCGCCAGGCCGAGCCCGAAGCTCCGGCGCGGCCGGTCGCCCTCCGTGTGGGCGAACCGCTCGAAGACCCGGTCCGGGCTGATGCCCTGGATGCCCGGACCGGTGTCCCTGACCCGGAGGGTCGCCGTGCGGCCGGCGACGCCCACGCCCACCTCGACGACGCCGCCCGCCGGGGTGTGCTGCAGGGCGTTGTCCACGAGCGCGACGACGCACCGCGTCACGGCCACGCGCGGGACGGCGACGAGCGGCTGCGCCTCGACCCGGGTCTCGACCCGCACGCCCGTCCGCTGCGCCAGGACCTCCAGGGAGGAGACGGCGGCGCGGACGGCGTCGGCCAGCGGCGTCGCGGCGCCGTCCGCCGCCTCGGCCGCCTCGGCGCCCAGCAGCAGGTCGTCGATCACGTCCGCCATCGACGCGACGTCCGTCCGGAGCCTGCCCACCACCTCCTCGACGGGCTCCCCCCGGTCCAGCCGGCGCTCCAGCACCTGGAGGCGGCTGGTGAGCACGGTCAGCGGCGTGCGCAGCTCGTGGCTGGCGTCCGCGACGAAGTTCCGCTGCAGGCGCAGCGCCTCGGCGAGGGGTGCGACGGCCCGGTGGGCGGCGAGCCAGGCGACGACGCCGAGGAGCACGATCCCGACGGCGCCGAGCAGCGCGACCAGGCCGATCACCTCGTCGCGCTCCACCACCCACGCGACCTCCGCCCCGTGCGGCGGCCCCAGCCGGTGCTCGACGCTCTCCTGGCGCGCCCGCAGCGACACGGTCGTGATCAGCACGGCCACCCCGGCGACGGTCAGCACCGCGGACGCGATGCCGACGTAGAGCCCGATGGAGAGTGCCGCGCGACGCACGCGGGACCGGTCCGCGGCCAGGGTCATGGCAGGTCACCGACCCGGTAGCCGCGCGAGCGGACCGTCTCGACCATGTCGCGGCTCGTCTTCCGCCGGAGGTAGTGCACGTAGGTGTCGACGCTCCCCGGCGAGTCCTCGTCGCTGAACACGGTGTGCAGGATCTCGTCGCGCGAGAACACGTGGTCCGGGCTCGAGCTGAGCAGGTCCAGCAGCGCGTTCTCGGTGACCGTGAGCTGGATCCGCGCGCCGGTGGGCGAGTAGACGGTCCGGTTGTCCGGTGTGTATGTCCAGTCCCCGAGGTAGCGCCGCGACCCGGCCACGGCGAACCCCCGCCGGAGCGCCCGCAGGCGCGCCAGGAGCTCGTCGAACTCGAACGGCTTGACCAGGTAGTCGTTGGCTCCGCCGTCCAGGCCCGACACCTTGTCGTCCACCGTGCCGAGCGCGGTCAGCATGAGCACCGGGGTGTTGAGGTGCGCCCGCCGCACCGCCGCGACCAGGGCCACACCGTCCATGCCCGGCAGGCGCCGGTCGACGACCAGCACGTCGTAGTGGCGGTGGAGGCACAGGTCGAGCCCTCGTTCCGCGTCGGGGGCCCGGTCGACCTGGTACTCCTCCGACAGTACCTCGGCCAGCATGGCCGCGATGTCCTGGTCGTCCTCCACGACCAGGAGCGCGGGACGCTGCGCGGCCCGGTCATCCATGCTCCACCTCCTGGGCGTTCGCGTGCGGTGCTCGCGCCCATCCTTCCGCCGAAGCTCCAAGAATCCGCCAAGAATCGCGGCCGCGCCCATTCTGAGTCGAGTCTTAGAACCCGCGTCGGACGCTGGTGCCATGGGCACTCTGCAACGCGGTACACGGACACCGGCACCACCCGTCGCGCCACCCGCCCCGGTGGCGCGCGACGGGCTGCGACACCTGCGGGCCTGGCGGACGGCGGGGATCGCCGCGCTCTGGCTGACCAGCCTGTTCGTCGTGGCCCTGTGGGTCAGCGGCGGGGGCGTCCAGGCCGCCGGGCAGGGCGGCGCGCCGCTGGTGACGACCCTCGGCCGGCTGACCGGGCTGGTGTCGGCCAACCTGCTGCTCTACCAGGTGCTCCTGATGGCCAGGGTGCCGCTGTTCGAGCGAGCGTTCGGTCGCGACGCCCTGACCCGGGCGCACCGCCGCACCGGGTTCTGGTCGTTCTGGCTGTTCCTCGCCCACATCGTGCTCATCACCCTCGGCTACGCGGCCGTGGCCCATTCCGGCTTCCTCGCCCAGCTCTGGCTGCTGGTCCGCGACTACCCGGGCATGCTGCTGGCCGCCGCGGGCACCGTGCTCCTGGTGGGGGTGGTGGGCCTGTCGATCCGGCGCGCCCGGCGCCGGATGCGGTACGAGTCCTGGCACCTGCTGCACCTGTACGCCTACCTGGGGGTGGGTCTGGCGCTCCCGCACCAGCTGTGGACCGGTGCCGACTTCCTCGCCTCGCCGGCGGCCACCTGGTACTGGTGGACGCTGTGGGCGGTCGCCGCCGGCTGCGTCCTGGTCTACCGGGTCGCCGTGCCCCTCCTGCGGTCGGTGCGGCACGACCTGCGCGTGGCCGAGGTGGTGCCCGACGGGCGCGACGGGGTCACGGTGCGCATGACCGGACGCGGCCTGGACCGGCTCGGCGTCCGGGCCGGTCAGTTCCTCGTCTGGCGCTTCCTCGACGGGCCCGGCTGGACCCGGGGCCACCCGTTCTCCGTGTCGGCACGCCCCGCGCCGGACGGGCTGAGCATCACGGCGCGCGTCGTGGGTGACGGCACGGCCCGGCTGACCCGGCTGCGCCCGGGTACGAGGGCCCTGGTCGAGGGGCCCTACGGTCACCTCGTCGGCGCCCACCGGGAGGGCACCAAGCTCCTGATGCTCGGGGCGGGCGCCGGCGTCGCGCCCCTGGTCGCACTGCTCCAGGCGGAGCACTACGCACCGGGCGACGCGACCCTGGTGACCCGCGACAGCAGCCCCGAGGCCGCGCTGCTGAGCGGCGAGGTCGCCACGCTGGTCCGGGAGCGCGGCGTGCGGCACCAGCCGCTCGACGGTCCCCGCACGCACGTGAGCTCGCCCTGGCTGCCCGGGGCGTACGAGGCGTGGCAGGGGCCCCAGCTCATCGCGCACCTGGCTCCGGACCTGGCCGAGCACGACGTCTACCTGTGCGGACCCGTGCCCTGGATGGACGCGGTGCGCGCCGATCTCGACCGGCTGGGGGTGCCGCGCTCGCGCGTCCACTCCGAGGCGTTCGCCGTCTGACGACGATGACCACGAGAGGAGCATCCATGAGCAGGATCGTCTACGCGCTGCTCGCCACCCTCACCTGCCTGGTGCTGCTGTTCGGCTACCGGACCTCCACCGAGGTGGTCCTGCCGACGGCGGTCGCCCCGGCCCCGTCCGGGAACGGGTCCACCCGATCGTCCGGGCCTGCCGGATCGTCCGGATCGTCCGGCACGTCCGGCACGGGAGGGGGCACGGGGGCGCCGTCGTCCGGCCTGCACGACGGCACCTATCAGGGCAGCACCGTTGCCACGCAGTGGGGGCCGGTGCAGGTGCAGATCACCGTCTCGGGCGGACGGATCACCGATGCCCAGACCCTCCAGCAGCCGAGCGGCAACGGCACGGACGAGCGGATCAACGGCTACGCCATCCCGGTGCTCGACGGCGAGGTGCTCGACGCCCAGAGCGCCCAGATCGACATGGTCTCCGGGGCCACCGTCACGAGCACCGGCTACCTCGGCTCGCTGCAGAGCGCCATCGACCAGGCCCACGGCTGAGGGGACGACGATCATGCGGCACGACGACCCTCGCCGGCTGGTCGAGGTGGAACAGGTCATGGGGATGCCGATCAGCGTGCACGTCGTCCTCGGCCACGGTGCGCACGACACGGACCGCGCCGCCCCGGTCGTGCGCCCCGCGATCGGGCGCGTGTTCGACCACCTGCGCACGGTCGACCGGGTCTTCTCGACGTACCGGGCGGACTCCGACGTGCTGCGCCTCGCGCGGGGCGAGCTGGAGCTGGTGGACGCCGACCCGATGGTCGAGGACGTGCTCCGCGAGGCGACCGCTGCCGAGGTGGCGACCCGTGGGCGGTTCTCGGCGTGGTGGCGCGGCTGGTTCGACCCGACGGGCCTGGTCAAGGGCTGGGCGGTGGAGCAGGCCACCGCCGCGCACCTGGCGCCGCTGCTGTCCGAGCCGTACGTGACGGCGGTGGGCGTCAACGCCGGCGGCGACCTGCAGCTGCGCACCGACCCCGCCTCCGACTGGCGCTGGCGCGTGGGGATCGCCGACCCGGCGGACCGCACCGCAGTGCTCGCCACGATCGACGTCGACGACGGGGCGGTCGCCACCTCGGGCACCGCGGAGCGCGGCCTGCACGTCGTCGACCCCGCGACGGGACGGCCCGCGACCAGAGTCCGCTCCGCGACCGTCGTGGCGGACCGCCTGTCGCACGCGGACCTCTGGGCGACCGCCGCCGTCGTCGCCGGTTTCGACGACCTCGGCTGGCTCGCGGACGCGGACACCGCGCAAGGGATGCTCGTGGCACCCGACGGCCGGATCAGGCGGTGGACCGGCAGCACCGAGGTGACGGTCGTCGAGCGGTCCGCCTGATCAGGCGAAGCCGGGCAGCTCGCCGCCGGCGAGCAGGTGGGCGTGCACGTGGAAGACCGTCTGGCCCGCCTTGGGTCCGGTGTTGAAGATCAGGCGGTACTGGCCGTCGGCGAGCTCGCTCGCCACGCCGTCCGCCAGCGCGACCACGCCCGCCAGGCCGTCGGGGTCCGACGCCGCGAACGCGGGCACGTCCGGGTAGTGCTCCCGGGGGACCACGAGGACATGCACGGGCGCCTTGGGCGCGATGTCGCGGAAGGCGATGGCGGTGTCCGACGAATCGACCAGATCCGCAGGGATCTCCCCCGCGACGATCTTGCAGAAGAGGCAGTCGGGGCTGTCGGTACTCGTCATGTCGGCAGGCTACCGGCGGTCGTGCACGCGTCGCGCCCGCAGGCGGCCGCGACGCCCCGGCCAGGGGCGCACCAGGATTTCCCATTCCGTTGCATGATTCGAAATGCCTGGGTGAAGGTGATGTGGGAGAGTTTGCGGCGTTCGATGGAGATTGGCGTACTGAGACACCTTTTTGGTGTCGTCCAACCTCGCAGGTCCCGTCGGTCGCCCCTCACACCACACACAGCAGTCACCTGGAGGTTCGCGTGGGTTGGTTCATCGCCCAATCGCTCGCATTCATCATCATCGCGGCCCTGATCGGCCTCGCGATCGGCATCTGGATCGGCTGGCTCGTCTGGGGCCGCCGCGCCAAGGGCAAGCACACCGCCGAGAAGGCGGAGGCGACCGCGCAGACCGATGCCGCGACGAAGGCCGAGGCGAAGGACGCCGAGGCCGTCCCCGCGCTCGCCGTCGCCGGTGCCGCTGGCGCCGCCGCGACCGAGGCCACGGCCGGCGCCGCGAAGCAGGACGCGGATACCGCCGCCGCCACGGACACCGTGCTGCCCGTGGCCGACGAGGCCTCGGAGGCGGGTGCGGACGCCGCCGGCGCGGCCGACGACGCGCAGGACGCTGCCGAGCAGGACGGCACCGCCCCGGACCGGAAGAGTGACGAGCAGGGCGAGGGCAAGCCTGCCGAGGGCGGGCAGGACGTCGAGGCCGACGGGTCCGACGTCGTCGCCGAGGCCGAGGCCGTGGCCCGCGCGGCGGCCGAGGCGGACGCCGCTGCCAAGGCGGCCGCGCCGGCCGAGACCGACACGCCGGCCGAGACCGCCGTCGACACCGCGGCCGCGGCCGCCGTCGACACCGCGGCCGATGCCGCCTCCGACATCGCGGCCGCGGCCGAGACCCCGGACGACCTGCAGCGGATCGAGGGCATCGGGCCGAAGATCGCGGCCGCGCTGGCGGCCGCCGGCTACCCGACGTACGCGAAGATCGCGGCGGCGTCCGAGGACGAGCTGCGCCAGGCCGTCGCGGGCCAGGGCATCAAGTTCGCGCCGGCGGCCAGCAGCTGGGCCGACCAGGCGCAGTACCTCGTCGACAACGACGCCGCCGGCCTGGAGGAGTACCAGGACTACCTCGTGGGCGGCCAGGAGCGGCGCGCGAAGTTCAACGAGAACGTGGACTACACGGACGTCGACGAGGTCGAGGGCGCCGAGGCCAAGGCCGCCGCGCTCGCCGCGGACGAGGCCGCCGCCGCGGCGGAGACCACCCCGGAACCCGAACCCGAGCCCGAGCCCGAGCCCGAGCCGCAGGATCTCCAGCGGATCGAGGGCATCGGACCCAAGATCGAGACCGCCCTCAAGGCCGCCGGCTACACCACGTACGCCAAGGTCGCGGGCGCGAGCGAGGACGAGCTGCGCGAGGCGCTCACCGCGAGCGGCATCACCTTCGCCCCGGCCGCCACGAGCTGGGCCGACCAGGCGCAGTACCTGGTGGACGGCGACGAGGACGGCCTGCGCGAGTTCCAGGACTACCTGATCGGCGGCCAGGACCGCGCCTCGAAGTTCAAGGAGAACGTCGACTACGCCGACGTCGACGAGATCGAGGGCGCCGAGGCCAAGGCCGCGGCCATCGCCGAGGACGAGGCGGAGGCCGCCGCGACCCCGGAGCCGGACAGCGCGCCGGAGCCCGAGCCCGCCCCCGCCGTCGAGCCGGAGCCCGCGGCCGCCGCCGTCGAGCCCGAGCCCGCGCCCGAGCCGCAGGACCTGCAGCGGATCGAGGGCATCGGGCCCAAGATCGAGTCCACCCTGAAGGCCGCGGGCTACGCGACGTACGCGAAGATCGCGGGCGCGACCGAGGACGAGCTGCGCGCGGCGCTCGCCACGGGCGGCGTCACGTTCGCCCCGGCGGCCGTGAGCTGGGCCGAGCAGGCGCAGTACCTGGCCGACGGCGACGAGGACGGCCTGCAGGAGTTCCAGGACTACCTGATCGGCGGCCAGGACCGCCGGGCCCGGTTCAAGGAGAACGTCGACTACACCGACGTGGACGAGATCGAGGGCGCCGAGGCCAAGGCCGAGGCGATCGCCGAGGACGAGGCCAAGGCCGCGGCCGCCGACGGTGACGCCGAGCCCACGCAGTCCGAGGTGAAGGCATGAACCTGAAGGTCGTGCTGCCCCCGGTGATCATCGTGGTCCTCGGGATGGGTGCCCTGTCGGGTGTCCAGAACACGGGCTTCCGCGAGCACATCGAGTCCACGCTGACGGAGAGCGCGCAGGGGGCCCTCTCCGCGGCGGGGCTCGACGGGGTGGACGTCTCGTTCGCGGGGCGCGACGCCGACGTGACCGCGCCGACGGACGCCGAGGCGCTGGCGGCCGCCGACGTCGTCGGCGGGGTCGAGGGCGTCCGGGCCGCCGCGGCCTACGGCCCCGACGGGCTGGTCTCCCCGGAGGACGGCGCGGCGGAGGACGGCGCGGCGGAGAACGACGCGGACACGGCAGAGCACGCCGCGACGGAGGCGTTGGCCGAGGCGACGACCTCACCCGAGCCGACCGCGACGCCGTCGGACAGCGAGACGAAGGACGCCGGGGACGACACGAAGAAGGACGACGACAAGAAGGACGAGCCGAGGCGCGAGCCGACCCGCGAGGAGCGGGAGAAGGCGCAGGAGGACCTCGTCGAGATCCCGAACATCACGTTCGTCACGGACAGCGCGCGGCTGACCAAGGACGGCCGCACGGTGGTGAAGGAGGCCGCCGAGGTGCTCGCGGAACACCTGGAGGTCGAGGTCCGCGTCGAGGGGCACACCGACTCGGTCGGCACCGAGGCGCACAACCAGCGGCTGAGCGAGCGCCGGGCGGAGGCCGTGGTCGACGAGCTCGTGGAGCTGGGCGTGGACCGCGACCGGCTGACGTGGAAGGGCTTCGGCGAGTCCGACCCGCTGGTCGTCCCGCGCACGTTCGCGGACCTGGAGAAGAACCGCCGCGTGGAGTTCGACGTCACCAACTGACCCCACTCGCCCGCCACCTCGTTGAGTGCTGGGTATTTGTTGCTCTGGAGCCTCCAGAGCAACAAATACCCAGCACTCAACGGTTTCGCGGGGGTGGGGTTACCAGCGGCCCAGGCGGTCGCTCAGGAGGGCTATCGCGATCGGGCCCGCCGTCGACGTGCGGAGCACGTGGGGCCCCAGGCGGGCCGTGACCGCACCCGCCTCCGTGAGCACGGCGACCTCGGCCTCCGAGATCCCGCCCTCGGGTCCGACGACGAGGAGCAGGGCCCCGGCGTCGGGCAGCGGGACCGCCGACAGGCCCGTCGTCGCCTCCTCGTGCAGCACCACCACGGCGCCGCCCGCGGCGACCACGTCGCGGGTGCGGGCCGCGAGCTGCTTGGTGCTCAGGGACACGTCGACGTCGGGGATGCGCGCCCGACGGGCCTGCTTGGTCGCGGCCCGGACGGTGCTGATCCAGCGGGCCCGTGACTTGGCGGCACGGTCCCCGCGCCACACCACGACGGACCGCTCGGCCTGCCAGGGGATGATCGCGTCCACCCCGGTCTCCGTGGCGGCCTCGATCGCCATCTCGTCGCGGTCGCCCTTGGCGAGGGCCTGCACGAGCGTCACGACGACGTCGGGCACGGGCTCGACGACGGCCTGCTCGACGCGCAGGTGCACCTCGGCGCCGTGCACGGCCTCGACGACGGTCCGCAGGCGCACGCCCGCGCCGTCGACCACGTCGATCCGCTCCCCCGGCCCGCGCCGCTGGACGACGCCGGCGTGCCGGCCCTCGGCGCCGTCGAGCACGTACAGCGCACCCGCGCCGTACTCGGACAGCGGGTGGGCGGCGGACGCCTCGGCGAGAAAGACTGGCGCGCTCATCGGTGCGCGGTCAGCGCCCGCTGAGCTTGTCGCGCAGGCGCGAGAAGACGCCGCCCTGGACCGTCGCGAGCCGCGGCTCGGGCCGCTCCTCGCCGCGCAGCGCCGCGAGCTGCTGCATCAGCGCGGTCTGCTCCTCGTCGAGGCTCGTGGGGACCTGGACCTCGATGTGCACGTTGAGGTCGCCGCGCCCGTTGGAGTGCAGGTGCCCCACGCCGAGGCCCTTGAGGGTCATGACCTGGCCGGGCTGCGTGCCGGGGCGCAGGTCGATCTCCTGGAGGCCGTCCAGCGTGTCGAGCTCGAGCACGGTGCCGAGGGCGGCCGCCGTCATCGGCACCTGGAGGGTGCAGTGCAGCTCGTCGCCGCGCCGCACGAACGTGTCGTGCGCGCGCTCGCGGATCTCCACGTACAGGTCGCCGGCGGGGCCGCCACCGGGGCCCACCTCGCCCTGAGCGGAGAGCTTGATGCGCGTGCCGGTGTCGACGCCGGCGGGGACGTTGACCGCGACGGTGCGCCGCGAGCGCACGCGGCCCTCGCCGGAGCAGTCGGTGCAGGGCTCGGGGATCACCGTGCCGAAGCCGCCGCAGGCGGAGCACGGCTGGTTGGTCATGACCTGGCCGAGGAACGAGCGGGCGACGCGCTGCACGGAGCCGCGGCCCTGGCAGACGTCGCAGGTGCGGGCGTGGGTGCCCGGCCGCGCGCCGTCGCCGCCGCAGGTGTTGCAGACCACCGCGGTGTCGACCTGGATCTCGCGCTTGGCACCGAACACGGCCTCGGCGAGGTCGAGGTCGAGGCGCACGAGCGCGTCGTTGCCGCGCCGCGCGCGCGGGACCGGGCCGGTCGGCTGCCCGCCGCCGAAGAAGGTCTCGAAGATGTCCTGGAACCCGAACCCGGCGCCGAACCCGCCGCCCGCGCCGCCGCCGGGCGACGTCGGGTCCACACCCATGTCGTACTGCTGGCGCTTGTCGGGGTTGGACAGCACCTCGTACGCGCGCGCGACGTCCTTGAACCGGTCCTCGCCCGCGTCGCCGGCCACGTCCGGGTGCAGCTCGCGGGCCAGCTTGCGGTATGCCTTCTTGATCTGCTCGGGCGAGGCGTCGCGCGGAACACCGAGAATCTCGTAGTAGTCGGTCACAGGTCTCTCTTCGTGATGAGGTGAGTAGTCAGCTGGGCAGCACTCGCGACAGGTAGCGCGCGACGGCGCGGACCGCGGCGATGGTGCCCGGATAGTCCATACGGGTGGGGCCGATCGAGCTCAGGATCGCGACGGTGTCGCCGTCGGACGAGCCGTAGCCGGACGTGACGACGGAGGTCTCCGCCAGTCCCGCCAGCCGGTTCTCGTGTCCGATGCTCACCGCCACCTTGGCGTCGTCGGTCATGTCGGTGAGGAGGCCGAGCAGGACGACCTGCTCCTCGAGCGCCTCCAGGACGGGCCGCAGGCCCTGCTCGAAACGCATGCCGGAACGTGCCAGGTTGGCCTGGCCGGTCAGGACGATCCGCTCCTCGCTCTCCTCGGCGAGCGCGGCGGTGACCACCTCGGCCACAGCCGTCGCCAGGGGGCGGTGCTCGGCCGGCATCGCCTCGGCGACCCCGGCGAACGCGTCACCGAGGTCGGCGAGCCGGCGGCCGGCGGTCGCCGCGTTCAGGCGGGCGCGCAGCTCGCCGAGCGTGCCGTCGTCCAGGTCGACGGGCACGTCGAGGAAGCGCTGCTCCACCCGGCCGGTGTCCGTGATGACGACGACGAGGAGCCGCCCCTCGGCGGTCGGCACGAGCTCCAGGTGCCGCAGCCCGGACCGCCGCAGCGACGGGTACTGGACCACGGCGACCTGGCCGGTGAGCTGGGCGATGAGCCGCCCGGCGCGGGCCACGACGTCGTCCAGGTCGACCGCCTCGGACAGGAAGGTCTCGATGGCCCGCCTCTGCGGGACGGACAGCGGCCGCACCTCGGCGAGCTGGTCCACGAAGAGGCGGTAGCCCTTGTCGGTGGGGATGCGCCCCGCCGAGGTGTGCGGCTGGGCGATGAGCCCGGCCTCCTCCAGGGCGGCCATGTCGTTGCGGACCGTGGCCGGGGAGACGCCGAGCTGGTGGCGCTCCGTGAGAATGCGCGAACCGACGGGCTCCCGTGTGCGGACATAGTCCTCCACGATGGCCCGCAGGACATCGAGTCTGCGTTCCTCGCTCACCGCGCTCACCTCCGTCCCCAGGTAGAACGTCCGGGACGTGCACCCGGGTTCCGGCCCGCTCACCGACACTGCCTTCCAGCACTCTCACCGACCGAGTGCCAATCTTACGCGGCACGCGCCACCCGCCGGGTCGCCGACCCGCCGCTTGCCCCGCACACCCGGGCCGGCCGCGCCGTCCCGCCCCGGCAAACACGCGCCTGACCTGCATGTCCTACCGTTCGCCGAGGGCTGAGCACCGAGCATAGGGCGATGCCTTAGGCGCGCCCACCCCGCATCGCGAACCCGACGCGAAAGATGCGGCGACCGCCCGATCCGCGCGACGTACCTCACAGACGAACCTGGAATCACCGCCGGCGAGGGGCCGGCGGTGACACCGGGAGGAACCACCATGTTCGGTTTTTCGGACTACGCCGAGTACCGCCGCAACGAGCGGGAGCTCGACCAGCGCAACGAGCGGGCCCGCGTGGCCCGGGAGCAGAAGGACGCGGCCCGCCGGCAGGCCGCCGCGCAGCGCACCGCCGAGCGCGGTGCCCGGGCCAAGGCGGCCGACGCCGTCCGGCCGCGGGTCGCCTGATCCCGTAGGGAGGGCGACCGTGCCGGGCGGCGGACAGGCCCGCGAGAGCGGCGGGCCGGCCGACGAGAGGAAACAGAACGACCACGGACCGGCATGGGACGATGAGCCCATGCCGGTCCCCCGTGCCCGCCTGGTGGGCCGAGCCCCCGAGCTCGGCGCGCTCGAGGCCGCTCTCGCCGACGTCCGCTCCGGCGGCAGCCGCACCCTGGTGATCGCCGGCGAGGCCGGGATCGGCAAGACCCGCCTGCTCGACGAGCTCACCTCCCGGGCCGACGGCGCCCACGTGATCGTCGGCCAGTGCGCCGACGAGGGCTCGGGACCGCTCCCCTACGCGGCCCTGGCCGGGCTCCTGAACGGCGTCGTCCGGACGATGGGCCACGAGGCGGTCGTCGCCGCGGCCGGCCCCGCTGCGGGCGCCCTGTCCGCCCTCGCTCCCCAGCTCGTCGCACCCACGCCCGACGCCGGGGCCGACCGAGTCCCCGAGGTCCTCACGGACCTGCTCGCCGGGCTCGCGCGCGAGCGCCCCGTCGTGGTGGTCATCGAGGACCTGCACTGGTCCGACGACGTCACGCGCGCCGTCGCGCTCCGCCTCGCCCGCACCACGCCGCCGGGCCTGCTCCTGCTGCTCACCTACCGCAGCGACGACGTCTCGCGCGCCCACCCCCTGCGCACCGTCATGGCCGAGCTCGACCGGGCCCGCCTCATCACACGCCTCGAGCTGGCCCGCCTGGGCCAGACGGAGATCCGGGAGATGGCGCAGGACCTGCTGGACGCCGGCCTCGACGCCGAGTCGCTCGCCGACCTGGCGGACCGCAGCGAGGGCGTCCCCTTCTACGTCGAGGAGCTGGTCGGCTTCCTCGGCACCGACCTGCCCGACTCGCTGCGCGACATCCTCCTGCTGCGCTACTGGAACCTGAGCCGCGCGGCCCAGGCACTGTGCCGCGTGGTCGCGGCCGCCGGCCCGCGCGTCTGGTACGACGTGCTCGACGACGTCCTCGCGGATCCCTCGACGGGGTCCGGCCCGCGCACCGTCCCCGACGCCGGTCCCGGACCGGACGCCGGCGTCGTCCCGAACACCGGCGTCGAACCGGAGGAGGCGGTCCGCGAGGCGGTCGAGGCACAGGTGCTGGTCGTCACCGAGGTCGGGTACGCGTTCCGGCACGCCCTGGTCCAGGAAGCGGTGTACGCCGAGCTGCTGCCCGGCGAGCGGCGTCGGCTGCACGCCGCCTACGCACGCGCGCTGGAGCAGGCGCTGCACCGGCGCGCCCGGTCGGTCGCGAAGCTGTCCCGCATCGCCGACCACTGGTGGCGCGCCGGGATGCTCGGCAAGGCGCTCGCGGCGGCCGTCGAGGGGCACCGGGCCGCGGCGGATGGGGCGGCGTCGTCCACCGCGGTCGCTCTGGGTGAGCGTGCCCTGGAGCTCTGGGACCAGGTGCCCGACGCCGAGGCCGTGGCCGGCCTGCCGCACCACGAGCTGCTGCGCTCCGTCGCCGAGGCCCTGCGCGGCTCGACCCGGACCGCCCGTGCCCTGGCCGTGGCGCACGAGGCGCTCGACGAATGGCCCGCCGACGACCCGGCGGGACTCGCCGGCATGCTCTCCGACACGGCACTCATCGCGGGCCACGCCGGCTCGGGCGAGGGGCCCGAGCTCATCGAACGGGCCCTGGCGCTCGTCGAGCCCGGCCGGGACGACGTCGTGCGCGGCCAGCTCCTGATGCTGCGGGCGCGCCGCGCGATGCTCGGCGGCCGGCCCAAGGAGGCGATCGAGGCCGCGACGGCCGCCTACGAGGCCGCCCGTGCGATCGGCAACGACGAGGTCATGTCGGTCACGCTGAACCTGCGGGGCGTGAGCCGCGTCCAGCTCGGCGACACCGGCGGCTTCGCGGAGATCGACGCCGGCCGCGAGGCGGCCGGGGACACCTGGCACGGGCTGAGCCGGTACTACGTCAACGGGTCGGACGCCCGGCTCGTCGTGGGCGACTGGACCCGGGCGGCGGAGATCGCCCAGGAGGGGATCGGCGCGGCGCGGCGACACGGCTCGTCCGACTCGACCCGGCTGATGATCGAGGGAAACCTCGCCGAGGCGCAGATCGGGCGCGGCGACTGGGCCGAGGCCGCCGCCTGGTACGAGCGGACGATCCCGCCGATCCACGACAGCGTCTACTCCGCCTACCTCAGCGAGCGCCGGATCTGGCTCATGATGTGGCAGGGCGAGGTGGAGCAGGCGCAGGCCGAGGCGCGCCGCAGGGCCGCGAGCTGGGAGCGGTTCGGGCGCCTGGAGGAGCAGATCAGGTCGCGCACCAGCGTGACGCTGGCGGAGCTCGCGCTGCTGCGCGACGAGCCGGCCGAGGCCCTGGAGCGCATGTCGGTGGTGGTCGCCCCGGACCGCCCGCGCATGCCGGCCTACGACCTGCAGCAGCTCGCGGCGGCGGCCCAGGCGATCGCCCGGCTGCGCTCGGCCGGGCAGGACGTGGCCGACGCTCCCTACCGGGCGGTCCTTGCCCAGTGCGCGCACTGGCCGACGTTCCCGTTGTGGTCGGCACTGTTCGAGGCGGAGCTCGGTACCGGCCCGTGGGCCGCCGTCGCCGACCTGCCCGGTGCCGGGCCCGTGCACCTGCGCCCGTACGCGCTGTCGCGCGAGGGCGCGCGCCTGCTGGAGGCCGGGGACCGGGGCGGTGCCCGGTCGACGCTGGGGTCGGCCGTCGCGGAGGCGGAGAAGATCGGGGCGGGGCTGATCGTCCGGCAGGCGCAGGGGCTTCTCGACCGGGCGGGGCTGGCCGGCACGGCAGGGCCGGCCGGGCGGGCCGGCCTGACCGGCCGGGCCGAGGAGCGGCGTCCTGCCGAGGGGCCGGACGCCGGGACCGACGCGCTCACCGCCCGCGAACGGCAGGTGCTGGCCCTGGTGGCCGAGGGCCTGACGAACGGGCAGATCGCCGAGCGGCTGTTCATCTCGGCCAAGACCGCGTCGGTGCACGTCTCGGCGATCCTCCGCAAGCTGGGCGTCGCAACCCGCACGGAGGCGGCCCTCCGCGCCACCCGCTGACCCCCGCCGGCCCACCCGCCCGCCCTCGTGGAGTGCGGGCTGTCCGCGCCGGATGACACTCCGGGAGCACGGATATCCAGCACTCAACGAGAAGGGCGACCTAGGCTCGCGGCGTGGTCGACGAACGGTATGGAGCCGATGTGCTGTCCCCCCAGTTTCCCGGCGCGCAGCGAGGGCGGCGGCCGACGTCGCAGCCCACGCCCGCCGAGCTGGGCCTCGTGGTCGAGGAGGTCGAGACCGGCTGGGTCGGCGCCGTGGTGCGCGTCGAGAAGTCGGGCGGCATGCACGTGGTGGTCCTGGAGGACCGCCGGGGCCGCACCCGCACCTTCCCGCTCGGCCCGGGATTCTGGGTCGAGGGCAAGCCCGTCGAGCTCACCGCGCCCGTCGTGCACCGCGCCCCCGCGCAGCCCACCCGCACGGCCTCCGGCTCCGTCGCGGTGCACGGCGCCCGGGCGCGCGTCGCCCGCGGCAGCCGCATCTGGGTGGAGGGCAAGCACGACGCCGAGCTCGTGGAGAAGGTCTGGGGCGACGACCTGCGCGTCGAGGGTGTGGTGGTCGAGATGCTCGACGGCGTCGACCACCTCGCCGAGCGCCTCGCCGAGTTCGGGCCCGACGCCGAGCGCCGGGTCGGCGTGCTCGTGGACCACCTGGTGCCCGGGTCGAAGGAGCAGCGGCTCACCGACGAGGCGCTGGGTACCGTCCCCACGGGCACCGTGCTCGTGCTGGGCCACCCCTACGTCGACGTGTGGCAGGCGGTGCGCGCCGAGCGCCTCGGGCTGGAGCGCTGGCCCGTGATCGACCGCGGCACCGAGTGGAAGCTGGGCATCCTGCGGTCCCTGGGCTGGCCTGCGCAGACGCAGGCGGACGTCGCCCGCGGCTGGCAGCGGATCCTGGGCACGGTGCGCGACTTCCGGGACCTCGACCCGGCCCTTCTGGGACGCGTCGAAGAACTTATCGATTTCGTGACCGTCTCGTAAGGCACAGCCTCTACGGTTGGTCATATGTCCGAAAACCCGCAGGAGCCGCAGACTCCTCAGCAGCCCGGCCCGGCGCCGCAGCAGCCCGGTCCCGCACCTCAGCAGCCGCAGGACGCCCCGGCCTACGGGACGCCCCAGCCCCAGCCCCAGTCGCCGTACCAGGGTCCGCCGGCGGCGGGTCCGGCGTACAGCACCGGCTACGGTCCCGGCGCGCCGTACCAGCCCCAGCCGCTCACCCCGTCGGACGAGCGCATGTGGACGGTCTTCGCCCAGGTCGGCGCGATCATCTTCTCGTTCGTGCCGCCGCTGGTGATCTGGCTGGTCTTCAAGGACCGCAGCCGGTTCGTGGAGCAGGAGGCGAAGGAGTCGCTGAACTTCACGATCACCGTGATCATCGCGAACGTGGCGCTCGCGATCATCGCCGCGGTCACGTTCGGCCTCGGCACCATCCTGTACATCGTGCTCATCGCCGCGGTCGTGTTCCAGATCCTGGCTGCCGTCGAGAACGGCAAGGGCGCGCCCTACCGCTACCCGGTCAACATCCGCTTCATCAAGTAACCGCCGGCGCCCGGCCGGCCCGCCCTCGCGATCGCCGAGTCAGCATGCTGGTCCGCGACCAGCATGCTGACTCGGCGCATCGGTCGGGCGGCTCAGGCGACGGCGGGACCCATCGTGCCCGGGCTGGCCGTCGCCGGACCGCTGGCGACCGGCCCGCCGGTGAGGCGGCGGAACGCGAAGGCCAGTGCCAGCAGCGACAGCGGGAAAGTGATGAACCAACCGAGCAGGCACGGGATCGCGCCCAGGAGGTTGATGCCCAGGAGCGCGAGCTCCAGCAGGAACACCGAGCCGAAGTTCTTCCCCACCAGGCGGAACGAGCCGGTCAGGGCGTCCCACGCGTTGAGGTTGCGGTCCACCACGTTGTGGTAGGTGAACGGCGCGAAGATCGCCAGGGCGATGAGGCCCAGGCCGCACAGCAGCACGCCCACGAAGCCGGCGACCAGCAGCAGGAGCGCCGCCAGGATGATCATCGGGTAGCTGTTGACCTTGAAGAGCGTGCCCCAGGTCGCCTTCTCGCCCGAGACCTCACGCAGGGCCGCGTTGATCCCTAGGGCGCCGAGGATCGAGTTGATGATTCCACCGATCAGCCCCAGCAGCGAACCTCCGAACGACACCCCGGTTGCCGTGGACGAGCTGATGTCGCCGCGCATCGCGGCCTGGTTGATCTCCTGGTAGTCGCCGATCGAGCTGGCGTTGAAGATGGCGCCCACGGCGAACGAGAGCAGGATGAAGAGCACCCAGAAGAGCCAGTTCCCCGTGAAGCGGCTCCACCCGAAGCTCAGTGCCTCGCCCACGGCGAACGGCGCGGCCGACTGCGTGCCGTAGGGCACGCCCGGACCCCCGTAGGCCGGCGGCTGACCCGCCCCGCCGTAGGGCGGGGGCTGGCTGGCACCGCCGTACGGCGACTGCTGACCGGCGCCGTAGGGCGACTGCTGACCGGCGTCGTACGGCGGCGGCTGCGCGGGCCCGCCCTGCTGCGTCGGCCCGCCGGCCGGGTTCTGCGGCGGCGTCGGGCCGCCGGCTCCCGGCTCGTACGGGTTCTGCGGAGTGTTCTCGGTCATGTGTGTCCCCTTTTCACTGTTCAGTGATCCGAAGCCACCTTCACCTTTTCTCCGCAAATCCGCATGTGCAACCGTGGAGTTGTTCCCCGTCGGTCAGGACCGGACCGGCTCCCCGGTCCACCGCTGGACGAGACAGGCCCCCACCAGCAGCATCGCCGGGGCGATCACCACCAGGCCGATGCCGCACGTGAAGACCGACGCGACGGCCAGGCCGGCGAAGATCCCGAAGAACGCCAGCGCCGCACCGAGATGGGACAGCACCAGCCCGACGCCGCCGCCGAGCGCCCGGCCGAAGCCGACCCCCTTGAGCAGCAGGAACGGCACGGGGAGCAGGAGCAGCGTGCAGACGAGCTGGATCAGGCCGCCCACCACCGGGACGACGGTGCTGACGAACCCGATCACCCCCGCGAGCAGCGCGTACGCCACGAGGCCGCCGAAGCCGCGCAGCAGGAAGAAGTCCCGGAACCGGACCGTGCGGGTCCGGGTGGCGGCGAGCGCGCCCGCGTACAGGAGGGCTTGCAGCAGGAAGCTGATCGCGGTGCCCGCCGCGCCCAGCGCCTTGGCCTCGAACGACTGCCCGGCGACCAGCGCGGCGTCCAGCGCCGCCGGGTCGGTGGAGCTCGACAGGGCGTCCATGGTGGACGGGCTGAACAGGAGGACGACAGCGATCTGCGCGACACCGAGCGTGAGGCTCATCAGCACCCAGATGCCCCAGCTCGCGCCGAACGCGCCCCAGGCCCAGCGCCACGCGCCGCCGATCGTCGGGGGCACGTCGTCGGAGCCCGGCGCCGGCTCCTGGACCGGCGCGTAGGCCCGGACCTGCTGCTGCGGCGCCTGGTACTGCTGCTGGAAGCCGCCGTGCGGGTGCTGCGGGGGCTGGTAGTCCGGCCGGCCGTACGGGTTGGCGGGGCGGCCGTACGGGTCGCGCGGCCCGTACGGGTCGGGCTGCTGCGGTGGCTGGCCGCCCTGCGTCCGGGGGTCCGGACGCTGTCCGGAGGAGGGATCCTGCGGGTTCCAGCCACCGTAGGTGTTGCTCATGCGCGTGCCCCTTGTCAGGCGGGACCGAGCCGCCTCGTAACGGTATGAACAGCACAAGATATCGACGGTTTCGCCCACCGTGCAAACAAACGAAAAGGACCTTCTGCGTGAAGAAAAGGGGTGCGGATCAGGCGGTCAGGTCCCGCACGACGGCGTCGGCCAGCAGGCGCCCGCGGCGCGTCAGGACGGCGCGCGGGGTGCCCGCGCTCGAGGCGCCGGGCGTGCCCGGCACGCCGACCCCGAGGGCGGCGTGTCCGTCGAGCAGCCCGCGGGCCACGAGGCCCGCCACCGCGGTGCGGCCCTGCGCCGAGAGCACACCGAGGTCGAGCCCCTCGCGCAGCCGCACGCCGAGCATGACACGCTCCAGGTGCGCCTCCTCGCGGGTGAGCAGCTCGCGCCCGGCACCCGGGCTGTGCCCGGCCTCCAGCCGCGTCGCGTAGGCGCGGGGGTGCTTCACGTTCCACCAGCGGACGCCGGCGGGCGGCTCCTCGCCGTCCGGCCCGCCGTCCGACGCCCCGCCGTCCGACGGAACCGACGCCGCCGGCGCCGGCGCCGGCGCCGACACGTAGCTGTGCGCGCCCGGGCCCACGCCCCACCAGTCGTCGCCCCGCCAGTAGCCCACGTTGTGCCGGCACTCGTGCCCCGGCCGGGACCAGTTCGACACCTCGTACCAGCGCAGACCCGCCGCGGTGAGCAGGTCGTCGGCCAGCTCGTACTTGGCGGCCTGGTCGTCCTCGTCGGGCAGCGTGACCTCGCCACGGCGCACCTGGGCGGCCATCTTGGTGCCGGGCTCGACCACCAGCGCGTAGGCGGACACGTGGTCGACGCCGGTGGCCAGCGCCGTCTCGACGCTGGTGCGCCAGTCGTCCAGGGACTCGCCCGGCGTGCCGTAGATGAGGTCCAGCGACACGTCCAGGCCGGCGTCCCGCGCCCAGCGGACGACGTCGGGGATGCGCAGCGGGTCGTGGGTGCGCTCCAGGGTCGCCAGCACGTGCGGCACCGCCGACTGCATGCCGAACGAGACCCGTGTGAACCCGGCGTCGGCCAGCACGCGCAGCGACTCGGGCGTGACGGAGTCGGGGTTGGCCTCGGTGGTGACCTCGGCCGCCTGCCCTGTGCCTGTCGAGGGGTCCGCCAGGCCCCACGCCTCCCGGATGCCGGTCAGCACGCGGGCCAGGTCCTCGGCGGGCAGCATCGTCGGGGTGCCGCCGCCGAAGAAGACGGTCGAGACCGCGGCGGGCGACCGCCCGGCGTCCGCCAGGACCTGCCGCGCGAGCGAGACCTCACGCAGCGCCGTGGTCGCGTAGGCGGCCTGGTTCGCGCCGCCGCCCAGCTCGGACGCCGTGTAGGTGTTGAAGTCGCAGTACCCGCAGCGCACCGTGCAGAACGGCACGTGCACGTACACGCCGAACGGCCGGGCGGCGCTGGTCGAGCCTGTCGAGACCGCGGCCTCGGCAGGCTCGACCAGCGAGGGCACGGGGCGCACCCAGGCAGGCAGCCCACCGTCGTCGGGCACGGGGATGCCGGAGGGAAGTGCGGGCACCTACTTCTTCTTGTCCTTGGGGCCGTCCGAGTCCGAGGAGAGCGCGGCGATGAACGCGTCCTTCGGCACCTCGACGGAGCCGATGTTCTTCATGCGCTTCTTGCCCTCCTTCTGCTTCTCCAGCAGCTTGCGCTTCCGGCTGATGTCACCGCCGTAGCACTTGGCGAGCACGTCCTTGCGCATGGCGCGGATGGTCTCGCGGGCGATCACGCGTGCGCCGATGGCCGCCTGGATGGGCACCTCGAACTGCTGGCGCGGGATGAGCTCCTTGAGCTTCGCCGTCATCATGACGCCGTAGGAGTACGCCTTGTCCCGGTGCACGATGGCGCTGAACGCGTCGACCTGCTCGCCCTGCAGCAGGATGTCGACCTTCACGAGGTCGGCCACCTGGTCGCCGGACGTGTCGTAGTCGAGCGACGCGTAGCCGCGGGTCTTGGACTTGAGCTGGTCGAAGAAGTCGAAGACGATCTCGGCGAGCGGCAGGTGGTACCGCATCTCGACGCGGTCCTCGGACAGGTAGTCCATGCCCTGCAGGTCGCCGCGCTTGGACTGCGAGAGCTCCATGACGGCGCCCACGAACTCGCTCGGGGTGAGGATCGTGGCCTTGACGACGGGCTCGCGGACCTCCTTGATCTTGCCCCCGGGGAACTCCGACGGGTTGGTCACCTCGACCTGGGTGTTGTCCTCCAGCGTCACGTCGTAGATGACGTTCGGGGCCGTGGAGATGAGGTCGAGGTTGAACTCGCGCTCCAGGCGCTCGCGCACGATCTCGAGGTGCAGCAGGCCGAGGAAACCCACGCGGAAGCCGAAGCCGAGGGCCACCGACGTCTCGGGCTCGTAGTTGAGCGCGGCGTCGTTGAGCTTGAGCTTGTCCAGGGCGTCGCGCAGCACCGGGTAGTCCGAGCCGTCGATCGGGTACAGGCCCGAGAAGACCATCGGCTTGGGGTCGCTGTAGCCGCCGAGCGCGTCGGTGGCGGGCTTGGCGGCGTTGGTGACGGTGTCGCCCACCTTGGACTGGCGCACGTCCTTCACGCCGGTGATCAGGTAGCCCACCTCGCCCACGCCGAGCCCCTTGGTGGGGTGCGGCTCGGGCGCGCTGACGCCGATCTCCAGCAGCTCGTGCGTGGCCCGCGTGGACATCATCGCGATCTTCTCGCGCGGGTTCAGGTCGCCGTCGACCACGCGCACGTAGGTGACCACGCCGCGGTAGGTGTCGTAGACCGAGTCGAAGATCATGGCGCGGGCCGGGGCGTCCGGGTCGCCGACCGGGGCCGGGACGCGCTGCACGATGCGGTCGAGCAGGGCCTCGACGCCCACGCCCGTCTTGCCGCTGACCTTGAGCACGTCCTCGGGGTCGGAGCCCACGAGGTTCGCCAGCTCCTCGGCGTACTTCTCGGGCTGGGCCGCCGGCAGGTCGATCTTGTTCAGGACCGGGATGATCTCGAGCTCGTTCTCCATGGCCAGGTACAGGTTGGCCAGGGTCTGCGCCTCGATGCCCTGCGCGGCGTCGACCAGCAGCACCGCGCCCTCGCACGCGGCCAGCGACCGCGACACCTCGTAGGTGAAGTCCACGTGGCCGGGCGTGTCGATCATGTTCAGCGCGTGCGGGGTGCCGTCGAGCTCCCACGGCATGCGCACGGCCTGCGACTTGATGGTGATGCCGCGCTCGCGCTCGATGTCCATCCGGTCCAGGTACTGGGCGCGCATCGCGCGCGCGTCGACGACACCCGTGAGCTGGAGCATGCGGTCGGCAAGGGTCGACTTGCCGTGGTCGATGTGCGCGATGATGCAGAAGTTGCGGATCAGCTCGGGCGCCGTGGCATTCGGCTGGATGCGCGCCGTGAGCGCAGGACCGGGGATGGGCAAAGCGTTCTCGCTCCGTCGTCAGGGTGGTGTCGTCAGGATCGTGGCCGGGATGGGCGGGGGCCGACCCCCATTCTCCCACGTCCCGTGCGAGCGGGGTGCGGTCGTGCTTACGGTCACGGGACAGCGACACCGATCGACGGAGGAGAATCATGGCGCACCTGACCGGCAAGCACGTTCTGGCCATCGTGACCAACTACGGCGTCGAGCAGGACGAGCTGCTGGTGCCCGTGCGGCACCTGCGCGACCACGGGGCGGTGGTGACCGTGGCGTCGGCGCAGCCCGGCGACATCCGCACCCTGGTGAGCGACGAGAAGCCCGGCGAGACGGTCCGGCCGGACACCACGATCGACGCCGTCGACCCGGCCGGCTTCGACCTGCTGCTCGTGCCGGGCGGCACGATCAACGCGGACGCCCTGCGGCAGCGGCCCGAGGCCGTGGCCGCCGTCGAGGCGTTCGCCTCCTCGGGCCGGCCGGTCGCGGCGATCTGCCACGGCCCGTGGGCCATCGTGGAGGCCGACCGGGTCAAGGGCGCCACGCTCACCAGCTACCCGTCCCTGGCCACCGACGTACGCAACGCGGGCGGCACCTGGGTGGACCAGGAGGTCGTGCGCGACGAGGGCGCCGGGTTCCCGCTCGTCACGTCCCGCGACCCGGGCGACCTGCCCGCGTTCCTCCGCGAGGTCGACGCGGCGCTGGAGGCCTGAGCCCCCGGCACCGCGCCTCCCTCGTCAGGCCGGCCGGCCTCGTCAGGCCGGCTGGCCCGCCGTCGTGCGCGGCAGCAGGCGCCGCAGCACGTCGGCGAGGGTCACCACGCCGAAGTCCGCCGCGGGCCCGTCCGGCCCGTCGGCGTCCGACCGGGGCACGACGGCGAGGTGGTTACCCGTCTCGCGCATGCTGGTCAGGGCGGTGTGCAACGGCACGTCCGCGGCCAGCTCGAAGACCGGCCGCGTGACGTCCGTGACCGGCGCGTCGTCGGCCAGCAGGAGGGTGTCCCGGACGTGGACCACGCCCTCCGGCCGCCCGCCCTCACCCTGCACCAGGATCCGCAGGTGGCCGGAGACGCGGGACGCCTCCTGCACCTGGGCGGCCGTGGCGTGGTGCCCCACGGCGGACGGCGCCGCGTGGTCGGCCAGCAGGTCCTCGACCGTCAGGCGCCGCAGGTCGAGCGCGCCCGAGAGCTGGGTCGAGTAGGCCAGGTCGAGCGCGCCGACGCTGACGGAGTGCTCGACCAGGTGCCGCAGGTCCTCCGGGCCCTGCCCGGAGGCGACCTGGTCGGCCGGCTCGACGCCGACGCGCCGCAGGCACCAGTTCGCGGCGCCGTTGAGCGCCAGGAGCACGGGCCGGGTCACGACCATGAACGCCCGCATCGGCAGCGCGAGCATCGTCGCGCTGGCCTCGGGGTGGGCGATGGCCCACGACTTGGGCGCCATCTCCCCCACCACCAGGTGCAGGAACGTGACGATGACCAGCGCCAGGACGAAGCCCGCGACGTCGGCGGCCCAGTAGGGCGCGCCCCACGTCTCGAACACCGGCGTCAGCCAGTGGTGCACGGCGGGCTTGGTGATGGCACCGAGGGCCAGGGTGCAGACGGTGATGCCGAGCTGCGAGCCGGCCAGGAGCACCGTGAGCTCGCTGGCGCTGCGCAGCGCCGCCCGCGCGGAGCGGCTGGTGGGCGCGGCGTCCTCCAGGCGGTGCCGCTTGGCGGCCAGGAGCGCGAACTCCACGGCCACGAAGAACGCGCTCAGCGCGATGACGACGACGGTCGCGGCGAGGACGACCCAGGGGTTGCTCATCGGGTCTCCTCGGTCTCGGTGCCGGCGTGGTCGGCGAGGCGCTCCGCCGGTTCCTCGGGGGGTGCCTCCACGACGGTGACCCGGACGTGGGACGGCACGTGCCGCTCCACGTCGAGCACCTCGATGCGGAGCACCTCGCTCGGCGGCGGCTCGGGCGCCACCAGGGTGGCCGGGTCGATGGGCAGCGGCACGTCGACGACGTCGCCGGCCGCGGGCAACGAGCCGTGCACGGCGATGGCGAGCCCCGCGATCGTCTCGTGGTCGCCCTCCGGCAGGTCGCGCTCGACGGCGCGCTCCACCTCGTCGAGGTGGACGTCGCCGGCCATGACCCAGACGCCGTCCGACGCCGCGGTCACGGGGTCGATCTCGTCGTCGTGCTCGTCGGTGATCTCGCCGACGAGCTCCTCGGCGAGGTCCTCGACGGTCAGCACGCCGGCGAACCCGCCGTACTCGTCCACGACGCACGCCATCTGGTTGCGCGTGGCCGACAGCTCCCGCAGGGCGTCGGGCAGCGCCATGGACGTGGGCAGCACCAGCGCGGGGCGCAGCAGGTCGGCGACGGTCGTCGCCTCCGGCGCCGCGGAGAGCAGGTCGGTCAGGTGCACGACGCCGGTGACCTCCCCGTCGTCGTCCACCACGGGGTAGCGGGAGTGGCCCGCCGCCATCAGCTCGCGCACCTGCGCGAGCGTGTCCTTGCTGTGCACCACGCCCACGCGGGCGCGCGGGATCATCGCGTGCTCCACGTCCTGGCGCGGGAAGTCCAGGATGCGGTCCAGCAGCACCGACAGGTCGCCCGGCAGGTCGCCGCTGGCGCGCGAGTCCGCGACGATGTGCTCCAGGTCGCGGGCCGTCGCCGAGTGCTCGACATCGTGCACGGGTTCGATGCGCAGCAGGCGCAGGAGCGCGTTGGAGGCGGCGTCGAACACCTTGATGAGCCAGCCGAAGACGGCGAGGTAGATGGTCGTGGAGCGAGCCAGCCACAGCGCGACCGGCTCCGGCCGCGCGATCGCCAGGTTCTTGGGCACGAGCTCGCCGAACAGCATCTGGACGAGGGTCGAGAACACGAGCGCGAGGACGGTGCCGATGGCCACGCCCGTGCCGACCGGCACGCCGACGCCGCCGAGGGCCTCGCCCAGCGACTCACCGACCAGCGGCTCGGCGACGTAGCCGACGAGCAGGCCGGTCACCGTGATGCCGAGCTGGGCGCCGGAGAGCATGAAGCTGGTCCGCCGGGTCACGCCGAGCGCGCGCCGCGCCCCGGCGTCGCCGGCCTCGGAGCGCGCGGCGAGCCGCGCGCGGTCGACCGCCATGTACGCGAACTCCTGCGCGACGAAGTACCCCGTCACGGCGGTGATCACCAGGATCACCACGACCCCCAGCAGGAGGGAGATCACCCAGGTCAACGCATCCACCTCCTCTCGGTGGTGCGGAGACGTGCGTTCGGGCCGGGACTATGACTGTCGGGGTCCATGATCCTTCACTGGTGGTCGTGCGGTTGTGTCTCGGGCCGAGGGCCTCGGGCCGGATGCGCGGCGCGCATCGCGTGGAGAACGTCGGAGCTGGGTCCACGGTTCCACGGCGCGCGGAAGTCGTCATCCGGAGCGCGGTCCCGTCCGGGGTCTCGTCCCGGGGTCTCGTCCCGGGGTCTCGTCCCGGGGTCTCGTCCCGGCGCGAGGGCGGACGGCGTGTCGGTGGCGCGCGGTACGTTTCGGCCCATGACGCTCGACCACCTGGCCCTGCTGGCCCGGTTCCAGGACGACTTCCTGGCCGCGATCCCCGCCGCCGACGCCGACGCGCGGGTCCCCGCCTGCGGCGACTGGACCGTGCGCGGGCTCGTGGAGCACCTCGCGGACGTGCACCACTGGGCCGCGGGCAACGCGCGCGGGGTCAAGGGCGCGGCGCTGGGCGACGGGCCGTTCGACCTGGCGCCGCACTACGCGACGCAGGCGGCGGAGCTGCGCGCGGCGCTGTCCGACCTCGACCCCGCGGCCGAGTGCCGGGTCCTGGCCCATCCCGCCCCGATGGGCCCCGGACCGGTCCGGTTCTGGCACCGCAGGCAGACCCACGAGACGCTCGTCCACCTGCACGACCTGCTGGCGGCCTCTGCGGGCGCGGCCGCGTCCGGCCTGGTCGGGGCGGCGCCGGAGGTGTGGGCCGACACGGTCGACGAGGTGGTCACGGTGCTCCAGCCCCGGCAGGTGGGCCTGGGCCGCATGGAGCCGCTCCGCTTCCCGGTGGTGCTCGTGGCGACGGACCTCGCCGGCGCGCCCACCTGGGTGCTCGGCGCCCCGGGCGAGCGCGCGGACGAGGTGGCCCCCGACGTCGTCGTGGCCGGGCCGGCCGAGGGGCTCGCCCTGACGCTGTGGCGCCGGCTGACGCCGGGCGAGGCGGGGCTCACCGTCACGGGTGACCGCGGCGACCTGGAGGCGGCGCTGGCGCAGCCGATCGTGCCGTAGCGGGCAGGCCCGGTCGGGGGGCGCCGGCGTCAGCGTGCGCCAGCGTCAGCGTGCGCCGCATGCTTGGGCGGCGTCAGCCCGCGAGCACCGCGGCGATCCGGGCCTGGCCCGCCCGGGCGAAGGCGGGCCAGCGGTCCCAGTAGTACGGCAGGGCGATGACCGCCTGCACCAGCATCCAGCCGCGCCCCCGCTCCCACGCGTCGTCGGGGTCGGCGAGCCCGTCCGTCGCCGCGGCGCGGAACACGGCCCGCTCCGCGTCGGTGAGCCCGGCACCCCAGGCGGGGATGAGGTCGGCGGCCGGGTCGCCCACGCCCATGGCGCCCCAGTCGATGACGCCGGCCAGCCGCCCGTCCCGCACCAGCAGGTTGCCGGGCAGCAGGTCGCCGTGGAGCCAGCGGGCTTCCGCCGCCGGACGGGCGTCGAGTGCCCGCTCCCACGCCTTCGTGACGGCGGGGCCGTCGACGCGGGTGCCGGAGGCCGCGATCGCCCCGCGGACGTCGTCGTCCAGGCGGGCCAGCGGGACGCCCCGGGACGTGCCCTCCTTGACCGGTCCGCCGTCCGCGGGCACCGTGCGCAGGGCGGCGACGAGCTCGCCCAGGCCGCGGGCGCCGTCGGCGCCGAGACTCCCGGGAGCGGGCGGCTCACCCTCCAGCCAGGGCACCACCGACCAGCGGAACGGGAACCCCTCGCCGGGCTCCCCCACCGCCACGGGCACGGGGAGCTCCACCGGGAGGTGGGCGGCGAGGTGCGGGAGCCAGCGCGCGTCGGCGACGGCCTGGTCCTGGGCCCAGGCGATCTTGGGCATCCGGACCAGCAGCTCGTCGCCGAGCCGGAACAGGTGGTGGTCGGTGCCCCCGGCCGGTCCCGGCCGCACCGGCAGCCCGGACCACTGCGGGAGCTGGGCCGCGACCAGCCGGTGCACGAGGTCCGGCGTGGAGACGATCTCGTCGTCGTGGAGGCGCATGGGCCACACCGTGGCACCCGCGCGGACCGGCGGGCCAGCGCTTTTCGTCCGGGCGATGAGTTCGGCGCGCCGCCGTCGTCGGACGGACATGACCCACTACGCGACCACCAGCCAGCGCGACCGCGTCGCCTACGACCTGCGCGGCACCGGCCCGGCCCTCGTCTTCGTGACGGGTGCGGGACCGGACCGGGCCGACGACCCGATCACCGCCGAGACCGCCCGGCGAGCCGCCGACGCCGGCCTCACCACCGTCACCTTCGACCGTCTCGGCCGGGGCGAGAGCCCCGCCGAGGGCCGACTCGACCTGGACCGCGAGCTCGCGGCCGTCGCCGCGATGATCGAGGTCGCGGGCGGTTCCGCCGTGCTGGTCGGGCACTCGTCCGGCTGCTCGGTCAGCCTGCGGGCCGCCGCCGCGGGGCTGCCCGTCACGGGCCTCGCCCTCTGGGAGGCGCCGCTGGGCGACCCCGCCGCGACCACGCAGGCGTGGGCCGACGAGATCGAACGGCTGCTCGACGCGGACGACACCGAGAACGCCATGCGGCACTACATGAAGGACATGCCGCCCGAGTGGCTCGCGGGGATGGAGGCCTCCCCCGACTGGCCCGTGCTCGCGCGCACCGTGGCCGCCTACCGGGCCGACGCCCAGTCCCTCGCGTGGGCGCAGCACGCGCTGGAGGACGGCACGCTCGATGTGACGGTCCCGGTGCTGGCGATGTACGGGACGCAGACGTTCCCGGAGATGCCCGTGGCCGCGGCGAGCATCGTGGCGCAGGTGCCCAAGGGCACCGAGAAGGAGATGCCGGGCGCCATGCACAGCTGGGAGCCGGAGCCGATGGCGGCGGAGCTGGCGGAGTTCGCGCGGGCATGTGCCGGGTAAGTCTTGGATGTGCACTTCACCCGTTCCGGTACGGTTCCAGGCGTGACCTTCGCATCAGAGAACAGCTACCCCGGCGACTTCGAGGGTGAGGTGCACCCGATCTACCACCCCCAGCTCGACGGCGAGCCGGACCCGGGCGAGGTCGTCTGGACCTGGGTGCCCTACGAGGAGGACCACAGCCAGGGCAAGGACCGTCCGGTGCTGCTCGTGGGCAAGGACGGCCCGTGGCTGCTGGGCCTCCAGCTCACGAGCCAGGACCACGACCGCGACGCGCTGCAGGAGGCCCGCGCCGGCCGCATTTGGATGGACGTCGGCACGGGCCGCTGGGACGCCTCGGGACGCGAGTCGGAGGTGCGGATCAACCGCGTCATCCGGGTGGACCCCGACGACGTGCGCCGCGAGGGCGACGTGCTCGCCGAGGAGATGTTCAACGACGTCGTGAAGTACATGGACCGGGCGCTCGACCTGACCTGACCCGCGCCGTCCGGCGTCGTCCCGCCTGCCCGCGGGCCGGCGTCGGGCTACCCTGCCCAGCGTGAACCAGCAGAACCCGTGGCTCAAGTTGCTCGGCGAGGTCGTCGAGGCAGTCGCCCGCACCGTACTCGACCAGAACGACCGCCGCCCGGGCGGCGACCGGCCCTCCGGCTCCCGACCGGCGGGCTCCCGGCCGACGGCGACGCCGAGGGCGCCCCGGCCGTCGGGGCGCGACCTGCCCGAGACCGACGGCTACCCCGGCGACTTCGAGGGCAAGGTCAAGCCCGTCTACCACCCGGAGCTGGACGGCGAGCCCGACCCGGGCGAGGTCGTGTGGTCGTGGGTTCCGTATGAGGAAGATCACAGCCAGGGCAAGGACCGGCCGGTCCTGATCGTGGGCAACGACGGGCCCTGGCTCCTCGCGCTGCAGCTCACCAGCCAGGACCACGACCGGGACGCCGCGCAGGAGGCCCGCGCAGGACGCCGCTGGATGGACATCGGCACCGGCGCCTGGGACAGCTCCGGCCGTCCGTCCGAGGTGCGCCTCAACCGCGTGATCCGCATCCACCCGGACGCCGTCCGCCGCGAGGGCGCGGTCCTGGACAAGAAGATCTTCGACGAGGTCGCCGCGGCGCTCTGACGCTAGGGCTGGACCGAGACCACGAGGAACGCGGCGAGCAGCACCAGGTGCACCACGCCCTGGAGCGTCTTGGCCCGGCCCGGGGCGATGCTGAGCATCGCCACCACCACGGAGACCGCGAGCAGCACCATCTGGGTCGGGTCGAGGCCGAGCGTGAGCGGCCCGTCCATCCAGATCATCGCGACCGCGATGGTCGGGATGGTCAGGCCGATCGACGCCATCGCGGAGCCGTAGGCGAGGTTGAGGCTGATCTGCACCCGGTTGCGCAGGGCGTTGCGGACGGCGGCGATCGACTCGGGCGCGAGCACGAGCAGCGCGATCACCACGCCGACGACGGTGTAGGGCAGGCCCGCGGCCTCGACGCCGTGCTCGATCGTGGGCGAGAGCACCTTGGCCAGGAAGACCACGGAGACCAGCGCGACCATCAGCAGCGCGACGCTGAACCACGCCTCCTTGACGGGCGGCGGGTCGGCGTGGTCGTCGCCGTCCTCGTCGAGGAGGCCGGTCACCCGGCCGTACTTGTCGCTGGCGACGGGCAGGAAGAAGTCGCGGTGCCGCACGGTCTGGGTGAACACGAACGCCCCGTAGAGCGTCAGCGAGGCCACGGCCGCGAAGCCGAGCTGGAACGGGGTGTACGCCCCGCCCTCCGCGGACGTGGTGAAGCTGGGCAGCACCAGGGAGACCGTGGCCAGCGCGACGACGGTGGCCAGCGCGGAGCCGGTGCCCGAGGCGTTGAAGCTCACCAGGTGGTGCTTGCCCGCCCCCACCAGCAGGGACAGGCCGACGATGCCGTTGAACGTGATCATCACGGCGGCGAAGACGGTGTCCCGGGCGTACGTGCTCGCCGAGTCGCTGCCGCCGCTCATCAACATGAGGATCAGCCCCACCTCGATCACGGTCACCGCGACCGCGAGGATGAGGGAGCCGAACGGCTCGCCGACCCGGTGGGCCACCACCTCCGCGTGGTGCACCGCGGCGAGGACGGCGCCGACCAGCGCGGCGCCGATCGCCATGAGCGTCACCGGGTGCTCGTGGTTGCTCCACGTCGCGACGAGGAGCACCAGGGCAAGGACGGGGACCACCACGGTCCATTGGAAACGGCCCCGAAGTGTCCTGGTACTCATAGCCGGAGTCTATGGCGGCTCGTCAGAGGCCCTTCACGCGCCGAGCCGCTGGTAGCCGGTGTCACACCGCACCGCCCCACGAGGGGCCGGACCCTCTGGTAGCCTTGGGGGTCGCGTGTCCGCCCAGGTCGGCGGGCACAGTCGCAGTTCCTCTCCACGGGTCCCCACCCCAGTCCCGGACCTGCGACCGCCCTCTACGACCTATCCGCTCGCCGCAAGGCGAACACACCAGGAAGTCCACTCGTGGCAAACATCAAGTCCCAGATGAAGCGCATCAAGACGAACGAGAAGGCTCGTCTGCGCAACAAGTCCGTCAAGTCGGAGCTGAAGACCCACGTGCGCAAGGTGCGCGAGGCCGTCGCAGCCGGCGACAAGGAGACCGCGACGGTCGCCCTTGCCACCGCGTCGCGCAAGCTCGACAAGGCTGTCGCCAAGGGCGTCATCCACGCGAACCAGGCTGCGAACCGCAAGTCGGCCATCGCGAAGTCGGTCGCCGCTCTCTGAGCCACTTCGTCGGACGCCGTTCGCCTTCCGGGCGGACGGCGTCTTTCGCGCGCGCGGAAACTGCGGGCGCGGCGGGGGCGGGTGCGTCGGGCGCGGGTGCCGGTGCCGGTGCGGGTACGGGTGCCGCCCGACCCACGTGCCCTGGCGGCCTCCGCCAGCCACCCCGCCTCCCCGCTCCGCCCCGCGCCGATGTGCGCTTCTACCCCGTCATTCGGCCCGAAAACAGGCTGATTACGGGCCGAATGACGGGGTAGAAGCGCACTCTGGTCGGCGACCGGTGGGGTCGGCGGTCGGCGGGGTCAGGCGCGGCGGGGTCAGGCGCGGCGGGAGCGGGCGATCGTCATGACCGCGCGTTCGACGGCAAAGACCGTGTCCCGCGCCTCGCCCTTCACGTCGGCGTCGGCCTGCGCGACGGCGGAGATCGCCGCCGCGAGCCCCTCCGGCGTCCAGGCGCGCAGGTCCTTGCGGGCACGGTCGATCTGCCAGGGGGCCATGCCCAGGTCACGCGCCGACAGCCCGCCGCCCCGCATCGAGGCGACCTTGGCCAGGTTGCGCAGGCGCAGCGCCAGCGCCGCGACGATCGGTACGGGGTCCAGGCCGGTGTCCAGCGCGTGCCGCAGCAGGGCGACGGCGCCCCCGGCGTCGCCCGCCACCGCGGCGTCCGCCACCCGGAAGCCCGTGGCCTCGACCCGGCCGCCGTAGTACCGGTCCACCGTGGCGGCCGTGATGGTGCCCGTGGTGTCGGCGACGAGCTGCGCGCACGCCGCCGCGAGCTCGCGCAGGTCGCTGCCCAGTGCGTCGACGAGGGCGCGGACACCCTCGGCGTCCGCGCGGCGGCGAGCCGCCTTGAACTCCCCCACCACGAACGACGCCTTCTCCGCGTCCTTCGTCACGGGCTCGCACACCATGACCGGCGCGCCGGAGCCCGTGATCGTGTCGAGCATCTTCTTGCCGCGCTGCCCGCCGCCGTGCACCACGACGACGGTGGTCTCCTCGTCGGGCGCGCCGACGTACGCGATGAGGTCGGCCATCAGGTCCTCGGTGCCCGACTCCGTCGAGCGGACCACGACCACCTTGGCCTCGCCGAACAGGGACGGGCTCGCCGCGACCATGAGCTGGCCCGTGCCGTACGTGGCCCCCTCCAGCTCCACCTTCTCGACGTCGGGGTCGCGCTCGCGCACGAGCCGCACCACGCCGTCCACCGCGCGCTCGGTCAGGAGCGGCTCGGCGCCGCGCACCAGCACGACGGGAGCCACGGTGGGCTCGTCCCAGCTCCGTCCGGCGGGAGCGGTGGCGGTACGACGTCTGGTTGCGGGAGGCACGGACACAGCCTGCCACGCGCCACCCACACCGGCCGCGCCCTACTCCCAGACGAGGTCGGCCAGGGCGATCCGTCCGCCGTCGGTCCACGCGTTCGCGATCACGCAGGCGCCCTCGTCGGCGCAGTCGGCGGATCCCCCGCCCACCAGCTCGATCTCCCGGACCACGCGGAGCTGGGTGACCAGGGTGCCCGCACGGTCGGCGATCACGCGCTTCCCGTCGTCGTACAGGCAGTTGTCCCCGTCCACGGCACCGTCGGAGGTGGTGGCGCACTGCACGATCCGGACCGTCGCACCCGCCGCGTAGCCCTTGCCCGTCACGGTGACGCGACCGTCGTCGGCGCCGAGCTCCAGCTCGGACAGCGTCAGCGTGGGCGCGTCCGGCGGCTCCGAGCCGCCCGGCAGGGGCGCCGGGGCGGCGGCGAGCACCCGGTCCGACAGGTCGGCGACGGCGAGCGCGCACGGGTCGCCCGTGCAGTCCACCTCGGAGACCGAGCCGACGTTGACGAACGCCCGTGCCTGACGGGTCGCGGTGATCCGGCCGCTCTCGTCGGCGACCACCTGCTCGCTGGTCGACATGTCGCACTCGTCGAGCGCGCTCGCCCCCGTCGTCGTCCCGCCGACGCACTGGACCAGGTACTGGTTGCCGCCCGTGAAGCCCGTGCCCCGCACCAGCCAGGCGCTGCCGGCGGCCCGCACGGTGATCTCTGGTTCATCCGAACCGGCCGCGTCGTCCGAGCCGGCCGCGTCGTCCGACGGCGACGGACCGTCGGTCGACGTCCCCGCTCCGCGCGACGGTCCCGACGTGGCCGGCCCGGTCGGGGCCGCCGTGCAGCCGGCCAGCAGGAGCAAGGCCACGGCGATTGCGGCGACCGCGGCGCGCTGCCGGGCGCGCATCAGGGGTACCCCATGTACACGTCGACGGCCATGGCCAGGCGCCAGCTCCACGAGTCGCGGTCGCGCATCCAGTTCACCCCTCGTTGCCAGACGTGGAAGTCCTGCTCCAGGTAGCACGCGACGGCGTTGGTCTGGTTCAGCTCGCCCAGGTCCGTCCGGTACTGCCGGGTGTCGTTGGTGCCGGGGCTGCTCGCACCGACGCGCTGCACGATCTCCGCCGCACACTCCTTGCCGGCGCTCGACACGTACATGGCGTGCGTGCCGTACCGCGACGCCGGTTTGCCGGACTCGCAGGACGCGCTGATGGCGTTGGAGTGCAACGGGATGTGCAGGTCAGCCCCCACCCGGTTCGAACTGGCGATGTTCTTCCGCGTGAGCCCGTTGCCCCGGACCACCTTGTAGCCGCGCTCCAGGAGGCTGAGGTGGTCCGTCCTGCCGCCGTTGATGGTCGACATCGCCACCTTGTAGGAGTTGATGTTCTCGCTGAAGCCGTCGCAGCCCGTGTTGTCGTGGCACACGGTGTCCCCGCGGTCGTGGCACGCCTGAGACAGGTAGACCACCTTGCCGTTCCAGTTGTCCGGCACGTAGGTCACGTCGGCGGCCGCGGTCGGGGCCACGGCCAGGAATCCGGCTGCCCCCACGAGGACGACGGCGAGCACCGACACGAGCCGTCGAAGAGTCTTGCGCATCGTCACCTCCTCAGCCGAGATCGATCGGCAGGTCGGTCGACGCGCACATGTCGCCGCCCGTCGCGTACGCGAAGGCGAGACAGTCCCCGTCGAGCGTGAACTTCACGGAGTCGACCGCCCCGTTGCTGTACGCCGTGAACAGGAGCGCCTGCCAGACGTCGCCCGGGTAGACCCCGGCGTCCGACAGCGCCTGCTCGAACCCGGCGCCGACGTCGACCGTGGCGTGGCCCTTGCTGAGCCGCGCCTTCGTCGCCGGCAGGTCCGCGCCCGGCAGGTAGGACGCCAGCACATCGTCGACGGCGGTCCCCAGCGTGCGGGACGGACCGCCCTGCGTCGCGCGCGCCGCCCCCGCGGTGAGCTGGACGTCCTTGCCGGTGCCGCAGCCCAGGACCGGCGTCGTCGAACCGTCCTCGGACCGGGGACCCTCCGGCACCTCCGGGCACGAGGCGTCGGGCGGCGTGTCGCCCGCCGACTGCTGCTCGTCCAGCGCCGCACGCTCCTCGCCGGACCGCGGCTCCGCCCCGCCCACGACGACGGTCCAGCCGTCCAGCACCTCGGCCGACTCGTCCAGCCACTCCCCCGCGGCCTCCGGGTCGCGTGTGGTGTCGACCCGGACGACCTGGTCGGTCTCGGAGACGTCGGTGACGACCGACTGGTCCAGCAGCTCCTCCCGGAGCTGGAGCTGCGCGCTCGCCTGGTCCCTGCCCGCGGCGCTGAACGCAGCCGCCGGAACGAGCAGAGCCACTGCCGCTGTGACCGCGATGATCCGGCGCTGTCGCCGACCGGTCAGGGTTGATATGACCACGTTGCCCCCTGGTACGTGCTGACGGAACTTCACCCGTCCTCCCCCCACGTTAGGGCCGTGGTCAGGATCCGCAACGTTTCGCGAAGTGTCGCGCCATCGTGTACCAGTGCCCGTGTGGCCTGCGGCGGGACCGGGCGCCCGTCGGTCGCCGGCCGCTCAGCAGCCGGCCAGTGACACCTCCTCTCCGCGCACGACCAATGCGACGGTGCCGCACTCGTCGGTGCGCACCACCGCCGCACCGACACCGGCGTACAGGTCGAGCGCCTCGTCGGTCGGGTGCCCGTACTCGTTGTCCCTGCCGGACGAGACGAGGGCGACCGCCGGACGCACCCGTTCCGCGAGTGCGCGGGACTGCACCGCCGACCCGTGGTGCGCGACCTTGACGACGTCGAATCGGCCCGTCAGCGGGACCAGTGCCTCCTGCCCGGCGTCCTCCAGGTCGCCCAGCAGCAGCACGTCCAGTCCGGCGACGCGGGCGGCCAGCACGATGCTCGAGTCGTTGGCACCCGAACCCGCGCCCGCCTGGAGCACCCGCCAGGCAAGGCTCCCCAGGACTCCCCTGTCGCCGGTCTCCGCGACCCGGACCGGTACGCCCGCGGCGGCCAGCACGGCCTCCGTCGCCGCGGCGTTCGCCGTCGGCTCCGGTACCGGGGATACGAGCGCCGCGACCACCTCGCGCCCGGCGAGCACGGGACGGAGCCCGCCCACGTGGTCGGCGTGGAAGTGGCTCAGCACGAGCAGGTCCACCCGCTCGATCCCGAGCTCGTCGAGGCAGCGGTCGGCGGCCGGCCCGTCCGGTCCGACGTCCACGACCACGGCCGACACCGGACCGGTGCGCAGCGCGAGCGCATCCCCCTGCCCGACGTCGCAGGCCGCCACCTGCCAGTCCTGCGGGAGCCCCGAGCGGGCCGCGAGCCGGGGTACGGCGACGGCCACGACCAGCGCCGCCGCCGAGGCCGCCGCGAGGAGCACGAGGAACCGCGCCCGCGAGAGCGGACGCCGGAGCGTCCGGACCTCGGGCGGGGCGTCCCGCAGTACCTCCCGCACGACCTGGCGCAGGCCGGAACGGGCCGTCGCGCGCCACGACTCGGGCCAGCCGCGGAGCGGCTCACGCCGCAGCACGGCCCACAGCACCAGTCCGGTGAGCACGGCAAGCAGAAGCGCACCGACCGGGCCGCCCAGCCATGGGACGGTTGCACCGGGAAGTGCGGCACACCGGTGCGCGACCGCGGCGATCCACCAGGTGGCACCGCTCGCCGCCCAGGCCACGAGCCCGGCGACGGCCGGGAGCCAGGGCGCGAGCACGGTGGCGACCAGGCCGAGCACGGTGGCCGGGACCAGCGCCGGACCCGCCAACAGGTTCGCGAGCACCGAGACCGTGGACACCGACGGGTCGAGCAGTACCAGCACCGGACCGCACGCTGCCTGCGCTGCCAGCGGCACGGCCAGACCGAACGCCAGCGCCTCCCCCGTCCAGGGCGCCAGTCGCGCGGCCAGCGGCGCGGCGAGCAGCACCAGCCCCGCCGTCGCCGCGGCCGACAGTGCGAACCCGAAGGACCGGGCCAGCCACGGGTCGACCACGAGCAGCCCGACCACCGACGCCGCGAGCGCCGGGACAGCCTGAGAGGGTCGACCGAGCGCCACCCCGGTCAGGGCGAACGCCGCCATGACCGCTGCCCGCAGCACGGCCGGTTCGGGCCGGACGAGCAGCACGAAGGCGAGGGACGCGAGCGCGATGACGAGCACCCTGACCGGCCTCGGCAGGCGGGCCACGGAGCACAGGAGGGTCAGGACGGTCACGACGACGGCGAAATGACCTCCGGAGACGGCGGTGATGTGAGACAAGCCGGTAATGCGCATCTCCTCGGACAGGTCGTCCGGGAGCCGCGTCGTGTCGCCGATCGCGGCGCCGGGCACCAGCCCGCGGGCCTGCGGGGACAGCGGGTCGGTCACGTCGAGGAGCGCCGCGCGGTGGGTGTCGAGCACGCGAAGGGCGGACGGCGGGGCACGGATCTCGGCGGTGCTCTCGGCGTTCAGACGGGCGGTCTCGGCCGCGCCGGGGTCGGCGGGACGCAGCCCGCCCGAGACGGTCACGGTCGCCCCGTACCGGGGCACGACGGCGGACAGCACCTGGACGTGCGCCCGCGCCGCCGACCCGACTCCACGGGCGTCCATCGCGCGGGCGGCGAGCACCCAGCGGTGCTGCCCGGCGCCCGGGGCGAAGGCGAACGGCTCGGGCTGGGAGACCACGACGCCGACAAGGGTCGCCGTCACACGCTGCTCGGCCAGTCCGGCGAGCGGCGCGCGGCCCGCGAGCTGGACGTGGGCGGAGGCCGTGACCGCGAGGACGCAGGCCGCCGCGAGAGCGGCGTGCGCGACGAGGACGGTCGCAGCCGGGGGCCGGTTGGTCGTGGCCGCAGGCAGGGCAGTCGCCGCACGCCGAGCTGTCATCGCACGCCGGACCGTCACCGCACGTCGGGCACGTGAGGCCTGGGGCCCGCCACGACCCTGGCCGCGCACGAACGCGATCCGGAGGCAGGCCGCAAGGAGCACAGCCCCGACCAGTCCCGACACGAGGCCGCTCCACCGCTCCCCGGCGCCGGTCAGCACCCAGGCTGCGGCCCAGACCGCCAGGGCCGCGGGCACCATCCGCAGGTCGGTCATGGCCCCACCCGCGCGCTGTCGCGGAGCTCGTCGAGGGTGGCCGGACCGATGCCCGGCACATCGTCGAGCTCGTCCACGCTCGCGAACGCGCCGTTCGTCTCGCGCCACTCGACGATCGCCTGCGCGATCGACGGTCCCACACCGGGGAGCGCCTCCAGCCCGGCGGCGTCCGCCGTGTTGATGTCGACGGCACCCGCTGTGCCACCCGCACCACCCCCAGCACCACCACCCCCAGCACCACCACCGCCCGCGGCCGGCGCCCCGCCGGCGCCCGGCGCGGCCGCTCCCGGCACCGGCTCCCCCGGCTTCGGCACGTACAGCTGCTCACCGTCGACAACTGTGCGGGCGAGGTTCACGGCCGTCAGGTCGGCCTTGCGGGTCACACCGCCGGCGGCCTCGACGGCGTCGGCCACACGGGCGCCGTCGGGCAGGGTGACCAGGCCCGGCCGGGCCACCTCGCCGACCACGTGCACCAGCAGCTCGCCGCCCGCCTCACCCGGAAGACCGCCCGCGGCGCCGGAGCCATCCGGCTCACCGAACGCGCCCGAGCCGCCCGATCCCGACGACGGAGACGACGGATCGGTCCCGCTCACGACCTCGTTCCCGCCCGCCCCGGCGCTCGCCGACCCGCCGTCCGCACCCTCGCCGGCACCGACCGGTGCCAGGGCCTCGACGTCGCCGCCCCTCAGCGAGAGCGCCGCCACGCCCAGCCCGAGCAGCAGCACGGTCACGACCGCCACCACCGCGGTCGTGCCGGTCAGGGCCCACCGGCGGGCGCCCTGCTCGGCCCGCGGGTCGGCGGGATGTCCGTGCGCCGCCGCATAGGCGGCGGCCACGCCCGACGTGGACCGCCGAGAACGTAGCCGGGCCACCAGGTCGTCGGTCTCGGTGGGGGCGCCGTCCGCGCCCGCCGCCGGGCCGGAGGACACGGCCCACGGGTCGTCCGGGAACGGCGCGGGCGACGGGCCGGGCAGCTCGACGGCCGACTCGGCGGGCAGGGGTCCGGGACCGTCGGACCCGCGCACCGGGCCGAACGGCCAGGGGTCTGGGCGGCGCTGCTGCGCGGTCTCTGGCTGCATGTCCCAGGACGCTAGGCGCGCTGCGCACCCCTCGGACGGGCTCCGAGCGCCGCCTGTGCACAGACGCCGAAAAGTGCTCCCTGTGGTCGGGCTCGTCCCCGCACGACGCCGTCCCGAGGGTCCGCCTGCCCAGCCGACGAGTTCCGTGCAGGCGCACCGATGAGTTCGACCCGGCGCCGTCGTCGGACCTGACGACCGCATGCCAACCCGGGCGGAACCCGCAGACCCGGGCCACGCAACAGACGCGGAACAGACCAGGAGCGAGCACCATGACCGACAAGAAGACCCACACCCTGGACGTGCCGGGCGCCGTCCTGACCTATGACGTGCGGGCGGCGCAGACCCCGACCGACGAGCCGCCGCTGGTGCTCATCGGCCTGCCCATGGGCGCGGAGGGTTTCACCACCCTGGCGGGTCACTTCACCGACCGGACCCTGGTGACCTACGACCCGCGCGGTGTGGAGCGCAGCACCCGCACGGGCGACGACCTGCCCGTGATCGAGGACCATGCCGACGACGTGCACCGGATCATCGAGGCCGTGGGCGGCGGCCCGGTGGACCTCTTCGCCTCCAGCGGTGGCGCCGTCGTCGCGCTCGACCTCGCCGCGACCCACCCGGAGGACCTGCGGACCGTCATCGCGCACGAGCCTCCGCTGCCCGGCGTGCTCCCGGACCGCGACGCCGTGGTCGCGGCCATGACGGACGTCCACGACACCTACCAGGCGAAGGGCTTCGGCGCGGGGATGGCCAAGTTCATCGCGCTGGTCATGGCCACGGGCGAGATCCCCGCGGACTACACGGCGCAGGCCGACCCCGACCCGGCGATGTTCGGCATGCCCACCGAGGACGACGGCACCCGCAACGACCTGATGCTGGGCGTGAACATGCTGACGCTGCCCCGGTACGAGCCCGCCTGGGACGTCCTCAAGGCCGGTGCGCCCGAGGTCCTGGTCGCCGTCGGCGAGGACACGGGCGAGGAGATCACCGGGCGAGCCGCACGTGCGGCGGCAGCGCGGCTCAGCGCCGAGCCGCTCGTCTTCCCCGGCGGGCACGGCGGGTTCGGCGGCGGGGAGTACGGCCAGCCGGCCGACAAGCCGGTGGAGTTCGCGGCGAGACTTCGCGAGGTCCTCGCCCGCTTAGCGGGCCGAGCCGACCAGCGGCATCGTGATCGGCAGTACGTCAGGTGATCGGCAGTTCGAGCTGCCGATCACCTGACGTACTGCCGATCACCCGCTCCCAGCCCGAGCGGCGCGCGTCAGTGCGCGTGGTCGCCCAGGTCCGCGACGACGACGGCGAGCGTGCCGGGGCCCACGTGCACCCCGAGGACGGCGCTCAGCGGCGTGACCTCGACGTCCGCCCGCGTGCGCGTGTGGAGGCGGCCGGCGAGGGCGAGCGCCCGGTCGTGCGCGCCGAAGTGGTGGACGGCGACCACGGGCCGCGTCGCCTCGGCGACGTACCCGGCAGCCTGCTCCAGCAGCCGTTCGGCGCCGGCCGCGCGGGTGCGCACCCGCTGGGCCAGCTCGATGGCGCCGTCGGACAGCCGCAGGATCGGCTTGACGCCCAGGACCGTGCCGAGGGCGGCCGCCGGGCCCGACAGGCGTCCGCCGCGCCGCAGGTGCTCCAGCGTGTCGACCACGAACACGGCGTGGGCCGTCGCGGCGACCTCCATGGCCCGCGCGGCGACATGGGTGGCGTCGGCCCCGGCGGCGGCGCACTCGGCGGCGGCGCGGGCCGCGAAGCCGAGGCCCGCGGCCGCCGTCCGCGAGTCCACCGCGCGTACCTGCAGGGGCGACCGCGCCGCCGCGGTGCCTGCCGAACCGACGGTGCCCGACAGCGCGCCCGACAGGTGCACCGAGACGACCGACCGGACGCCCTGCTCACCGAGGCTGCGGTAGACCGCGGCGAACGCCTCGGGGGACGGCTGCGACGTGGTCACCTGCTCGCCCTCGGAGACGAGCTCGGCGAGCCGGTCGGGCGTGATGTCCTCGCCCTCGGCATAGGCCTCGTCGCCCACCAGGACGCGCAGCGGCACCACGACCGGGCCGCCCGTCGAACCGGCGGGGAGGCAGGCGGTCGAGTCGGTGACGACCCGCACCTCCTGGGGTGCCGGGCGGGAAGGACGACGACGGTTGCGCATGACCGCGACACTCTATCCGTGCGGGGAACCCGACGGCGAAACGCCCGGGACCCTCCCCGCGCGCGGCACCAGGGGCCGACTTAGCATCCGAGACATGCCCGATGCATCGACGCCAGATCTCGCCGCTCTGCGCGAGGCCGCCGCCGCGGCCCAGAAGGCCCTCGAGGAGGCGGAACGGGCTGCAGCGCCAGCGGCCCCCGAGACGGGCGGGCCGGAGACGAGCGGGCAGGAGACGCGCGAGCCCGAGACGGGCGAGCCGGAGGAGGCGGCGCCGGCGTCGTCCGAGGTGCCCGACGCTCCCGCCGGCGCGCCCGACGGCTACGCGGCCGAGGTCGCCGCGGGCTACGCGGCCGAGGCCACGCTGCCGCTGGGCGCCCTCCTCGAGGGCGAGCCCGGCGGTGAGGCCACGCCGAACCCGCGGGTCCAGGTCGGTTTCGCGCTCTCGATGCTGAACCGGCACGGCCTGGTGGCGGGCGCCACGGGAACCGGCAAGACCAAGACGCTCCAGGGCATGGCCGAGGGGCTGTCACTGGCCGGGGTGCCGGTCTTCCTGGCGGACGTCAAGGGCGATCTGTCCGGTCTCGCGCTGCCCGGTCCGGACAACCCGAAGGTCGCGGAGCGCGCGGCCAGCATCGGGCAGGACTGGCGGCCGACGCAGTACCCGGTCGAGTTCTACTCGCTCGGCGGGATCGGCAAGGGCGTACCGATCCGCACGACGGTCACCGACTTCGGGCCGCTGCTGATGTCCAAGGTGCTGGGCCTCAACGAGACCCAGGAGTCGAGCCTCACGCTGATCTTCCACTGGGCCGACACGAAGGGCCTGGCGCTGCTGGACCTCAAGGACCTGCAGTCGGTGATCGCCTACCTGACCTCGGACGAGGGCAAGGGGGAGCTCAAGGGCATCGGGGGCGTCTCGGCGGCTACGGCCGGCGTCATCCTGCGCGAGATCGTGGGGCTGGAGGGGCAGGGCGCCGACGTGTTCTTCGGCGAGCCCGCGTTCGCGACGTCGGACCTGATCGCGACCAGGGGCGACCTGGGCGTGCTCAGCGTGCTGGAGCTGCCCGCGGTGCAGGACCGGCCGCAGCTCTTCTCGACGTTCCTCATGTGGCTGCTCGCGGACCTCTTCCAGGACCTGCCCGAGGTGGGTGACGCCGAGAAGCCGAAGCTCGTGTTCTTCTTCGACGAGGCGCACCTGCTGTTCGCGGACGCATCCAAGGACTTCCTGCAGCAGGTGGTCCAGACGGTGCGGCTGATCCGGTCCAAGGGGGTCGGCGTCTTCTTCGTGACGCAGTCGCCCAAGGACGTGCCGTCCGACGTCCTGGCCCAGCTCGGCAACCGGGTGCAGCACGCGCTGCGCGCCTTCACGCCCGACGACGCCACGGCGCTGCGGGCCGCGGCCCGCACCTTCCCGAAGTCGCCGTACGACCTGGAGCGGCTGCTGCAGTCGCTCGGCACGGGTGAGGCGGTGGTCACCGTGCTGACCGAGAAGGGCGCGCCCTCCCCCGTCGCGTGGACCCGGGTGCGGGCGCCGCAGGCCTCGATGGAGCCGGCCGGCGACGCCGTGATCGACCAGGTCGTCGCGGCCTCCCCCGGCCAGGCGCGGTACGGCACCCCGGTCGACGCGGAGTCCGCGTTCGAGCTGCTGCAGGCGAAGGCGCAGGAGCAGGCCGCCGGCCGCGCGGCCGCCGAGGGCTCGGCCACCGCGGCCGCGGACGAGCGGGAGCTGGCCAAGGAGCGCGCCCGGCTCGAGAAGGAGGCGGCGACGCGCGAGAAGGCGGAGGCCCGCCACAAGGAGCAGGCCGCCCGCGACCGCAACCGGGTGGTCACGTCGCTGGCCAAGACGGCGGGCACGGTCCTGGTCCGCGAGCTGACCCGCTCGCTCTTCGGCACCCGCAAGCGCTGAGGGCCGGCCGGCCCGACGAGCGGGCCTCCCTGGAGCGTGTGAGACTCGGGCGTGCTCTTCGCTTACATAGATGAGACCTCGAACTCGCGGTGTTACCGGACGGTGGGCCTTGTCGTGCGCGCTCCCGACGTGCGTGTGTTCGCGGAACAGCTCGACGCGGTAGTCGCCCGAGCAGCCGAAGCGTTCGGTGGGATCGATGCGGACACCGAGCTGCACGGCCACGACCTGTTCGGTGCGACGCAGGAGTGGGCTCCCCTGAAGCCGGTCGTGCGAGCCCGCATCTCGATCTATCGGCAAGCCCTCGACGTGACGGCAGCACACGCGGAGGGCATCTGGATCGAAGGACTGGACCGGCAGGGATTCCGTGATCGCTACGCCGAACAGCACGACGAGCACATCACGGTGCTCCTCCACCTGCTCGAGAAGCTGAACCGCTACGCCAACCGGCACGGCGAGGACCTGGTGGTGATCGCTGACGAGCACCGGACGGCAAGGAGCGCTCAAGCCGCTCTGCGCAGAGCGCGCCGTGAACGTATCTGGGGGTATCGGGGCAAGCCCCAGCGCATCGCGGACACGGTCTACTTCGTTTCGTCGGCCGGTAGCCGCCTTGTCCAGGCAGCGGACCTCGTTGCCTTCCTGTATCAGCGGCTTGCGGACGGCGTGGACCGCGACGAGCGCGCAGCCGCGGCCAACAGGAACCTGTGGTCTGTGCTGGAGGGCGTCCCAGTCCACGACCGGCTCTGGGAGCCCTAGACGCACGACAGCCCCCGGCTGTGCGGGGGCTGAAGGCAGGGCGCTCAGGATCTCTCCCTCTTGCGCCCTTTCACTATAGGCCTAGCGCCGGGCATGGTCCACAAGGGACCTGCCCGGCGCTGATGACGCCTGGCGGGTCAGGCCGGGACGATGTTGACCAGCTTCGGGGCCCGGACGATCACCTTGCGCACCCCGCGGCCGTCCAGGAACTTGACCACGTTCGGCTCGGCCAGCGCCGTCGCCTCCAGGTCCTCCGCGGAGATGTCCGGGGCCACCTCGAACTTGGCCCGCACCTTGCCCTGCACCTGGACCACGCAGGTCACGGTGTCCTGGACCAGGTAGGCCGGGTCGGCCGCCGGGAAGGGCGCGTGCGCCAGCGACTCCTCGTGCCCGAGCCGCGACCACAGCTCCTCCGCGATGTGCGGCGCGATGGGTGCCGTCATGAGGATCAGCGGCTCCACGGCCGAGCGCGGCACGCCCGACAGCCCCGTGAGGTGGTTGTTCAGCGTGATGAGCTTGGCGATCGCGGTGTTGGGCCGCATGTTCTCCATCTCGACGCGGACGTCGGCGATAGTGCGGTGCACGGCGCGCAGGGTCGCGGTGTCGGGCTCCTCGTCGGTGACGGTGAGCTCGCCCGTCTCCTCGGAGACGACGTTGCGCCACAGCCGCTGCAGGAACCGCTGCGACCCGACGACGGCGCGGGTCTCCCACGGGCGCGACAGGTCCAGCGGACCCATCGACATCTCGTAGACGCGGAACGTGTCGGCGCCGTACTGCTCGTACATCTCGTCGGGCGTCACGACGTTCTTGAGCGACTTGCCCATCTTCCCGTACTCACGGTTGACGGGCTGGCCCTGCCAGGTGAACCCGGTCTGCTCGTCGCCCTCGACCTCCTCGGCGGGCACGTACTGGCCGCGCGAGTCGGTGTAGGCGTACGCCTGGATGTAGCCCTGGTTGAAGAGCTTGCCGAACGGCTCGACGCCCGTGACGTGGCCCAGGTCGAAGAGGACCTTGTGCCAGAACCGCGCGTACAGCAGGTGCAGCACGGCGTGCTCCACGCCGCCCACGTAGAGGTCGACGCCGCCGGCCGGGCCGGACGTCGGGTTGTGCTGCGGCCCCAGCCAGTACTTCTCGAGCTCGGGCAGCGCCGCCGCCGAGGTCTCCGCGGGGTCGAGGTAGCGCAGGTAGTACCAGCACGACCCGGCCCAGTTGGGCATGGTGTTGGTGTCGCGGCGGTACTTCTTGGGCCCGTCACCCAGGTCGAGAGTGACGTGCACCCAGTCGTCGTTGCGGCCCAGCGGCGCCTCGGGCTCGGAGTTCGCGTCCTCCGGGTCGAAGGTGCGCGGCGCGTAGTCGGGCACGTCCGGCAGGTCCACCGGCAGCATCGCGTCGGGGATCGCGACCGGGCGGTCGTCCTCGTCCCACACCACGGGGAACGGCTCGCCCCAGTAGCGCTGGCGGCTGAACAGCCAGTCGTTGAGGCGGTAGGTCGTGGTGCCCTCGCCGATGCCCTTGCTCTCCAGCCAGGCGATGATCTTGGCCTTGGCCTCGACCACGCCCAGGCCGTCCAGCGAGATCTCGTCGTTGGCGGACCGCACGGCGACGCCGTCGCCCGCGTACGCGCCGGTGTGGCCCTCCGGCAGGCCGCCGGCCGGCTCGACCGTGTAGATCACCGGCAGGTCGTAGGCCTCGGCGAACGCGAAGTCGCGCTCGTCGCCGCCGGGCACGGCCATGATGGCGCCGGTGCCGTAGCCCATGAGCACGTAGTCCGCGGTGAAGACCGGGACCTGGAGGCCGCTGACCGGGTTGACGGCCAGGTGTCCGGTGAACACGCCGGTCTTCTTGCCGGCGTCCGCCTGCCGCTCGACGGCGGTCTTCGCGGACGCCTCGCGCCGGTAGGCGGCGACGGCCTCGACCGGGGTGTCGTACCCGCCGGTCCAGGCGGAGCGTGTGCCGTCGGGCCAGGCCGCGGGGACCTCGTCGAGCAGCGGGTGCTCCGGCGCGACCACCATGAACGTGGCGCCGAACAGCGTGTCGGGGCGGGTGGTGAAGACCTCCAGCGAGCCCGCCGCGCCGGCCGGGTCGCCCTCGGCGGTGCCGACGACGTCGAACCGCACGTTGGCGCCCGTGGAGCGGCCGATCCAGTTGCGCTGCATCGACTTGACCTTCTCGGGCCAGTCGATGAGCTCCAGGTCGTCCGTGAGGCGGTCGGCGTAGGCGGTGATGCGCATCTTCCACTGGCGCAGGTTGCGCTGGAAGACGGGGAAGTTGCCGCGCTCGGACCGGCCGTCGGCCGTGACCTCCTCGTTCGCGAGCACGGTGCCCAGGCCCGGGCACCAGTTGACCGGCGAGGAGTCGATGTAGGCGAGCCGCTGGGCGTCGATGACGTCCCGCTGCTCGAGCTCGCTCAGCGCGGACCAGACGGCGCCGCCGGCGTTGTCGCCGTCGTGCCCGGGGACGGGGCGCGTGCCCGCGGCCAGCTCGGCGCGCAGCTCGGCGATGGGGCGCGCGCGGCCCTTGCCCTTGCCCTTGCCGGAGCCGGTGACGGGGCCGGGACGCTCGGCGTCGGCGTCGTACCAGGACTCGAAGATCTGCAGGAAGATCCACTGCGTCCAGCGGACGTACTCGGGGTCGATGGTCGCGAACGTGCGCCGCGAGTCGTGGCCCAGGCCGAGGCGGCGCAGCTGCCGGCGCATGTTGCCGATGTTGGCCTCGGTGGTGGTGCGCGGGTGCTGGCCCGTCTGGACGGCGTACTGCTCGGCGGGCAGGCCGAAGGCGTCGTAGCCCAGCGCGTGCAGCACGTTGTCGCCGCGCATGCGGCGGAAGCGCCCGGTCACGTCCGTGGCGATGTAGCCCAGCGGGTGGCCCACGTGCAGACCCGCACCGGAGGGGTACGGGAACATGTCCATGATGAAGTACGGGTCGCCCGCCGCCGGGCTCCCGCCCGGCCCCGCAAGTCGCCCCTGCGGGTTCGCCGCGTGGAACGTGCCGCGCTCCTCCCAGATGTCCTGCCAGCGCAGCTCGATCTGCTGCGCGAGGGTCGGGGTGTAGCGGAAACGGGGCTCGTCGGGAGACGTGGTGCGCTCGGGTGCGTCGGGCATGGTCACCCGCCCGAGTCTACCGACCGCGCGGGTGCGCGGCCCTCGCTCGTCCACAGCCTCCAGGGTTCACCCGACATTCGCCCCCACCTCCCCCGAAGTTCGCCCCCCGGGTGCTCGAATTGCCCGCATGATGCCCTCGTTGCGAAAGATCCTCGCCACCAGCATCGCCGCCGCGACCGTGTGGACGGCGTCGACCGCCGTCGCCGCGCCGCTGCCCGACGACGACGCCCGGGGCGGCCCCGCCGCCCGCGCCGACCACGTGATCTTCCTCGCGCTGGACGGGTTCGACGTCGACTACCTCGACCTGGTGCGCGACGGCGCCGGCTCCCCTGGCACCGTCGAGATGCCGAACCTGCGCGCCCTCCTGCGCGCGGGCAGCGTCACCACCTCGACCGGCGTGATGACCTCGATCACCAACCCGTCGTGGTCCTCGGTCGCCACGGGCGCCTGGCCCGCGACCCACCGCAACACCGCCTACTGGTTCGACGCCGCGAGCAACACCGCGCGGGGCCAGCAGCGCGACCTCGCCGTGCCGACCGTCGCGGAGTCGGTCCGGGAGCAGGGCGGCACCGTCTTCTCGGCGCAGTGGTTCATCCTGCAGAACCACGGCGTCACCTTCGGCGACCCCGACGCCCTGTACACGCAGCCCGGCGGCGACTGCGCGCGCCGCACCGACGACGTCGTCTCCGTGCTGCGCGGCGAGCCCGTCAGCTCGAACGGCCAGCTTGTCACGACCAACGGCGTCCCCGACCTGATCACGGTCTACTGCGACACCCTCGACGCGATCGGGCACGACGGCGGCGACGCGGACCCCCGCATCCCCGGCGCCCTGGAGGACATCGACCGGCAGATCGGCCGCATCGTCGCCGCCACGCAGGAGGCAGGTGTCCGCGACCGCACGGCGTTCGTCATCACGGGCGACCACGGCATGACCACCTTCGACAAGGGCTTCGCCGCCGAGGGGCTCGCCGCGATCGAGGCGGCCGGCTTCACCCCGCAGGTCCTGACCAGCGGGCAGTCCCCGGCGCCCGGCACCGACGTCGTGATCGTCGTGGGCGGGGTCGCCGACGTGCGCCTCGTCGGCGAGCGGGCCGGCGACCGCGCCGCCGTCCGCCGCCTGGAGCGGGCGCTGACGGCGCTGCCGCAGGTGCGGAACGTCTTCGACAAGGCCGACCAGCGACGGCTGCGCATGAGCCCGAACCACGGCGACCTGCTCGTGGAGCCGGAGCCCGGCTGGTCGTTCGGAGCCACGCCCGCCGACCCGGCCGGCCGCCACGGCGCGACCACCGAGCTGCGGATCCCGCTCGTTCTCGCCGGTGCCGGCGTGCGGCCGGGCGCGCACCCGCGCGACCCGCACCACGTCGACGTGGCCCCGACGATCTCCGCGCTGCTGGGCTACACGCCGCCGTCCGGCAGCGAGGGCCGTGTGCTGCGCGAGGCGCTGCGCCGCTGAGCCGTCCGGGGCGGGGCCCCTGAGAGCGACCCGGTCAGAACGAGTCGATCAGGGGCCCGCCCACCGCGATCATCAGCCAGGCCACGGCCGCCACGTAGCCGATGACCAGGATGATGTGCCGGTTGCCGACCATCACGTCCCGCAAGCCGGCACCGACGGGCAGGTCGCCCGACTGCACGCCGCGCACCAGCTGGTACCAGAGGAGCGGCCACATGATGGTCCACACGACCATGCAGTAGGGGCACAGCGCCACGATCGCGTAGAAGCTGGTCCACATCAGGAAGAACACGAGCGCCTGGCCGAGCACGGTGCCGACCAGCAGCGACATCCAGTACCAGCGGGGCAGGCGGGCGCCGATCAGCAGCACCACGCCCGTGGTGATCACCACGGGGAACGCCGCGACACCCAGGTAGGGGTTGGGGAAGCCGAGCAGCGCGCCCTGCCACGACGACATCGCGGCGCCGCAGTCGACGAACAGGTTGATGCTGCAGGACGCCGTCCGGTCCGGGTCGAGGAGCTTGAGGTACTTCTCCCAGGCCAGGGCGAAGGAGGCGGCGAAACCGACCGCGCCCAGCACCACCAGGAGCAGCGCCACGGCCCGGCCGCCGAGCGGCTTCGGTCCGTACGTGGCGACCTCGTTCTCGCCGTCCGGCGAGCTGTCCATCGAGCTGTCCGACGACGTCGTGGTCGCCCCGGTCTCAGTCACCCGCCCTACGCTACCGGCGCAGTCTGGGACATTGCTGAGACCCGGGTCACAGTGCGGTCTCCGTCGGCTGGTGCACCACTCGCTGCCGCCCGAACGCCACGATCAGCCCGAGGCCCAGCACGGTGACGACGGCGCCGGCCCACGCGGGCGCCAGGTAGCCCCAGCCCGCGTCGATGACGACGCCGCCCAGGAACGCCCCGGCGCCGTTGGCCACGTTGAGCCCGGCGTGGCACAGCGCGGCGCCCAGCGACGGCGCGCCGGGCGCCAGGTCCATGAGCCGGGTCTGGAACGCGAGCCCCAGCACCTGCGAGGTGACGCCCAGCAAGAACAGCGAGACGAGTGCGGGCACCACCGAGGCGCCGGTCAGCGCGAACAGCACGAGCGAGGCGGCGGTGGCCACGAAGCCGATGAGGACGGCGCGCAGCACGCCGCGGTCGGCGAGCCGCCCGCCGATCTGGGTGCCGACCGTCATGCCGACGCCGAACAGGGCGAGCACCCACGGCACGGCGCCGCCGCGCAGGCCCGTCACGCCTGTCATGGTGGGGGCCACGTAGGTGTAGACGGCGAACATGCCGCCGAACCCGATCGCGCCGGCCACGAACGCGAACCACAGCGGCCCGTTGCGCAGGGTCGCCAGCTCGGTGCGCACCGAGCGGCCCTCGCCGCCCGCGCCGGCGGGGATCAGCCGCCAGAGCCCGAGGAGCGTGGCGGTGCCCAGCACGCCGATCAGCACGTAGGAGACGCGCCAGCCGAACGCCTGACCCACCCACGTGGACAGCGGCACGCCGACGACGTTCGCGATGGTCAGGCCGGTCATCATCGTCGCGACCGCCCGCCCGCGCTGGGCCGGCCCGGCCACGGCGGCACCGACCGCGGCGCCGACGCCGAAGAACGCGCCGTGCGGCAGCCCCGCGAAGAAGCGCCCGACCACGAGCCACCCGATGTCGGGCGCCGCGGCGGACAGCACGTTCGCCACCGTGTAGAACCCCATCAGCGCCAGCAGGAGCCGTTTGCGCGACATCCGCGCCGCGGCCACGGTCAGCAGCGGCGCCCCGACGACCACGCCGAGCGCGTACGCGGTGATCGTGTGCCCCACCTGCGGGTCGGTGGCACCGAGGTCGAGCCCGACGTCGGGCAGCAGGCCCATCGCGGCGAACTCGGTGGTACCGATCGTGAACCCGCCCACCGCCAGCGCGACGAGCGCGGGCGCGGCGCGGCGCATCGAGCCGGGCCGCGGCGCCTGGTCCGGGGCGTTCTGGGGTGCACTCGTCGCCATGGGGTCTCCGGGGGGTGTCGTATCGATTCGGCTGACCGTCGGCGACACCGGCGACGAACAAGGAGGGAACGGGAGAAGACTACTCCTGCGCCACCCACACGCGGGAGGCCGCGAGCAGGCCGAGATCGGCCACGCGCTCGTCGGCGTCGTCCGCCCCGCCGCCGACCGCCGCGCCGTCGGGCCCGGGAGCGGGCGGGCACGTCCAGGCGACGGCGACCGTCCCCGCGAACTCGCGCCGCGTGGTGACCTCCACCCGGAGGTCCAGGTCCAGGCCCAGCTCCGCGAGGTACCGCAGCGCCTCCGGGTCGGCGTCCGAGATCCGCACCACCGTGCCCGCGTCGCCCGCGTGCATCGACGACAACGGCACCGCGTCGGGCCGCACCACCGTGCCGTCGGCAGACGGGATCGGGTCGCCGTGCGGGTCGCGCGACGGGTTGCCCAGTCGCGCCGCCATCCGCTCCACGAAGACGTCCGAGACCGCGTGCTCCAGCACCTCGGCCTCGTCGTGCACCTCGTCCCACCCGTACCCGAGCTGTTCCACGAGGAACGTCTCCAGGAGCCGGTGGCGGCGCACCATCATGAGCGCGAGCCTGCGGCCCTCGTCCGTCAGCCGGATCGCGCCGTACCGCTCGTGCTCCAGCAGCCCCTGACCGCTCAGCCGACGCACCGTCTCGGACACCGTGGACGCGCCCACACCCAGCCGGTCCGCCAGATGCTTGGTGGTCACCTTCTCGTCCGACCACTCCTGGGCCGACCACACCGCCTTCAGGTAGTCCTGGGCGACGGGCGTCAGCTCGGCCGGGTCGGTTGTGATCTCCACGCCCCGAGCCTAGTTGCCCGACGCCGACGACGACGGTGTCGGGCCGGCATCCGGCACGTCGCCCGGTGTGTCGTCGGGCACCTCGTCCGGCAGCGGCGCCGGCTGCGGGACGGGCCGCCGCTCGCTCACGGCCGCCTCCCCCTCCGGTGTCACCTCGACGAGCTGCCAGTCCACGAACTGCCGCCGCTCCGGGTCGAACCGCAGCACCGTCATCTGGGAGGTGTCCCGCAGCGGCCCCACCGAGGCGTTCCCCTTCGTGGCCCCGCCGGTGCTCGCGTTCACGTACCGCACGCCGTGACCCACCACGTCGGGGCCGATCCGCGTGTGCATGTGCCCCGAGATCTGGAACGGCACACAGCCGGACTCCAGCGCCGCGTCGCCCACCGCGGGCTGGTGGATCAGCAGCAGGTCCACCCGGTCCTCCGCCGTGAACCCGCCCAGCCCGGCCTCCCCGGCCGCCTCGCACGCGACGTCCCGCAGCCGCTCCCCGGCCTCCTCGGGCGTCTCCTCGCGCGCGATCACCGTGCCGCCGCCGATCCGCGTCTCCAGCGGGTCCCGGTCCCCCAGGATCCGCACCCCCTCCACCTCGACGACCTCACCGTCGAGCACGACCTGCCGGTTCGCCAGCTCGGTGGCCGTCGTCAGGCGCGAGTCGTGGTTGCCGTCGGAGACGACGAACGGGACGCCGTCCGGCACCGCGGAGGCGAAGGAGTCCACGCACACCGACTCCACGCTCGTCCCGTTGATCGTGGTGTCCCCGGAGTTGAGCATGACGTCGGGTGCCAGCCGGTCCGCGAGGTCACGGATGAGCGGCGTCATCCCCGTGTTGCAGTGCAGGTCGGAGACCAGCAGGAACGTCACGTAGTCCGGCGCCCCCGGACTGCTCGACACCGTCGCGTCCTGTTCGCCCTCCGCCGCCTCCTGCTCCGCGACCCGGGCGTCCCACGCCGCCATCAGCTTCTCCCGGGCACCCGCGTAGAACACCTCGTTGGCCTGGTACGTCTCCACCAGCTGGCTGCTGTACGTGTCGATCACGCCCGCCAGCCGGCCCGTGATCCGCGCACCCTCCAGGGCCGTCCCCGCGAAGACCGGCGAGGCCGGCAGCGCGGCCCGCTCCTCGGGCCCGGCGCTCGCCGTGGCGGTCGCGGCCACCAGCACGACGACGACGCCGGCCGCGGTGATCTCCCAGGTGCGGGCCGCGAAGGTGCGGGCGAGCTCCCGCCGTCGGGAGGCGCCGAGCAGAGCCCGCAGGCCGACCGCGACACCCACCAGCACCACCGCGGCGGCCGCCGCGCCGCGCAGCGCGTCCCAGACCAGCGCCCACGCCACCGTGCGCGCCGTCCGCTGGGGGGTGTCGAAGAACTGGAGGTATCCGTCGAGGTCACCCGCGAGCGCGTCGAAGCTGGCCGCGTCCACGGCCGACAGGTCGGCGGGGATCTCGTGCACCGTGATCCGCACCCCGAGCGTCAGGGGCAGCGGGGAGTCGGTGACGACGGTGCCGAGCGGGCCGAGGTCGGCGACGATCTGGTCGTCCGCGGTGACGGCGTAGGTCGCCTCGTGCGGGCCGAGGCTGAGGTCGGCCCTCGCCGTCGTGATCCCGAACATCAGGCAGAACAGGGCGGCTGCCCCTCCGGCAAGGGTCCAGCGCAGCCAGCGGGGCGGGTTGGGACGACTCATCTCCTCTACCTTTTCATGCGTGCGCCGCGCTCACCCGCCGCCCGGGCGGACGGTGGCGCGGCGGGCGCCCCGGGCGGACGACGGCGCGGCGTCCGCCGGCGCGCCGTCCGCGGGCGGCACGATGGGGGCCGTGTTCGTCCTCGAGTCCGTCTGGCGTCCGGCCGCCCCCACCGCACGGGTCTGGTCGGTGCTCGCCGACCCGCGGTTCACCTGGCCCGACTGGTGGCCCGGCCTGACCGCGGGGGCGACCCACGGCGTCGTCGGGCCGGACGGGCTGGCCGCGCCCGGGACGTGGGCACACCTGCGGGTGCGCAGCCCGCTCGGGTACGCCCTGCGGTTCCGGCTGGACCTGAGGGAGACGACGGCGCCGTCCGACGGCGTGGCCGGGCGCGCCCGGCTGGACGTCACGGGCGACCTGGAGGGCCAGGCGGACGTGACCGTCGCGGACACGCCGGCCGGCACGCCGTCGGCGGCGGAGGTCCGGCTCCTGTGGCAGGTGTCCCCGGGGCCGCCCTGGTTCCGGGCGGCAGCGACCCTCGCCCCGGCCCCGCTGTCCTGGGCGCACGCCCACGTGATGCGGGCGGGCGAGCGCGGCCTGACGACCCACCTCGCCCCGTTCGCGGCGCGCTGACCTCCCGCCCGCGGCGCCGACCTCGACGCGGGGAGGTCAGCCGGTCTTGCGGGACTTCTTGGCGTCCGCGACGCTGCGCTTCAGCGCCTCCATGAGGTCCACGACCTCGGCGCCCTCGCCCTCCTCCTCGGCCTTCTCGCCGAACGTCGCCGCCGTGTCGACGGTCTCGCCCGCCTCCAGCTTCGCGTCCACGAGCTTGCGCAGCTGCACCTGGTAGTCGTCCTCGTAGTCCTCGGGCGTGAAGTCCGCCTCGAAGCTGCCGACGAGCTGGGCCGACATCGTCAGCTCCTTGGCGCTCACCTTCGCGGGCTCGTCGAGGGACGGGAACGCGGCCTCGCGGATCTCGTCGGCCCACAGGAGCGTCTGCAGCACCAGGACCTCGTCCCGCACCCGCAGCGCCGCGAGGCGGGTGCGCTGCCGCAGCGCGAACTTCACGATCGCCGTGCGGTCGGTCTCCTCCAGCGTGCGGCGCAGCAGCACGTACGCCTTCGTGGACTTGGAGTCCGGCTCCAGGTAGTAGGTCCGGTCGAACATGATCGGATCGATCTGCTCGCTGGGCACGAACTCGACCACCGAGATCTCGCGGTCCCGCTCGGCGGGCAGCTCGGCGAGGTCCTGCTTGGTGAGCACGACGGTGCGCTCGCCGTCGTCGTAGGCCCGGTCGATGTGCTCGTACGGCACCACCTCGCCGTCGATCTCGCACACGCGCTTGTACCTGATGCGTCCGCCGTCGGCGTCATGCACCTGGTGCAACGGCACGTCGTGGTCCTCGGTCGCGCTGTACAGCTTGACCGGGACGTTGACGAGACCGAAGGTCACGGCACCCTTCCAGATCGCCCTCATCCATCTATGGTGCGCCCCAAGCGCACGACATGCCCAGGTTTAGTCCCGGGCGCGGTTTCCCGAGGGCGTCAGAGGCCGCAGCGGTCCAGCTTCGCGGCGAGCTCCGCGTTGGTGGGCTCCACCAGGTGCTCGCCGTCGGGGAACACCAGCACCGGGATGGACTTGCGGCCGGTCAGCGCCTCGGCCTCGTCGGCGCGGGTGGGGTGGGCGGCGAGGTCCACGTAGACGTAGTCCACGCGCCGGACGTCGAGCACCGCCTTGCTGCGCCGGCAGTCCCGGCACCACTCGGCGCCGTACACGGTGAGCCGCTCGGGCCGGCCGATCGAGGGAGCGTCGGCGGCAGCCGGCAGGGGCGCCAGGGACACGTCGATCGAGATGTCAGAAATCACTCGCGGGAGCCTAGCGGAGTTCTTCACCCGGCCTCTACACCGTTCGAGTGATCTCGCCGACTCCGCGTACGACTCCTGAACGACTCCCGCACGCGACTCCCGCGCGCGACTCCTGCGGCCGCGGCCAACCGGCGGCACGATGGTGGGATGGCGACGACGCAGACGGTCACGGTGGACGGCCACCGCCTGCGCCTGAGCAACCTCGACAAGGTGCTCTACCCGACGTCGGGCACCACCAAGGGCGAGGTGCTGCACTACCTGGCGGAGGTGGCGCCCGTGCTGCTGCCGCACGCCGCCAACCGCCCCGCGACCCGCAAGCGCTGGCCCGACGGCACGGGCGGGCAGATGTTCTTCCAGAAGAACCTCGACGCCTCCACCCCCGACTGGGTCAAGCGCCGGTCGATCCAGCACAAGACGTCGGCCAACGACTACGTGCTGGTCAACGACCTGGCGACCCTGACCTGGCTGGGCCAGACCGCGACGCTGGAGCTGCACACCCCGCAGTGGCAGTTCGGCCGCACGGGCGCCCGCCTCGACCCCGACCGGCTCGTGCTCGACCTCGACCCCGGGCCCGGCGCCGGGCTCGCCGAGTGCGCCGAGGTCGCGCGCTGGGCCCGCGAGATCCTCCAGGGCATGGACCTGGAGCCGTACCCCGTCACGTCCGGGTCCAAGGGCATCCACCTGTACGCGGCCCTCGGCAAGGCGGCCGACACCCGCCTCGACTCCGACGCCGTGTCCGCCGTCGCGCACGAGCTCGCCCGCTACCTGGAGGCCGAGCACCCCGACCTGGTGGTCAGCGACATGAGCAAGGCCCTGCGCGCGGGCAAGGTGCTGGTCGACTGGTCGCAGAACAACGGCAACAAGACCACGATCGCGCCGTACTCCCTGCGCGGCCTCGACCGGCCCTGGGTCGCGGCGCCCCGCACCTGGGCGGAGCTGGAGGACCCGGACCTCGCCCAGCTCACCCCCGAGGACGTGCTCGCGCGCATCGCGGCCGACGGCGACCTCCTCGCGCCCCTGCTGGAGGGGCACCTCGCCGCCCTGGAGCCGACGCCGGAGCGCCTGGCCACCTTCCAGAAGCTGGAGACCTACCGCGCCAAGCGCGACCCGGCGAAGACCCCGGAGCCGTTCGGGCCCGGAGCACAGGTCGAGCCCACCTCGGAGGTCGAGACCGTCGAGACCGACCCCACCTTCGTGATCCAGGAGCACCACGCCCGCCGCCTGCACTGGGACTTCCGGCTGGAGCACGAGGGCGTGCTGGTGAGCTGGGCCCTGCCCCGCGGCGAACCCACCGACCCCGGCAAGAACCACCTCGCCGTGCAGACCGAGGACCACCCCCTGGAGTACGGCGCGTTCGAGGGCAGCATCCCGGGCGGCGAGTACGGCGCGGGCGAGGTCACGATCTGGGACTCCGGCACGTACGACCTGGAGAAGTGGCGCGACGACGAGGTCATCGTCACGCTGCACTCCGCGGAACGGGGGGCCCGGCGGCTCGCCCTGATCCGTACCGGCGGGCGCGACGGCGACGCCGAGAACAACTGGCTGATCCACCTGACCAAGGCCCAGCCGGACGGCTCCCCCGCCCCGGTGAGTGCTGGACATCTGTCGCCGTCAGCACCCCCGAGCCCGCAGAAACCCAGCACTCAACGAGAGGCGGAGGCCGGCGGGCGGCGTCGGGCCATGCTCGCAACCGCCGCCGCACCCGGCGACCTCACCCGGCCCGACGACTGGGCCTTCGAGATGAAGTGGGACGGCTTCCGCGCCCTCGCGCACGTCCAGGACCCCGAGACCCTGCGCCTGGTCAGCCGCTCCGGGCAGGACCTCACCGTCACGTTCCCCGAGCTCGCCGCGCTCGCGGGCCAGGTCGACGCCGCCCGCCTGCCCGTCGTGCTCGACGGCGAGATCGTCGCCCTCGACCGCGCCGGCCGCCCCGACTTCCGCCGCCTCCAGCATCGCGCCAACCTGCACAAGGAGCGCGACGTCGCCCGCGCCAGGGCGCAGGTCCAGGTGGACCTCATGCTGTTCGACGTGCTGGTCGCCGACGGCGACGACGTCACCGCCCGCCCCTACACCGAGCGACGCGAGCTCCTGGAGTCCCTGGTCACGCCCAGCGCGCCCATCCACCTCCCGCCCGCGTTCGACGGCGACCTGGAGGCCGCCCTCCGCACGTCCCGCACCCTCCGGCTGGAGGGCGTGGTGGCCAAGCGCCGCACCTCCACCTACGCCGGACGGCGCTCGCGCGAGTGGCTCAAGATCAAGCACCAGGCCATGCAGGAGGTGGTGATCGTGGGCTGGCGGCCGGGCCGCGCGGACTCCTCCGTCATGGGTTCGCTGCTCATGGCGGTGCCGGAAGCCACACCGGACACCGGCGGCGACGCCGTCCTGCGGTACGTCGGCCGCGTCGGCACGGGCTTCTCCGAGCGGGAGCGCCGGGAGATCACCACGCGGCTGCGGGGCATGGAGCGCAAGACGCCGGGGGTGTCCGGGGTGCCGGCCGAGGACGCGTCGGACGCCCGCTGGGTCACGCCCAGCCTGGTGGGCGAGGTGACGTACGCGGACTGGGCCGAGGGTCCGGACGGCGCCTCGGGCGAGCGGCGCATGCGGCACTCGGTGTGGCGGGGCTGGCGCCCGGAGAAGTCGCCGGCGGACGTGGTGGTCGAGGCCGCCGGTGCACCTTGACGCGGGTGACCCGGGTGACGCGGGTGACCCGGGTGACGCGGGTGGCGCGGGTGGCGCGGGTGACGTGGGTGGCGCGGGTGACGCGGGTGACGGGGGTGGCGCGGCGGACCGGGCGAGTGCGGGGAGGCGCCGGGAAGTGCGCTTCTACCCCGCCATCTGGCCCGGAACCAGGTCGTTTCCGGGCCAGATGGCGGGGTAGAAGCGCACTTTGGTCGGGAGGCCCGGCCGCTTGGCACACTATTACTCGGTGGCTACTCGGTGACGCACGCTGTGCGTGCCACGGCCCACACGGCGTGCACGGAATAGCGGCGTCCGCCAGGCCCGTTGTCGCCTGCATGCGAGCCATCACCTATGCACAGTTCGGCAGCGCGGACATCCTGGCGCTCACCGAGCAGCCCGACCCGCACATCGGCCCCGACACCGTCGTCGTCCGCGTGCGGGCCGCGTCGGTCAACCCCGTCGACTGGAAGATCCGCCAGGGGTACCTGCAGGGGCTCATCGACACAGAGCTGCCCGCGATCCCGGGCTGGGACGTCGCCGGCGTCGTCGAGCAGGTCGGCCTGGACACCCCGGAGTACCAGGTGGGCGACGAGGTGTACGGCTACGTGCGCAAGGACACCGTGCACGGCGGCACGTTCGCCGAGCTGGTCGCCGCGCCCGTGCGCACCCTGGCCCGCAAGCCGGCGTCGCTGAGCTTCGAGGAGGCCGCGGCGGTCCCGCTCGCGGGCCTCACCGCCTACCAGTCGATCCAGCGGACCGGCGTCAAGGACGGGCAGACCGTGCTGGTGCACGCCGCGGCCGGCGGCGTCGGCGCGTTCGCGGTGCAGATCGCCCGAGCCCAGGGCGCCCGCGTCATCGGGACGGCGAGCGAGCGCAACCACGAGTTCCTGCGCGGCCTGGGCGCCGAGCCCGTGACCTACGGCGACGGCCTGGCCGACCGCGTGCGGGCGCTCGCCCCCGACGGCGTCGACGTCGTGCTGGACTTCGTGGGCGGCGGGGCGGTCGCAGACAGCACGAGCCTCCTGGCCGAAGGCGGCACCATCGCCTCGATCGCCGACCCCACCGCCCGCAGCGAGCACGGCGGGCACTACGTGTGGGTGCGGCCGTCGACCGCCGACCTCGACGCGCTCACCGCGCTCTTCGACGCCGGCAAGCTGACCGTCGAGGTCGCGCAGGTCTTCGACCTGGCCGACGCCGCGGACGCGCACCGCGCCAACGAGTCGGGCCACACCCGCGGCAAGGTCGTGGTCCGGGTCTGACGCGGGGCCGGGCCGGCCTGCGCGCGGCACCGCGCCGGGCCGGCCCCGGGGCTGGGTCAGGGGGCCGGGGCTGACGCCGACGCCGGGTTCAGAGCCGGAGCTGGCGCTGGCGTCAGCGCCGGCGCTGGGGCTAGCACCGGGCTGGGGGCTGGGGGCTGGGGGCTGGGGGCTGGGGGCTGGGGGCTGGGGGCTGACGCCGGGTCCAGCGCCAACGCCGGGGTCAGGGCCGACGCTGGCGCTGGCGTCAGCCGCAGCGGCACTCCGCATGATCGGCAGGACGTCGGGCAGTCGGCAGAGCGTCAGGCGGTCGGCAGAACGTCAGGCAGTCGGCACAACGTCGGGCGGTCGGCAGGACGTCAGGTGGTAGGCAGAACGTCAGGCGGTCGGCACAACGTCGGGCGGTCGGCAGAACGTCGGGCGGTCGGCACAACGTCAGATGGTCGGCATTCCGAGCTGCCGATGACCTGACGTACTGCCGATCACCTGACGTGTTGCCGATCATCCGGGCGGGCGCAGGTCGCGCCGAGGCGGACGCAGCAGCGCGCCCGGGCGGGAACGGGGCTCAGCCGTAGACCGGCGGGTAGCTGATCGTGCCGCGCAGCGTCGGGTCGGCCGGGTCGTACGCAGGGAGCAGGTGGACCTGGCCCGCCTCGGGCGGGGCCCAGTCCGGCAGCTGCATGTCGATCCCGTGGTCGCGGGCCGCGACGAAGCCGAGCGCCCCGTAGTACGCCGGGCTGCCCTCCAGCACGACGAACGGCTCGCCCGCCCGCTCAGCCTCCGCGAGCGCGGCCCGGACCAGCGCCGAGCCGATGCCGCGCCGCTGGTGCTCCGGCAGCACGCCGAGCGGGGTGAGCATCGCGACCTCGCGCTGCCCGGCCTCTCCCGTGACGGTGCAGCCGGTGATCATGACGTGGCCCACCACAGCGTCGTCGGACACCGCTACCAGCGACGTCGCCGGGCGGTAGATCGAGGACTCGCGGATGCGGTCGACGCCGTCGGCGACCCGGTCCTCGCCGAAGGCCGCGACCTGCACCGTGCGGATCGCGGGAAAGTCCTCCGGCGTCTCGGGCCGGATCACCCAGTCGCTCATGCGTCGGCAGGCTCGGCCGAGGCTGCCTGCTCGGCCGCCTTCTCCCCTGCCGCGACCTCTTCGCGCGAGCGGAGCACGCAGAACTCGTTGCCCTCCGGGTCGGCGAAGGTCACCCAGCCCGAGCCGGGCCCGTAGATCCCGCGGTGGTCGGCGACGACGGTGGCACCGTGCGCCTTGACCCGCTCGATCTCGGCGTCCCGCAGGTCGGCGCGCGGCCGCAGGTCGAGGTGGACCCGGTTCTTGACTGACTTGGCCTCCGGCACCTCGATGAACAGGACATCGACGCCCTCGCCGTCCGGGTCGACGATCGTGCACTCCTCGTGACCGGGCAGGTTCGGGTCGCCGGGCACGTCCTCGTAGCCGAGCACCGGTTTCCACCACTCGGAGAGCGAGTAGGGGTCGGACGAGTCCACGGTCACGTGCGAGATGAAGGAAGCCATGACCGGGACCCTGACACACCCACCCGCACCGACCCAACGCAAATATGCCCGGATGCAGGTGGTCGGCGGAACGTCAGGTGATCGGCAGTCCGAGGTGCCGACCACCTGACGTTCCGCCGCCCACCCGTCCGGCCTGCCGCCGGGGCGGGTGGGCGGGTCGGGCTGCTGGGGCGGGTGGAGCAGGTGGGGGTGGCGGGAGGTGGTGGAGCGGGGTCAACGCCTCGCGGAGATCACGTGGGAGGCGGCGGAGGATGCGGTGCTCCGCCTGGTCGGGCGTGTCGGACGACGTGACGCGGACGACGCCCCAGCCCTCCTCGCGGAGGTGGTCCTCGCGGCGTTTCTCGTCGAACAGCGCGCGGTCGGCATCGTGCCCCGGGCCCAGCGCGCCGCGGGTGTACTTGACCCGTCCGTCGAACTCGGCCAGCAGCCGCAGCTCGGCCCAGCCCAGATCGGCGCGACAGTCGCCGTGCGGCGTGCGCACCTGGAGCTGGGTGGTCGGCCGGGGCAGGCCGGCCCGCACCACGATGTAGCGCAACCAGGTCTCCCACACCGATTCCGCGCCCGGGTCCGCCAGCTCGAGCACCAGCCGCGCCCGACGCCGCCCGCGTGGATCGCGCCGCGCGTCCAGCACGGCGAGGGCGGCAGCCCGGTCCATCCCGAGCGCGAGCGCGTGGTCCGCGATGACGAGCGCGAGCAGCGGGTGCAGCGTGACACAGCAGTCGACGACCGTACGCTCCAGGGTCGTCGTCGCCACCCCGTCGAGCACGGTCCGCTCGTCCTCGGCAAGGTCGAGACGGTGGCGCGCGATGTCGTCGGCCGAGGCCGACGAGGCCCGGTACTTCTGCACGACGTGGACACGGTCGGGCAGCTGCCACAGCCGCAGTCCGTGCAGCAGCGCGGCGGACTCGTGACTCACCCAGGCCTGGCGAAGCTGAGCAGCGACCGCTCGTGTGCGCGCCAAGGCCTGGTCGTCGGCATCACGGAAGCGGTCGCCGGTCGACGGCTGCGGACGGCGATAGGCGCCTCGGCGGATCCGCTCCGCCCGGTTGGTGCGGAGCGCGCGGCGCAGCGCCTCCCGGTCATGGTGGCGAGCGAGGACGATCCCGGTCTGGTTCATGCCTCGACGGTGCCGCACGATCACCTGCCGCGGCGGCCCCTCGACTGCCGCCTGTGCACGAACCCCCGGAACCAGCACCTGTGGTCGCGCTCCTCGCGGCCCATACCCTCACCGAGGGTCTCTCCGCTCCACCAACGATCTGCCCCACGCCCCACCGCGAGCCACGACAGCAGAGCAGCGGTCGGCAAGACATGAGGTGGTCGGCAGAAGGTTAGGCGGTCGGCAGAAGGTCAGGTGGTCGGCAGAAGGTCAGGTGGTCGGCAGAAGGTCAGGTGGTCGGCAGAAGGTCAGGTGGTCGGCAGCTCGGAATGCCGATGATCTGACCTTCTGCCGACCGCGCGGCGCGACCCGCCAGCGACGGTGGCAGCCGCGATCAGCTCGGGGACGAGCGGCCGTGGCGCCAGTAGCCCACGAAGTCGACGTGCGCCTTGGGCACGCCGCGCTCCCCCACCAGGTGCCGACGCGCACCCGTGGCCAGCGCCGACTCGCCGATCGCAAAGGCGTACACGTCGCCGGTGTGCCCTGCCATGTCCAGGGCGCACAGCTCCGCGAGCGCCGCCCGTCCTGGGACGGCATGCGCGGCGGGATCCACGGCAGCATGCGCGGCGGTATCCACGGCAGCACGCCCGGCACTCCCGGCGCCGTCCACGGCGGCACCCCTGCCGCCGTCAACCCCGCCGTCGGACCGCACCACCCAGCGCAGCTCGACGCCGGACGGGACGCGGAACTCCTGTGCGTCCGCGGCGGTGGGAACCTCGACGACGGCGAGGCCGCGCGCGTCGTCGGGCAGGGACTCGCAGATGCCCGCGATGGCGGGCAGGCCGGACTCGTCGGCGACCAGGAGCGTCCAGTCGTGGTCGTGCCGCGGGTTGTAGGCGACACCCTGGTCGAGCAGGCCGACGCGCAGACCCTGCTCGGCGGCCTGGGCGAAGCCGGCCCCCGGGCCGGCGACATGCCCGGCGACATGCCCAGCGACATGCCCAGCCGCATGCTCCGCGGCATGCGCGATGGCATGCCCAACAGCATGTCCGGACGTGTGCGCACCCGCGGAGGCGTCGTCGTCGCCCGCGTGCAGCACGAAGTCGACGTCGATCTCGTTCAGGTCGGGACGCGCGGCGCGGACCGTGTAGTTGCGCACCCACGGCCGGCGGGCCTTGGGCGTGGTGAGGTACTCGGCGTACCAGAGCCCGGACGTGCGCGTGGGCAGGCGCAGCATGTCCTGGCCGGCGCGTGGGAGGAACAGCCGGAACCACTGGTCGTAGCCGGCGGGCGTGAACCGGTCGAGCTCGTCGCCGCCGAGGGTCACGCGCATCATGTTCGGCGAGACCTGTTTGGTCCTGACGACCTCGGCCATCACGACGTGCGGGTCGACGGCCTTGCGCCCCTTGAATGCCATGCACTGAGGTTAGGCATACCTAACTGGATTTGACCAGGTTTGCGTCGGGATCTACTCCACGCACGTTCCGGATCCCCACCAGCGACAGCAGCCCGCCGAGGAACAGCAGGCCCGCCGTCACCAGCAGCGCCCGGTGGAACGACGCGACGTCGAGCACGCCGCCCGTGATGATCCCCGCGAACGCCACGGTCACCAGGCCCGCCACCCGCGCCACCGCGTTGTTCACGGCGGAACCGATGCCGGCGTCGTGCGTCGGCACGGCGCCCAGGATCGCGGCCGTCAGGGGCGCCACCGTGATAGCGAGGCCCAGCCCGAACACGAGCTGACCGGGCAGCACCTGCGTCGGGTAGTAGGCGGTCTCGTCGATCGCGAGCATGAGCAGGTAGCCGACGCCGGCCACGATCGGCCCCACGGTCATGAACAGCCGTGGCCCGTAGCGGCCGGCGAGCGTGCCGAACCATGCCGACAGGGCGATCATCGCGAGCGTCGTCGGCAGCTGCGCCACCCCGGACCACGTGGCGGAGTACCCCGCGACCTGCTGCAGGAACAGGGTGAGCACGAAGCCGCCCAGCGACAGCGCGCCGTAGATCGCGGTCGTGGCCAGGTTGCCCCAGGCGAAGTTGCGCGCCCGGAACAGCCGCAGCGGCAGCATCGGGTCCGCCGCTCGCCGCTGGTAGAGCACGAACGCGACCAGCATCACGGCGCCCGCGACGATCGAGACGAGGATGACGGGCGACGTCCAGCCGAGCCGCTCCCCCTCGATCAGCCCGAACACGACGCCCGCGAGGCCGAGCGCCGCCAGCACCGCACCGGGCACGTCGATGTGCCGGCCGGGCTCGCCCTCCGCGGCGGGGACGCCGCGCAGGAGCCAGAGCGTGACGGCGATGACGGGCACGTTGATCCAGAACACCCAGCGCCACGACGCGAAGTCCACCAGCATGCCGCCCACGAACGGACCGACGATCATCGCGCCGGTGGTCAGCGCCGTCCACCGGCCGATCGCGCGGGACTGTGCCTCGCCGCTGAACGTCGCGATGATCAGCGCCAGGGAGCTCGGCACCAGCAGGGCGCCGGCCACCCCCTGCAGGGCGCGCGCGAGGACGAGGAAGGGCCCGGTCGGCGCGACGGCGCACAGGATGGAGGCGAGCGCGAACCCGACGAGCCCGGCCGCGAGCACGCGACGCCGGCCGTAGACGTCGGAAATCGAGCCGGCCACGAGCATCAGCGCGCCGAGCGTGATCAGGTACGCGTCCACGACCCACTGCTGCAGCGGCAGCGCCTCCATGCCGGGGCCCGCGAGCTCGTCCGCGATCGCGGGCAGGGCGACGCTCACCACCGTGCCGTCGAGGAACGACACGAAGGAGCCGAGGACGGCGACGACGAGAACTCGTCTCTGGAGCGTGGTCACGGCCCTCACGCTATGCCCGGCCACCGACATCCGGCCCGACCACCGCGGGGATTTCGCCCACGGCAGCCGACCGCGGCGCCTGTCGCGTCCCGAGCACACCCGTGCATCCGGCACGATCACCCCATGGACCTGACGATCCGCGCCGCGATCCCCGAGGACGCCGCGGCCTGCGCCGACATCTACGCCTACTACGTGCGCGAGACCCACATCAGCTTCGAGTCCGAGCCGCCGAGCACCGAGGAGATGGCGCGCCGCATCGCGACGTACTCGGCCGGGCACGCCTGGCTCGTCGCCCTGGAGGCGGGTACGACCGACGTCGTCGGCTTCGCGTACGCGGCGCCGTACTCGCCGCGCGAGGCCTACCGCTGGGCGGCCGAGACCAGCGTCTACCTGCGGCAGGGCCGACGGCGGACGGGCGCGGGCCGCGCGCTGTACGAGGAGCTCTTCGACCGGCTGGCCGCTCGGGGCTTCCGCCGGCTGGTGGCGGGCCTGGCCCTGCCGAACGAGGCCAGCCTGGGCCTGCACACCGCCCTGGGATTCGAGGTGGTCGGCACGTTCCACCAGATCGGCTGGAAGCACGGCCGGTGGCACGACGTCATGCGGCTGCAGAAGGACCTGGCGCCCGCACTGGGGGACGCGCCGCCCGCGGGCGAGCCGGGCTGATCTACCTGCTCAGCAGGTCGCCGTCAATTCAGTGTTGCGATCGTCCTGCCCGCGCGGAACACGACAGGATCCGTGCATGGACAGCATCGTCCGCGTCGCGACTCCCGACGACGCCGCAGCCTGCGCCGCCATCTACGCCCCCTTCGTCGCCGACTCGGCGGCGACGTTCGAGACCCGCCCGCCGGACGCCCGCGAGATGACGCGCCGCATCGAGCGTTTCTTCGGCCGCGAGACGTGGCTGGTGCTGGAGTCGCACGGCACGGTCGTGGGCTTCGCCTACGCCAAGCCGTTCGCGGACCGTCCGACGTTCCGCTGGACGCTCGAGACCAACGTCTACGTCGCGACCGAGCACCAGCGCGCCGGCGGCGGCCGCGCCCTGTACGAGGCGCTCCTGGCGCGGCTCGCGCGCCGCGGCTACCACCGCGTCGTCGCGAGCATCGTGCTGCCGAACGACCCCGCGATCGCGCTGCACGAGGCGGTCGGGTTCCAGCGCGCGGGCTCGTTCGAGAAGATCGGCTGGAAGCTCGGCGCCTGGCGGGACGCCGTCCTGTTCCAGCGCGACCTCGTGGCGGACGACGGCCTCGCGCCCGGCAACCGCACGGCCGACGCCGAGCTGCAGGGCCTGCTCACGCCGGAACCGCTGGAGGTCACGCGCACGCCGCTGCTGCGCCCGCACCCGGCGGAGGACCAGGTCGCCTACTTCGGCGACTAGGTCTATCGAGAAGACGTTTTGAGCTCGCCCCCCTCCTCACCCGTTGCCTAGGGTCGCCAGCATGACCCTCACCGTGCGCCGGATCGAGTACGCCGACCAGCCCGACTACACCCGGCTGGGCGGCGAGGCGTTCGGTGTGCCCGCCGGGGGTCGCGAGGTTCCGACCGCGGAGGAGTGGGCCGCCTCGGGCTTCCGGGAGTGGGGCGCGTTCGACGGCGAGGGGCTGGCCGCCCGCCTGCGGGTGTACGGGTTCACGTCGTGGTTCCACGGCGCCCGCGTGCCGACGGCGGGCGTGGCAGGGGTCGCCGTCGAGCCCGAGCGGCGTGGCTCCGGACATCTCGCGCGCCTGTTCCGCGCGGCGCTCGACGAGGCCCGCGAGCAGGGCGACGTCCTCTCCACGCTCTTCCCGTCGGCGCCGGGCATCTACCGCCGCCTGGGCTACGAGGTGGTGGGCTCGTTCGACGACGTCGACGTGCCGCTGCAGAACCTGAACCGCGTGCCGGCGCCCGCGGGCGTGGTGACCCGCCGGGCCACGACGGCCGACTTCGACGCCGTCGTCGCCGTCCACCGCCGCTGGGCCGCCGCGCAGAACGGGCCGGTCTCGCGGGCGGAGAAGCCGTTCTGGACGCCACCGGAGAAGTTCTTCGCCGACTACACGGGTGTCACGCTGGCCCTCGACGCCGCGGGCGAGGTGGTCGGCTTCGCGAGCTGGACCCGCGGCGACGGTTACACGCCGGCCACGACGGTCATGGAGATCGACGACCTGATCGCGCTGACGCCGGACGCCGCCCGGGCCCTGTGGCGCACCCTCGGCAGCTTCTCGACGGTGGTCGGCACGGCGCGTGTGGCGACGTCGGGCCTCGATCCCGCGTGGCTGGTGCTGCCCGACCTGACCACGACCGTGCACTCCGCCCACCCGTACATGCTGCGGATCCTGGACGTGGCCGGGGCGCTCGGCGGGATCGCGACGCCGCTGGAGGGTGCGCGCGTGCCGTTCGCCGTCCGGGGCGCGGAGGAGCTCGCCGGGGCGTGGACGCTCACGGTGTCCGACGGCGTCACGCACGTGGAGCGCGACGCCGTCGACGTCGACGACGCGCACCACGCGCGGCCCGTGCTCAGCCCGAACGGGCTGGCGCTGCTGTACACGGGGGCCCAGTCGGCGGCGAACCTGCGGATCGCGGGCCATCTCACCGGCCCGCCGGACCACGACGCCGCGCTGTCGACCCTGTTCGGCGGTCGCCAGCTCCACGTCCGGGACTACTTCTGACCGTCGCCCGCCGCCGGCCGGGCGATGTCGACCACAGCAGTTCCTGCCAGAACGGCGTCGATCCTGGCAGCAACCGCTGTGCTCAACGCCATCGGTGGGCGAGTCCGGACGGCGAGCAGGGCGGCGGATAATCGGCGGGTGGATATTCCTGTCGGCTGGTCCGTCGTACTCATCGTCACCGCGCTGTGGAACCTGCTCATCTGGCCGCGGTTCTGGCAGCGCATCGTCGCCGACCCCCGGTCGCGCGACGCCGACGGCCGGGCCACGACGTTCCTCACCGTGCACAGCGTGCTGATCGGTGTGTCGCTCGCGCTGGCCCTGGCCGTCGGCGTCCTGGGCGTGCTCACCCTGTTCTGACGCCGCCCCGCTGACGCGTCGAGATCTGGCCGCGCGCCGCCAGGTCCCGGCGCGACCACACCCGCCCGACCCCCTGACCGGGAGTATTCGGTTGGCACCATACCTGGAGGTAGGTATGGTGCAGGCATGAGCAGCAGCACCTCCGCACGTGAGCGGCTCGTCGGCGCCGCGCAGGACCTCTTCGCCGCCCAGGGCGTCGGGCCCACGAGCCCGCGCGCCGTGCTGGCCGCGTCCGGCGTCGGGCAGGGCAGCCTGTACCACCACTTCCCCACCAAGCACGACCTCGCCGTGACCGCCGTCGGCGCCACCGTGGACGACGCGCTCACCCGCGCGATGCGCACGCTGGGCGGCGACTCCCCCGCCGTCGAACGGCTGGTCGCGTACCTCGAACGGCCGCGCGACGCGCTGGCCGGCTGCAAGATCGGCCGCCTCACCGCCGACCAGGCGGTGATGGACGACGACGGCCTGCACGACGTCGTGACCGCCTACTTCGTGCGGCTGCTCGGCGCCGTCACCCAGATCTTCCGCGAGACCGGGCTGCCCGGCGACGTCGCCCGCGACCGCGCGCACGCCGCCCTCGCGATCATCCAGGGCGGCTACGTCCTGGCCCGGGCCACGCGGGATCCCGGCGCGCTCGACGCCGCGGTGCGCGGCTTCGTCGGCCTCCTGACGCAGGACCGGCCGCCGCAGGACCGGCCGCCGCAGGACCGGCCGCACCAGGACCGGCCGCCGCAGGACCAGCCGAACCCGGCCTCGCCGACCCCGAAGGAGAACTCGTGACGTTCCGCGAGCGCCTGCGCGCGCTGCCCACCTTTGCCCGGCCGGGGCTGCCGGTCTTCGACACCGCGGCCGCACCGGCCACGCCGCACGAGCTGTTCGTGACGTGGATCGAGCAGGCGATCGACGGCGGTCTGCTGGCCCCGCAGGCGGCGACGCTGTCGACGGCGGACGCCGCCGGGCGGGTGCACGCCCGCACCCTGGTGCTCAAGGACGTGACGGCGGACGGCTGGTGGTTCGCGTCGCAGTCCACGGGCCCCAAGGGGCGTGACCTGGCGGCGAACCCGAACGCGGCGCTGACGTTCTTCTGGCCGGAGCTGGGGCGGCAGGTCAAGGTGACGGGCACGGTGGCGTCGGCCGGTGCGGAGGCGAGCCGGGCGGACTTCGTCGCGCGGTCGGACCTGTCGCGCGCCTCGGGGCTGGTGAACCACCAGAGCGAGCCGCTCGGGTCCCCGGAGGAGTACGCGGACGCGTTCGCCGAGGCGCTGCGCGCCGTCACCGCCGACCCCGGGCTCGCCGCCCCGGACTGGACCGCGTACGTGCTCGCGCCGACGGAGGTCGAGTTCTGGCAGGCGCCGGACGACGGCCCGCACACGCGGCTGCTGTACCGGGCGACGGCCGACGGCTGGTCGACCGGCCTGCTCTGGCCCTGACCGGCGTCCGCCCGCCCGACGTACCACGGGTCAGACCCGCAGGCCCCTCGGGGTGACCTGCGCGTCTGACCCGCCCACCACAGCACGCCCCGACGAAGGGACATCCCCGTGAGCACCATCTCGACCGCCGCGCCCACCACCGACCTGATCGCCCACGCCCGCGCCGACGCGGCGTCGGGGCTGGACGACCTCCTGTCCGCCGTCGGGCGGCTGACCGCCGACGACCTCGCCGGTCCGTCGACCCTGGACGGCTGGACCCGCGGGCACGTGCTGGCGCACGTCGCGGGCCTGGCCACGGCGATGCTCGGGCAGGCGCGGGCCGCCGAGCGCGGCGAGGTGGTGCCCGTCTACGCCAGCCCGGAGGCCCGCGCCGCGGGCATCGAGGCGGGCGCCGGGCGCACCGTGGCCGAGCACCTGACGGTCCTCGGCGAGCTGCGCGACGACCTGGCCCAGGCCTGGCCGGAGCCCGGTTCGCCGCTGTGGGACGCCCCGAGCGGGTACCGCGGCGGGCCGCTGTCGGGCTGCCTGCTCGCCTGGTGGCGCGAGGTGCGCATCCACTCGGTCGACGCCCTGGCCGGCACCGCGCAGGAGGTCGGGTACGAGACGTGGGACGACGCGCTGTGCGCGCACCTCCGCGCGTTCCTCGCGGTGCGGCTGCCGGACGGCGTGTCCGTGGACGACGTCGCGGGCGACCCGCGCGACGTCACCGCCTGGCTGGCCGGACGCGTCCCGGCGACGCCCCTGCCGGGCGACCTGCCCGAGCTGGGCCCCTGGCCGTCGGCGACGCCCGCTCGCTGAGCCCGGCGGCCGCGTGGTGACCACGCGCGCCGCCGCAGCAGCAACAGCGGACGGCGTGGCCGCGCCGCTCCCCATACCGTGAGCGAGGTCACGGCACACATCACGTGATTCATGCCACAGCGCTCGTTCCGCTTTTCACAAGCGCGCTATCTTTCTGAGCGTGACTTCTTACCTCCAGACAGCCCCGCGTCCCTCCGAAGAGGTCGACGTCGCGCTGATCGGCGGGGGGATCATGAGCGCCACCCTCGGCGCGCTGCTCACGATCCTCGAGCCGACCTGGCGTGTCGGGATCTACGAGCGCCTCGACGAGGTGGCCCTCGAGTCGTCGAACCCGTGGAACAACGCGGGCACCGGCCACGCCGCCCTCTGCGAGCTGAACTACACCCCGGAGCGCAAGGACGGCTCCGTCGACATCTCCAAGGCGGTGAAGATCAACGAGCAGTTCCACACCTCCCGCGAGTTCTGGAACCACCTGCTCACCGCCGGCCTGATGGAGGGCACCGACTTCATCAACGTCACGCCGCACATGACGTTCGTGCGCGGCGCCGACAACGTGGACTTCCTGCGCCGGCGCTACGAGGCGCTCAGCGTGCACCCGCTGTTCAGCGACCTGGAGTTCAGCACCGACCCCGCCGTCATCGGCTCGTGGGCCCCGCTGATGACCCTGGACCGCGACGCCGACGAGCCCATCGCGGCCACGCGCGCCGCCGCGGGCACCGACGTCGACTTCGGCTCGCTCACCAAGAAGCTCATCGGCTTCGCCACCGCGCACAACACCGAGCTGCACCTGAACCACGAGGTGCGCGGGCTCAAGAAGCTCCGGGATGGTCGCTGGCGCCTGACCCTGAACGACCGCACCTGGAACGCCGGCACCCGCCGGCGCACCGTCACCGCGAAGTTCGTCTTCGTCGGCGCCGGCGGTGGCGCGCTGCCGCTGCTGCAGTCGTCGGGCATCAAGGAGGCGCGGGGGTACGGCGGCTTCCCGATCTCGGGCGAGTTCCTGCGCACCGCCAACCCCGAGCTCGTCGCCCAGCACAACGCGAAGGTCTACGGCAAGGCCGACGTCGGCGCCCCGCCGATGTCCGTGCCGCACCTGGACACGCGCATCGTGGACGGCCAGAGCTACCTCATGTTCGGCCCGTACGCCGGGTTCAGCCCCAAGTACCTCAAGAAGGGCAAGTACCTGGGCCTGATCACGTCGCTGCGCGCGCACAACGTGTTCTCGATGCTGGGCGCCGGCGTGAAGAACCTCGACCTCACCAGCTACCTCATCGGCCAGGTCGCGGCCGCCCCGGAGACCAAGTTCCACGAGCTGCAGCGGTTCATGCCGACGGCGCAGCCGGGCGACTGGGAGAAGATCACCGCCGGCCAGCGCGTCCAGGTCATCAAGTGGGTCAAGGGCAAGGGCGGCGTGCTGGAGTTCGGCACCGAGGTGGTCGCGTCCCAGGACGGCACCATCGCCGGCCTGCTGGGCGCCTCCCCGGGCGCCTCGACCGCCGTCGCCGCCATGACCGGGCTGCTGGAGCGCTGCTTCCCCGGCAGGTACGCCGAGTGGAAGCCGCAGCTCACCTCCATGATGCCGAGCCTCGGCGGCGGCGTGGAGTACGACGCCGCGCAGCTCGCCCCGACGGAAAAGGTCCCGGCCGGCGCCTGACCCGGCAGCCCCGACCGCACCTGAGCGCGGGTGTGGTGGCACTCCCCGTCCTGGGAGTGCCACCACACTCGCGTTCATCTTTCTGCGCGGCAGCGCCGGTCAGTTTCTGCGCGGCAGCGCCGGTCAGCCGCCCAGCGGGCCCGGCGGGAGCTCGCGGAGCCGGGCCAGCGGCGAGACCAGCACGCTCCACGTGGCGAGGCAGTGCACCGCCGCCATGAGCAGGATGGTCTCGCGCACGCCGAGCACCCCGCCGAGCCAGCCCGCGACGACGCCGGCCACCGGCATGGTGCCGAAGTTCACCACCTGCATGACCGTCATCACGCGCCCGCGCAGGCCGGCCGGCACGTAGCCGAGCCGCCACGCGTTGCGGATCACGTTGCCCGACACGACGCACAGGCCGACCAGGAACTCGCCCGTCCCGCTGATCGCCGCGCCCCATCCGGGCAGTCCGGCGCCCACGAGCAACGCCGTCGGGCCGGAGACCACGAGCAGGACGGTGGAGGCCCGCCCGCTGCCGAGCCGCGCGCTCAGGAACGGCGCGACCACGGCCCCGACGACGCCGCCTGCTCCCGCCAGCGCCAGCACCGCGCCGACCCCTGACTCCGTGAGCCCGAGGTCGCGCACCAGGAACAGCACCAGGAGCGCACCGTAGCCGGTGAGCCCGAAGTTCGACGCGCCGCCCATGCCCACGAACCACGGGAGGTAGCGGTCGCGCCGGACCAGCTCGACGCCCTCCCGGATGCGCGCCGCGAGCGGCTGGCCCGGTCCGGACGGCGGGGCGACCGCGCGCGCCGGCCGGATGCGCCACAGGCACACCGCCGACCAGAGGAACGTCACGGCGTCGAGCGCGAGCCCGACTGCCGCCGTCAGCCACTGGGCCAGCAGGCCGCCGAGGCCGGGACCCGCGACGTTGGCCGCCGACTCCGTGCCGAAGAGGCGCGCGTTCGCCGCCTCGAGCTGGCCGGCGGGCACCACCTCGGGCAGGAACACCTGGTAGGCCGTGCGGAAGAACACGGTGCAGACCCCGCCCACCAGGGCGACCACCGCGATCTGGGTCAGGGTGAGGATCCCCGACGCGAACGCCACGGGCACGCTCGCGAGCGAGACGGCGGCGGCCAGGTTCGCGACGATCATCACCGGCCGGGCCGGGAGCTGGTCGACCCAGGCGCCTACCGGCAGCCCGATGAGGAGCCAGGGCAGCCACGCCGCCGCGGTGATCAGGCCCATCCAGGCCGGCCCGGCGTCGAGCTGCGTCACCGCGAGCAGCGGCAGGAGCATGGAGGTCGTCGCGTTGCCCACCACGCTCACGCCCTCCCCCAGCCAGAGGAGGCCGAAGGCCCGGTTGCGGGACAGGGGCGCTGACTCGACGGCGGGCACGGCGGGGATGGTCATGCCGGTAGCGTATATGTACAACGCTCCTTGTACAACGGATCTTGCAGGCTATGGGCGGGAGGGGAACGCTCGCGCGAAGAGGAACACGTGCTCGGCCTGCTCGTCGGGCGTCGCCGCCCTCCCCCGCTCCTTCCAGCGCCGCACCACCTGGTTGATCTCGTCGCTCAGCTGCTGCAGCTCGGCGGGGGTGAGGCGCAGCCAGCTGTCGGTGGAGAGCTCGGCCCTGCTCCACTCGTCGTCCTGCTCGGAGCGCTCCAGCCAGGTGCGGGCGCGTTCGACCTGGCGCGCCAGCATGAACTCCTCCGCGGCCACCGCCTGCCGCTGGCTCTCCGCGTCCGGGGGCAGGGTCGACCGGCCCCAGGTGATCGACCGCGCCGCGCGGCGCCACCAGCGTTCGCGCCGGTCACGGGCGAGCTCCGGCGCCTCCTCGACGAGCGCGGCGGAGGCCAGCACCTTCATGTGGTGGCTGATGCTCCCGACGGCCAGCCCCGTCCGCTCGGCGAGCACCGACGCCGTCGCCGGCCCCTCGGCCGTGAGCGAGTCGAGGAGGCGGGACCGCGCCGGGTTGGCGAGGGCCGCGACCGCCCTGGCCTCGGTGAGCGTGCGGACGTCGTCGGTTGCCATGCAGGCAGGGTAGGACGGCGCCGCCGACGCCGTCGCCCCCGACGCACCCGGCCCCGGCCGTGCGCCCGCTCAGACCGCGGGCCTGCTCAGCCCTCCGGCCCGCTCAGCAGCTCCGACCAGCGGTCCAGGACGGCGTCGACCGTCGCTGTCGCCGTGTCGGTGCGGGGCATGCGGGCGCGGACGGCGAGGCCGGCGTCCGTGCGGGAGACCCAGACCTGCAGATCGTCGGCGCGGGTCGCGGCCGACACGTGGTGGGCCCGCCGCCCGGCGGCCGCGGCGTGCCCCGGCAGGCGGCGGTAGTCCAGGTACGACACCTGGAAGATGTCCGTCCGCGGGAACCGCAACGGCCGGGGCAGCGACGTCACCACCTGCTCCAGCGGCACCGCGGCCAGCTCGCGCGCGGCGCGCAGGGCCTTGCCGGTCGCCGCCAGGGCGGTGTCCGGCACCGCGGGCCGGACGGCGGGGGGCGGGCCCCACCGGCGATCTCTCGCGGGCGTGTGCCCGGCGCCGGAGTCGATCCGCAGCGGCACCGTGGTGGTGTGCCAGCCGACGGCGCCGCGCGCGGCCGCGTCGTCGCGGGTGTGCACCGGCAGCAGGGTCTCCAGGACGGCGGGCCCGCCCCGGTCCGCGACCGCCCGGGCCAGCGTGACCAGCACGGCCGCCGACGTCGACGCGCCGGCCGCCCGGGCGCGCGCCGCGACGGTGTCCGCGGCCGCGGCGTCGGCCAGCGGGCGCACGACGGTGCGCTGCGCCACCCGCTCGCCCTCCGGCACGCCGAGCGGCAGCGGGAACGTGGGCAGCGCCCAGCCGCGGTCGCGCAGGAAGCCGTGCCAGGCCGCGAGCCGCAGGTCGTCGGCGCCGACGGGCGCCGGGCCGGCGGGCGGCAGGTCGGCGGGCGCCAGGCCGGCGGGCGGCAGGCCGGCGGGCGGCAGGTCGGCGGGCAGTGGGCCGGCAGGCAGTGGGCTAGCAGGGAACAGTCCGGCAGGAGGCAACAGGCCGGCGGGCGCCGGGCCGGGCCCCGCACCGCCGGCGAGGATCGCGGCAGCGGCCTCGCCCCGCGCCCCAGCACCGGCCCCGGCACCGGCGGCCCGGCCCGGCGCTCCCCCGGTGCGCTCGGCGTACCGGGCGGCCAGCTCGTCGATCACGACGGTGGTGGACCAGGCATCGGTGTGCAGGTGGTCCATGCCCAGCACGATCGTCGACCGGTCGGGCCGGCTGATCGCGGCGGGCAGGAACGCCGGGTACCCGAACGGCGCGCACCGGCGGGTGAGCTCGGCCGCCAGGTGCTCGCGGGTCTCCGCGACCGTGCGGGTGACCGGGCCGTCGTGCCGCCGCCAGACCAGGCCGTCCGGGTCGTGCCGCACGAGGCCCACCCGCTCGGGCGCGGGCCGGCGGACCGCCTCGACCCACAGGCCCGGGTGGTCGGCCACGAGGTCGCGGAAGGCGGCCTCCAGGGCCCCGGGATCGATCGGCCCGTCGACGTCGAACGCGGCGGTGATCCACACGCTCGGCTCGCCGGAGCCGGCCCCGAGGAGGTGGTTGCGCTGGTTGTAGGTCGGCGCCGCCGCGGCCGGACGGCGTCCTGCCCCGGGCGTGACGTCCCAGGTGACGACCCGGCCGGGCGCCGGCTCCCAGAGGTCAGCCGAGAGGACCCGCACCGGTCGCCTCCAGCCGCACGTCCCGCTCGTCCGGCACGTCCGGCTCGTCCGGCACGTCCCGCTCGTCCCGCACGACGGCGGCCGGGGCGACGGCGGCCGGGGCCTCCGCGACGGCGGCCGGGGCGACGCCCGTCGGGGCCTCCGCAACGGCAGCCTCGGTGACGGCCGCGGCGGCGCCCTCGGCGGCGGCGGCCGCGAACGTCGCGGTCAGCTCCGCGAGGTACCGGTCCACGGCGGCCTGCGCCGCCGGGGTGTCCGGCGTCTGCGTGACGACGTACAGCCGCTCGTGGTCGCGGTTGACCCACAGCGACGCGTTCGCGGTGCGGCCCTCCCCGGTGAAGTGCAGGCCGTTGTCGTAGGCGGGCCGCCCGACGCCGGGGAACCGCCGCAGGTCGAGATAGCTGATGAGCTGCGGGCTGCCGAGGGAGGCCGGGTCGAGCACGCCGCCGGCCAGCATGACGCCGAGCGCGGCGTGCACCGGCACCTCGGCGACCTTCCTGGCCTGGCGGAACGCCGCGTCGGCGACGGGCAGGGCGGCAGCGAACGACGCCGGGTCCCCGCCGTCGGGCACCGGGAACGTGACCGGCGCGAAGTTGCACAGCCAGCCCTGGGTGGTCTCGAAGCCGGGGCCGCGCGTGCCGACCACGGTGACGCCGAACCAGTCGGAGGCGCCGGTCAGCCGGACGTCCGTGAGCGCGATCCCGGCGAACACCGCGCCGGTGAACCGGGCGCCGTGCGCGGCGGCCAGCGCGTCGACCCGCGCGAGGCCGGCGGCGTCGAGCAGGGTCGCCGAGCGGATCTTGACGGGGGCGGTCTCGCCCGGCGGCAGGCCGAGGTCCAGCGCGAACTGCGGCAGGCGCCCGCCGTGCGCGGTCACGGCGTCGGACCAGGCGCGGATCTGGGGCGCGTCCGGCGGGGTCGCCGCGGCGAGCTCGTGCTCGGCCCGGGCATGGTCGAGGAAGGACCCGGCGGTCGGCGGGGGCTCGGCCGGCGCGGGGCCCGGACCGACGTCGCCGGCCCCGGCGCCGTCGCCCGCCGTGAGCTCCTGCCCGTACAGCTCCTCGATCTCGCTGAGCACCATGAGCTGCGACCCGCCGTCCGTGAACGCGTGGTCGCAGCCCCAGAACAGCCCGAACCCGTCGTCGGTCACGACGGCGCCGAGCGCGAACGGGGCCCAGGAGTCGGGGCGGCACGCGGCGTCGAAGGTCGCGTTCAGGTGTCCCGTCACCCACTCGTCCCATCCGAGACCCGGCACCGGCGAGAGGGCCGGGACGTCCACGGGCGCGAAGTCGACGGCGTCCGCGGGGACCAGGTGCCGCACCGGGGCGCCGCCCTCGGCGCAGGCGTCGACGTCGAACCAGGTGCGCAGGCCCTCGTGCCGCCGCACGAACCGGGTCAGGGCGCGGGCCAGGGCGGCGCCGTCGAACAGCCCGTCGAGGCGGGACGCGGTGCCGGTCCAGGCGCGGTGCCGGCCGCCGGAGGCCCGGCGCGCCGCGAAGGCACGCAGGTGGTCGCCCTGCAGGAACGACGGCGGTCCGGCGTCCACCGGCGCCTGCCGGGCCGCGGCGAGCGCGGCGGCCGTGGGCCGCACGTGCACCACCTTCCCGGTACGCGGGGACCAGGTGCTCAGGGCGCCGAGGATCATGCGACCGCCTCGCTCAGGCCGGCGGTGCCGAAGGCCCGGAAGCAGGCGCGGAGCTCCTCGATCAGGGCGTCCGTCGCGGCGTGCGCCTCCGGTGTGTCCGGGTAGCGGGTGGAGACGTTGAGGCCGTCGTGCGTGCGCAGGAACCACAGGTAGAGCTCGTCGGTGCCGTACGCGGGGCTGCGCAGGGTGCGGGCGTCCCAGGCGCTCCAGCGCTCGGACCCCGGCACGAACCGGGTGTCCACGTAGGAGACGGCGAGGTGCGGGCCGTCGGTGATGCCGCCCAGCTCGGCGATGCGCGCGAACGAGTACCGCACCAGGGGCTTGCCGGCCGCGACCGCGGCGTGCACGCGCTCGACGGCGGCGGTGAGCGCGGTGCCGTCGACCACCCGGCCCGCGGCGGCCCGGCCGGTACCGACCCGACCGGCGCCGCCCGGCCCGCCCGTGTCGACCTCGCGCAGCACGGGGTCGAGGCCGGCCAGGTCGACATCGACGGGGCACAGGCCCACGTACCAGCCGACGGCGGCGGCGTGCTGCGGCGCGTACCGGGTGTGCATGGGCAGCACGAACCGGAGCCGGTCGATCCCGTGCACCCGCCGCGCGGCGTGCGCGAACGTGGCCAGCACGCCGGACTGGGCGGACGCGCCGCGGGCCCGGCTGCGGGCGCTGAGGTCGTCGGTCTGGTCGGCGGTCGCGAGCCACGCCGACCGGGAGGCCTGCGGGCGGGCGGCCTCGGCGGCGTCGGCGGCCGGATGCGTGACGCCCTCTGCGCCGTAGCGGGGGAACGTGGCGCCGGGGCCGAGGAAGTCGAGCCAGCGGCGCACGGGCTCGCCGTCGGCGGCGAGCGTCATGGCGAGCTTGCGGTCCTCCGCGGAGAAGTCCACGTGGGAGCCCACCTCCAGCGCGCGCAGCTCGGCGTCCGGCACGCCCCGGCGGGCGGCGTCGTACAGCGAGACGATCTCCTCGAACCACAGGAGCTGGGAGTAGGCGTCCATGACCGAGTGGTCGGCGCCGAACGCGAGCACGAAACCGTCGGAGCCGGGACCAGCCGCGTCCGCCGGCACCACGCTGGCCAGGACGCAGTGCGGCCACGCGGTCGGCGAGACGTCGGCGAGCAGGCTGGGCAGCAGCGCCGTGACCTGCTCGGCGGTCAGGTGGCCGACCACGAGGTCGCGGACGGCGACGGCCTCGGCCGGGGCAGTCACGCGCCGCCAGCCGGCACCGGCGTCGCGGGTCACGGTGGTGCGCAGCACCTCGTGGCGGCTCATCCAGGCGTGGATCGCGCGGCGCAGCGGCTCCGCCTCGTACGGGCCGGGGACCCGCAGCACCGAGCCGATCCAGGAGCCCGGCTCGGAGTCGCGCAGGTGCGCCTCGTGCCCCGGCGAGAGGTCGCGCGGGTCCTGCTGCCAGCGTCCGGCGTCGGCCCGCGGCGTCCAGGACGTCACGACCCCGGCGGGCAGGTCGTAGGCCGAAAGCTCGGTGTATTCCATGCGGTCGGGTCCCTCGATCGGTCTGTGGGCACGGCCAGCACGACGTCGGACGAGTTCCGCGGTCCCCTTGCGGCGACCTTTATACCGGATTCGCCGGGTGAAAGTTAGTCCCCCCGTAATGCCCGGTATGGTCGGGCTGCTGAAGCCCACGGTCCCCTCCGGGACCGCGAACCGACCGGAGAGACGAGCGTGACGGAACCGCCACCCGCACTGCGCCTGCAGTTCGCCGACGACATGTTCCTGCGCCGGCACGACGGCGGCGCGAGCCCCGCCGTGAACCAGGTGCTGTGGCGCCTCGACGGCCCCTTCGACGCCGACCGCCTGCGCGACCTGGCCGAACGCCTCGCCGCAGGGTCCCTGCACCGGCGCGTGGTGCGCGCCCGCGTGCCCGGCGCGCGGCACCGCTGGGCGCCCGCGGGCACCCTGCCGGTGCTGGACCTGCAGACGGAGCCCGTGCCCGAGGGCGGCATCGGCACCTGGGCGCAGGCCCAGGCCGACGTGCCGCTCGACCCGGCCCGCGGCCTCTCCTGGCGGATCTCCGCCGCGGACGTCGCCGGCCGCCCGGGCGCCGGCGGCGCCGGGACCGTCGCCGGGTCGGTGGTCTCGCTCACGTGCGCGCACGCCGTCGCCGACGGCGCCGCCCTGATCGACGCCGTGGTGCGCGCCGCGACGCACGCCGAGCCGATCGTCGTCCCGGCACCCGAGCGCGGCCCGCGGGCGCTGCTCGCGGACGCCGCCGACGCCGCGGCGCAGGCCGCCGCCGTCGCGCGCTGGGCCCGGGACAAGGCCCGGGCGAAGGCGCAGGCCGCCGCCCAGGAGGCCGCCCCGCAGATCGAGGCCGGGACGCCGGGCACGCGGCACGAGCCCGTGCCGCCCCCGCCGGACGAGCCCGCGCCCGGCGGCCCGGCCGGGATCGCCGCCGCGGAGGACGCGGCTCCCGCACCTGCCGACCCCGCCACCGACCCCTCCGCCGACCCCGCCGCCGACGCCGGCTGGCGCGTGCCCGTGCTGCACGTCGAGCTCCCCGCCGACCAGGTGACCCAGGCCGCCGCCGCGCACGGCGGCACGCCGAACACCTGGTTCGTCGCGTTCCTGGCCCGTCTGGTGCACGCGACCGGCCGGTTCCCGGGCGAGCCCGTGCCCGTCGCGCTGCCCGTCTCGACCCGCGGCGCCGACGACCCCCGGGCCAACTCGACCAAGATCGCCCGCGTCACCATCCCGGCCGACGTGCTGGCCCACCGCGACCTCGGCTGGGTCCGGGCGGCCGCCAAGGAGGCGTACACCGCCGTCGGGCAGGCGGAGCCCGGGGTGGCCCCGGTGCCCCTCGAGCTGGTGCAGATGCTGCCGGACACCCTGGTCAGCCGCCTGCCGCAGCCGCCGGTCGCCGCCGCGCTGGCGTCCAACCTGGGCCGCCCGCCCGAGGGCTACACGCAGGCGGCGGGCGGGCCGGTCCGCGCCGTGGCCACGCTGTCGCACTACCAGGGCGCGTCGGCGGCCGAGCTGCGCGCCGCGGGCGGCGGGCTGGTCGCGTTCTGCACCACCGCCGGCCGCACGACGACGCTGAGCGTCGCCGCCCTCGACCCCGACCGCGTGGCCGACGCCGACACCCTGCGCCGCCTGGTGCTGGCCGAGGCCGAGGCCTGGAAGCTGCCGGCGGCCCCGTGGTGAGTGGACGGGACCGGGGCTCAGGGTCGGTGTGCGCCGGTGATCGCGTCCGCCGCCGCAGCGACCGCCTCGGCCGGCGGCCTCAGCCGCGACCCGAGCGCGGCGGCGCGCGCCGCGGTGGCGTCGTCGAGCACCGCGGCCAGCGCCCCGGCGAGCACGCCGGGCTGCGTGAGGGTGCTCGCGCGGCGGGCGACGCCGACCCCCGCTCCGCGCAGCAGCTCGCCCCACATCGGCTGGTCCGCGGAGTACCAGCCGACGACGGCGGGCAGGCCCGCGCGCAGCGCCGCCGCCGTCGTCCCGGCACCGCCGTGGTGCACGGCCGCGCGGCAGCGGGGCAGCACCGCGGCGTGGTCGACGGCGCCGACGACGCGCACGCGCTTCGTGTCGGGGCCGAGCTGCCCGGTCTGCCCGGGCTGCCCGTCCGCCCCGGACTGCCCCGCCGGCCCGTCGGAGCCGGCCGCTCCCGAGAAGTCGTTCCAGCCCGCGCTGACCAGCGCTCGCACCCCGAGGTCGGCGCACGCGGCGTCGACGGCGGCGAGCAGCGCGGCAGGGTCCACCACGGGCATGGAGCCGAAACCCACGTAGACGGGCGGCTCGCCGTCCTCCAGCCAGGAGTCGAGCCCGGCGTCGGGACCCGGGTCGAGGCTGCCGCCCGAGCCGGCACCGGCCTCCCCGAGGCGCGCCCGCGCGGCGTCGTCCAGGGCGAGGAAGCCCGTCAGCGGACGCCGCGGACCCCACTCGTCGGCCAGCCCCGGCGCGAGGACCGGGTCGTAGGCCTGGATCTCCACGGCCCCGGCGGCGCGCAGGCGGGTGGGCAGGTGCACGCGCGTGCCGCCGAGCCCGAGCGCGGCGCGCTGGGCGTTCTCCGCCCGGCGGGTCAGGCCCCAGCGCACCCGCTCCCCCAGCGCCCAGACGGCCCGGGTCGCACCCGGGCCGCGCACGCCGCTCACCGGCGAGACCACGCGGTTGGCCCGCACCGGGCAGTAGTGCAGCGCCGCCATGGCCAGGCCGCGGCGTTCGGCCACCGCCGCGGCCACCTCCTGGCCCAGCAGGCCGGTGACCACGGTGTCCGCGCCGCCCACGTCGTCGAGCAGCGCGATCAGCCCGGTGCGCAGCTCGTCCCAGCCGGCCGACGCCACGGCGCGCAGCGCGCGCACCCGGCGCACCGGGTGCGCGGACCGCATGTCGCGCCGCACCAGGTCCGACCCCAGCAGCGCCCCCGAGTCGATGCCGAGCGGCACCGGGTCCAGCCCCAGCCGCGCGGCCAGCGGCACGAGGTTCGGCGCCACGCCGGTGACCACCTCGTCCCCACGCCGGCGCAGCTCCAGGGCGACCGCGAGGGCCGGCTGGACATCTCCACGACTGCCCACCAGGGCCATGACATGACGCACGCGCGCAACCTACACGCCCGCCGACCACCCGCCCGCCCGGCACCGGAGAACCAGTGACCAGCCCTGTGACCAGCCCGCCCGCCACCCCGCCGCACCGCACGCCGACCACCCCGCCGGCCGTCCCGCCGGCCGCGGCCTCCCCCGCCGCGAGCAACCGCCTGACCTACGATGACGACCTGTTCCTGCGCACGCGCCGGGTGCTCGGCGTGGCCGTGGTCAACCAGACCGTCTGGCGACTGCCGGCTCCGTTGGACCTCGACGCGCTGCGCGCGCTGCACCGCGGCCTCGCCGAGGGGCCGCTGCAGCGGGTGGTGCGGCCCGGCCGCCTCCCGGGCGCCCGTGCCCGGTGGGCGGCGTCCACCACGCTGCCGGACCTGCTCATCGGGTCCGCGCCGGTGCCCGAGGCCTACGTGCTCGCCTGGGCGGACGAGCAGGCCCAGGTCAGCCTGGACCCGGAGCGCGGCCCGACCTGGGCGCTGTCCGCGGCGCCGACGACGAGCGGCGGGAGCCTGCTCAGCCTCCTCACCTCGCACGTGGTGGCCGACGGCGGGATGCACGTGGGCGCCCTGGAGGCGGCCGTCGCCGCCGCCGCGGCCCGAGGCGCCTTCGCGGGCGGGTACGCCGAGGGCGCGCCGTCGTCCGACGGGCGCCGCCTGCCCAAGGAGGGCGAGCGGATCCGTACGGGCCTCGTGGCCGACCTGCGCGACGCGACGGACCAGGCGCGCGCCGCCGTCGGCGGCCTGCGCCGGATGGCGCGGCAGGGTCCGGTGCCGCCGCTGATGGCGCAGCAGTCGGCGGACCGGCCCCGGCCCGCCCCGCGGCCCGACGACGCGGAGCCGGCCCACCCGCCGATCGTCGTCGTCGACACGGACGCCTCCACCTGGCACCGCGCGGCACACGCCGCGGGCGGCACGGCGAACAGCCTGCTCATCGCGGTGTGCACGGAGATCCTGCTCGCCGCGGGCGCCGCCCGGGCGGGCATGCCGGTGCGCGTGTCGCTGCCCGTGAGCCTGCGGCAGCCGGGCGACCTGCGGTCCAACGCGACGTCCGGGGTGTCCATCGCCGTGGACACCACCGTGACTCCCGCGCCCGAGCGGGCCGGCGTGGTGGCCGACATGGCGCAGATCCGGGCCCGGTCCAAGGCGGAGTTCGCGGCGCTGACCTCCGGCACGCGGGTGGACACCCTGGGCCCGCTCAAGCCGCTCATGCAGATGGTGCCCGACGCCGTCGCGAAGATGGCGGCGCGCGACGGCACCGCGCCGCTGTGCCTGGCCTCGAACCTGGGCCGGCTGCCGACGGCGTTCGCAGCGCCGCTCGGCACGCCCGCCTCCAGCGTGCTCATGCGTGGCGTGACGCAGGGGCTGACCCGCGGCCGGCTGCGGCAGATGCGCGGCGGCCTGGACTCCTGGTGGTCCGAACACAACGGCATCGCGACCCTGGCGGTGCTCGGGCTGGACGACGAACGGCTGGGTACACCCGCCCAGGTGCGCGCGGCGGTCGAGAGCGTGTACGCGCGGCACCGGCTGCCGGTCCGGTTCTGGTGACCCGACCCGACGGTCTGCTCCAGGAGGCCGCGGCCCTGCTGCTGCTGACCGGCCGCGGCCCGGCGCCGTCCGCCCGCCGCCGCGCGAAAGTGCGCTTCTACCCCGCCATTGCGCCCGAAAACTAGCTGATTCCGGGCCGAATGACGGGGTAGAAGCGCACTTCGCTCGCGGCGCGGCGGCGGCCGGGGCGGCCGACGTCGCCTAGCGGCCGACCGACGCCGCCAGCTTGTCCACCGTCGCGGTGAGCACCGGCAGCACGATCCCGCGCCGCGCACCCGCGCGCAGGATCGCGCCGCCGATCGCGTCGAGCTCGCCCGGCCGTCCCGCCGACAGGTCGGCCTCCAGCGAGCCGACGGTCAGCGGCGGCATCCCGGCCAGCAGGCCGCGCAGGCCGTCGCCCGTGGAGGGCACGCCCTCGGCGGAGGCGACGGCGGCGATCTCGTCCAGCAGCCCGGCGGTGAGCGCCGGGTCGCGGTCCAGCGCGTCGGCGATCCCGGTCTTCCACGTCGAGGTCAGCAGCGACAGGCCGGCGAGGAACCGCAGCTTCTTCCAGAGCACCTCGGCCTCGGTGCCGCCGGTCTGCAGCGCGGCGCCGGTGTCCCGCAGGGCGGCGGTCAGGCCGAGGTCGGCGGCGGCGTCGGGCACCACGATCGTGAGCAGGTCGAAGGAGTGCGTGACGGTCGCGGGGCCGGGGCCCTCGGCGGGCGTGCGCCGCGTCTGGCCCGCGATGGTCGCGCCGAAAACGGCCGCTCCGGGGGCCGCCGCGCGCAGGGGCACCATGTGCTCGACGCCGTTGAGCAGCGCGATCACCTCGGCCGGGTCCGCGGCGCGGAGCAGGTCCGCCGTCGCGGCGACGCCGTCGGCCTTGACCGCGACCAGTACCCGGGCGCCGCGCGGCACCGCGGTGGACGCCGCCAGCGGCGCGTGCCACGACCCGAACATGTCGGAGACCACGTCGAGCCCGTGCTCGGCGATGTGCGCCGCCGTCGCCTCCCGGGCGACCACGGTGACGTCGTGCCCCGCGCGCTGCAGGAGGGCGGCCATGAGGCCGCCGATCGCGCCCGGGCCGACCACGGCGACCGGCGCGCCGCTCACGCGGCCATCCGCACCGGAGGGTGCCCCTTCGACCCGGGGATCGCGGTGGGCCGGACCGCCTTGCGGCGGCGGATCGTCACCAGCACGCCCGCGGACGCCGCCGCGAACGCCAGGACGCCGAAGCCGGTGGACCACGCGTCCAGGTCGACCGAGAGCGCGAAGGCGACGATCGCTCCGACCGGGGCGGCCATCCCGACGAGCACGGAGATGCGGGTCAGGCGCATGGCGCGGGCGATCCGGGCGACGGACCAGCCGACGACCGCCCAGGTGAGCACGGTGAGGGCGGCGCCGCCCACGGAGGCGAAGATCTCGCCGGCGTTGTGCGCGCCGGACGGAGGCCCGAACCAGAAGAGCTCGGTGGTCGCCACAAGCACCAGGAACCCCACGATCGCGGCCGTTCCGGTCACGAGAGAGCGTGTCAACACTCGGCCTCCGCACTGAGGGACTGCGCCGGACTTTCCTGGCGCGCCCCTTTATACCAACCCGTTACCGCGCGGTGTGAGCGCGTCACCCTCAATTCACCCACACATGACCACCAGAATGCAAAAGGCCCTGGCCAGGTCGGGGTGCCCGACGCGGTCAGAGGGCCTGGACGATGAGCTCCACCTGGTCCTTCGCGTCCCCGAACAGCATGGCGGTGTTCTCGCGGAAGAACAACGGGTTCTGCACCCCGGCGTAACCCGTGGCCATCGACCGCTTGAAGACCACCACCTCCCGAGCCTGCCACACCTCCAGCACCGGCATGCCCGCGATGGGCGAGCCCGGGTCGTCCTGGGCGGCCGGGTTCACCGTGTCGTTGGCGCCGATCACCAGCACGACGTCGGTCGCGGCGAAGTCGTCGTTGATCTCGTCCATGCCCAGCACCTGGTCGTAGGGCACCTTCGCCTCGGCGAGCAGCACGTTCATGTGGCCGGGCAGCCGCCCGGCCACCGGGTGGATGCCGAACCGCACCGTGGTGCCGCGCGCCGTGAGCCGGGCGACGAGGTCCGCGACGGGGTACTGGGCCTTCGCCACGGCCATGCCGTAGCCCGGCACCACGATCACCGACCGGGCGGCCGTCAGCCGGTCGGCGACCTCCAGCGCCGTCGTCTCCCGGTAGGTGCCCTGCTCGGCGGGCGCCCCCTGCGCCACGACGCCGGTCTCGGCGCCGAACCCGCCCAGGATCACGCTGACGAACGACCGGTTCATCGCGCGGCACATGAGGTAGCTGAGGATCGCACCCGAGGACCCGACCAGCGCGCCCGTGATGATGAGCAGGTCGTTGCCCAGCATGAAGCCCGCCGCGGCGGCCGCCCACCCCGAGTAGGAGTTCAGCATCGAGACGACGACGGGCATGTCGCCACCGCCGATCGCCGCGACCAGGTGCCAGCCGAGGGCCAGGGCGACCACGGTCATGAGCAGCAGCGGCACCAGCCCGGCCTCCCCCGCCGCCAGGAACCACCAGAGCAGCCCCGCGCAGGCCACGAGGGCGGCGAGGTTGAGCCAGTTGCGGCCCGGCAGCAGGAGGGGCGACGAGCGGAGCCGGGCGGACAGCTTGCCGAAGGCCACGATCGATCCCGTGAACGTCACGGCGCCGATCAGCACGCCCAGGAACACCTCGACCAGGTGCACGGTCGCCCCGGCGCCGTCCGCCCCGGCCGTGCCGGCGGCCCCGCCTGTCCCGGGGTCGGTCAGGTAGGAGCCGAAGCCCACCAGCACCGCCGCCGCGCCGACGAACGAGTGCAGGAGCGCGATGAGCTCGGGCATCTGGGTCATCTCGACGGTCCGCGCCCGCCAGGTGCCGACCGCCGCGCCCACCAGGAGGACCAGCAGGATCAGCCCGGCCGTCACACCCACCGGCCGCTCGGACCGGTCCAGGGCCAGCGCGACCGTCGCCACCAGCGCGAGCGCCATCCCGGTCATGCCGAGCAGCACGCCGCGCCGCGCCGTCTCCTGCTTCGACAGGCCGGCCAGCGACAGCACGAATAGCACCGCCGCCACCAGGTACACCGCCTGGACCACCGACTCGACGCTCATCGGCCCGCCCCCTCGCCCGGACTGTGGTGGAACATGCCGAGCATGCGGTGGGTCACCAGGAACCCGCCGAAGATGTTGATGCTCGCGACCGCCGAGGCCAGCACGGCCAGCGTGGTCACCACCGGGTCCGCCGAGCCGATCTGCAGCATCCCGCCCACCAGGATGATCCCGGAGATCGCGTTGGTCTGGGACATCAGCGGGGTGTGCAGGGCGTGGCTGACGTGCGAGATCACGTAGAACCCGACCACCACGGCGAGCGCCAGCACGGTGAAGTGGGCCGCCTGGTCCGGCGGGGAGGCCGCCACGGCCAGCGCCGCCAGCACGGCGCCGAGGGCGACGAGCACCGTTCGGGCGGACCGGGTGCGGGTGGCACCGACGACCGCCGGTCGAGCTTGTCGAGACCCCGGTGCGGTCTCGACGGGCTCGACCCGGGACGGATCGACCCGCGAAGGATCGACCTGCGACCGGGGCGCCGAGACCGCCACCGGGGGCGGCGGCCACAGCACCTCGCCGCCGGCGGCCACGGTCATCCCGCGCACGACGACGTCGTCCGGGTCGAGCGCGAGGCGGCCGTCGCGTTCCGGGGTGCCGAGCTGAACCAGGTTGGCGACGGCGGTGCCGAGCAGCTCCGAGGCGTGCCGCGGCATGCGGTCGGGCAGGTCGGTGTACCCCAGGACCACCACGCCGTTGTCGCTGACCACGCGCCGCCCCGGCACGGTCAGCTCGCAGTTGCCGCCGCCGGGCGCGGCGAGGTCGACGACCACGCTGCCGGGCCGCATCCGCGCGACCATCTCGGCCGTGATCGTGGTGGGCGCCGTCCCGCGCACGAGCGCCGTGGTGATCACGATGTCGGCCGCGGCGGTCTCGACGGCGTACGCGCGCAGGGCCGCCGCCTCCTGGCCGGCGGTCAGGGCCTGGGCGTACCCGTCGGCGCTGACCTGCTGCGCGGCGTCGTCGGCCCGGACCACCGTGGCGCCCATGGACTCGATCTGCTCCGCCACCTCGGGGCGCACGTCGAAGGCACGGACCTGCGCGCCGAGGCTGCCCGCCGCGCCGATGGCAGCGAGCCCGGCCACGCCGGCGCCGATGACGAAGACGTTCGCGGGCGGGGTGGTGCCCGCTGCGGTGACCTGGCCGGAGAACATGCCGCCGAACTCGGCGGCGGCCTCGACCACGGCCCGGTACCCGGCGACGTTCGACAGCGCGCTCAGCACGTCGAGCGACTGCGCCCGGGAGATGCGCGGCACGGCGTCCAGGGCCAGGGCGGTGACACCGCGGGCCGCGAGCGCCCGCACGAGGTCCGGCCGGGCAGCCGGCGCGACCTGGGCGATCAGCACCGCCCCGGGCCGCAGCGCCGCCGGGCCGGGCGCGGTGAGGTCCTCCGGCGCCCGCGTGACCGCCACGACGTCGGCGGCCCACGCCTCGCCGTCGGGCACGACGGCGGCGCCCGCGGCCGTGTAGGCGGCGTCGGGGAAGCCCGCCCCCGCGCCTGCCCCCGTCGCCACGGCCACCTCGTAGCCGAGGCCGACCAGGCGGCCGGTGGTCGCGGGGGTGGCGGGCACGAGCGGCCCGCCGTCGTCCGGTATGCCGATGCGCATGTGACCCTCCTTGCTCACAGGCGCAACCTACCTCCGGGACCCTTCGCGCGGGCACTACCACCTGCCCAGGGGTCGCGTGCTATGCCTGCCCGCCGGTCATGCGTGGTCGGGCGGCCCGGCCTTCTCGACGGGCACGGGGAACGTGACCGGGAGGCTCACCGGCTGGCGGATCCACAGCGCCCGGTCCCATGCGACGTCGGCGGCGGGGATCCGCAGCACGACCTCCAGCCGGCGCAGCACCGTCTCGACGGCGATCCGCGCGATGACGCGGGCCGTGCGGGGCGCCGGGCAGGCGTGCGGGCCGGTGCCGAAGGAGACGTGGGCCCGGCTGCCGACGTGGTCCCACGGGTCGCCGGTGTCCATCCGCGGGTCCGTGTTCGCCGCGTGGATCGCCAGGACGAGTGGGTCGCCCGCGGCAACGAGCTTGTCGTCGAGCACCACGTCCTGACGGGCGAACCGGGGCAGGCTGTGCAGGGTCGGCGTCGAGCGCCACAGCACCTCGTCCATGGCGCTGTCCAGGTCGATGCGGCCGCCGTGCAGCCGTCCCGAGAACCGCGCGTCCGCCAGGGTGAGCAGGAGGGTCTGCGCCACCCAGGCGGTCAGTGTCAGGTTGCCCGAGTAGGCCACGGTGAGGAGGGTGTGGGTGACTTCGACGTCGTCCCGCATGTTCGGGTGGGCCACCAGCGAGCTCGCCAGGTCGCGCCGCGGGTGCTCCCGGCGCACCGCCACGAGGTCGCCGAGCATCCGGTCCAGCTCGTGCACGGCGTCGGCGGCGTCGGTGCCGCCCCCGGCCATGCGGCGGGTCAGGTCGAACAGGCGCTGGCCGTCCTCCGGGTCGAAGCCGATCATGTCGGCGACCACGAGGAGCGGGATCACCGACGCGTACTCCAGCATCAGGTCCGCGCGGCCGCGGTCCTCGAAGCGGTCGATGAGCAGGTTGCAGAACGACCGCACCTTCGCGGCCGTGAGCGGCTCGGAGAGCTGCTCGAACGCGTCGTCGAGGGGGACGCGGAGGCGCTGCCGCAGCGCGCCGTCGGCGTGGTTGGCGGAGAAGCGCTGGTGGGACGTGAGCACGGGGCGCAGGCCCGACGTCCGCGGCAGCCCGCCGCGCGCGTGCCCGTTCCAGAGCTGCGGGTCGGTGCCGAACACGTGCTCGTTGCGCATGATGTCGTACACGAGCCGCTGCCCCATGACGAGCCACGCGGGCACGCCGGGCTCCAGCTCGACCGGGGCCACCTCGCCCCACTGCGCCCCGAGCTCGTCGTAGAGCTCGCGCGGTTCGGCCAGCCCCGACGCCTCGACCAGCGGCCGCAGGTGCGTGACGGCGTCGAGCCGCAACGGCCGCGTGCCTCGCCAGGGCCGGTCCTGGGTGTTGCGCAGGTCATCGAGCACGGTCGCGGGCCTCTCGGGGGACGGCTCCGGCCCGCGCGGGCGGTCCGGTGACCTCGGGGGGACTTGTCGGATATCACCCAGTTCGTGTATTTTCATTGACTCACCGTATCTGTGCAGTCGCCCTCGATCGCCCAGGGTGAACCCACCCGCGTTGCTGTTTTGTACCGTGACCTCGGCCACACCCGTGGCTAACATGTCAGCGAGGGCAGACAAACTGTCGCACCCTCGTACCACCCTGTCGAGACCCGCCGGACCACGTTCACCCTCGACAGTGCACTCTCGAAAAGGCACCGTCACAGAGGTACTACAGGTACTGTCGGCCCACTCCGACGAGCAAGGGGGACACGTGACACTCAACTCCGAGCGGGAGCGCCCCGACGACCTCGTGCAGAGTGTCGCCCGCGCCTTCCGCGTCCTCGAGGTCGTCACCCGGTTCCCGGGCCTGCCCGTCAAGGCGATCGCGCGCCGCAGCGGCCTCAACCTCTCCACCACGTACCACCTCGTGCGCACGCTGGCCTACGAGGGCTACGTGACCCGGCTCAAGGACGGCACCTACGACGTCGGCGAGCAGGTGAGTCACCGGTTCTACGAGCAGCTCGGTTCGCTCGGTCGCGGCCCCGACACGCGCGAGGTGCTGCGCCACCTCGCGCAGAGCAGCGGCTACAGCGCCTACCTGGGCCGCATCAGCGCGGGCCGGGTGGTCGTGGTCGACTACGCCGAGGCTCCCGGCTCCCCGTACATCGAGGACCTGGAGCGCGGGCTCGACGTCTCGGCGCACGCCACCGCGCTCGGCAAGGCGCTGCTGCTGGGCATGTCCCGCCGCGAGCGTCACGAGCTCGTGGTCGACGCCGGGATGCGCAAGTTCACGCCCCGGACCGCGGCCGACATGACGTCGCTCGACGCCCAGCTCGCCCGCCTGCGCCCCGACGCCGTCGTCGAGGAGCACGGGGAGTTCCGCAACGACATCGCCTGCGCCGCGCACCTCGTCCCCCGCCGCGTGGGTGACGACACGTCGTGGGCCGTCGGGCTGAGCATCCCGGGCGAGGTCGTGCCGCCGCACGCCCGCCGCGAGCTGAGCCTGGTGGCAGGGGACCTCGCGGGAGCCTGACCCGCCGTCCGGCATCCCCGCCGTCCGACACCCTCCGCCGTCCGACACCCCCGCCGTCCGACACCCTCCGCCATCCGACATCCTCTTTGAGGCCCGGCTTTCTTCGCTCTGGGCCGGCTCAGAGCGAAGAAAGCCGGGCCTCAAAGGGGATGAGGGCAGCAGCCCCTGGGCGTCAGGACGGGACACAGAGGGTCAGGGACCGGCGGTGGGCCTCGATCGTCACCGGGACCGGTCCCATCGGCTCGCCGTCCGCGTACGTGACCAGGCCGGCCGGGGCCGTCAGGCGGACGACGGACGCCCGCAGCGTCGTGACCTCCGGTCGCTCGACGTGCGTGCCGGCCTTGATGAGCGCGTCGAACGCGAGCAGCCGGAACCGGCCCATCGCCTGGACCAGCGTGAGGTCGAGCAGGCCGTCGGCCGGGTCCGCGCCGGGGCAGATCGGCACGCCGCCGCCGTAGGTCCTGGTCAGGCCGATCGCGAGCATGTACCCGTCCTGCTCCAGCACGCGTAGGCCCGACGCCGGTGCCCCGCCGGGCCCCGCCCCGCCAGGCCCTGCTGCACCAGGCCCCGCTGCACCAGGCCCTCCCGCACCAGCCCCGGCCTCCCCCGCCAGCTCCAGCCGGTAGGCGAACCGGCGCAGCCGGAGCCACTCGAGGTAGACGGCGGCCAGGTACCGCGCCGGCCCGCGCGGCCACGTCATGCGGTTGGTGCGCTCGTTGGTGCGCGAGTCGAGGCCCGCGCACAGCACGGTGACGAAGTGCCGCACGGTGCCGTCGGCGGCCGTGACGGTGCCCGTGTCGACCTGGCGGCGCGCGCCGTCGAGCACGAGGTCGGCGGCAGCCGCGGCGTCGTCCAGCGGGATGCCGTGCTCGCGCGCGAGGTCGTTGCCGGTGCCGCCGGGGATCACGGCCAGCGGGACGCCCGCGGCCAGCACGGGCCCCAGCACCGACGAGACGGTGCCGTCGCCGCCGACCACCACGACGACGTCGGGCCGCGTGTCGACGGCCTGCCGCCCGAGCGCGACGGTCTCGCCCTCGTCCGCGCCCTGGTAGACCGTGACGCGCGCGCCCCGGGCCCGCAGGCGCTCGACGGCGACCTGCCCGCTGTCCGCCCCGACGCCGTGCCCCGAGGCGGGGTTGACGAGCACCGCGATGTGCCCGACCTGCTCAGTCATGGCCGCAACCTACCCGAGGTGTCATCCCAGCAGGGCGCCCGGGTTCATGATCCCGGACGGGTCCAGCTCGGCCCGCACCGCCCGGAGCAGACGCAGGCCCGTGGCGCCGATCTCCTGCTCCAGCCAGGGCGCGTGATCGGTGCCGACGCCGTGGTGGTGGCTGATGGTGCCGCCCGCGGCCATGATCGCGTCGTTCACGCCGGACTTGACCCGGTCCCACGGCTCCAGCGGCTCGACGCCGAGCCCCGCGATCACCGTGAAGTACAGCGAGGCGCCTGTCGGGTAGACGTGCGAGATGTGGCACAGGATGCGGTGCTTCGCGTGCTCCCGGTCGAACCCCTCGGCCAGGGCGGCGGTGACGGCCGCCTTGAGCGCGGCCAGGTTCGACCAGGTGGTGGCGGTCTCCAGCGTCTCGCAGAAGACGCCGGCGGCGAGCAGCGCGTCGCGCAGGTACGGCGCCCTGAACCGGCCGTGGTCCCAGGACGCGGCCAGCTTCTCGGCGGCGGGCCGCCCGCCCGCAGCGCGCAGCACACGTGTGGTCGCCTCCCGGCGTGCGGCGGCCAGGTCCGCGGGCCCCTCGTGCAGGACGACGGCGGAGCAGCCCCGCGTCAGCGCCTTGCCGATGTTGCCGACCTGGGCCAGGGACACGGCCGTCTCCTCCTCGTCGGACAGCCGGAGCACCGTGGGGCCGGTGCCGAGCTGCGCCACGCGGCGCAGGCCGTCGGCGCCCGCGGCGAAGTCGCGGAAGGTCCAGGCGTCGAACAGCCGCGTCTCGGGCGTGGGGTGCACGCGCAGGCGCACCTGCGTGATCACGCCGAACCTGCCCTCCGAGCCCAGGAACCAGCGGACCAGGTCGGGCCCGGCCGCCGAGCCGGGCGCCCGGCCCAGGTCGAGCGTGCCCGTGGGCGTGACCACCCGCAGGCCGGTCACCATGGCGTCGAACCGCCCGTACCCGGCGGAGTTCTGGCCGGAGGACCGCATGGCGGCGAACCCGCCCAGGGTCGCGAACTCGAAGCTCTGCGGGAAGTGCCCCAGCTCGAAGCCCCGCCCGGCCAGCGCGGCCTCGGCGGCGGGCGCCGTCGTCCCCGCGTGGAAGGTCGCCTCGTGGGAGACGTCGTCCAGGGCGACGAGCCCGGTCAGCCGGCGCAGGTCGAGGCTGACCACGCCCCGGTGCGGCCCGGCGTCCGGCGCGAGGCCTCCGGTCACGGCGGTGCCCCCGCCGAAGGGCACGATCGCGAGGCCACGCTCGACCGCGACGGCCAGCACCGCGGCGACGTGGTCCTCCGAGCCCGGGCGCACGACGGCGCCCGGCGCCGCCTGCTCCGCGAGCCGGCGGCGCAGCAGGTCCGGCGTGGACTTGCCGCCGGCGTGCAGCAGCCGCACGTCGTGGCCGGTGTCCACGTGCTCGGCGCCGACGGCGGCCGCGAGCGCCGCGACGTCGTCGGCGGGCAGGGGCGGGGTGCTGATCGCGACGTCGGCGAGGTCGGGGCCGGGCGGCGGCGCGGGCGTGCGGCCGAGCACGGCCGTGAGCAGGAGCTTCACGCCGCCCGGGAGTCCGTGCGCGCGGGCCGGGTCGCCCCAGCCGTCCCACCGCATGTCGATGCGCTCGTCGTCGGGCTGTGTGCTCACGCGTCCTCCGGGTCGTGTCGACGGCCGGTCGTGTCGCCGGCCGGGTCGTGGTCGGCGGCGGCCGGTCCTTGGCTACCGACCGGCGCCGCGTTACAGTGTTACACAAGATGACAATTCGTAATGCACCCCTGGAGGGGATCTCGCCGGCACCGGACGCCTTCGGCGACCCCGGATCCGGCGACTCCGGAACCGACGACCCCAGATCCGGCGAGCCCGGTCCCGACGTCGCCCCCGACCGCACCGAGGCGCGCCTGCTGGAGGCTGCCGCGGGGCTGGTCGCCACGCGCGGCACCCGCGGCCTGTCCGTCACGGAGCTCGCCCGCGCGGCCGGCGTCTCGCGACCCACGGTCTACCGCCGCTGGGAGTCCGCCGACGACGTGCTGCGCGCCCTGCTCGCGCACCGCGCCCAGCTCGTGATCACCGCGGTGGGCCCGCGGGCCGCCGACCGCGCGACGATCGTCGACAAGGTGGTGCGGTTCGGCGAGCTGCTGCGGGCAGACCCGGTGTACGGGCACCTCCTGACCGAGGAGCCCGAGGTCTTCACGCGGTACGCCTTCGAGCGGATCGGCCGGTCGCAGCGCGTGATCCTCGAGTGGCTCGCCGCCGCGGTCGCCGCGGCCCAGCAGGGCGGCACGGTGCGGGCGGGGTCCGCCCCGGACATGGCGGTCATGGTGCTGCTCATCTCCCAGTCGGCGGTGCTCTCGCACCGGACCGTCACCACCGTGATCGACGACGCCGCCCTGCGGGCCGAGCTCGCGCGCTCCCTGGACGGGTACCTCCGCCCCTGACCTCGACACGTGCACCGGCGTCCGCCACCCCGAACCCGACCCGAACCCGAACCCGCCGCGAACCCGACCTCGAACACGACCCCGGAGCAGACCGATGCAGCGCACCGCCCTCACCGCCCGGCGCCGCGAGCGCGAGCTCGACGAGCTCGCCGCCGAGCCGGTGGACCTGCTCGTGGTCGGCGGCGGCGTGACCGGCGCCGGCGTGGCGCTGGATGCCGCGGCGCGCGGCCTGTCCGTCGCCCTCGTCGAGGCGCACGATCTGGCGTGGGGCACGTCCCGGTGGAGCTCCAAGCTGGCGCACGGCGGCCTGCGGTACCTGGCCACGGGCGACGTCGGCGTGGCCCGCGAGAGCGCGCGCGAGCGACACGTGCTGATGACGCGCACCGCGCCGCACCTGGTCCGGGCGCTGCCGCAGGTGCTGCCGCTCACCCAGGGCGTGGGGCCGCGGCAGGGCATCACGGCGGGCATCGGGTTCGGGCTCGGCGACCTGCTGCGGCGCGACGCCGGGACGTCGTCCGTCGTGCTGCCCGCGCCGCACCTGGCCCGGCCGGGCGAGGCCGCCCGGCTCGTGCCGGCGGTCGCCCGCGAGCACCTGCGCGGGGCGTGGGTGGCGCACGACGGCCAGCTCGTCGACGACGCGCGGCTCGTCGTCGCCCTGGCCCGCACCGCCGCGGGGCGCGGTGCCAAGATCCTCACCCGCGTCCGGGCCACGGAGCTGCACGCGGACGGCGCGACGCTGACGGACACGCTGACGGGCTCCGGGCTGCGGGCGTACGCCCGCGTCGTCGTGAACGCGACGGGAGTCTGGGCCGGGACCGTGGACCCCTCGGTGCGCCTGCGCCCGAGCCGCGGCACGCACGTCGTGGTGCCCGCCGCGCGACTGGGCCACCCCGCGGGCGCGCTCATGGTGCCGGTGCCCGGGTCCACCTCCCGGTTCGTGTTCGCGCTGCCGGCCCAGCTCGGACGCGTGATCATCGGCATCACCGACGAGGAGGCGCCCGGCCCCGTCCCCGACGTCCCCGAGCCCACCCGGGCGGAGATCGACTTCCTGCTGGCCACGGTCTCCCGGGTGCTGGACCGGCCCCTGCTGCCCGACGACGTCGTGGGCGCCTACGCGGGGCTGCGGCCCCTGGTGGACTCCGCCGGGCCGGGCGACGGCGCGGGGCTGGGCTCGTCCGACGTCTCCCGCCGGCACCTCGTGGCCGTCTCGGCCGCGACGGGCGCGGTGAACGTGCTCGGCGGCAAGCTGACGACCTACCGGACCATGGCCGAGGACGCCGTCGACCTGGCCGTCCAGCATGCCGGGCTCACCGCGGGCCCGTGCTGGACGGCGGACCTGCCGCTGGTCGGGGCACCGGAGCGGGCGCTGCCGCGGGCGCAGCCGCCGGTCGACGTGCGTACGGCGGCACGGGCGGGCGAACCGCCCCTCGCCCCCGCCCTCGTCGCCCGGTACGGCGCCGAGGCCGCCGACGTGCTGGCCGCCGCCGCGCTGCCGGGGGCGACGGACGCCGTCGGACAGGACAGTGCGGGCACCGGGCACCTGGACGTCACGCGCGCCGAGATCGAGTGGGCGGTCACCCACGAGGGCGCGCTCGACGCCGACGACGTGCTGGACCGCCGGACCCGGATCGGGCTGGTGCCGGCGGACCGCGCGGCGGTGCGCGACGTCGTCGGGGAGCTCGTGGCGGACGCCCTGGGGCGGCTCTGAGGCGCGCGGTCGCGCCGCCGCAGCGGCTCTAGGCCGGCGGCGCAGCCGGCGGCGCGGGTTCTCGTTCGCGGCGCGGGGCGCGCAGCACGGAGAGCGCCACCATGCAGGCGATGAACCCGAGCAGCCAGCCGCCCGGGATGTCGCTCAGCCAGTGGTAGTCCAGCCAGGACATGAGGGCACCCGCGATCATCACGATCACGGCGACGACGGGGATCAGCTTGCGCAGCCGGGACACGCTCGGGTGCAGGCCGTGCTGGGTGAACAGCAGGCACAGGATGAAGAAGCCGGTGAAGAACGTGTTGGCTGCGTGTCCCGACGGGAACGCCTGGCCGCCGGCGTGCAGCACGTCCATGTTGTGGTGCGGCCCGGTGCGGCCCAGGCCGAACTTGGTGCCGTAGCCGATCAGGGCGATGGTCGCGAGGCCCGCCAGCACGGCGAGCACCGGGCGACGCGTGCAGATCTCCCAGAGCGAGCCCGGGCCGCCCTGCTTGCGGGCCACGTACAGCGCGGTGCCGCCCACCATGGGGATGGTGAACATGCGCTCGCCCGTGATGCTCGCGACGATGTCGAGGAACATCTTCTCCCAGCCCACGGGGTGGTGGGAGTCCACGTAGTAGTGGAACTGCCAGTCCCAGGCGATGAACGGCCCGCGGACGACGACCTGCCAGATGCAGAGGCCGAAGACCAGCGCGGCGAGGACGGCGGCGACGACGGAGCTGCGCCAGGTCGGACGGGTCGACGGGTCGAGCAGAGCCCCTGTCGTTTGTGACTCCACTCGGGTAACACCCCTGCCGTCTGATTGCGCCATCGAGCCGATCCTACGGGTTTCGGGGTGAATGTTCGGTGCCGGAGACGTGTCCGGCGAGGGCTCCGGGTAACGATCCCGGCACGGTCACCCCGACCCAGGGGTGACCGTATACCGTCCGCCTGGGACAGCGTCCCAGGCCAGGCGCATACGGCCCGACGACGCCGGCGCGCCGGGCCCGCCGTGACCGCCCGTCGCGCGGCGCCCCGGACGACGACGGACGTGCCCAGCGTCACCCCCACGTTCACCCGCCGGCCCGGCTCAGCCGCGCGGCGGCGCCGTGCTCTCGCGGACCTTGAGCTCCACCGGGACCACCTCGTGCAGGTCGGCGGCCTCGTCACCGCCCTCGTCGTCCCCGTCGACACCGCCGGCCACCTCAGCGGCGGCGTCGCCGCCCGCACCGGCCCGGACCTCGCGCAGCAGTCGGGCCACCAGGCGCCGGCCGATCTCGCCGAAGTCCTGCACCACCGTCGTCAGCGGCGGCCAGAGGTACTCGGCCAGCAGGATGCCGTCGAACCCCACCACGGACACGTCGCCCGGCACCGTGCGGCCCGCCTCGTGCAGCGCCCGGAGCACGCCGGCGGCCATCTCGTCGTTGGCGCAGAACACCGCGGTGACCTCGGGGTCCGCGGCGAGGCGCCGTCCGGCGTCGTACCCCGAACCCGCCGTCCAGTCTCCCGGGACCACCTCGGGGACGGGGCGCCCGGCCGCGACGAGCGTGGCGCGCCAGGACTCCTCGCGGAGCTGCGCGGGCGCGGACCCGGCCGGCCCGCGCACGTGGTGCACCGTGCGGTGCCCCAGGTCCAGGAGGTGCGCGGTGGCCTGCCGGGCGCCGTCCACCTGGTCCGCGCCGACGGCAGGGTGGTGGCCCACGAACCGCGAGTCCGACACGACCACGGGCAGCCGGGACGGCAGCGCGAGCCGGTCGGGCGTGACGGTCTCGGCCCGGATGATCACCAGCCCGTCGATCGCCTGGTGGGAGAGCCGGGTCGCCGCGGCGGAGACCACGTCGGACGACGGGTTCTCGACGTCGATCAGCGTGACCGTGTAGCCCTCCCTGCGCGCCGCCTCGACCACCGCCTCGATGGTGCGCGACTCGCCGGTCCGGGCGAGCCCGTGCGCGATCATGCCGATGGTCCGGAAGCTCCCGTACCGCAGCGCCCGGGCCGCGGTGTTCGGGGCGTAGCCGAGCTGCGCCATCGCCGCGAGCACCTTGTCGCGCGTCGCGGGACGCACGTTGTCGAGCCCCATCGACACCCGGGACACGGTCTGGGTCGACACTCCCGCCAGCGCCGCGACATCGCCCAGGGACGGACCTCTGCCCTCCACGGCATCCACCTCCTCGTGATGTGCCTCGCACCGGTGTGCGCTTGACACCTCCGGTAACTCACGAGCACCCTAGTCCGCGTCACCATGTTTACGTCAACACGACGACATGCTGACCCCACTCGTGAAGGAGCGACTTCCCTTGACCACGCTCGCATCGCCGCCGGCCGTGCCCAAGACCCTGGGGCGGACACGACGCCGCTCCCGCTGGACCGGATGGGGGTTCGTCGGACCCTTCATGGCCGTGTTCGCCCTGGTCTTCCTCGCGCCGATCGTCTACTCGCTCTGGCTGAGCCTGTTCCAGACGCAGCTCGTGGGCGGCACGTCGTTCGTAGGATTCGACAACTACGCCCGGGTGCTCAGCGACCCCCAGTTCTGGGACGGCGCGGGCCGCGTCACGCTGTTCCTGCTGGTCCAGGTGCCGGTGATGCTCGGCATCTCGCTGCTGGTCGCCCTCGCGATCGACAGCGGCCGCCTGTACGGGCGTGACTTCTTCCGCCTGACGATCTTCCTGCCGTACGCGGTGCCCGGCGTCGTCGCCGCCCTGATGTGGGGCTTCATGTACGGCGAGCGGTTCGGCCTGGTCGGCAACATCAACGACCTGTTCGGCACGAGCATCCCCGATCCGCTGGCCTCCGCGCTGGTGCTCCCCGCGATCGGCAACATCGTGACCTGGGAGTTCGTCGGCTACAACATGCTGATCTTCTACTCGGCCCTGCGCGTGGTCCCCGCCTCGCTGTACGAGGCCGCGGAGATCGACGGCGCCGGCCCGTGGCGCGTGATCTCGGCGATCAAGCTGCCCGCGATCCGGGGCGCCCTCGTGGTCGCGACGATCTTCTCGATCATCGGCTCGTTCCAGCTCTTCAACGAGCCGAGCATCCTGCAGCCGCTGTCGCCCAACTACATCTCGACGCACTACACCCCGAACCTGTACGCCTACTCGCTGTCCTTCTCCGGCCAGCAGTACAACTACTCGGCCACGGTGGCGATCATCATGGGCGTGCTCACGATGCTCGTGGCCTACGTGGTGCAGCTGCGCGGCATGCGCAAGGAGGCCTGAGCCATGACGAACGTCCTGCTGTCCGCGCCCACCGTGCGCCCCCGCAAGTCCCCTCCGCGCCTGCGCTCCAACCGCCGCACCTCGCACGCCCGGCCCACGCGCAGCATCCTGCTGACGGTGCTGACCGCGCTGATCGGCCTGTACGCGCTGATCCCGCTCGTGTGGCTGCTGATCAACGCGACCAAGACGCAGCCCGACCTGTTCAGCTCGTTCGGCCTGTGGTTCAGCGGCGACTTCGCCCTGTGGGACAACATCACCGGCGTCCTGACCTACGACGGCGGCGTCTTCGGGCGCTGGTTCCTCAACACGCTGCTCTACGTGGTGGCCGGCGCTGGCGGCGCCACGCTGCTCGCCCTGCTCGGCGGCTACGGCCTCGCCAAGTTCGACTTCCCCGGCAAGCGCGCCGTGTTCGCCGTCGTCATCGGTGCCGTGGCGGTGCCCGGCACCGCCCTGGCGGTGCCCACGTTCCTGATGTTCGCCAACCTCGGCCTGACCAACACGCCCTGGTCCGTGATCATCCCGTCGCTCATCTCGCCGTTCGGGCTCTACCTCATGTGGACCTTCGCGGCCGACGCCGTGCCCGACGAGATCATGGAGGCCGCCCGGATCGACGGCGCCAGCGAGGCGCGCACCTTCTTCCAGGTGTGCCTGCCGATGATGGCGCCCGGCATCGTCACGGTGCTGCTGTTCACCGTGGTGGCGACGTGGAACAACTACTTCCTGCCGCTGACCATGCTGCGCGACCCGGACTGGTACCCGCTGACGCTGGGCCTGAACGCGTGGAACGCGCAGGCGACGACGGCGGGCGGCGAGGCGATCTTCAACCTCGTCATCGCCGGCTCGCTCCTGACCATCCTGCCGCTCATCGCGGCCTTCCTGCTCCTCCAGCGCTACTGGCAGTCGGGTCTCGCCGCCGGCAGCGTCAAGGAGTAGCACGCACCCGCTCCACCAGAGACCGATCCGCTTGACGATGAAGTGAGAGGAACCACCATGACCATCCGCCACCACCGCGCGCTGGGCGTGCTCGCCGCGGCGAGCGCCCTGGCGCTCACCCTGACCGCGTGCGGTTCGGGGTCCGACGGCGGCGACGCCGCGGAGACCGTCTCCCCCGAGGACGTCTCCGCGGCCCTCGAGGAGGGCGGCGACCTGCTGGTCTGGGCCTGGGAGCCCACGCTGGACCAGGTCGTCAAGGACTTCGAGGCCGAGTACCCGAACGTGAACGTCGAGCTGGCGAACGTCGGCACCGGCAACGACCACTACGTGGCCCTGCAGAACGCGATCAGCGCCGGCTCGGGTGTGCCCGACGTCGCGCAGATGGAGTACTACGCCCTGCCGCAGTTCTCCATCGGCGAGTCGCTGGCCGACCTCGCGCCGTACGGCGCGAGCGACCTCGACGACACCTACTCCCCCGGCCCGTGGGGCGCCGTGACCAGCGGTGACGCCGTGTACGGCCTCCCGATGGACTCCGGCCCCATGGCGCTGTTCTACAACGCGAAGACCTTCGAGGAGGCGGGCGTCGAGGTGCCGGCCACCTGGGACGAGTTCGTCGACGCCGCGAAGAAGATCCACGAGTCGGACCCGAACACGTACATCACCGCGGACAACGGCGACGCCGGTTTCGCGACGTCGATGATCTGGCAGGCCGGCGGCCACCCGTTCGCGGTGGACGGCACCGACGTGACCGTGGACCTCGGCGACGAGGGCTCGACGAAGTTCGCCGAGATGTGGCAGCAGCTGCTCGACGACGACCTCGTCGCCGACGTGCCGGCCTGGTCCGACGAGTGGTTCCAGGGCCTGGGCAGCGGTGAGATCGCCGCCCTGGTGACGGGCGCGTGGATGCCCGCGAACCTGGAGTCCGGCGCCGCCCCGGCGTCCGGCGACTGGCGCGTCGCGCCCATGCCGCAGTGGACGGCGGGCGCCACCGAGACCGCCGAGAACGGCGGCTCCGCGCTGTCGATCACCCAGGCGAGCGAGAAGAAGGCGCTGGCCTACGGGTTCCTGCAGTACGCGAACGCCGGCGACGGCGTGGCCACCCGCCTGGAGGGCGGCAACTTCCCGGCGACGCTCGCCGACCTCACCGACGAGAAGTTCCTCGCCGAGGAGTCCGAGTACTTCGGCGGGCAGAAGATCAACGAGGTGCTCTCGGCGTCGGCCACCGGCGTCGTCCCGGGCTGGCAGTACCTGCCGTACCAGGTCTACGCCAACAGCATCTTCCCCGACACCGTGGGCCAGGCGTACACGGGCTCGACCCCGCTGTCGGACGGCCTGGCCGCCTGGCAGGAGTCGATCGTCAAGTACGGCAACGAACAGGGCTTCACCGTCTCCGAGTGAGTCGCGGCTGAGCTGACCGGGACGACGGCGGGGGCTTCCCCCGCCGTCGTCCCGTGTCCCCACCTACCCCCCACGCCTCGTGCCTCCGCCGCACGACCGCACCCCCCTGAGGAACCACACATGGCCACGTTCGAGATCGGACCCGAGGACTTTCTGCTCGACGGCGAGCGGATGCAGGTCGTCAGCGGTGCGCTGCACTACTTCCGCGTGCACCCCGACCAGTGGGCCGACCGGATCCGCAAGGCCCGGCTCATGGGCCTGAACACCATCGAGACGTACGTGCCGTGGAACTTCCACGCGCCCGACCCGGAGTCGTTCGACCTGACCGGGCGGCGCGACCTCGGCCGGTTCCTCGACCTGGTGGCCGCCGAGGGCCTGTACGCCATCGTGCGGCCGGGGCCCTACATCTGCGCGGAGTGGGACGGCGGCGGGCTGCCCGGCTGGCTGTTCGCCGACCCTTCGACAGGTTCAGGGCAGCGCCGCGCCGTGGGCGTGCGGCGGCACGAGCCGCGGTTCCTCGCGGCGATCGGCACGTACTTCGCGAACCTGCTGCCGCTGGTAGCCGAGCGTCAGGTGACGCGCGGCGGGCCGGTGCTCATGGTGCAGGTGGAGAACGAGTACGGGGCCTACGGGAACGACCCCCTGCCGGAGCGGCAGAAGTACCTGCGCGCCCTCGTGGACCTCACGCGCGAGCAGGGCATCGACGTGCCGCTGTTCACCTGCGACCAGGCGGACGACGAGATGCTCGCCCGCGGCGGCCTGCCGGAGCTGCACAAGACCGCGACGTTCGGCTCGCGCAGCACGGAGCGGCTGGAGATCCTGCGACGGCACCAGCCCACGGGCCCGCTGATGTGCATGGAGTTCTGGAACGGCTGGTTCGACTCGTGGGGCCTGGAGCACCACGTCGCTCCCGCCGAGGCGAACGCGGCCGACCTGGACGACCTGCTCGCGGCGGGCGGCTCCGTGAACCTGTACATGTTCCACGGCGGCACCAACTTCGGGCTGACCAACGGCGCGAACGACAAGGGCATCTACCGGCCCATCACGACGTCGTACGACTACGACGCGCCGCTCGCCGAGGACGGCACGCCTACGGCCAAGTACCACGCGATGCGCGAGGTGATCGCCAAGCACCTGGCGGTGCCGCAGGTCGGGGCGACGGACGCCGGCGCGCCCGCCCCGGCGCCGGTGCTGGACGTCGACCTGACCACCCACGTGCCGCTGGCCCACGCGCTGCCGAGCCTCCTGCGCGAGGACCTGCGCGCGTTCGGCTCGACGCCTACCACCGACGACCTGCGGCTGTGGTCGGGCTTCGCCGTCTACCGCACGCGGATCGCGCCCGACGACCTCGTGCTGACCGTCGCCGAGGTGCGCGACCGCGCCGTCGTGCTGGTGGACGACGAGCAGGTGGGCGTGCTCGACCGCGCGTCGCACACCTTCGCCGTCGCGCTGCCCGCCCGCGCGGGCGACCTCACGCTGCTGGTTGAGGACCAGGGCAGGGTCAACTACGGGCCCCGGATCGGCGAGCCCAAGGGCCTGATCGGGCCGGTGCGCACGGCGACCCGCACGCTGGACGAGTGGGAGGCCGGCGCGCTGCGCGTCGAGGACGCGCCGGAGCTGCTGCGCGCGGCCCTCGACGCGCCGGGCCGGGCGATGCCGGTCGTGGGCGACGGCGGCGAGCCGCGTCCGGTCGGGGCCGGGCTGTACCGGGCGGCGTTCGACTCGGCGGGCGGCGCCGACCACTTCCTGCGGCTCGACGGCTGGTCCAAGGGCCTGGCCTGGGTCAACGGCGAGCTGCTGGGCCGGTACTGGAGCCTCGGCCCCACGCACACGCTGTACGTGCCGGGCCCGCTGGTGCGCGACACCGACAACGAGCTGGTCCTGCTGGAGCTCCACGGCGCGGCCGGGGCGCGGGCGTCGTTCGTCGGGGGGCCGGACCTGGGCATCACCGAGCAGTAGGGCGAGGCCTGAGACGCGACGGGCTCGACCACCGGCGGCGGTGGCCGAGCCCGTCGGACCCGCTCAGCCCTTGACCGAGCCGAGCATGACGCCCGAGACGAAGTAGCGCTGGACGAACGGGTAGACGCACAGGATCGGGATGATCGTCAGGATCATCGTCACGGACTGGATGTTCGCGTTGATGGCAGCTGTCGTCGTCCCGGCGACCGCCGCTCCCTCGGACGCCGTGGTCGACGCGCCCGCGATGAGGTTGCGCAGGAAGAGCGTGACGGGAAAGAGGTCCTGCTTGTCGAGGTAGAGGAACGCCGCGAACCAGTCGTTCCAGTACGCGACCGAGTAGAACAGGATCATCGTGGCGATCACGGGCTTCGACAGCGGCAGGACGATCCTGCGGAAGATGCCGAACCAGCCCAGCCCGTCGATCTGCGCGGCCTCCTCGAGCTCCCGGGGCAGGCTCTCGAAGAAGGCCTTCATCACCAGGAGGTTGAACACCGAGATCGCACCCGGCAGGATCACCGCCCACATGGTGTTCTTCATGCCGAGGGCCGAGATCAGCACGTAGTTCGGGACGATGCCCCCGTTGAAGAACATCGTGAAGACGGCGATCCCGATGAGCACGCTCCGGCCCCGCAGGTGCGGCTTGGAGATCGCGTACGCGAAGGTCGTCGTGAGGACCATCGCGATGGTGGTGCCGAGGACGGTGTACAGGACGGTGTTGCCGTACGCGTTCCAGAACGTTCCGTTCTGTGCCACGGCCCGGTAGGTGTCGAGGTTGAACCCGACGGGCCACACGCTGACCAGGCCCGCCTTGATCGCGCCAGGGCTGGAGAAGGACTGGGCGAGCACGGTCACGAACGGGTAGAGCATCACCGCGCACACCAGCAGGAGCACCACCGTGTTCACCGCCGTGAAGGCCCGGTAGCCCCTGGTGTCGCGCGGGCCGACCGGTGTGCCCGCGCCCGCTCGGACGGACGGCGTCGTCATGGCGTTCTGGGTCACCACAGGCTTGCTCCCGTCACTCGCCGCGAGATGAGGTTCGCCGACAGCACCATGACGAGCCCGATGCAGGCCTGGAACAGCCCGATCGCCGCCGCATAGCTGAGGTTGTTGGACACCAGGCCGACGCGGTACAGGTACGTCGAGATGACGTCACCCGTGGAGTAGGTCAGCGGGCTGTACAGGAGAAGGACCTTCTCGAACCCGACGTTGAGGAAGGTCCCGATGTTGAGGATCAGCAGCGTGATCATGGTGGGCCGGATCCCCGGGATGGTGACGTGCCACGTCTGCCGCCACCGGTTGGCGCCGTCGATCCGCGCGGCCTCGTAGAGCGAGGCGTCGACCGTCGTCAGCGCGGCGAGGTAGAGGATCGTCCCCCACCCGAGGGTCTGCCACACCTCGGACCCGACGTAGATCGTGCGGAACCACTCCGGCCGCTGCAGGAACGGGACGGCTTCCCCGCCCAGGGCCTCGGTGATCTGGTTGACGGTGCCCTGCAGCGACAGGAGCTGCATGACCATGCCGGCGACGATCACGACGGAGAGAAAGTGCGGCAGGTAGGAGATCGACTGGACCGCCCGCTTGAACGCCTTCTTGCGCACCTCGTTGAGCAGGAGGGCCAGGACGATGGGCAGCGGGAAGCCGACGACCAGCGTGAGCGCCCCGATGGCGAACGTGTTGCCGAACACCTGCCAGAACGTCGGGTCGTTGATGAACATGTCGACGTAGAGCAGCCCTACCCATTCCTCGCCGAAGATGCTGCCGCCCGGCCGGAACCGGCGGAACGCGATGACGTTCCCCAGCATCGGGCCGTACCGGAAGATCAGGAGGAACACGATCGGCAGCACGGCCATCAGATAGAGAACGCCGTCGCGCCGCCAGACGACGCGCCACGGAACCTTGGACCCGTGGCGGCCCTGCCGACCGTCGGTCCGCGGTCGGCCGACCGCGGGCCGACGGTCGACCATCGGTTCGGCGACCACTATCCGTTGCTCTCGGCGAAACGCTCGTGGGCACCGTTGACGAGGTCCAGGTACCCCTGAAGGTTCTGGCCCTCGAGCTCGGCGACGTACGCGTCCCACTCGCTGAGGTCGCGCTCGCCGAGGATGAACTTCAGCGTGTTCGTGTTGACGGTGTCCGTGAGCGTCGTGGTCAGGAGCGAGGCCTGCTCGAGCTCCGCCTCGTTCAGCGGCGCGGGCGGGAACGGCTCGCGCGGCGTCCTCGTCGAGAGCACCGAGTCGATGTACTCGACGAACTGCGGCGAGTTGTACGACTCCTTCAGAGCCCTGGACTCGGTGGAACCCGAGAGAACCTCGTTGGAGAAGCCCAGGTCCTTCGCGATGTCCGTACCCGCTTCGAAGTTGATGTTGAACGAGTCGAGCGAGTAGCCGGGCTCGAGCGTGAACTTCCCGTCGTCGGACCTGGTGTAGGTCTCGCCCTCGACACCCCAGCGCAGCATCTCGCGGGCGTCGGGGTTGTAGTACAGCCAGTCCAGGAACTGCAGCATGGCGATGAAGTGCGGGTCGTCCTTGGCCTCGGCGTTGACCATGAAGCCGTTCCAGAAGTTGCGCGGCTCGACGACCTGGCCGGCCGGTCCGCCCGGCGGCGCGATCTGGACGACCTCGTGGTTGCCCTTGCCCACGGTCTCGTCGAGCGCCGTCGAGAACTCCTGCACCGTGCCGTTCGCACCGGAGGCGGCGAACACCTTGCCTGCGGCGAACTTCTCGGTGACGGTCCCGGCGCCGTCGTTGGTGGCGGTGAACGACTCGGGGTCCAGCAGCCCGTCGTCCACCAGGCCGCGGAAGTACTCGACCATGTCCCGGTAGCCGTCCGACGTGCCTGCATAGACGAACTCGCCGGACTCCTCGTCGAAGAACGTGCCGTCGCCGAAGCCCCAGCCGGCCCTGGTCCCGAAGGCGTGCGACGCGTAGTTGAGCATCGACGCGCCCTCGAACCCGTCGGCCAGCGGATAGCTGTCGGGGTAGGCGGCCTTGATCTTCTCGAGTGCGGTGCGCAGCTCGTCCCAGGTCTCCGGGATGGGCGCGCCGACCTCGTCGAACACGTCCTTGCGCACCAGGAGTGTGAAGACCGGGACCGAGACCTCCTGCAGGCCGGGCATCATGTAGTACTTGCCGTCGGCCTGGCGCAGGTTGTCGATCATCGGGCGCAGGTCCCACTCCTCCACGTACTTCTGGAAGTTGGGCATGTACTCCTCGTAGTCGCTGAGCGGCAGCACGGCGCCCGACGCCGCAAAGCTCTTCTCCTCGCCCGTGTAGACGAGCGGGATGATGTAGGGGGCGTCACCGGCGCTGAGCAGGAGGCTGCGCTTCTCCGTCGCGTCGCTGAACGGGATGTTGGTCAGGTCGAGGGAGACGTTCGTCCGCTCCTCGATCTCGTCGAAGACCTGCCAGGAGTCCTTGACCGGGGACTCGGGCCAGTCCGTCCAGAGCATCGAGAAGCTCATCGGCTCGGTGGCCTTGAACTGCTCGTCCGCCGCGAAGGTCGCCATGGAGCCCGCGGTCTGCTCGAGGCCGTCGACCTCGTCGCCCCCGCCGCCGTCCGTGGTGCATGCCGCCAGGGCGACCAGGACGGTCGCTCCGACGGCGGCCGTCAGGCGCCGGCCCGCGCGCCGTCCTCGCCGGGATATCACGTCACGAGTCATGTCTCTCCTCATTGAGAACCGGTCCCGCGCGTCGTTGCTCAGGACCTACCTACGACTGTCGTGCCTGGCCGACGGCGTTCGGCGACTCACCGAGTCGCACACCGACCGAAAACCTTTTCGTGCCGTTTTAGCGTTAAAATAGGGCAGTGTCCGGCACCCGTCAACCCCTCGACCGTCCGGTCCGTGGTGCAGTCCGGGTGGCCGGCAGGATTCCTCTGGGAGGTGGCAGATGGTCACGATGAGCGACGTCGCCCGGGAGGCCGGCGTCTCGATGATGACCGTGTCGAACGTGCTCACCGGTCACCGCCGGGTGATCGCGCCCACGCGGGACCGGGTCCTGGCCGCGGTCGACAGGCTCGGGTACGAGATCAACCTCACCGCTCGACACCTGCGGTCGGGCCGCACGGACACCGTCGCCCTGATCGTGCCGAGCTTTCACGACTACTACAGCGAGGTCGCCGACCGGATCGCGCCCTTGGTGGAGCAGGGCGGTCGCCACCTCGTGCTCGAGCGCACCGGTGCGCGGCCCCAGAGCGAGATCGAGTCGTTGGGCGTCGCCCGTCTGCAGATCTACGACGGCGTGGTCCTCTCGGTCGTCGGCCTGGACCGCGAGCGCCTGGAGAAGGTCCGGACCACGGCGCCGATCGTCCTCCTCGGTGAGCGGGAGGTTCCCTCGCGGTTCGATCACGTCCAGCTCGCCAACGAGGAGGGGGCGCGGCTCGCCACCGCGCACCTGCTCGCCCGGGGCGCCCGCAGGGTTCTCGTGCTCGGCGGCACCCTGGACGAGGCCTCCGGCATGGCGTCGTTGCGGCGGGCCGGGTGGGAGAGGGCGCACCGGGACGCGGGCGTACCCGCCGACCGCGCGCTCGTCGTCCCGCTGGCGGCGTACTCGGCACGTGAGTCGCACGGGGTGGTCGGCGACCTCCTGGACGCGGGTCTGCGCGTCGACGGCATCTTCGCGGTGACCGACACCGCGGCGATCGGGGCGCTGGCGGCGCTGGCCGACCGTGGGATCGCCGTCCCGCACGACGTCCAGGTCGTAGGTTTCGACAACCTGGACGCCGGGCGGTACTTCTCCCCCGCGCTCACCACGATCGACCCCAACCACGACGAGGTCGCGCGCAGCACGGTCCGCCTGCTCGACCGCCGGATGGCGGGCAGCGACGACCCGCCCGAGCGCGTCGTGGTCCCCGTCAGCCTCGTGGTGCGGGGCTCGACGCTGCCCTGACCAGCGCCTCCGCGGGCACGGACCCGGTCAGGGCCGCGCGCCGTCCTTCCAGACCTGGTGGACCAGCGGGACGCCCGGGCGGTACGCGAGGTAGGTGTGGCTCGGGGCGTCGAGCACGGTCAGGTCGGCCCGCGCGCCGACCCCCAGGTGTCCGACGTCGTCCCGGCGGAGCGCGAGGGCACCGCCCGCCGTCGCCGACCACACCGCCTCTGCGGGGCTCATGCGCATCTCGCGCAGCGCGAGCGCGACCACGAACGGCATGGACGACGAGTAGCCCGAGCCGGGGTTGCAGTCCGTCGCGAGCGCGACCGGCACGCCGGCGGCCAGCAGCCGGCGCGCGTCGGGGTACGACGACCGCGTCGAGAACTCGACGGCGGGGAGCAGGGTCGCGACGGTGCCGTACCCGGCGCCCGGGGCGCTGGCTCCCGGGGCGCTGCCCAGCGGGCGGGCCGGGCTCCACGAGTCCGCCAGCGCGGCGACGTCGGCGTCGGTCAGGTAGGTGCAGTGGTCCACGCTCGCCGCCCCGACCTCGACCGCGAGCTGTACCCCCGGGCCGGCCGAGAGCTGGTTGCCGTGCACCCGGGCGCCCAGGCCGGCACGCAGCCCGGCGCGCAGGACGGCGCGCGCCTCGTCCTCGTCGAACGCCGTGGGCGCGGCGGGCTCGCAGAACACGTCGACCCAGCGGGCGTGCGGGGCGCAGGCGGCGAGCATCGGGCCGGTGACGAGGTCGACGTAGCCGGCGCGGTCGGCGGCGTACTCGGCGGGGACGGTGTGGGCGCCCAGGTACGTCGTCTCGGGCGTGAGCTCCCGGGCGATCCGCAGCGTGCGGGCCTCGGTGGCGACGTCCTGGCCGTAGCCGCTCTTGATCTCGACGGTCGTGGTGCCCTGCGCGAGCATCTCGCGCACCAGCGCCCGGCCACGTGCCCGCAGCTCGTCCTCGCTCGCGGCGCGCGTCGCGGCGACCGTCGTCGCGATGCCACCGCCGGTGTAGGGCTCGCCGGTCATGCGCGCGGCGAACTCGGCGGCGCGATCGCCCGCGAACACGGTGTGCGAGTGCGAGTCCACGAACCCCGGGAGCACGCAACGTCCTTCGAGGTCGACGACGTCGTCCGCCGCCGGGGCCGACGCCGCCGGCCCCGTCCAGGCGATGCGGCCGTCCTCGACGACCACGGCGGCGTCGGGCACGAGGCCGATCCCGTCGGCGACGGTTTCCCGGCCGCCCGGCATGGTCCCGCCCCCGGCCGGCCCCGACCCGCCGTGCGCCGGGTCGTTGGTGACCAGCTCGCCGATGTTCGTCAGCAGCACGCTCATGTGTCGCTCCCCCTGGTGAGGTCGTGCGCGAGGTCGTAGGTGAGGTCCCGCGCGACGTCGCGCTCGGTCGCGGCCCAGATCTCGTCGATCGCGTCGGCGAGCATCCCGGCCACGTCGCCCGCCCGGTGCACGCCGTCGCGCACCACGAGCTCGCCGCCCGCCACGACGTCGGACACGTCGGTCGCACCCGCGACCAGGGCGATCTGTGCGGGGTCTGCCCCGGCCGTGCGAGGCGTGTCGAGGCGTACCGCGACGAGGTCGGCGGGCGCGCCCACGGCGATGCGGCCGGCGTCGGGCCGGCCGAGCGCGGCGTGTCCCGCCGACGTCGCCAGGTCGATCAGGGTCGCGGCGGCGAACGCACCGCGCCGGCCGCCCGCGAGGCGCTCGTGCTCCTCGACGCCGCGTGCCTCCGCCAGCACGTCGGCGCCGACGTGCTGGTCCGTACCGACGCTGAGCGGGCTGCCCGCGAGCAGCAGCCGGAGCCCGGGGGCGATGCCGTCGGCGAGGTCGCGCTCCGTCGTCGGGCAGAGGCAGACGCCCGTGCCCGAGCCGCCCAGCAGCGCGACGTCGTCGTCGGACAGGTGCACCGCGTGCACCGCCGTGGTGCCGGGTCCGAGCGCCCCGGCATCGTGCAGCAGCCGCGTCGGCGTGACGCCGAAGGCGGCGAGCGCCGCCTCGTTCTCCCCCGGCTGCTCGGACAGGTGGACGTGCAGCGGCGCGCCGGCGTCCCGCGCCCAGCGCGCGACCGCGGCGAGCTCGTCCGGCGCGACGGCGCGCACCGAGTGGGCTGCGGCGCCGACCAGCACGCGGTCGTCGTCGGCCCAGGCGGCGCGCAGCGCGTCGACGCGCCGCGCCCACCGTTCGACCGAGCCGTCGCCGAACCGGGCCTGCTCCGGTGCGAGGGGCTCGTGACCCTGGGGGCCGAGGCCGCCGTGCAGGTAGCAGGTGTCGAGCAGCGTGAGGTGCACGCCGGCGTCGCGCGCGGCGGACCGCAGGGCCTCGGCCATGGCGTTCGGGCCGCCGTCGGCGGCCGGGTACGGCGTCCCGTCGGCGCGGTGGTGCACGTAGTGGAACTCGCCGACAGCGGTGGTCCCGCCGAGCGCGAGCTCCGCGAGCACGGCGCGGGCCAGGCGTTCGTACCGGTCGGGTGTCAGCGCTGCGGCCAGGGCGTACATGCCCTGGCGCCACGTCCAGAACGACCCGCCGTCGGCGTGGGTGCGCCCGCGCAGCGCGCGGTGGAACGCGTGCGAGTGGGTGTCCGCGAGGCCAGGGAGCACGATGCCCCGGAGCCGCACGTCGCCGTCCGACGGTGGGGTGCCGGGCGCGACGCGCACGATCCGCCCGCCGTCGGTCTCGACCCGGACGGACTCGGCGACGTGGCCGGGGGCCGCGTCAGGCGCCTCGTCCGGCGCCGGCAGCCAGGCCCGTTCGCACCAGAAGCTCGTCACGACTCTCCTTCCACGTGCCACGCTCTCTCTGCTCGACGATCCCCTTTGAGGCCCGGGTTTCTCCGCTTTGACGTGCTCCACAGCGGAGAAACCCGGGCCTCGAAGGGGATCACCGCGGGTCCGCCGGAACCGACGGCGCGCGCCCGGCCTGCCGGGCAGACCCGTTCGGTCCGGACGGCAGCCTCGCCGGGGCCGTCAGGAGGTCCGCGAGGACGGCCGTCAGGGCACGGACCCCGGCGTCGCAGTCCGCCTGCTCGGCGTGCTCGGCCGGTGAGTGGGAGACGCCGGTCGGGTTGCGCACGAACAGCATCGCGCTGGGCACACCGGCGGCGGCGAGGATGCCGGCGTCGTGCCCGGCGCCCGTCCCGATCACCGGCGCGGGGAGGGCGGAGCCCGGCCGCCCGACGACGTCGGCGAGCCGCGCGGCGAGCGCCGGGTCGAACACCGTGGCCGGCGTCCAGGACTCCTCGACGGGCCGCCACGCGCCCAGCCCCGTGCCGCCCGCGACACCCCGGCCGCTGCGGTCCGGGTCCCCCGCGCTGTCCCCGGCCCGCCCGTCGGCGGTGTGGGTGCCGGCCCCGCCGTCGGCCGCGTGGCTACCGGCCCGACTGTCGGCCGCGTAGCTGCCGACCCCGCCGTCGGCCGCCGAACGTAGGGTTGGTCGCTCTGTGAGCCCTGATGCGGCGACTACTCCTACGTTCGCCGGCTCGCTGCTCGACGGCGCGCCGATCACCGAACGGACGGCCTGTTCCGTTTCGGCGCGGGCGTCGATCCAGGCACGCACGCGGGACGGGATCGCGTTGACGCCGTTCGGCTCGACCTCGACCTTGGCCAGCGTCGCGAGGGCGCCGGTGTGCTCGGCGGCGGCGCGGACGTCGGTGATGAGCCGCGCGAGGTCGAGCATCGGGTCGTGCCGGTGCGCCAGCGGTGTGGTGCCGGCGTGGTTGGCCTCGCCGGCGAGGTCGACGCGCCACCGGCCGTGCGGCCAGATCGCGGCGCCGACAGCGACGGGCGCGGCCTCGTCCACGGGCAGGTCGGCGAGGTACCGGCCCTGCTCCACGTGCAGCTCGACGAAGACGCCGATGCGCGCGAGGGCCTCGGGATCGCGGCCGTAGTGGTCGAGCCGCACGCCGCCACTGCGCCAGGTCTCACCACCGCCGACACCGACGCCGACGCCGCTGGGCGAGACCCGCCCGAGCACGTCCGCGAGGCTGTCCCCCGCCCGGTCGCGCAGCGCGAGCAGCCGTTCGGCCGGTACCGTCCCGGTCACGGCCCGCGAGCCGAGGCAGGCGAGCCCGAACCGGGCGCCCTCCTCGTCGGAGAAGTTCACGATCCCCAGCGGCCGGACCGGCGTGACACCGGAAGCCCGCAGCGCGTCGAGCGCCGCGAACGCGCTCGCCACACCGAGCGGGCCGTCGAACGCGCCGCCGGCCGGCACCGAGTCGAGGTGGCTGCCGGTCACGACGCCGGGACCGTCGGCGTCCGGGTCGCCCCACCACGCCCACTGGTTCCCGGCCCGGTCCACGGTCACGTCCAGGCCGCGCGCCGCGGCCTCGGCGGCGAACCACTCACGCAGGGCGAGGTCGTGAACGGTCCAGGCGAACCGCTCGTACCCGCCGGACGGCGCCCGCCCGACGTCGGCGATCGCCGCGAGGAACCCGCCCACACCGGTCGAGCCCACCCTGCTCGAGCCCGCCCTGCTCGAGCCCGCGCCCGGCGCCGCGCTGCGGGGCTCCCCGCGCCCGACCCCGCCGTCCGACACTCCGCCGACGGCCGCCAAACCCGCACCCGTACCCGCACCAGTCACGACGTTTCCCGCATCGGCACCCGCAGCCCGCCGCGCTCCGCGGCCGCGACGGCGTCGTCGTACCCGGCGTCGACGTGCCGCAGCACGCCCGTCGCGGGGTCGTTCGCGAGCACGCGCGCGAGCTTCTCGGCGGCGAGCGCCGTCCCGTCCGCGACGGACACCTGCCCGGCGTGGATCGACCGTCCCATGCCGACGCCGCCGCCGTGGTGCAGCGAGACCCACGTTGCGCCCGAGGCCGTGTTGACCAGGGCGTTCAGCAGCGGCCAGTCCGCGATCGCGTCGGAACCGTCGGCCATCGACTCCGTCTCCCGGTACGGCGAGGCCACCGAGCCGGAGTCCAGGTGGTCACGCCCGATCGCGAGTGGCGCGGAGATCTCACCCGATGTGACGAGCTCGTTGAACCGCAGCCCCGCGACGTCCCGCTCCCCGTGCCCGAGCCAGCAGATGCGCGCGGGCAGGCCCTGGAACGCGACCCGGTCCTGGGCCGCCCGGATCCAGCGGCCGAGGTGGTCGTCGTCGGGGAAGAGGTCGAGCACGGCCTGGTCGGTCACCGCGATGTCGCGGGCGTCCCCGGAGAGCGCGGCCCAGCGGAACGGTCCCTTCCCCTCGGCGAACAGCGGCCGGATGTACGCGGGCACGAACCCCGGGAAGTCGAACGCCCGGCCGTAGCCGCCCTGCCGCGCCTCGTCGCGGATCGAGTTGCCGTAGTCGAACACCTCGGCGCCCGCGTCCTGGAAGCCGACCATGCCCTCGACGTGCCGCGCCATCGACTCGCGCGCCCGCTCGGTGAACCCCTCGGGGTCCTTCTCGGCGAGGTCGGCCCAGTCCGCCAGCTCCACGCCGGACGGCAGGTACGACAGCGGGTCGTGCGCCGACGTCTGGTCCGTCACGACGTCGACCTCGACGCCGCGGCGCAGCAGCTCCGGCACGACGTCGGCCGAGTTGCCGACCACGCCCACCGAGAGCGCGCGCCGGTCCCGCTTGGCGGCCAGCGCCAGCTCCACGCCCTCGTCCAGCGAGGACGCGACGACGTCGAGGTAGCGCGTCTCGACGCGCCGGTGCAGGCGGGCCGGGTCGACGTCGACCACGAGGCACACGCCGCCGTTGAGCGTGACGGCCAGGGGCTGGGCGCCGCCCATGCCGCCGCAGCCGCCGGTCAGGGTGAGCGTGCCCGCGAGCGTCCCGCCGAACCGCTTGGCGGCCACGGCCGCGAACGTCTCGTACGTGCCCTGCAGGATGCCCTGGGTGCCGATGTAGATCCAGGAACCGGCCGTCATCTGCCCGTACATCGTCAGGCCGAGCTGCTCCAGCCGCCGGTGCTCGGGCCATGTGGCCCAGTCGCCCACGAGGTTGGAGTTGGCGATGAGCACGCGCGGCGCCCACTCGTGCGTGCGCAGCACGCCCACGGGCCGGCCGGACTGGACCAGGAGTGTCTCGTCCTCGCGCAGGTCCGTCAGGGAGCGGACGATCGCGTGATAGCTCGGCCAGTCCCGGGCCGCGCGGCCGGTGCCGCCGTAGACCACCAGGTCGTCGGGCCGCTCGGCCACCTCGGGGTCGAGGTTGTTCATGAGCATGCGCAGCGGCGCCTCGGTCTGCCAGCTCCGGGCGGTCAGGCTCGTGCCGCGCGGGGCGCGGACAGGGACGGGGGTCCCCCGGTCGTACGGCTGGTTCACTTCGGTCTCCTTCGGCTCTCGGCTGGGGTGTGGGCGCGGCTCAGTGGAGGTGCCCGACGGCACCCGCGGCGGCCGCCACGACCTGTGCGCCGGCCACGAGCCGCACCACGTGCTCGATCTCGGGGGCGAGGTACCGGTCGGGTCCGGGTCCGGGCACGACGGCGCGGACGACGTCGTGGACCGCCGCCGTACCCGCCGCCGGGGCCTGTTCCCGCAGGTCCAGGGCACGCGTGGCCGTCAGCACCTCGATCGCGAGCACGCGGGTGAGCCCGTCCACGGAGCGGCGCAGCTTGCGTGCGCCGGCCCAGCCCATGGACACGTGGTCCTCCTGCATCGCGGAGCTCGGGATGGAGTCCACGCTCGCGGGCGCCGCGAGGCGCTTGAGCTCCGAGACGATCCCGGCGGCGGTGTACTGGGCGATCATGTGCCCGGAGTCGACGCCGGGGTCGTGCGCGAGGAACGCGGGCAGGCCCTCGTTGCGCGCGACGTCGAGGAACCGGTCGGTGCGCCGCTCGCTCATGCTCGCCAGGTCGGCGGCCGCGATGGCGAGGAAGTCCAGCACGTACGCGACGGGAGCACCGTGGAAGTTGCCGTTGGACTCGACCCGCCCGTCCGACGTCACGACGGGGTTGTCGATCGCGGAGGCCAGCTCCCGGCCCGCGACCGTGGCCGCGTGGTCCAGCGTGTCGCGGGCGGCGCCGTGCACCTGGGGCGCACACCGCAGGGAGTAGGCGTCCTGCACGCGGGTGCACGCGGGGTTCCCGGCGTCGTCCAGCTCGCGGTGGCTCGCCATGAGCGGCGACCCCGCCAGGAGGCGGCGCATGTTCGACGCCGACGCCGCCTGCCCGGGGTGCGGCCGCAGCGCGACCAGGTCCTCGGCGAACGGGGCGTCCGAGCCGAGGAGGGCCTCGACGGACAGGGACGCGGCGACGTCGGCCGTGGTGAGCAGGCGGCGCAGGTCGTGGATCGCGAGGCAGAGCATGCCGAGCATGCCGTCGGTGCCGTTGATGAGGGCCAGGCCCTCCTTCTCGGCGAGGACCAGCGGCTCGATCCCGGCGTCGGCGAGCGCCCGGGCCGCATCGACGACGGCGCTGTCGTCGTCGGTGGACGAGCCGGCCTCGCCGGCCGAACCTGCGCCGCCGGCCGAGCCTGTCGAGGCCCCCCGCCGGACGACCCGCACCTGCCCCTCCCCCATGGCGGCGAGCGCCACGTGCGCGAGCGGCGCGAGGTCGCCGGAGCAGCCGAGGGAGCCGTACTCGTGCACCACGGGCGTGATCCCCGCGTTGAGCATGCCGGCGTAGGTCTGCGCCGTGACCGGACGGGCGCCCGTATAGCCCGTGACCAGGGTCGCGAGCCGCAGGAGCTGGAGGGCGCGCACCACCTCGGTCTCGACCTGCGGCCCGGATCCCGCCGCGTGCGAGCGCACGAGGCTGACCTGGAGCTGCGCCCGCATCTCCGCGGGGATGTGCCGGCGGGCCAGCGCGCCGAAGCCGGTGGAGACGCCGTAGTGCGGCGCGGCGTCGTGGGCGAGGTCGTCGACGACGGCACGGGTCTGCGCCATACGGGCCAGCGCGCCCTCGTGGATCTCGACGGTCGCGCCGTGCCGGGCGACGGCGACGACCTGCTCGACGGTCAGCGGAGTGCCGTCGAGCACGACGTGCCGGGGCAGGTCGTGCCCGGTCCGGTCGTGCGGGGCCTGTTCCTGGGGCTGGTCGTGCCCGGGCCGGCGGGGAGCGGACGCGCCGGTGGCGGGCGTCGTCGCCGCGTCGTGCAGGGTGCTCATGCGCTCATCGAACCCCGCCGCGACCCCGCTGGCGCGGCCACGGGCGGCGATAGAGTCTGGGATACGAGACAACCGCTCGGGTTGGCATGGTCGGCACTTCGGGGTAGTCGGCACTTCGGGGTAGTCGGCACTTCGGGGTAGTCGGCACTTCGGGGTGGTCGGCGATCTGTCAGGTAGTCGGCAGCTCGGATTGCCGACTACCTGACGGACTACCGACCACCCGAAACTGCCGACCAGCCATATGAGCCACACCACCCGCACCCGCACCCGCACCAGCACCAGCACCAGCACCAGCACCAGCACCAGCACCAGGCAGGAGACCAGCACCGTGGGCACCAGCAGCAGCGTCCCCGCCGCGCGCACCACCGCGCGGCTGCTCTCGTTCCTCGCGGCGCAGCCCGGTCCGGTGCCCGCGGGCGCGATCGCGCACGGCCTCGGCCTGCCCCGGTCCAGCGTCTACCACTTGCTCTCCGTGCTGGGCGACGAGGGCTTCGTGCGGCACTTCCCCGACGAGCGCCGCTACGGCCTGGGTGTCGCGGCCCTCGGCCTGGGCAGCGCGTACAGCCGGCAGGCGCCGCTCACCCGTCTGGCGGCGCCCGTCGTCGCCCGCCTGGTGGAGGCCGCCGGCGAGAACGGGCACCTGGCGGTGCTGAACGGCCGGGAGGTCCTGTACCTGGTGGAGCAGCGGGCGGCGGGGCGTCCGCCCCTGGTGACCGACGTCGACGTCCACCTCCCGAGCCACCTCACCGCCAGCGGCCGAGCCGTCCTCGCGCTGCTACCACCGGCGCAGGTGCGTGCCCTGTACCCGACGCCGGGGTCGTTCACGGACCTGACCGGCGCCGGGCCGCGCACGCTACGCGAGCTGCGCGACGTGCTGCGCCTGGCCCGGGCGCGCGGCTTCGCGGTGGAGGACGGCGAGGTGACGGCGGGCTTCGCGTCCGTGGCCGCCGCCGTCGTCGACCACACGGGCCGCCCGGTCGCGGGACTGGCGATCACCTTCCGCTCCGAGGAGTACGACGACGACGCCCGAGCCGGCCTCGCGGAGCAGGCGACCCGGGCGGCGCGCGAGGTCAGCAGGCGACTCGGGGCGCGGTGATCTACGTCTCACCGAGGACCGTCGGAGGGCGCCCAGCGCTCCTCTTCGAGGCCAGAGTTTCTCCGCTTTCGGGCCACCGAAAGAGGAGAAACTCTGACCTCGAAGAAGACCCGCTGAACTGCGACTATCCGTACCTCACTGGCGAAGCGGACGACCGCCGTCGACCCCCTAGAGTTGGGAGCACGCCCCCTTCCGCTGCCGTCCAGGGAGATGTCTCGTGAGTTCACAGCCGTCCGAGTTCCGACTGCTCGTCACCGGTGGCGGGACCGGCGGCCACACGTACCCGGCGCTCACGACGCTGCGCGCGCTGCAGGCCCGGCTGGCCGAGTCGGGCACCGCCGTCAGCGTCCTGTGGGCGGGCACGGCCGACGGGCTGGAGGCCCGGGTCACGGCGTCCGAGGGCATCCGGTTCCTGCCGGTGGCGACGGGCAAGCTGCGCCGGTCGGCCAACCCGCTGGGCATGCTGTCGGCCAGCAACATGAAAGACATGGCGCGGGTGCCGATCGGCGTCGCGCAGGCCCGGTCGATCGTGTCCGAGTTCAAGCCCGACGTGATCCTGTCGACCGGCGGCTACGTCGCCGTCCCGGTCGGCATCGCGGCGGGCCTGGTCCGCCGTCCGCTCGTGGTGCACGAGCAGACCGTGCGGCTCGGGCTGGCCAACCGCCTGCTGGCCAAGCGGGCCACGCGCATCGCCGTGTCGTCGCCGTCCACCCTGGAGCTGCTGCCCGACGCCGTGCGCGAGCGGGCCGTGGTGACCGGCAACCCGGTGCGCGCCGAGGTGCTGACCGGCGAGCCGCTCAAGGCCGTCGACGCGCTGGGCCTCGACTCGTTCGACCCCGACCTGCCGGTCCTGTACGTCACGGGCGGCGCGCAGGGCTCGGTGCAGATCAACGAGCTGGTCGCCGAGACGCTGCCCTGGCTGCTCCAGCGCGCGAACGTGATCCACCAGTGCGGCCCGAACAACCTCAAGGAGATGTTCGAGCGCACCGCCACGCTCCCGGCAGAGCTGGCCGCGCGGTACCGCGTGCTCGGGTTCGTCGGGGCGGAGCTGCCGGACGTGCTCGCCCTCGCCGACGTCGTCATCTCCCGCAGCGGGGCCGGGACCATCGCCGAGCTGACGGCGCTGGGCAAGCCCGCGGTGCTGATCCCGCTGGCGTCGTCCGCCGGGAACGAGCAGGCACACAACGCCCGCCGGCTCCAGGACCTGGGCGCGGCCGTCGCCCTGGAGGGCGACCTCACGTTCTCGGACCTCCGCGGGGCGCTGGCCGGGCTCCTGGACGACGCCGGACGGCGCGAGCGCATGGCCGACGCCGCCCGCAAGAACGGGGTGCCCGACGCCGCCGAGCGGCTCGTGGACCTGCTGCTGGAGGTCGCGGGCGCGCGGAAGTGAGGGGCTCCGCGGGTGTCGGGGCAGCACTGGCAGTCGCCGCCCTCGCGCTGGTCGTGGGCTGCCAGGCCGACACCGGGATCACGTTCCACGGCGACGACGACGAGCACCCCCTGTCCTTGCAGTCGGGAGGCGGCGCCTTCGCCGCGTCCGCGGAAGATCGTGGTCCGGACGGAACCTGGACGACGACGTTCGGGTCCTTTCTCCCCTGCATCGCCGACGGAGACGGCCCGATCGTGATCGACGGCGTCGACTGGACCAGCGACAAGGATCTGGACCCACTCTCCGTGCGGGTCTTCCTCCGGTCGTTCGACGACTCGACCTCGGACCCGATCGCCAGCATGCGCGGCACGCCGCTCCAGGACGGTCCCGTTGCCCTCTCGGGCAGCATCCAGGAGGGGGTCGAAGGCTTCCGGGTCGAGCGAACCTGCGCGGACAGCGCCGACAACATGGGCCAGACCGAAGAACTGCTCGTCGCTGTGAAGGCGGACGAGGGCGGCGCCCATGTCGGGGACCTCACGGTCCGCTACACGACGCCGGACGGGAGGAAGTTCGGCGCGGTCAGTGAGTGGCAGATGTACATCTGCGGGTCGGAAGTCCCGGAGGATCTCTGCGACGGGAATCCCGCGACCTGAACACACGCCCCGCAAGAACCGGGGCACAGGCCCTCAGCTCCGCGCCGCGAGCGCCTTCGCCAGCAGCCCGGCCAGCTCCCGCAGGTCGTCGGCGTCCAGGCCAGCGAACGGGGTCCGGTCCAGCGTCCCTGCGATGACCTCGGTGCGCACGCGTCGGCCCTCCGCCGTCAGGACGACGACGCGCGACCGGCGGTCGTGCGGGTCCGTGGCGCGCTCGACCAGGCCCCGCTCGACGAGCTGGTTGGTCACGAAGCTCAGGTTCGGCGCGTTGCAGTGCAGGCGTTCGCTCATCACCTTCATCGACGGCGGCACCTCGTCGGGGTCGATGACCCACAGCGCCTGCGCCGTCTGGAGCGTGAGCCGGTGCCGCGCGACGACGTCGGCCGCCCGGTCGCCCGTGAGCATGAAGAGCTCGTGGTTCGCCCGGACGACGGCTTCGAGATCGGTCTGGCTCATCCGGCGATCCTAGCCCGTATTAGTTCGAGACTCGAAGGTGTTAGGGTCCAAACTACTTCGAGACTCGAAGCATTCACGGACGAAGGCGGACCATGTACAGCTACCGCGGCACCACCACACTCGTGACCGGAGCCTCCCGCGGGCTCGGCACGTCCTACGCGACCGAGCTCGCCCGGCGCGGATCAGACCTCGTGCTCGTCGCGCGCTCGGCCCCGGAGCTCGACGCGCTGGCCGCCCGGCTCCGCGCCGCGCACGACGTCGCGGTGACCACCCGCGCGACGGACCTGACGGATCCCGACCAGGTCGCCGCCCTCCTGCGCGACCTCGGCCCCGCCTCGGTGCCGGTCGACCTGCTCGTCAACAACGCGGGCATGGGCCCGGCGGGGCCGTTCCTGGACCGCCCGCTCGAGCCCCAGCAGACGGCGGTGGATCTCAACGTCACCGCGCTCATGGCGCTGACCCACGGGTTCGGCGCCGCGATGACGGCCCGGGGCCACGGCGGCATCATCAACGTCGCCTCGACGGCGGCCTTCCAGCCCATGCCCTACCAGGCCGCCTACGCCGCGACCAAGGCGTTCGTGCTGTCGTTCACGGAGGCGGTGGCCGAGGAGCTGCGCGGCACGGGCGTGCACGTGATGGCGGCGCACCCCGGCGGGACGGAGACCGCGTTCTTCGCGGGGACCTCGCACACCATGGACCCGCGGTTCCTCGACTCCCCCGGGGACGTGGCCCGGCGGACCCTCGACGACTTCGCCCGCGGCAGGAGCGCGTCGTACCCGGGCCGGCGGCTGAACCAGGTCGGATCCTGGCTGCCGCGCTTCCTCCCGCGCACCACGACCGCGTGGATCACCGGGAAGCTCAACAGCAACCGCGGGCTCGACGCCGTCCGCGCGGTGCCCGCCGCCTGACGGCGCCCGCCCCTGACGGCGCCGTCGCGCCCCGACCAGCCCGGACACGCGCGCGGCCGCGCGGCCGGTCAGCCGAGCTGGTCCCGGACGACGGCCTCCGCCTGACGCCGGACCGGGTCCGCGATCTCCGGGTACGCGCCGATGCCGACCAGCCGCAGGTACTTGTCGGCGGCGGCGAGCTGGGCGACCGCGCCGGAGTAGGTGCCGAGCACGTCGGCGAACTCGGCGCGGACCCGGGCGGCGACGTCGGGCTGGAGGACCGCGGAGCAGGCGAGGACGGCGGCGTCGTAACCGGCGGGCGCCCAGCCCCAGTACTCCCAGTCGAGGATCGACAGACGCGGGGCGGTGAGGTTGCCGAAGTGCAGGTCGCCGTGGGCGACCTCCCACTCGATGCGGCCGAGGTCGATCTCCACGCCGAACCGGGCGAGGATCGAGGACCGGACGGCGTCGGGCTCCAGGACCCGGCGTTCGGTCGCGGTGACCCGGCGCAGGGTGTCGAGCCCGGCCCGCAGCCCGGTCCACCAGGTGTCGGGCAGGTCGACCGGATGGTCGAGCACGAGGCCGGTGCCCACAGCGGGCTCGTCCACGAAGGTGATCAGATCGGCCCGGACGACCTGGTCGACGTCGTCCCATCGCGCAGCCCACTGGGCGGTCCGCAGGTGCCGGGGCATCGGGACGTCGTCGAAGGCCTCGCCCGTCGCGGTGGCGATTCCGTCCCAGATCTCGCCCTGCGCCCACTCCGGCGGCTGCGCCGTGACCCGCAGCCACGCCGGGCCGGACGTGCGGACGGCGAGGGTCCGGTCATAGGACCCGCGGATCGGCTCGCCGTCGAGCGTCACACCGAACCGGGCGGCGGCCTCGGCGAGGAGCCCGGCGAGCCGGTCCCGGCGTGCGTCCGACATGTGTCTCCCCTGGTGATGCGCCCTGAGCCGAGCGTGGATGCGCACCACGGAACCATGCCGCGGGTACGGTGGCGCGGAACCACGCCCGGCCCGGAAGGAATCGAGTGAGCCAGCACCGCAGCGACGACAACTGGATCAAGGGTGTCGCCGACGACGACCTCGTCACGATCGGCGACCCACGGCTGAAGGCCCCCACCTCGGAGATCGAGGCCGGCGCTGCCCAGGAGCTCCTGACGACCCTCACCACCCGGCTGCGCGAGCTGAAGGGCGCCGGTTTGGCCGCCCCGCAGATCGGCGTCTCGGTGCGGGCCGCGATCGTCGAGGTGCGCCGGACCGACGTGTTTCCCGACCGGCCCGAGACCGGCCTGATCCAGCTCCTGAACCCGACCGTCCTGGAGCGCTCCGCCGAGACGGTGCTCGACTGGGAGGGCTGCTTCAGCGTGCCCGGCTACCTGGGCCAGGTGCCGCGGTCCGCGAGCATCACGGTCCGGTACACCGACGAGACCGGCCAGGCGATCACCAGCGAGGTCAGCGGGTACGCGGCGCGCGTCTTCCAGCACGAGATCGACCACCTCGACGGCCTGGTCTACCTCGACCGGATGCCCGACCTGACAAGCCTCACGACGACGCAGAACTACCTGGACCACCACCGTCCGACGTCGGCATAGGGCTCCGGCCCGCCAGTCGGGCCGGACGCCCGGCACGCCAGAGGCCGGCAGAGGCCGGCAGACCGGGCGGCGGCCAGGTCGGACAGCGGCGGGTGGGACGGCGGCGGGCCGGACGGCGGCCGGGTCTCGTCGTGACAGGCGGAGGGTGCCGGACCTGCCGGAGAACGTCCACGTGCACCCCGCCAAGTTCGCCCCAGCTGAACAATCCTGCAGAGGCGGACAACCCGTGGCCCCGGTGAACGAAGTACGCCGCACCCGACACCCCTCACCCGCGTGGTGTGTGACCACAGCCCGGCCACCAGGGCGTTGGTCAGGCGTGGATGCTCGCGGCAATTCCGTCGAGCTCCTCCGGCGGATCGGGGTGACGCACGCCCACTCCCTCCGCCACGCGCCGCGCTGTCCAGCACGCCACGGCGGCGTCGACCTCCAGGATGCGTGGCCCGAGCGCCCACGCCTGCCGGCTGATCCCCTTGCCGGACACCCGACGCGCGATCTCCAGCGCCGCGGCATAGTCCGGCGCCGTCAGTGCCGCGCGTGGCGGCGTCATGAACACGGACGGCCATCGCGGTCCAACAGCCAGGCGTGCCAGCACGTCGGCTTGCCGATGTCCGGCACCGTCGGGCATACCGATGGGGATGACGATGCCCAGCACCCGGACCATGCCCTCATCGTCACCGACACCGGCGCGCGGAGCACGGGCTGTTCCGCACCATGCGCGGAGCGTCGCTGCACCCACCACCGCGCCGTGGGTGATACTTACGCATTTCGCCCACAGCACGGGAGGCTCGTCGATGATCCTGGTTGGCCCGCTCGCCGCGGGGAAGTCCACGCTCGGCGCCCTCGTCGCCGAGCGGATCGGGCTCCCGTTCGTGGACATCGACGACATCGCCTGGGCCTACTGCGCCGAGGTCGGCTGGAGCCTGGACCGGCTCCTGGAGCGGGACGATGCCGTCGGCTGGGCCGCCGCCGAGCGCGAGTGGGAGCCGGCCCGCGCCCACGCCGTGCGGCGTGTCGTCGAGGAGCACCCCGAGGCGGTCATCGCGTTCGGCGCCGGCTACACCAGCTTCACCGACCCGCAGCACGCCGACCAGGTGCGGCGGGCGCTGGCACCGGTCCCCGACGTCGTCCACCTGGTGCCCAGCCCCGACCCCGAACGGTCGGTGACCGTGCTGCGCGAGCGCGCGGTCGCGAGCCGGGGCAAGGACTGGATCATCGAGGGCCACGACTGGATCGCGCGGTGGGTCGCGGAGCCGCTGGCCGGCGAGCTCGCCGCCGCCACCGTCTTCACCGACGGCGTCACCCCCGAGGAGTCGGCCGACCAGCTCGTGCGACTCCGCGAGCGCCTGCTGGCCGAGCTCGCGGCGTAACGGCGCCTCGCGTCAGGCCGTCGCCACCAGCCGCTCCAGGGCCGCCCAGCCGCCATTCCGGGCCGCGCGCATGCTTAGGGTGCCTTCATGAGCGACGACCCGTACCTCCTGGTCCCCACCGCGCCCAGCGTCGACGAGTACCTGCACCTGCGCGCGGCCTCCGGCCTCTCCCCCAAGAACGCCGAGCAGGCCGCCCCCGTGCTGACGTCGAGCTGGGCCTTCTGCCACGTCCGCGAGCTGGCGACGGACCGGGCGGTCGCGATGGGCCGGACGCTCGGTGACGGCGGCTGGTACTTCCACATCGCCGACATCGCGACCCTGCCGGAGCACCAGGGCCGCGGGCTCGGCCGTCGGGTCATGACGTGGCTCCTCGACCAGATCGCGGACCGCGCGCCCGCCGACCCCTACGTCACGCTCAACGCGGACGAGCCCGGCCGGCCCCTGTACCGCAAGCTGGGGTTCGTCGAGACGGCACCCGCGAGCATCGCGATGCGCCTGGCCCGGTAGCGCCCGTGTCGGACCTGGCACGATACGACCCGTGACCGCCGAGCCCCGCCATCGCCTGCGCTGGATCGTCGCCGCGGTCGTGGTCGCGACCGTCGTCGTCCCCCTCGTGGCGCTCGGCACGTCCGGGTACGACACCGCCCAGGACCGGTGGGCGTGGCGCCTGGCCGACCTGGACCGCAACGAGCTGCACCTGTCGCCGCACGCGAAGGCGATCGAGGACGGGACGGTCGTCGAGGAGTCGTCGGGCCACGTCGTGGTCAGATACTCCCGCGACATCAGGGACTGGATGGGCGGCTACACCGGCAAGGTCGAGTCCGTCTGCTACCAGTTCTCCTTCGCCGATCCCGACGACTTCCACGAGGTTGCCTGCCCATGACCACGCCCCCGACCACCGCCGTCCTCCTCATCGACCTCCAGGCCGACGTCGTCCGCGGCTGCTTCGACGCCGACGGCGTCGTCGCCCGCTCCGCCGCCCTCGCCGAGCGCGCCCGCGCCGCCGGCACGCCCGTCGTCTGGGTACAGCACCACGAGCCGGGCCTGGAGCGGGACACCCCGGGCTGGGCCCTCGCGGACGGGCTGGACCGCCGCTCCGACGAGGCGCTCGTGCACAAGGCGTACCGCGACTCGTTCGCCGACACCGACCTCCGCGACGTCCTCGACGCGCTCGGCACCACGCGCCTCGTCGTCGCGGGCGCGCAGTCCGACTTCTGCGTCCGCACGACGACGCAGCGGGCCGCCGCGCTGGGCTACGACGTGACCCTCGTGAGCGACGCGCACACCACCGGCGACACCGTGTGGGACGGCGTGGCGATCACCGGCGATCAGATCGTGGCCCACACCAACATGTACTTCTCGGGCCTGCGGTACCCGGGCCGCGCGTTCGGCGTCGCCCGGCACGACGAGGTTCCGCTGACCAGCCAGGCCTGCTAGCGTCCCTGGCAGTCGTCCGGGTCCGCATCGGCCCGGGCACCACGTTTGTACCGCCCGGTGTCGGGGGCGGCGGCAGGGGCGCGTGTCCCGTCCCACCGCAGTCCTGGATGTCCCCTGGCGGGCCACGGGTCGCACCCCATCGCAGTTTCAGGCGCCGGCGACCCTGGGTGGCCCGTCCCGCCGGGCGGCGACGAAGGACACCCATGCCTGCGGCCGGCTCCGGCTACCGTTCCCTGCTGCGCGCGCCCGGCGCCGCCGCCTTCTTCCTCGCCGCGACCACCGGCCGGGTCGGCATCGCCATGACGGGCCTCGGCCTGGTGTGGCTGCTGCACGACCGCACCGGCTCGTACGCCACGGCCGGCCTCGCCGCGGCGGCCTTCGCCCTGGCCGAGGCCGTGGTCGGCCCGCAGCTCGCCCGTCTGGTCGACCGGTTCGGCCAGACCCGCCTGCTCCCGCTCCACCTGGTCGCGCACGGCGCCGCCGTCGTCGGCATCCTCCTGGCGACGACGCCGACGGCGGCGGTGATCGCCGCGGGCTGCGCGGGCGCGGCCGTCCCCCAGCTCGGCGCCCTGTCCGCCGCCCGCTGGGCGCACCTCCTGCGGGGCGATCGCGCCGACGACCTGCCCGGCGCGTTCTCCCTGGAGTCGCTGGCCAACGCCACCAGCTTCCTGCTCGGGCCGGTGCTGGTCACGGCGCTGGGCGCGGCGGGCCACGCGACGGCGGCCACCCTCACCGCGGCGGCCCTGATCCTGGGCGGCGGCACCGCCCTGACCCTCCAGCGCCGCACCGCGCCCCCGCCGCGCGCCGACGCCGGGCGCGCCCGCGGCGCACGGTCCGGCCTGCTCGCGCCGGCGTTCCTGCTCCTCGCGCTCCTGAACCTCGCGATCGGCCTCTACTTCGGCACCATGGGGGTGGCGGTCACCGCCTTCGCCGTCGGCCACGGGACGCCCGCGGCGGCGGCGCCGGTCATCGCCGCCGGGAGCGTGGCCGGCCTCCTGTCGGGCTGGCTCTACGGACGACGACGCCGCAGCACCCCGGCCCCGCTCCAGCTCGTGGTCGTCACCGCCTGGCTGACGGCGGCCGCCGCGCTGCTGCCGTTCGCGCCGTCCGCCGTCTGGCTGGGTCTCGCCCTGGTGCTCGCGGAGGCCGCCGTGCCGCCGACCCTGGTGCTGCTCACCGTGCTGACGGAGCGGGCGGTCCGCCCGGCGGTGCTCACGCAGGCGTTCACCTGGAACAACTCCGCGAGCGCCGCCGGATCCGCGCTGGCGGCGTCGCTCGCGGGCCGGGCCGCGGACGCCTGGGGCGCACCGGCCGCACTCGCCCAGGCGCCGGCGGCCGGGGTGCTGCTCATGGCCCTCGCGATCGTCCTGCTCCGTACCGGACGCGGGGGCGCGGGACGCCGGGGAGCCGGACGCCGGGGCGAGAGGCGCCGGTGACGGCGTCAGCGGCCCGCCACGAACCCGGCCATCTTGTCGAGGCACGCCTCCAGGCCCTGCTGCGACATGTCGCGGGCCGCGGCGGACGTGTACCCGTGCTCGACCATGTGGATGCGGCTGCGCCCGTCGCCCAGGCCGGTGATCTCGACCTCGTGGTGCCCCTCGGAGGGCACGTCGTCCATGGGCGGGTCCTGCGGCGCGCCGTCGCCGTCGCTGAACCGGAACGTGTACTCGATGCGCCGGACCGGCTCGACGAGCGTGAAGTCCCAGGTGGACCAGGTGTCGCCGCCGCCGTACTCGGCGGGGGCGCGCATCGCGATGAGCGCGCGGCCGCCCACCCGCAGGTCGACCTCGGCCGCGGGGCAGGTGAACGGGCCGGGCCCCCACCAGGCGCGCAGGCCCTCGGGGGTGCTCCACGCGGCCCAGGCCGCCTCGACGGGTCCGTCGAGGTCGCGGGTCACGTCGACGTCGAAGGTGTCGGTCATGATGCCTCCAGGTGTGGTCGTGCGGGCGCGCGACACACGCCCTTACGGCTACAGACGGCCCGGTGCGGCGGAACTCATCACGGGGGGCAGACGAGATCGGTCGGTTGCCCTGACACCGGTCGCACGATGGACCGGTCTCAGGGCAGGAGACCGAGGTCGATCAGTCGGCCCGAATCTGATCCGACCCGATTGAACCGATACGCCCTTTCACCCGTCGTACGGGGCAGAGGCCGATATCCGGTCGGCCTGCGAACGAGAGGGGCGGACGTGCGCACTGGGGCAAAGGTAGGCATCGGCGTCGGAGCGGCCGTGGTCGTGATCGGCGGGGCGGCGGCGATCTTCGGTCCGGGCCTGTACGCGGACTGGGCCAACGAGGCTGCCGCGGAGGCGCCGAGCCTGGCGACGTCGGCGGCACCGCTGCCCGACGCCGAGGCGGCCGCCGGGACCTGGACGGTGACCGACGGGTCGTTCGCCGGCTACCGCGTCGAGGAGGTGCTGCAGGGCGAGGACGTGACCGTGACCGGGCGCACCGAGGACGTCACCGGGTCGGTGACCGTCGCGGACGGCGCGATCAGCGCCGCCGACATCGAGGTGGACATCGCGAGCGTGGCCACCGACGAGGCCAACCGCGACGGGTACTTCCGCGACACCGCGATGGAGGTGGGCCAGTTCCCGACCGCCACGTTCGTGCTCACCGAGCCGGCTCCGATCGAGGCGGGCGCCACGGCCGTGGAGCTGACCGGCGACCTCACCGTGCACGGAGTCACGCAGTCGGCCACGTTCGACGCCGAGGTCGCGGGCGACGCGACCAGCGGCGACCCGGTGCAGGTGGTGGGCAGCGTGCCGATCACGTTCGAGGACTTCGGCGTCGAGGCGCCGGACCTCGGGTTCGTGACGGTGGAGGATGAGGGCAGCATCGAGTTCTCGCTGCAGCTGGCCCCCGGCCAGTGACGCGGTAGCGAACCGACCGCCGGACGAACACACCGGGCAACCGACACACCAACAGCCGGCACACCAGCAATCGACACACACGGAAGGAGCCGCTCGTGGGTGCCGAGGACGAGCTCCTCGAGGCGGTGCACGACACGCACGCCGACGCGCTGTACCGGTACGTCGTGCGCCGCACGGGCGACGAGGAGGAGGCGCGCGACGTGGTGCAGGAAACCCTGCTGCGCGCGTGGCGCCACCCCGAGGTGCTGGAACGGTCGGACGACTCCGTGCGCGCCTGGCTGTTCACGGTGGCGCGGAACCTGACGGTCGACCACCTCCGCAGCGCCCGCCGCACCCGCGAGCACTCCACCGGGCACCTGCCCGACCGCGAGGAGCGCGACACCACCCAGTCCGTGCTGGACTCGTGGCTGGTGGCGGACGCGCTGCTGTCGCTCTCGCCGTCGCACCGGGCGGTGGTGGTCGGCGCGTACTACGGGGGACGTTCGGTGGCCGAGCTCTCGACCGAGCTGGGCGTCCCCGCCGGGACCGTCAAGTCGCGGCTGCACTACGGGCTGCGGGCGCTGCGCCTGGCCCTGCAGGAGAAAGGAGTCACGGCATGATCCCCGCGGCAGAGTCAGGGGGTGGCGGCGACCGGTACGCCGAGTGGGACGCGGCCTACGTGCTCGGCGCCCTGAGCCCGAGCGACCGGCGCGTCTACGAGCGGCACCTGGCCGAGTGCGCCGCGTGCCGCGCGGCGGTGGCGGAGCTCGCGGGCCTGCCGGGCCTGCTCGGCACCATCAGCCCGGCGCACGCGGAGGCGCTCGTCGCCGAGGCGCCCGGGACGCCGGCCGACGTCGTGCCGCTCACGAGCCTCGCCCGCGTCGCCCGCCGGTCCCGGTTCCGGCGGCGGGCGCTGGGCGCCGTGGCCGCGAGCGCCCTGGTGGTCGCCGGGGCGGTGGGCGGTGCGGTGCTCACCGGCGGCCTGTTCGGCGCCCCGGACGGCGGGGTGCCGGACGCCGGGGGCGCCACCCCGCCGTCGGCCACCGCCACTACCGCCACCACGGCCCGGACCATCGAGCTGCGGCCCGTGGCCGGGGCGGACATGCGCGCGGAGGTGGTGGCGACGCCCACCACCTGGGGCACCAAGTTCCGGTGGAGCTGCCACTACCCGCCCGATCCCGGGCAGCAGCCGCCCGAGAGCGCCTACGTGCCGCGGGAGCCCGTCAGGTACGAGCTCGTGCTGGTCGGCCGGGACGGCGCGCGGACGGTCGCGGCGACGTGGTCGTGGTCGGGCGGTCAGACGACGGGCCTGGACGCGTCGACGGCCGTGTCGCTCACCGACATGGACCGCATCGAGATCACGCTGGACGGGCACGAGGAGGCGCTGGCGTCGGCCACCCTGTGACGGCGGGGGGGGTTCCGCGGTCCGAAGCTGCGCCCGCTGCGGCGCCAGCGTTTTGTCTCTGCCCAGGCCGCGGTGGAGCTGTTCCGTCACGCGCCGAAGCTCGACTGGGGCTCTGTCCGGGACGACGTCGACGAGTACGTGGACCAGGACATCGAGCCTCGTGGCTGAGCGACTGCCTCAGGGACTCCTCGACACCTCGGTGGTGATCGACCTGGAGAACATCCCGCCCGCCGATCTACCTGTCGAGGTAGCGATCTGCGCGATCACGCCGGCGGAGCTCGCGGCGGCGCCCGCGGCCACGACCGAAGCGGCCGAGCGGGCTCGCCGTCAGGATCGGCTCCAGAGAACCGGAGCCGCGTTCGACCCCATCCCGTTCGACCTCGAAGCCGCCCGCAGCTACGCCAGGGTCTATGCCGCAGTTGTCGCTCAAGGGCGCAAGCCCCGCCGCCGCCTCGCTGACCTGCTCATCGCCTCTGTCGCGCTCACCGAGGGCCTTCCGGTGATCACGCGCAACCCCGACGATTCGTCGGGCTGGAGAAGCTCGTCGACGTCGCGACCGTCTGCGACCCGGACGGAGACCGGGTTGCGGTTGTGCTGGAGCTGCTCGTAGACGACGTCGTTCCGGTTCGCCTCGACGGAGGAGACCGCCGCTCACCATGCACGTGCTGCCAGAACCAGGCAGATCCTGGCAGCAGGTGCATGGTCCCCGCCCGCGCTCAGCGGCGCTCAGCCGGCGACGACCGCCACGTTGGCGCGGCCGCCGTCGACGTCGAGCGTCGCGCCGTGGACGAAGGCCGCGTCGTCCGAGGCGAGGTAGACCACCGCCGCGCCGATCGCTGCCGGGTGCCCCGGGGCGCCCGCCGGGGTGCCGGCGGTCATCGCGCCCGCGAAGTCGGCGGCGGGGTCCAGCTCCGGCGGCCGGATGACGCCCGGCGAGACGGCGTTGACCCGCACGCCCTGCGGGCCGAACTCGGCGGCCCACGAGCGGGTCAGCGACTCCAGCGCGCTCTTGGTGGAGGCGTACAGGCCGCCGAGCGGCGTGGCGAGGCGGGCCACCCACGAGCCGAGGTTGATGATCGTGCCGCCGCCGTCGGCCACCATGCGCGGCGCCACCACCTGGGTGAGGAAGTAGGGCGCCTTGACGTTGACGGCGTAGTAGCGGTCGAACGTCGCGGAGTCGGTGCCGGCCAGGTACACGGTGGGCGCGTAGATCCCCGCGTTGTTCACCAGGATGTCGAGCCGCCCGCCGAGCGCCTCGGTGGCCGCGGCGGCCAGGCCGTGGCTGGCCTCCGGGCTGCCGTCGAGGTCGGCCGCGACGAAGTCGGCCTTGCCACCCTGAGCCCGGATCCCGGCCACGACCTCCTCGCCGCGTTCCGCGCTGCGCCCCGAGACGACCACGTGCGCGCCCTCCGCGGCGAGCGCCTGGGCGATCGCGCGGCCGATGTTGCTGGTGGATCCGGTCACCAGGGCCGTGCGGCCCTGCAGTCTCTGTGTCATGCCCGCGACGCTAGGAACCCGTTTTTGGACTAGCAAGTCCAGAAGATCGGCCGTACCGTCGCCGTGTGAAGCTCACCCCGAAGGGCCAGGCGACCCGGCAGCGCATCATCGAGGGCGCCGCCGCGTACCTGCGCGGCAACAGCCCGGGCAGCGTCACGCTGGACGACGTCGGCGCGGTGACCCGCACCAGCAAGGGCCAGATCTTCCACTACTTCCCGGACGGCAAGGAGGGGCTGCTGCTCGCCGTCGCCCGGTACGAGGCGGACGGCGTGCTGACCGACCAGGAGCCGCACCTGAGCGCGCTCGACTCGTGGGAGTCGTGGACGGCGTGGCGCGACAGCGTGGTCGCCCGGTACCGCGCGCAGGGCCGGCACTGCCCGCTCGGCGCCCTCATGGACCAGATGTCGGGCTCGCCCGGCACCGCCGAGGTGATCACGGAGCTGCTCGGCCAGTGGCAGCGCGCGATCCGGGCCGGCGTCGTCTCGATGCAGCGCAGCGGCCAGGTGCGGGCGGACCTGGACCCCGACCGGACGGCGGCGGCCTTCGTCGCCGGGATCCAGGGCGGGGTCCAGGTGCTGCGCGCCACGGGCCGGTCCGATCAGCTCGAGGCGGCGTTCGACCTGCTGATCGACTACCTGCGCCGGGCCTGAGCGGCACGCGGTCCAAGCGCACGCGCACCCACCGTGCGCCCGGTCTACCGCGCCGCGTACGTCGTCTCGTCCAGCCCCGACTGGGTGGGGTCGTGGTCCACCTCGCCGACGTCGTACATCGTGGTCATCCAGTGGTAGAAGTTGTCGCCGCGGTCGCGGAGCAGCCGGTACAGCCGCCCCATCATGCGGTGCCGCACGTCCGCGAGCGCCGGGTCGCCGTAGGCGTTGGTCAGCTCGTCCGGGTCGGCGTGCAGGTCGTAGAGCTCGTTGACGGAGTCCGGGTTGACCACGAGCTTGTACCGGTCCTCCCGCAGCATGCGCTGCGGGTAGGGGAAGTGGTGGCCGTGGAACTCGCACACGATGTCCGGCTGCCACTCGACGTCGTCCCCGTGAGCCAGCGGCAGCAGGCTGCGCGAGTCCACGGCGGGGGCCGGGTCGATCCCGGCGAGCTCCAGGATCGTGGCCGTGCAGTCCAGCAGGCTCACGAACTCGGTGCGCACCTGGCCCGCCGGGCCGCCCGGGACCCGCAGCAGGCCGGGCGTGCGGTAGATGTCCTCGTACATGGCCGGGCCCTTGTCGTGCAGCCGGTGGGCGCCGGTGAACTCACCGTGGTCGCACGTGAAGAACACGGCCGTGTCGTCCACGAGCCCGAGCCGCTCCAGGGCGTCGAGCACGCGGCCGATCTGCTGGTCGATGAGCGTCACGTAGCCCCAGTAGACCGCGACGAGCTTGCGCGTCACCTCGATCGGCATGGTGTCGAACGTCCAGTGCGCGCTGTAGTTGGCCTGCACGGGCGGCTTGCCCTCGAACGTCTCGGCGATCGAGGCGGGCAGCTCGACGTCGGCCGGGTCGAACAGGTCGAAGTACTCGTACGGCACGATGTACGGCAGGTGCGGCCCGAAGAAGCTCAGCTCCAGGAAGAAGGGCCGTTCCCCCGACCGGAAGTCGTCGGCGTACCGCTCCAGCAGCTCGATGGTGCGCGTGGCCAGGTAGTGCTCGAACGTGGCCTCGACGGGCTGGTGCAGCCGGGCCGCCAGCAGGTTGCCCGGGCCGCCGTTGGGCAGCGTGCCGCGCACGCGGTCGCTGATCTCGTACGGCGGCAGGTCGCGTTCGGCCAGGTAGGCCAGGTAGTCCTCGTTGTCGACCGGGTTGTGCCAGCCCGGCAGGTCCGGCCCGTCGAACCCGAACGACGCCGCGTTCCGCTCCGTGCCGGCGTGCCACTTGCCCACGAGGCCGGTGTTGTAGCCGTGCTCGCGCAGCGCCTCGACGAACGTGAACGTGCCGTCGGCCAGGTCCTCCTGGTAGCCCACGTTGCGCTCGTGGTTGGCCAGCACCCGGTGCCGGAACGGCGCCTGGCCCGTGAGCAGGCTCGCGCGCGACGGCGTGCAGATCGCCGTCGGCGTGTACCACCGGTCGAACCGGGTGCCCGACGCCGCGAGCCGGTCGAGCACCGGCGTGGACGCGCGCGGGTTGCCGTAGGCGCCCAGTGTGTCGGCCCGGTGCTGGTCGGTCATGAGGAACAGGACGTTCCTGGCCCCCACCACTTCACTCACCGCGTCACCCACCGCGTCACTCACCGGCCGCGACGAACTGGTCGCCGAGGTAGAACTCGGAGGGGTCCACGGCCTCGGGGAGCTGCCCGGAGCCCACGAAGTAGTCCTGCATGCCGGTCAGCCAGGTGTCGGCGGTGCCGTCCTGCGTCAGCGCGTCCACCTCCTCCGCCGAGAGGACGTCCACGTTGGCGGCGTCCGCCTCGACGTCGGCCGGCTCGAGGTCGTTGAAGGCGGCGGTGAGCGCGATCGCCTCGTCCAGGTGCTCCGAGCGGTAGTCCATGGCCTCGCGCAGCACCTGCAGCACGGCGTCCACCTTCTCGGGCTCGTCGGCCACCACGTCGTTCCCGGCCACGAACGCCGTCGGGAAGGCGACCGTCTCCTCGAAGTCGGTGTTCTGGGCGAGCTCGACCAGGTCCGGCACCTGCTCCTTGACCGTGGCGAGGGCCGGGTACCAGAAGCCCGCGGCGTCGACCTGCCCGGACGACAGCGCGGCCACGATGGCCGGCGGCTCCATGGGCACCAGCTCGACGTCGTCCTTGGTCATGCCGGCCTCCGCCAGGGCGAGCGTGAGGATCATGTCGCCCGACGTGCCCTCCGGCACGGCGACGGTCTTGCCCTGGAGGTCCTCGACGGAGTCGATGCCGGGCTGCGCCACCACGCGGTCGGCCCGGCCGAGGGTGTTCAGCGCGACGATCTTGGCCTGCCCGGAGGCGGGCAGCCAGAACGCGCCGGGGCCGATGTAGCCGAAGTCGAGGTCGCCCGTGCCGAGGGCCTGGATCTGGAGCGGGCCGTTGGTGAACGACGACGTCGTCACGTCGATGCCGTGCTCCTCCCACAGGCCCTGGTCCTCGGCGATGGCCAGCAGGCTGGTGCCGTTGAAGTCGGGGATGTAGCCGAAGTTGACCTCGACGGCGCCGTCCTCGCCCGCGGCGGCGCCGCCGGACGAGCAGGCGGCCACCGACAGCACGAGGGCGAGGCCGGCGGCGGCCGCGCCGAGGGTCTTCCTGGTCAGTCGCATGAGGTCCTCAGTTCTGGGTGGGGTTCGGGGTCCGGGTCTCGGTGGCCGACGGCGGCGCACCGGGGGTCTGGTGGTACACGGCCCGCCACACCCGGTTGCGCAGCTCCGCGAACTGCGGGCTGAGCCGCACCTCCTCGGTGCGCGGGTAGGGCAGGCCGACGTCGATCACCTCGTGGATACGGCCCGGCCGGGCGGCCATGACCACCACCCGGCCCGCGAGGAACACGGCCTCGTCGACGTCGTGCGTGATGAACAGGACGGTGCGCTTCTCGGTGCTCCAGGTGTCCAGGAGCTGCTCCTGGAGACGCACGCGCGTCAGGGCGTCCAGCGCCCCGAACGGCTCGTCCATCAGCAGGATCGACGGGTTGACGGCGTAGGCCCGGGCGATGGCGCACCGCTGCCTCATGCCGCCCGAGAGGGTCTTGGGCAGCGCGTCGGCGAACTGCTCCAGGCCCACGAGGCGCACGTAGTGCTCGGCGCGCTCGCGCCGCTCGGCGGCGGGCAGGCCCGCGACCTTGAGCCCGAACTCGACGTTCTTGCGCACGGTCAGCCACGGGAACAGCGCGTACTGCTGGAAGATGACGCCGCGCTCCGGGCCGGGCCCGGTCACGTCCGCGCCGTCCACGAGCACCCGGCCCGACGTCGGCGTCTCCAGGCCCGCGACGATGTTCATCAGCGTGGACTTGCCGCAGCCGGAGGGGCCGACGACGGTGACGAACTCGTTGTCGGCCACGTCGAGGTCCACGCCGTCGAGGGCGACGAACTCCTGGTCCTTGAGGGCGAAGGTCTTGCGGGTGTCCCGCACGGAGATCTTGGCGGTCCCCGTCAGGGTGGGGGTGTCGGTGGTCATCGTCGTTCCTGCCATCCGGTCAGCCGGGTCTCCGCGAGCAGCAGCAGCCGGTCCATGACCAGGCCGAGCACGCCGATGGCGACGATGGAGACGAAGATCGTCGCGAGGTCGTAGTAGGTCTGGGCCTGCTGCATGCGGAACCCGAGGCCCGCCTGCGCGGCGAGCAGCTCGGCGGCCACGAGGGTGGCCCACGCCGAGCCGAGGCCCACGCGCATGCCGACGAGGATGAACGGCGAGGAGGCCGGCACCACGACGCGCAGGAAGATCGTGCCGTCCTTGGCCCCGAGCACCCGGGCCGCGTTGATGAGCGTGCGGTCCACGCTCACCACGCCCTGGTAGGTGGAGATCACGCAGGCCAGGAACGCCGCCAGGAAGATGACGAACACCTTGGGCAGCTCGCCGATGCCCATCAGCACCAGCACGAGCGGCAGCAGGGCCAGCGGCGGGATGGTGCGGAAGAACTGGATCCACGGCTCGAACAGGCCCCGGGCCGCGGTGTACCAGCCCATGAGGAACCCGACCGGGACCGCGGCGGCAGAGCCGAGCAGGAACCCGGCCAGCACCCGCCCCAGGCTGGCCAGCAGGTCCTCGGCCAGCGTGCCGCTGACCGCCAGGTCCACGGCCTTGGCCAGCACCTCGGGCGGCGTCGGGAGCTGGAGGCCGCTCAGGGACAGGACCCACCAGATCCCGATGCCGCCCACGATCGAGACGACGTTCAGCGCGAGCAGCGTGGTGCGCTTCCCCGCCCGGCGGCGCGGCGGTGAGACGTTCCGCGCGGGGGTCGGGGTCGACGGCGCCGCCGACTCGGTGGACGTGGTCACAGGGCTCTCCTCAGGCGTGCGTGCAGGGGTGCGGGCGTCGGGGTGCGCAGCGTGCCGCGCAGGTCCCCGACGTCGTCGGCGGCCTCGGGCCGGGGGTAGCCGGCCAGCAGCGGGGACAGGTGGAAGGCGGCGGCCAGCGCGCCGAGCGCGCCGTCGGTGTCGCGCAGGCGCCCGGCCCGCACCACGAGCGGCTCGTCCGTGGGCAGCGGGTGCAGCTCGTAGCGCAGCGTGGCCGCCGCCTGCTCGACGATCACGGGCGCCACGTGCACGATCTCGCCGCCGATCACGATCTCGTCGGGGTCCAGCGTGAGGGCCGCGGTGCTGAGCACCCGGCCCACGGCCGCGCCGACGTCGCGCAGCACGCCCTCGACCACCGGGTCGCTGGTCGCGACGGCGGCGGCCAGGTCGTCGAACGTGGTGACGTCGGCGCCGCGGGCGCGGCACGCCGCGAGCACGGCGGGCGCGGACGCGGCGGTCTCCAGGCAGCCGCGCTTGCCGCACCGGCACCGGCTGCCCGCCGGGTCCACGCAGATGTGGCCCAGCTCGCCGGCGAACCCGTGCGCCCCGGTGCCGATCCGCCCGCAGACGACGAGGCCGCCGCCCACGCCGTCCGACAGCCGCACGTACAGCAGGTCGGTGGTGCCCTCGGGCTGGGACACGGCCTCCGCGAGCGCCGCCAGGCGCGTGTTGTTGTCGACGACGACGGGCGCGCCGAACCGTTCGGCGAACGCGCGGTGCACGTCGTGCGGCGCGGAGCGGCGGGCCCACGAGACCTGCCGGCTGTCGACACGCCAGCCGCCGTACGGGCCGACGACGCCGATGCCGACCGCCTGGAGCTCGCCGAAGTGCAGGTCGTGCTCGCGCGCGAGCCGGTCGACGAGCCGGAAGGCGAGGTCGAGACGCTGCGGCCAGGGCGTGTCGTCGTCGTAGTGCTCGACGCCGGAGGCGACGGTCTCGCGGGCGGCGTCCGCCACGGCGGCGCGCACGCGGCGGTGGCCGAAGTCGACGCCGAGGTACTGGCCGGAGCCGGGGTCGAGCGCGAGCCGTTCGGCGGGTCGGCCGCTGCCGCGCCGGGTCGCGGCGTCGGTGTCCACCACCACGACGGCGCCCCGGCGCAGCAGCTCGGCCGTGGTCTCGGAGAGGGTGGTGCGGGACAGGCCCACGCGGCGGGCGAGCTCGGCGCGGCTCAGGGGCCCGTCGCGGAGCGCGGCCAGCACGCGGCCCTCGTGGGCGCGGCGCGCGGAGCTGCCAGTTGTCGTCGTCGACATGCTGACGACCATAGGAACCTCCACATTTTTCCGTCTACGACCCGACAAAAAACCAGACCAATTCGGTCGGATCCAATCAGAACCCGCTCCCCGCCCTCGTTGAGTGCTGGGTATTTGTTGCCTGACGGCCGGAAAATCAACAAATACCCAGCACTCAACGAAGCGGGTGGACTGGTCAGGGCTGGGTGTAGGTGCGGACGTAGTCGAAGGTCGCCGTCGCGCCGGCCGTGTTCATCGAGACGAGGCCGATGCGCAGGGGCTGGTCGTCGGGCAGGGTCCAGACGCCGCCCCACCGCCAGGTCTGCCCGTCGGTGCTGGACGCCATGCGCACCTCGTACTCGCCGTTGGCCGCGTCCCGGTGCACGGCCAGCCGCAGCCACGTGGTCCCGCCGGGGGCCGCGCCGAACATCGGCGCGCTGTACGCGGCGACGGGCGGGTTGCTGGTGGTCCGCGCGGCCTCCTTGGTGAACTCCACCATCTGGGCCACGCTGCCGGGCTTGCGCAGCAGCCCGAGCTGGGAGTGCACCAGCTTCACGAACTGGTCGTCGTCCGCAAAGAGCACCAGCCCGGCCTGCCGGTTCACGCCGACGCCGTCGAGGTCCAGCTTGGTCTCCACCAGGTAGTCCCCCGCGGGCGCGGCCCGCGTCAGCACGGACGCCGTGTTGGTGCCCTGGTAGAGCTCGGCGTTCTGGGTCGGCCACACGAGGGCGCCGTCCTCCAGGCGGACGCCGGACGCCGGGCCGCGCACCCAGTCCCAGCCGGTGTCCCCCGCGCCGGGGCCGCCAGCCCCGGGCACCACGTCGCCGTCGAACTCGTCCGAGCTCTCCGGCACCAGCTCACCCGGCTCGGGGTCGGGAACACGCTCGGTCACGGGACGCGCGGCCCGCACCAGGCTCACGTTGTCGGCGTCGGCCCCGCCGCGGGCGGTGACGCCCACCGGGACGCGGCCGGCGCTCCCGCGCACGTCGAGGGTGACCGTGCCGAGCGGCTCCTTGAGGTTGTCTGCGGAGACGGCGGCCGTGTACGTGCCCGACCGCGCGTCCCGGTCCAGGGTCACGACGTTCCAGTCGGCGTACGGGAAGTCCGGCGGCAGCGGCGCCGCGGCACGCTCGGCCCGCGGTCCCCGGCCCGACTCCACGCGCAGCTCACCCGCGGCGCGGTCGACCCACGCCGTCACCCGGCCCGCGCCCGTGCCCGCACCCGTGCCCGTGCCCGTGCCCGTGCCCGTGCCCGTGCCCGTGCCCGTGCCGAGGATGAGCCCCGCGGCGCCGTCGCCGTCCGTGATCCGCAGGTCCGCCTGGGCGCGCAGGTCGCCGGCAGCCCGCTCCCGGCTGGTCAGGGTCGAGTCCGCCAGGGCCGCGTACGGCCCCGCGTCCGGTTCCTCCCCGACGACGACGTCGCCGTCGGCCCGCCAGCCGGCGAGGGTGCCGGCCACGAACGTGGTGCGCACGGCGCCGTCCGCCACGGGCGCGGCCTGCGGGGACGACGACGGCCCGGCGCCCGCGTTGACGACCGGCCAGCCGTCGATCCAGTCGAGGCGGTCGATCATCAGGGGGCGCTTGGTCAGGTTCAGCACGCCGTTGCGGGTGTCCACGGGCGGGAAGTCGGGGTCCGCCGTCGGGATCGCGTGGTACGCCATCCAGTCCTGGCCGGCCAGGTCGGTGACCACCGAGTGGTGGCCGGGGCCCGCGAACCCGTTGCCGTTCGACGTCAGCACGTAGCCGCCCTTGCTGGACTCGGCCATGAGGTCGGTGCCGTCGTCGTCCACGAAGGGGCCGCGCGGGCTCGTGCTGCGGCCCACCTTGACGGTGTAGCCGCTGAACGCGCCCTCGCAGCAGCCCGCGTCGGAGTACATCAGGTAGTAGAGGTCGTCGTGCCGCACCACGTACGCGCCCTCGGCCCGTCGCCCCTGCGCCACCTGGGTCACGGGTCCGGTGAGCTCGCCCGCGCCGGGTGTCAGCTCCGAGACGCAGACGACGTCGTAGCTGCCCCAGTACAGGTAGAGCGTGCCGTCGTCGTCGGTGAACAGGGCCTGGTCGATGTTGCCCGTCGGGCAGCCGTCGATCGGCGCCGACGGGACGAGCAGCTCGTCGCGGTGGGTCCACGGCCCCGTGGGCGTCGGCGCGGTGGCGACGGCGAGGCCGCCCGTGGACAGCCCGTAGGTCAGGAGGTACTCGCCGGCGACGTAGCGGATGTCGGGCGCCCAGGCGCGCGAGTTGGCGCGCCACGTGGGCGGGATGTCGTCCGGCTGGATCACCTCGCCCGCATACTCCCAGCTCACCAGGTCCGTGGAGCGCAGGATCGGCAGGATCCGCTCCCCCGCCTCGCCCTGGCTGTTGAACACCGGGTTCTGCGTGCCGTAGGCGTACCAGGCGCCGTCCTTGCCGCGGATCACCGCGGGGTCGGGAAAGGTGTCGGCGACCCCGGCGGTGACGGGGTTGGTATAGGTGTCGGGCGTGGTGGTCGGCGGGGCGGCGGACGTCGCGACGTCGGCGGTAGCGATGCCGACGTCGGCGGCATCGACGTCGGCGTCAGCGACGGCGGCCGGGGCGAGGCCGCCGGCCAGCACCGCGGCGGCGCATGCCGCGACCCACCCGGTCCGGACCGGTCTCCGTTGATCTGATCCAAGGCGCATGCCACCCATCGAACGAGCGTCGATTTTCTCCGGCAAGTACCCGACAGAAAAAGTAGGGAATTCTGCCGACATCCGGCACTTCGACCCCACCGCGCGGGGCCCGAAACCACCGTGGTTCCGGGCCCCGTCACGGGGTAGGCGGCCAGCTCCTACTTGATCGCGCCCATCGACAGCCCTCGCACGAGCTGCTTCTGCGCCACCCAGCCCGCGATGATCACGGGCAGCGACGCCAGCAGCGCCGCCGCGCACAGCCGGGCGAGGAACAGGCCCTCGCTCGTCATGGTCGACACGATGAGCACCGGCACGGTCGCCGCCCGCGAGGCGGTGAGGTTCAGGGCGAAGAAGAACTCGTTCCACGAGAAGATCACGCAGATCAGCGCGGTCGCGGCGATGCCGGGCGCCACCATCGGGATGAGCACGGACCGCAGGGTCCGCAGCAGCCCGGCGCCGTCGACGGACGCCGCCTCCAGCACCTCCCCCGGCACCTCCAGGAAGAACGACCGCATCATCCATACCGCGATCGGCAGGTTCATCGCGGTGTACAGGACCACCAGGGTCCAGATGTTGTCGAGCACCTTGAGCTGCCCGGCCACCACGTAGATGGGCACGATGACGGCCACGACGGGCAGCATCTTGGTGGAGATGAAGAAGAACAGCACGTCGCTGACCTTCTCCACCGGCCGGATCGACAGCGCGTACGCCGCCGGGATGCCCAGCAGCAGCACCAGCACGGTCGAGACGCCGGTCGCGATGGCCGAGTTGGCCACGTAGACCCCGGACCCGCCCTCGATCACGGCCCGGAACTGGTCGAGCGTGGGCGTGAAGAACCAGGTGGGCGGGTCGGACGCCGCCTGGTTCTCCTGCTTGAAAGCCGTCATCGCCATCCAGGCGACCGGGAAGAAGAAGGCGAGCGCCAGCAACCAGGTCAGCGTCGTCAGCACACCACCGGTGGTTCGACGGCGGTACGCGCGCGTCACGTCGGACATGCTCACTCCTTGACCTCGAAGCTGCGGAAGATGAGGCGCAGCGCGGCGGAGGCCACGATGATCGTGGCGATCACGACGACGACGCCCATGGCGGCGGCCTGCCCGATGTCGAACCCGAGGAACGCGCGCTGGTAGATGTAGAACGGCAGGTTGGCGCTGGCGGTACCGGGGCCACCCGCCGTCATGAGGTAGATCTGGTCGAACGTGTTGACCACGTAGATGACGCCGAGCAGCACGCCCAGCTCGATGTACCGCCGCAGGTGCGGCAGCGTGATCGAGCGGAAGGTGCGCCACGGGCCGGCGCCGTCCACGGACGCGGCCTCCAGCACGTCCTTCGCCTGGGCCTGGAGCCCGGCGAGCACGAGCAGCATCATGAACGGCGTCCACTGCCAGACCAGCGCCATGAGGATCGCGATGATCGGGTAGGTCGAGGTCCAGTCGACGGCCTCGATCCCGAACAGCCCGAGCGTCCAGTTGAGCAGGCCGTAGGTGGGGTTGAGCAGCGCGACGGACCACAGCACCGACGTCGCCACCGGCATCACCAGGAACGGCGTGATGAGCATGGTGCGGGCCACGCCCCGGCCGAGGAACGGGCGGTCCAGCAGCAGCGCCAGCACGATGCCGAGCACCATCGCCACGAGCACGCAGCCGAGGGTGATGACCACCGAGTTCAGCGCCGTCTGCCGGAACGTCGAGTCCTGGGCGATGTCCACGTAGTTGGACAGGCCCACGAAGAGGTCCTCACCCGGCCGCAGCAGGTTCTGCGAGCGCAGCGAGTACCAGATCGTCACGAGGAACGGCAGCTGCGTGACGATGACGGTGAAGATCAGGGCCGGCAGGAGCGGGCCGCGGCGACGCCACCCCTCGGCCTTGCTGATCGAGCGTTCGGACGCCGACGCGCGGGCCGCCCGGCGCGAGCTCTCCAGCCGGTCGATGGTCGAGGTGCTCATTTCCCCTCCTGGGCCCGGTAGGTCTCCGCCACGGTCTCGGCGTAGCGCTGGGACTGTGCGATGGCCTCGTCCACGGTCACCTGGCCGGCGATCGCCGCCGACATCTGCTGGCCCACGCGGGTGCCGAGGTCCTGGAACTCGGGGATGCCGACGAACTGGATGCCCGGGTAGGGCACCGGGTGGGTCATCGCGGCCTCCTGCGTCGCCCCGCCCATCGACTCCAGCGTGGCGTCGGCGTAGGCCTGCGAGACCTCCGCGTACTCGGGGATCTCGTAGGTCGACAGGCGGCTGCCCGGGGGCACCCGCTCCCAGCCGATCGTGTTGCCGACCAGCTCGATGTACTCCTTGTTCGTCATCCAGGACACGAAGTCCCAGGCGGCGTCCTTGTGCTCGCTCGTGGACGGGATGGCGAGCGACCAGCTGTAGAGCCAGCCCGCCGACTCGGTGTCCGCCACGGGTGCGGGCGCGTAGCCGACCTTGCCCGCCACCGTGGACGACGCCGGGTCCTCGATGGAGGAGACCATCGACGTGGCGTCGTACCACATGGCCGACTGGCCCTGGGCGAACCGGGTGAGGCAGTCGCCGAAGCCGGACGTCGCCGCGCCGGGCTGCCCGGAGGTCTGCACGGTGTCGACGTAGGTCTCGATGGCCTCGCGGCTCTCGGGCGAGTCGAGGGTGGCGTTCCAGTCCTCGTCGAACCAGCCGCCGCCGAACGTGTTGATCGCGGTGCTCATCGGGGCCATGACCTCGCCCCAGCCGGCCAGGCCGCGCAGGCAGATGCCCGAGAAGTCCGCGGCCGGGTCGTTCAGCTCCGCGGCCAGCTCCTGCACCTCGTCCCAGGTCGGGTGGGCGGGCATCTCCAGCCCCGCCTCCTCGAACAGGTCGGCGCGGTAGGCCAGGAACGACGACTCGCCGTAGAACGGCACCGAGTACATGTCGCCGTCGCGCGAGAGCGCCTCGCGGACGCTGGGGACGAAGTCCTCGGCGTCGTAGCCCTCCGTGGCGTCGATGTACGGCTGCAGGTTCTCGATCCAGCCGTTCTCGGCCCACATCGGCGTCTCGTAGTTGGAGATCATGACGACGTCGAACTCACCGCCGCCGGTCGCCACGGACGCCGTGATCTTGGCGCGGGCCTCGTTCTCGGGCAGCGACACGAAGCGCACGTCCACGCCCGGGTGCGCGGCACGGAACTCGTCCTGCAGCGAGATCGCGTCCTGCATCTGCGGGTTGGAGACGATCGCGACCACGATCTGCTCGCCGTCGTCCCCGCCCACGGCGCCCGCCCCGGCACAGCCGGACAGGGCCAGCGCGACGGTGGCCGCCGCGGCGGTCGCCGCCGAGCGCACCGGAGAACGTCGTGCCGAGCTGCCTCGCGCCGAAACACCCCTTGGAGGTCGGAACATCCTCGTCCTCTCCTCGGCGCAGCCTCTCCGCCACGCTCATTTGAGAATATGGAACTGCTCATCTGCATCCGCAGAGTAGTTGGGTATGCTCAGGTGAGCAAGGCCCCCGCTCAGAAGTCGCTCGAATGGTTCCCGCTGCCGCCTGCGGGAGTGAGGACGCAGGTGCCCCAGAACGACACGAACCTCATGGTCGAGGTGAGTACGGACTACTATCTCGACGGCAAGTCCAAGGTGGACATCGCGCGTGACCGCGGCATCTCCCGCTTCCAGGTCGCGCGCCTGCTCGCGCAGGCCCGCGAGCAGGGCGTGGTGCGCATCGAGATCACCGCGCCCCGGGCCGACGGCGAGCGCGGGGCCCGCCTCGCCGCCCGGCTCGGCGCGCGCGAGATCCTCGTCGCGCCCAGCGGCGCCGACCCCGTCGCGACCCGCGAGAAGGTCGCGGTCGAGCTCGCCCGCGCGGTCCGGGAGCACATCGTCGAGGGCATGACCGTGGGCGTCTCGTGGTCGCGCACGGTCGAGGCCGCGGTGCGGCACATCGGGCAGCTCCCCCAGTGCGACGTCGTCCAGCTCGTCGGGGCCCTGCCCGTCGAGGGCAGCGGCAACTCGCTGGCCCTCATCAGCACGTTCGCCCAGATGCCGGGCGTGCGCACGTGGCCCGTCTGGTCGCCGCTGCTCGTGGCCGACGCCGCGACGGCCGCGGGCCTGCGCCGGCAGCCCGAGATCGCCGACGCCCTGGAGCGGGCCGACCACCTGGACGTCGCCGTCGTCGCGATCGGCCACTGGTCGGAGCGCAGCTCCACCGTGTTCCCGCAGATCAGCGCGGAGGAGCAGCGGGCAGCCACGGCGGCCGGGGCGATCGCCGAGTGCTCGGGCCGCCTGTTCGACGCCGCGGGCCGGCCCGTCCGGACCAGCCTCGACGAGCGCGTGGTGGGCGTGACGCTCGAACAGCTCGCCGCCACCCCCCGCGTGATCGCGATCGGCTACGGGTCCGCCGTCGCGCCCGGCCTGCTGGCCGCGGTCAACGGCGGCGTCGCCGACACCCTGGTGGTGGACGACGCCGCCGCGACCGCGCTGGAGGCCCTCACCCCCTGACGTGTCAGACGTACAGGTCCCCCGGGGGACCTGTACGTCTGACACGGGGGTCAGGTGCGGGCGACGAGCTCCTCGACCGTGGCGCGCGCGCCCTTCTGGTGCAACGAGTCCAGCGCCGCGAGGTAGGCGGCGGTGAACCGCTCGTCGTCCACCAGGTCGCCGAACACCTCGCGGTCGCGCAGGAACGCCAGCGGGTCCTCCGCCTGCGCCAGGGCGGCCCGGTGCAGGCGGTCGGCGAGGCGGTCGACGATCTCGATGGGCTCGCCCGCCTCGTCGACGCCCTCGTCGTACCGGGCCCAGGAGGCCACGACCAGCGCCGCGTGCTCGATCGGCCCGCCGTGCTCCAGGTGGTACCGGACCACGGGCAGGAGCCACTTGGGGATGCGGTCGGACGACTCGGCGCACAGCCGCGCCAGGGTGTCGGCCACGTGCGGGTTGGCGAACCGCTCGATCAGCGTGGCCTTGTACCGGTCCAGATCGATCCCGGGCACCGGCTCCAGCGTGGGCGTGCCCTCCCGGTCCATGTACCCGCGCAGGAACCGGGCGAACACGTCCTGGCCCGCGACCTCGTGCGCGTACCGGTGCCCGGCGAGGTAGCCCACGTAGCACAGGGCCTGGTGGCTGGCGTTGAGCAGGCGCAGCTTCATCAGCTCGTACGGCTCGACGTCCGAGACCACCTGCACGCCGGCGTCCTCGAACGGCGGGCGACCGGTGGGGAAGGTGTCCTCCAGCGCCCACTGCTCGAACGGCTCGGCCACCACGGGCCAGGCGTCGTCGACGCCGAAGCGTTCGGCCACCATGGCGCGGTCGGCGTCCGTGGTCACCGGGGTGATGCGGTCGACCATGGAGCTCGGGAAGGCGACGTTCTCGTCGATCCAGGCCGCCAGGTCGGCGTCCTTGGCGCGGGCGAACGTGGTGAAGGCGCGACGCGCCACCTCGCCGTTGCCCTGGATGTTGTCGCAGCTCATCACGGTGAACGGCGCAACGCCCCGGTCGCGGCGGCGGCGCAGGGCCTCGGTGACCAGGCCGAACGTCGTGGCCGGGACGGCGCCGTCGGCCAGGTCGGCGGCGACCGCCCGGTCGGCAAGGTCGAACTCGCCGGTCACGTGGTGGATGTTGTACCCGCCCTCGGTGACGGTGAGCGAGACGATGCGCACCTCGGGCGAGGCCATCTTCTCCAGCACCGCCTCAGGGTCGTCGGGGACCAGCAGGTACTCCTTGACCGACCCGATGACGCGCGCCTCCAGGCGCCCGTCCGGGTGCTTGAGCACCAGCGTGTAGAGGCCGTCCTGGGCGGCCAGCGCGTCGCGCATGCGGGCGTCGCCCGGTAGCACGCCGACGCCGCAGACCGCCCAGTCGAGCGCCTTGCCCTGCGCCATCAGCCGGTCGAGATACATCGCCTGGTGCGCGCGGTGGAAGCCGCCCACCCCCAGATGCACGATCCCGGTGGTGAGCCGGGACCGGTCGTAGGTGGGCACCGTCAGGTCCGCGCCGTCCGGCGCAGACGCCACCAGGCTGCCCACGGTCTCCTCGTCGAGTGCCGTCATCGTGCTCCTCCGCCGCCCTTCGACTCCGTTGAACAGCCGTCAGGCTAACAGATGAGCACGATGACCATCACAGATGAGCACTCATGCGACGGGGAGCCCCACGGACGGCTCCGCGGGGAGCTCCGCCGGGAACGGCTCGGCGAAGTCGGCGGACCGGCTCACGGCGCTCCAGCGCTGGTCCGACTCCAGGAGCCGGCGGTCCTGCGCCACGGACATCTCGGTGGCGTTCACGCCGAGCGGCAGGTTGTCGGGCAGGTCGTCGCGCGAGGCCAGCGCGACGAGGATCTGGGCGGCCCGCGCCGGGTCGCCCGCCGCACCCGCGCCGGCCTGGCGCATGCGGGCGTTCATGGCGCCCACGGTGGACTCGTACCCGGCGGGGACGTCGTGCACGGTCATGGACGCGCCGGCCCAGTCGGTGCGGAACCCGCTGGGTTCCACGACCAGCACCTTGACGCCGAACGGCGCGGTCTCGGCGCGCAGCACCCGGCTGAAGCCGTCGATGGCGAACTTGGCGGCCTGGTAGGACGCGATGCCCGGCGAGCCACCGACGCGCCCACCCACCGAGGAGAACTGGATCACGAGGCCGCCGCCCTGCTGCCGCAGCAGCGGGATCGCCGCCTTGGACACGTTGTAGACGCCCCAGAAGTTGGTCTCGAACTGGGTGCGGACGTCGGCGTCGTCCGCCGTCTCGATCGGGGCCACGTTGGCGTAGCCGGCGTTGTTGACGATGACGTCGACGCGCCCGAACCGGGCGGCGGCCTCGGCCAGCGCGGCGCGGGCGCCGTCCTGGTCGGTCACGTCGAGGCGGAGCGGGAGGATCCGCTCGCCGTACTCGGCGACGAGGTCGTCGAGCTGTTCGGGGCGGCGCGCGGTGGCGGCGACCCGGTCGCCGGCGGCGAGCGCGGCGAGGACGAGGGAGCGGCCGAAGCCGCGGGACGAACCGGTGATGAACCATGTCTTCTGCATGCCGTTAATAAAACACCGTTGCTCTAACTTACGCAACCCCGTTGCGCTAAGATGTGAGCATGACGACTCCCGACTTCCAGCGCGCCCGCTCCCCCGAGGCCAAGCTGCTGCGCGAGGCCGCCATCCTGGACGCCGCCCGCCGGCTCGGCGCCGAGCGGGGCATCCGGGAGGTGACGCTGACCGACATCGCCTCCGCCGTCGACATGCACAAGTCCGCGATGCTGCGGTACTTCGAGACGCGCGAGGAGATCTTCCTGCGGCTCACCGCCGAGGGCTGGCAGGACTGGGCCCCGGCCCTCGCCGCCCGGGTGCGCGCCCTCGCGCGACCGGACGCCGACGCACACGCCGCCGATGCCGCAGACGTCGTCGACACGGCCGATGCCGTCGCCGCCGCGTTCGCCTCGACCCTCGCGGAGCGCGGGATGTTCTGCGACCTGCTCGCGCAGACGCCGCTGAACCTCGAACGGAACGTGTCGGTGGAGAAGGTGCGGGAGTTCAAGCTGACCACCCGCGACGGCCTGGGCCAGATCGTGCCGGCGGTCCGCGCCGCGCTGCCCGGCCTGACGGAGCAGGACGGCGTCGACCTGGTCGCGGCCGCCACCTCGATGGCCGGCACCTTCCACCAGATCGCCACGCCTGGCCCGGAGGTCGCCGCGCTCTACCGCTCCGACCCGCGACTCTCCCACGCCCTGGTGGAGGTAGAGCCGCGCCTGGCCCGGATCCTCGGGGCGATGCTGCGGGGGCTGCTGACGTAGGCCGGGCTAGTTGTCGAGGGCGAGCCAGACCACCCCGTCATCGGCCGACCGGACGCCCCGCTCGACGCCACCGGTCAGATACTCCTCGGCGACGGCCTGCACGACGGCGTACATCACCCATTCCTCCAGCCCCGTTGTCGGATCCCACCTCGTCCAGAGCGGATCCGCGGCATCACGAGGCACAGGAATACGCGCGCCATAGGGTCCTGCGGTGTCGTCCGACGCACCCGCGAATCTCACGCGAAGAGTGGAGTCCTTGATCTCGGCGTCGAGCAGACCCAGTTCGCGGCCTGAGGGCGTCGATTCGAAGGCTCGACGCACCTCGTCGAGCAGCGTCGATGCATCTACGATCACGAAAGTAGCCCAGTTCCGATCAGGCGTTGACGGCATTCTTGACCCAGTTCGGGCACCAGGTCACTCCTTCACAATAGGCCGTGATCACGCCCTTGGCCTTACCGTCGGTCAAACGGATAGGGTTCGCGATCACTCGCACGGTCCTGGTTTCCACGATCCGGCAACCGATTCTGCCCACGGCACACTCCACCCGATGAACCGGAGTCCTGTACCGGATCGCACTCGGGCTCTCCACGACACGCGACTCGGGGTGCTTGGTCGTCGTGCGCGCCGCCGCAGTCGTGAGGTTGTGCTTGTTGGAGACCTTGAGCCAGCCCCAGCTGGGACTTCCCCAACGCATCGAGAGCGCCTTACCCGTGTTGTCGTTCCACGTCGCGACGATCTGGTACGGGTTGTTCGGGTCCGCCTTCGGCGCTGCAAGGGTCAACGATCGAGAAGGAACGACACCACGCGTAATCTGCGCCACCGCATCGTCGGTTACGCCGACCTGCCGAAACTCGTCTGCGGCAAACGGCTCCCGCGGCAATTCCCCGATCACTGAAAATCTGACGATCTCGCCCGGTGCCGACTCCGCTTCGGCCGAAGCGGAAACCGCGCCCAGGACAGCCATGAAGACGACGAGCGCCGCCGCCGCGCCGATCCTCCACCCCATCGCCCCTGCGAGTCCCTCCCGGCCAGACAGGTCACCTATCGCGACATCGCTATTCATCCCGCACCCCCGCGTTCCCACAGAACGATTCCCAGCGAATCACTCTCATCTCTATCCGAGAACTGCACCGACCACAACACGAACTCGTTGCACCCCGGGCGAAGGCCTGCCACGTTCTGATCTCCGCCGGACAGGTCAGCCCGACGCCGCCGCCGCGTACCGCCGGGACAGCACGTTCAGGTGGTCCAGGAGGCCCTGCGGTCCGGTGACCGTGAAGTCGAGGCCGAGCATGCCGATCCACACGGCCACCGTCTCGATGCTGTCCCCGCCGGTGACCAGCAGGCAGGACCGCTCGTCCCGCGGCTCCACCGTGCCCACGGCCGGGTTGATGCGGTCGAGCACCTCGTGCGCCGGGGCGTGCACGACGATCCGGGTGTGCACCGCCCAGCCCGTCCGCGCCACCTCGCGCACCACGAACTCGGTCAGGTCGAACGGCGGCTCCACGGGCATGAAGCGGCGTCCGCCGGGCCGGCGCAGCTCCAGCCAGTCCACGCGGAACGGCTCCCAGCGCCCCGAGCCGACGTCGCGCCCCACGAGGTACCAGCGGCGCTGCCACGCCACGAGCCGGACCGGCTCCACCTCCCGCGGCTCCTCGCGGTACCAGAAGCGCAGGCCCTGGTGGTCGCGGATCGCGGCGGCCAGCTCGGTGAGCAGCGCGGGGTCGACGGCAGGGTCCTCGACGTTGCTGTCCGTGTTCACCGGCCCGGCCTCCGTCGCGTCGCGCAGCGCGGCGACCTGACGGCGCAGCCGGTCGGGCAGCACCTGCTCCAGCTTGCCGAGCGCGCGGGCGCTGGACTCCTCGATGCCCGTCACGGCGGTCGCGGCCCGCAGCCCGACCGCGATGGCGACCGCCTCCTCGTCGTCGAGCACCAGCGGGGGCAGCTTGCCGCCCACCCCGAGGCGGTACCGCCCGCCCGGTCCCCGGACGGCGTCCACCGGATACCCGAGGTCGCGCAGGCGGGCGACGTCGTTGCGCACCGTGCGATCGGTGACGTCGAGGCGCGCCGCGAGCTCCGGCCCGGTCCACTCGGCACGCGACTGGAGCAGGCCCAGGAGGGCGAGCAGCCGCCCCGCCGTCGTCGTCATCGTGACTCCTCACCGGCAGCTGAAAAAAGGTCGGGAACCCGGTCAGAATAGAGGAAAGAACCGTTCCTGAACCGCTCGTAGTGTCGGAGACATGAACACCAACGACACCAGCATCCGCCCCTTCCGCATCGACATCCCCCAGGCCGACCTCGACGACCTGAACGACCGTCTCGCCCGCACCCGCTTCGCCCCGGCCGCGCCCGGCGACTCCTGGGACTACGGCACGCCCGAGTCCTACCTGCGCGAGTCGGTCCAGCAGTGGCGCGACGACTTCGACTGGCGCGCGGTGGAGCAGCGCGTCAACGCGTTCCCCCAGTTCCTGACCGACATCGACGGCCAGAACGTCCACTTCCTGCACGTCCGCTCGGCCGAGCCCGGCGCGCGGGCGCTGCTGCTGACCCACACCTACCCGGGCTCGGTGCTCGACTTCCTCGACATGATCGGCCCGCTCACCGACCCCGTGGCGCACGGCGGGCGCGCCGAGGACGCGTTCGACGTGGTGATCCCGTCCATCCCCGGCTTCGGGTTCAGCACCCCGCTGAGCGAGCCGGCCGACGGCGGCACCTGGACCATGGCGCGCGTCGCCCGCACCTGGGACACCCTGATGCGCCGGCTCGGGTACGAGTCCTACGGCACCCACGGCAGCGACGCCGGCGCGATGATCGGCCGCGAGCTGGCGGTGCTCGACCCCGAGGGCTTCCAGGGGGCGCACCTGCTCCAGCTCTTCTCGTTCCCGTCGGGCGCCGAGGGTGAGATGGACGGGTTCGGCCCCAAGGAGTTCGCGGCGCTGGAGCACCTGCAGTGGTTCCAGAGCGTGGGCGCGTACAACACGATGAACGGTTCCCGGCCGCAGACCGTGGCCGCGGCCCTGAGCGACTCGCCGGTCGGGCAGCTCGCGTACAACGAGCTGTTCGAGAGCTTCGGCAACGGCACGAGCCTCGTCTCCCGCGACCAGGTCCTGGCGCAGGTCAGCCTGTACTGGCTGACCAACACGTCGGCCACCTCCGTGCGGTACCACTACAGCGAGGCACGGTCCGGTGCGGAGCCGGTGGTGAGCCAGGGCCGGATCGGCGTCGCCGTCTTCGCCGACGACTTCAAGACCATCCGGGCCTTCGCCGAGCGCGACAACGCCCGCATCGAGCACTGGGCCGAGTACCCGACGGGCGGCCACTACGCGGCAATGGAGGTCCCGGACGTCCTGGTCGAGGACATCCGCACCTTCTTCGCCCAGCCCTGACCCACCCAACAACCCGTTGAGTGCTGGCTATTTGCGCCTCCCGAGGCTCGGGAGGCGCAAATAGCCAGCACTCAACGGGTTGTTGGGGTCAGTGGGTGTGGGGCTCGCCGCCCGTGACGCCGTTCAGCTCGTTCGGGGTGACGCCGAGGTCGGCCGACTTCCAGACCTCGCCCGTCTCGACGTCGACCGCGTGGATCGAGTCGGTCGCGGGGTCGGTCACGTAGACCGAGCCGTCCAGCGCGAGGATCGCCGGACGCGGCTCCTGCCACTCGGTCGGCTCCTCCCACTCGTCGATCACCGGGATCGACTGCGTGAGCTTGCCGGACCCGGGGTCGATCACGTGCACCTGGCCGTCGGTGCCGAGCACGAGGGCCTCGCCCTCGTCACCGCGCGCGAGCGACCGGAAGGTGTACGACGACGGCAGGTCGACCAGCTGGAGGTCGCCGGTCCGCGTGTCGATCAGCGACACCTGCGTGGGCCGCTCCAGCTCGGCGTCCTTGTCGGTCTTGTAGTCGCCGAGCACCACCGGCGACGCCTCGGTGCCGGCCTGGTTGCCGATGCGGCCGTAGTCGTCCGGAGACTGGACCTTGGTGATCTTGCCGTCCGCGTAGACGACGGCGCCGTCCTCGCAGCCGATGACGACGGCCTCGTCGGCGGCCACGGCCTCCCCGTGCACGCCGGGGCACTCGTCGGACGCCGCGATCTCCTGGTTGTCACCGTCGAGCGCACGGATGCCGGTGCGCGCGTCCTCGGTGCCCTCGGAGACCACCAGGGTGTCGTCGGTCAGCTCGACGGCCACACCGTGGTGGGCGGACGGCGTGGTGTACTCGCGGGCCGCCGCGTCGGCGTCGGCCACGTGCGCCGAGTCGAGCACGCGCACCAGGCCGGTGCCATCGTCGAACAGCGCGGTGCGGCCCTCGTGGACCACGACGTGACCGGGCTCGGACGCCTCGTACGTGACGTCGGTCAGGGTCGGCTCGGCCGTCCAGTAGTGGGAGTGGTCGCCGTGCGCCTCGGCCCAGGAGCCCAGGTCGAGGGCCTGGAACCCGCCGGTCGTGGAGACCATCAGGTGCCGCTCGTCGCCCGCCGCGTTGAGGCGGGTGAAGCCCTCCAGCTCGATCTCGCCCACGGGTTCGAGGCTCATCGCGTCGAGCACCAGGACGCCGCCGTCGTACGTGACCGCGACGCGGGGCGTGCGCGCCTGGGCCTCGGTGGCGTCGGGTGCCGCGTGCTCCTCGTGCTCGTCGGCCTCCGCGGACTCCGAGGCCGAGCCGGACGCCGAGCCCTGCGCGGCGCAGGCGCTGAGCAGGACGAGGGACAGTGCCGCGCCGAGGCCTGCGGCCGCGCGGGTGGGGTGATTTCTCATCGTCGGTCGGGCGGCCGGGGCCGCCCGCTCCTTCCATCTAGAATGACAATCATTCTCGTTACCGAGGAGGAGTCAACCAGAAGTGAGAACGATTCTCAAACAGCCGTGAACGACTCGCCGACCCCCAGGCCTGGAAGCCCCTGAGGCTCAGCCGTCGACGCGCACCGACGGGTCGTGCTGCCCGACGAACCGCGCGACCCGCGCGCTGACCTGGCCCGGGACCTGGCCGCGCACCCCGTGCCCGCCGCCGGGGACGATCTCGACCTCGGCCCCGGGGAGGCGTTCGGCGAGCCGGCGCCGCGCCGCGTCCGGCTCCGAGAGCACCGACTCGGCGCCGTAGACCGCCAGCAGCGGCGCGGCGATCGAGGCCAGCTCGGCATCCTTGAGCGGGCGCGCCCAGCCGGCGGCGGTCCGGTAGCCCTGGGCGGCCTTCAGGCACGCCAGCTCGACGTCGGTCGGATCGGTCCCCGGGGTGAGCCACTCGCGCATCCGGCGCCAGCCCTCGTCGGTGGAGCCCGTCGCCCCGAACCGGAGCATCCTGAACAGGGCCCGGACCGGCGTCCGCGTGAACACGCCGTTGGGCTCGATCAGGGACACGCTCGCCACCCGGTCGGGCGCGTGCAGCGCCGTCAGGGTCGCATGCCAGGCGCCCAGGGACTCCCCCAGCACGTGGGCGCGGTCCAGGCCGAGGCCGTCCAGCACCTGCGCGAACCAGGCGCCGTAGTCCGCGTCGCGCGCCAGGGGCGCGGCCTGCACGCTCCGCCCGGCCGAGCCGACGGTGTCCAGGGCGACGACGACGCGGTCGCGCGCCAGGTCCTCGACGACGTCGTACCAGTACAGCCCGTTGCCGCCGAACCCGTGGAGCAGCACGAGCGGCAGCCCGGCACCGGCGCCCGAGCGCCGCACGTGGGTGCTCCCGTAGGCGGTCGGGACGTCGGACACCGTCGACGGCAGCGGCCAGAGCCCCTCCATCGCCGCGTAGGCGCGCAGGTACTCCTCGCGCGCCGTCTCGTTCCTGAACCGTCCGATCCTGGCCATGGTGCCTCCCGCCCGTCGCCTTGGTGGTACGAACGTATCACTTATGATGGTGCAGGCATACCACTACCGGTCCGGACGGGCCGCGCAGAGCAGGAGAGGACGGACCGCATGCCCCGGCTGGCCGACCACGATCAACGGCGTACCCAGATCACGGACGCCGCACGACGCGTCGTCGCCCGCGCCGGGCTGGAGGCCGCGACCTTCCAGTCGGTGGCCGCCGAGGCGGGCATCTCGGTGCGCCTGGTCCAGTACTACTTCGGCACCAAGCGGACGTTCCTCCTGGCCACCCACCAGGCCGTCGTGGCCGACGCCGGCACCCGGTTCACCCGCCGCCTCGGCACGCTCGGCGAGGACCCGGTGCCGCGCGAGGTCGTCCGTGCGCTCCTCGTCGAGCTGCTGCCGACCGACGACGCCCGGCGGCAGGACACCGTGGTGCTCAACGCGTTCCACACGGCCGCGCTCACCGCCTCCGACGTCGACGGGGAGGACACGCTGGGCGCACCGCGCTATCTGGTCGCGGCGATCGCGGACCAGCTCCGCCGCGCCCGCGCGGGCGCGGCGCCGTCCGACGACGGTGCGGAGCACCGCGCAGGCCAGGACGGGGACCGGGGCGCGGACCTGGACGCCGAGCTGATCGTGGCCGCGGCGAGCGGGCTGGCCCAGACCCTGCTGGTCGACGAGAGCGCCGGCGAGCGCGTGGAGCAGCTCCTCGACCGGCTGCTGGACCGGCTGGTCGCGCCCCCGGCGTCCTACAAGCTGGAGTAGGCCAGGTAGAAGGCCGCCGCGACGAGCACCGTCCCGCCCCCGGCCAGGGCCACGGGCAGCGCGCCGCGAACCCGGCGGACCAGCTGACCGGCCAGGAGCGCGAGCCCCGCGACGCCGATCACGGTCCAGTAGACGGGGCTGGTCGTCTCCCGGATCACCGTCAGCCCGTAGGCCGCCTCCCCCACCCCGATGCCCGCGAGCAGGGCGGTGCCGAGGGCAGCGCGGACGCCGGTGGCGCGCAGCCAGGACGCGGCGACGCCCACGAACGGGCCGGCGACGACGCCCACCACCGAGAACAGGAGCGGGTCGTACACGTAACCCCGCACCTGGGCCGCGACCGTGTACCCGAGCACGAGCAGCACGAAGCTCACGGCACCGAGCACGGCGGCGGGCGCGGTGCGGAGCCGGGACCAGAAGACGAGCAGGGCCGTGAGCACCGTCCAGCCGCTGGCCGAGTTGGCGAACGACGCGAACGCGTCCGGCAGGAACCCCTGGGCGTACGACGTCAGCCCGCCGAGCACGAAGCTCAGGGCCACGACGACCCCGGCGCGCGCCAGCGGGTGGGTCGGGCGGGCGTGGGCGGTCGGGGTCCGGGTGATCGCGGTCATGGCCACGAAGCTACCGACCGGCGGCGCCGCCGGCATCGGGCCCAGGGTGGACGTCGCCGTCGTCCCCAGGGTGGACGTCGCCGTCAGTCGCCGGCGGGCGGCGGGCCCGCGGCGTCGGCAGCGGCCGCGTCGTCGGCGAGCAGCACCCGGCGCAGGAGCTCCGTCAGCGTCGCCAGCTCGTCGGCGCTGAGCACGGCCAGGTCGGCCGCCTCGCCGGCGCGAGCACCCTCGATCAGCTCGGCCGTGAGCCGCTCGCCCGCGGGTTCGAGCCGCACCTGCTGACGCCGGCGGTCCCCCGGGTCGCGGAGCCTGCTGACCAGGCCCGCCTCCTCGAGCCGGTCGAGGTATCCGACCAGATGGCTGCGGTTGAGGCCGAGCCGGTCGGCGAGCTCGTGCTGGCCGAGCGGGCCGAGGTCGTGCAGCCCCGTGAGCACCGCGAAGTGCGGCAGCCGGAGCCCGTGGCGCGCGAGGTCCCCGACGAGCGCGCGATGGCCGATGCGCGAGACGTGCCCGGCGAGATACGACGGCAGGCCCAGCAGCGTCGGGGGTCGGCCAGCGGGTTGTTCCACGGGGGGACACTATCACTCTGACGTTACGTAGTGTAATGATGTCGCCATGACATCAATTCGTGGGGCGGCCCGCCGAGGCACCGCCGGACCGTTCGTCGCACTGCTGCTGGCCGTCCTCTCGTTCTCCCTGCTGCAGACCATGGTCGTGCCGGCGCTGCCCGACCTGCAGCGAGAGCTCGACGTCTCGCCGACGACGACGGCGTGGCTGATCAGCTCGTTCCTGCTCACGTCGTCGGTGGGCACGGTGATCATCGGCCGCCTGGGCGACATGTTCGGCAAGCGCCGCCTGCTGCTCGTGAGCCTGGCGATCCTCGCGGCCGGGACGCTGCTGGCCGCCCTCGCCGGCGCGCTGCCCGGGTCGATCGGTGTACTCGTCGCCGCCCGTGCGGTCCAGGGTCTGGGCGCCGGGACGTTCCCGCTGGCGTTCGGGATCGTGCGCGAGACGTTCCCCCGGGACCGCGTGCCGGTGGCGATCGGGACCGTCAGCGCGATCTTCGGCATCGGTTTCGGGGTGGGTCTCGTGGTGCCGGGCCCGATCATCGACGCGCTCGGCTGGCCGTGGCTGTTCTGGGCCGCGCTCGTCGTGATCGTGCTCGCCCTGGCCGCGGTCGCGGCGTTCGTCGGCCCCGACCGGCCGGGGCTCGGCGGCCGGGTCGACTGGGCCGGCGGCGGCGTGCTGACCGTCGCGCTCACGGCCCTGCTGCTGGCGATCAGCCAGTCCCGCCTGTGGGCGCCCGGCGTCGTCGTCGCCCTCGCCGCCGTGGCGGTCGCCGCGTTCGCGGGCTTCGTGCTGCTGGAGTCGCGCCTGGCCGAGCCGTTGGTCGACCTGCGCGTGCTGCGCCGCCGGACGCTCGTCACCGCGAACCTCACCGCCCTGATCATCGGCTTCGGCATGTACGGCGCGTTCACCCTGGTGCCGCAGCTCGTACAGACCCCCGTCGAGGCGGGGTACGGGTTCGGCGCCACCGTGACCGAGTCCGGGCTCTACCTCCTGCCCATGGCGGTGACCATGCTCTTCGCCGGCCCGCTCGCCGGGCGCCTCGGTCCGCGCCTCGGGTTCACCGCGACGCTGGTCGCGGCCTGTGTGATCGGCGCGATCGGCTTCGCGGCCTTCGCCCTGGGCCACCAGCACCCGTGGGCCGTCGCCACGGGGGCCGGGGTGCTGGGCATCGGCATCGGCTTCGCCTTCTCGTCGCTCGCCAACGTGGTGGTCGGCGCCGTCGAACCGCACGAGACCGGCGAGGCCACGGGCGTGAACACCATCGTGCGGACCATCGGCGGCTCCCTCGGGGCACAGCTCGCGACCGCCGTCGTCGGCGCGACGACGCTCGCGGCCACCGGGCTGCCGACCGCGGCCGGCTACACGACGGCGTTCGGCGTCTCGGCCGTCGCGCTCGTGGCGGCGGCGCTCGTCGCACTGGCGGGAGGCCACGGGCAGGCCAGGTGACGCAGGATCTCCCGCCCCGCGCCGTCCCCCACCGCGCGGTCCAGGGCGTCGGTCCGGTGCCCAGCCAGAACGGATCACGCGGTTCCTCGACCTGGCCGCCACCACCCCGCGCGCGGCGGTCCGCGCGCTGGCCGACGCCGTCGGGACCGCAGGCTGACCGGGCACTACCCGCCGGACACCTCGACCGGCTCGACCGGCTGCCGGAGGATCGTCCGCTGCTTCTCCGGCGCGACCCTGCGGAAGTCGCTGAGGTAGATCTCGTGGTGCCTGCCGGTCCGGCGCAGCCCGTGGGCGGGGAGGAACTCGTCGTGCATCCGCGCGAGGATGGCGGCCTCGGCGTCGAAGGGGCCGACGTGCAGCGTCTGCACGCAGCGCCCCTCGGCCAGGGTCTCCAGGCGGACGTCGTCGAGCCGCACCGGGCCGCCCTTGGCCCGGACCTGCTCCACCGCGGCCGCGAACGCCTCCTGGTCGGTCCAGTCCGGGACCATGATCAGCAGCGTCCAGTCCCAGCGGGACTTGTCGCGCGCCGTCGTGAAGGCGGTCATGTCCTCGGCCCACCACTGCCCCTCCAGCGGCATGACGACGTAGTCGCGCCCGAGCTCGCGCTTGCTGGCGAACTTGAGCGTGTAGGCGACGGGGTACAGCGCCTCGACCGCCGCCGTGAAGGCCGGCGAGCTGTTCGGGTCGCCGTGACCGTCGATCATCAGGTACCGCAGGTCGGGCACGTCGACGATCCGGAACTGGTCCCGCGTGGCCCGGTAGGCGTCGAGGGTCTTCTTGAGGTCGGTCTTGTCGGCCATGGGCACCTCGCGGGTCGGTATCGGCGTCGGCTCCGTCACAGGGACAGTAGCCGCCGTGCGGCGGCCCGGACCACGGCAGGTGAACGGCCCGGCGGTCCTTACCTAGCGACTGGTAGGTTTCCGGCGTGCGAACACAGACCGACAGGAGCGCCCGATGACCAGCGTCCACGACACGTCCGCCCCGGCACAGGCCTACCTCGACCCCGGCCTCCCGGTCGCGGAGCGGGTGGCCGACCTGCTGGCCCGGATGACCGTGGCGGAGAAGGTGGGGCAGATGCTCCAGCTCGACGCCCGCGGCGACTACGAGGGCGACATCCTGCGCAAGCACGTGGGATCGATCCTGCACACCTCGCCGCACCGGGTGGGGCTCGCGCACGACCTGGTGGAGCAGACCCGGCTGCGCATCCCGCTGATCGTGGGCGAGGACTGCATCCACGGGCACTCGTTCTACGAGGGCGCGACCATCTTCCCGACGCAGCTCGGGATGGCCGCGACGTGGGACCCCGCGCTGGTGGAGCAGGCCGCGCGGATCACCGCGGTCGAAGCGTCCGCGACGGGCGTGCACTGGACCTTTAGCCCTGTGCTGTGCGTCGCCCGCGACCTGCGCTGGGGACGCGTGGACGAGACGTTCGGCGAGGACCCGTACCTGATCGGCGAGCTCGCCTCGGCGATGGTGCGCGGCTACCAGGGCGCCGGCCTGTCCGACCCGACGGCGATCCTGGCCACCGCCAAGCACTTCGCCGGGTACTCCGAGACGCAGGGCGGGCGCGACGCGTCCGAGGCCGACATCTCCCGCCGCAAGCTGCGGTCCTGGTTCCTGCCCCCGTTCGAGCGGGTCGCCAAGGAGGGCTGCGCCACGTTCATGCTGGGCTACCAGTCCATGGACGGCGTGCCGATCACGATCAACGACTGGCTGCTGAACGACGTGCTGCGCGGCGAGTGGGGCTACACCGGCACGCTGATCACCGACTGGGACAACGTGGGCCGGATGGTCTGGGAGCAGAAGGTCCAGCCCGACCACGCCCACGCCGCCGCGGCGGCCGTCCGGGCCGGCAACGACATGGTGATGACCACCCCGCAGTTCTTCGAGGGCGCCCAGGAGGCCATCGACCAGGGCCTGCTCGCCGAGTCCGACCTGGACCGCGCCGTGGCCCGCATCCTGACGCTGAAGTTCGAGCTCGGCCTGTTCGAGAACCCGCGCCGGCCCACCCTGGAGCGCGACGGGGCGCTCATCGGCTCCGCCGCGCACGCCGCCGTCAACCTCGACGTGGCGCGCCGGTCGCTGGTCCTGCTGCGCAACACGGACGCGGCGCTCCCGTTCGCCGGCGGTTTCACGGGCGTGGACGACGCCGGCCGCGCAGCCGGTCGCGCGGACGACCGGCCCCGGCGCGTCGCCGTCGTCGGACCGCTGGCCGATGCCGCCCAGGCCCAGCTCGGCGACTGGGCCGGCAGCTCGGGGCAGGCCGACTGGCTGCCCGACGGGCACCCGCGGGAGATGATCACCACCGTGCTCGACGGCCTGCGCGCCCTGAGCCCGCAGGACTGGACGGTCACCAGCGCGCTCGGCGCCGAGATCGTCACGCTGGTCTCGCCGCCCGAGGGCGACACCCTGCCCGACGGGCAGCCCCGGCCCAAGATCGCCGTCCCCCGCGACCCCGACCCGGAGCTGATCGCCGAGGCCGTGGCCCAGGCGCAGGACGCCGACCATGTCGTGGTCGTGGTCGGTGACCAGGTCGAGCTGGTCGGCGAGTACAGGTCCACCGCGACGCTGGAGCTCGTCGGCGGGCAGGTCGCCCTCCTGGACGCGCTGGCCGCGACCGGGACGCCGATGGTCGTCGTGGTGATGGCGTCCAAGCCGCTCGTCCTGCCGGAGTCCGCGCTGAACGCCTCGGCCCTGATCTGGACGGCCAACCCGGGCATGGAGGGCGGCCGGGCCGTCGCCGAGCTGCTGCTCGGGCTGATCGAGCCGTCCGGCCGGCTGCCGATCTCGTTCGCCCGCCACGTGGGCCAGCAGCCGGTGTACTACAACCAGATCCGCGGCCAGCACGGCGCCCGGTACGCCGACCTGACGCAGGAGCCCGCCTTCGTGTTCGGGCAGGGCCTGTCCTACAGCACGGTGGAGTACTCCGACCTCGGGGTGCGGGACGCCGAGCTGGGCCCCGACGACACCGTCCGCGCCCGCGTGACCCTGACCAACACGGGCTCCCGCCCGGCCCGCGAGACCGTGCAGGTCTACGTCAGCGACACCGTGACGTCCGTGAGCTGGACCGACAAGGAGCTCAAGGCCTACCGCCAGGTCGACGTCGCCCCCGGGCAGAGCCTCGTGGTCGAGCTCGACCTGCCGGTGGCGGACTGCACGATCGTCGACCAGGCCGGCGACCGGGTGGTCGAGCCGGGCGGTTTCGAGCTGCTCGTCGGCTCGTCGTCGCGCGACGCGGACCTGCTGCGGGCGCCGTTCACGGTGGTCGCCCGCCCCGCTTTGGTCTCCGGGGCGGGATCGGTCTAGACTGACGGCGCTCGCCCACCTGGGCGAACGCTGTTCGGGGCTGTGGCGCAGCTGGTAGCGCACCTGCATGGCATGCAGGGGGTCGGGGGTTCGAGTCCCCCCAGCTCCACCGAACCATCTGGTCAGAGGCCGTTCCGGAATCCCGTCACACGGAGGAAGGAATGGCCTCTTGCCATGAGCCCACCAGCCCGGGCTCAGGCCGACAGGCGGCCGTCGTCGCGCGCGGCGGTGCGGTATCGCCCAGGAGTCATGCCGCGGGAGCGGGCGAACGCCCTGCTGAAGGCCGGGACCGACTGGTAACCGACCGCCGCGGCGACGGACTGCACCGGGTCCTGGGTCCCGCGCAGGCGAACCGCCGCCAGGTCCAGGCGCCACTGCGTCAGATAGGCGGCGGGGCTCTGCCCGACGGCGGCCACGAACCGGCGGGACAGGGTCGCCCTGGACACGTCGAGAGCGCGGGCCAGCCGTGTCGTGGTCCACGGCAGTGCGGGCTCGGCGTGCAGACGTTCCATCGCTTTGTGCACGAGGGGGTCGGCGAGCACGCCGAGCCAGGTGCCGTGCTGTCCGGACCGGGTGGGCAGCCAGGCCCGCACGAGCTGCACGAGCAGGACGTCGACCAGGCTGTTCAGCACCGCCCTCCCCCCGAGCTGTGGGTGGCTCAGTTCGCGCCCGAGCATCCGGACGGTGTCGTCGAAGCCGTCCTCGCCGCCGTCGCCGCGGATGTGCACCACCTCCGGCAGCGTGCCGAGGATCTGGGTGTGCACGGTGTGGTCGCACTCGTAACCGATGGTCACGATGCGGGTGTCGGCGGGCTGTGAGCCGAGGCGAACCACCTCACCCGACCCGAGCGCTCGGCTCACCACCTCCGGACCGGCTACGGGGGTGCCCGTACCCGGCCCACTGCTCACCACGTGCGCCGGCCCGCCCGGCATGAGGACCACGTCTCCCGCCACCAGCTCGCGCCAGCGCGGGGAGGAGCCCGGAAGACCGAGCCAGGCGCTGCCGGCGGTGACGACGTGCACGACCGCCACGGCACAGCCCGCGACGGGGACCGACCAGTCCCCGCCTGCCTCCGTGCGCGCGCCGATCGCGCCCCGGACGCCGGAGATCTCCAGCACGTCGGCGACAAGATCCATGCTGGCATGCTAGATGAGTCAAACGAGCAATGAAGTGAGCGTTCCGGGCATCGACTGCTCACCGACCCGTTCCTACGGTGGGTTCATGACAGCCGACACCATGCGGGCGCTCGTCGCGACCGGCTACGGAGCTCCCGAGCAGCTCACGATCGCCGACCTGCCCGTGCCCCAGCCCGGCCCGGGACAGGTCCTGGTGAAGATCGCCGCCGCGACGCTCAACCCCACCGACCTGCGCGTCGTCACCGGCGGGTTCCGCGACCTGGTCGATCTCCAGTTCCCGTACACGCTCGGCAACGAGTTCGCGGGCACCGTCACCGAGGCCGGGCCGGGCGTCACCCGCTTCCACCCGGGTGACGAGATCTTCGGCATGGCGATGCCCCGCCAGCTCCGCGCCGCCGCCGACCCCCTGCGACCGTCACTGAGCACCGGCGCCCTCGCCGACTACGCGGTCTTCGAGACGGACACGCCCGCGCTGGACCACCGCCCGGCCGGTCTCGGCGCGGATCGGGCCGCGGCGCTGGTCATCGCGGGTGCCACGACACTGGCACTCCTGGACGCTGCGAAGATCCGGCCCGGCGAGTCCGTCCTCGTCATCGGCGCCACGGGCGCGGTCGGCCTGACCCTCATCCCGGTGCTGCACACCGCCGGAGCCGAGATCACGGTGACCGCCCGCACCGCCGAGGCCGCCGAGCTGCTGCACGGCCTGGGCGCCCGCCGCGCGGTCGCCTACGACGAGTACCCCCTCGGCGTCGACGTCGTGCTCAACCTCGCGCTCCTTGCCGACGGCCTGCCCGCAGCGGCGCGCAGCCTGCGTCCTGGCGGCCGGTTCGTCTCCATCATCTTCCCGCCGCCGGCGCCGGCGCAGCTCGGACGCGATGACGTGGAGCTGGCGTTCGTGATGAACACGGGCGGTGGGAGCAACGGCACCCGGGCCGTGGCCGAAGCCGCGACGGCGGGCCGGCTCTCCACGCCGATCGCCCGACGGTACTCGCTCGACCACGGCGTCGAGGCGGCGGTCCACTACGCCCGCCGGCACCCGCTCGGCAAGATCGTCGTCACTCCCTGATCCGCGACCGCCGGGCCGCAGCGCCTCCATCCGTGCAGGCGTTCACCGGGTGTGTCGACCGTCACCACCGCGCCCGACCTGGGTCCGTTGACCTGAACCGCGGTTGAGGTTCTAGCGTCGGAAGGACTCGACGAGAGGACCCGGAAATGCCCGTCTACACCCTGCCTGACCTGCCCTACGACTACGCCGCGCTCGAACCGCACATCAGCGGCCGGATCATGGAGCTGCACCACGACAAGCACCACGCCACGTACGTGGCCGGAGCCAACGCCGCGCTCGACGCCCTGGCCCAGGCCCGCGAGTCCGGCGACCTGGCCGCGGTGAACCTGCACGAGAAGAACCTCGCGTTCAACCTGGGCGGCCACACCAACCACACCGTCTTCTGGAACAACCTCTCGCCCGACGGCGGCGGCGAGCCGGACGGCGAGCTCGCGGCGGCGATCGCCGACCAGTTCGGCAGCTTCGCGGCGTTCCAGGCACACTTCACCGCCGTCGCGACGGGCATCCAGGGCTCGGGCTGGGCGGTGCTCGGCTGGGACAGCATCGGCGGGCGGCTGCTGGTGTTCCAGCTCTTCGACCAGCAGGCGAACGTACCGCTGGGCATCACCCCGCTGCTCATGCTCGACATGTGGGAGCACGCCTTCTACCTGGACTACCTCAACGTCAAGGCCGACTACGTCGCGGCGTTCTGGAACCTGGCCAACTGGGCCGACGTCGGCACGCGCCTCGACAAGGCGCGAGCGACGACCGGGGGCCTCCTCACGCCTGCGTGACCTGGCACGACGTGGGCGAGGGCCCGGCCGGTGGCCGGGCCCTCGCCCGTCAGCGCCGTACGGTCCGGGGTTGAGGCTTCGGCTTCGGCGTCAGGGAGGGTCCAGTCGACGCCGGGTCCGGCCGCTTCTTCCCGTCCTCACCGATCATCCGCGGCGAGGGCTTGACCGGCCAGCGCGCCACGACCCGGCTCCGCAGCTCGTCACCCCGAGCGGCGGCGACGACGTCCCACACGATCGCGCCGACGACGAGGGCGGCCGAGACGGCGAGCGTCACGAGAGCCTGGGGCACGAAGGCGCGGAAGGTCTCGTCGGCGTCCCCGTACAACGTCGCGACGTCCTCCATCCCGCCCGTGCCGAGGCTGTACACGCCCCAGCCGAACGTGGTCCCGAGGGCGGCGAGAAGAGCCAGGGCCTGGACGAAGATCACCGGCTGATGGTTGGCATACTTGCGGAGCAACCCCCGCGGCGGGCGTGGGGCCGCCGGATCTGCCAACGCCTGGCGCAGGACCTCCCGCTCGCGCCGCTGCACCACCGAGTCGGCGAAGAACCCCACCACCAGGAGCCCGACGGCCACGACGACGAGTGCCGCGAAGACCCAGACGCCGGCGACGAGCACCGTCTCGATCCCGTCCGCGTACTCGACCCGGGGCCCGGCGTCCGTGGTGGAGCGGAACGGGTGGGTGACGAACAGCCAGAGCTGCAGCAGGCTGAACCCGAGCGCGAGGCACACGATGCCCACGTACTCGTACCAGGCGGCCGTGCGCCGCTTGCGCAGGAGGTCGGGCGGCAGCGCCGGCTCGTCGTCGTCCTGGGACCTCGCGGGAGCGGCCCGTCCCCAGGCCGCGCCCTCGTCGCTCGTGGTCCAGTGCGCCGCGATCGCCAGCCGACGGCGGTGGTGTGCGGGACGGCCCGCCAGCGCGAGGAGCACGAACGCTCCGGCGACCCCCGTGCCCACGAGCGAGCCCCACAGGATGTACATCTCGCTGCCGTTGACGGTGAAGGCCGCCACCACGGTGAACAGCAGGCCGGTCCCGGCAAGCAGGACGGAGACGACGAAGAACGGGGCGAACGGCGGCTGGACCACCACCAGGTCGACCTGGCTCGGATGCGGCACGGCCGTCCTGGGGGCACCGTCGCGGGCCGCCCGCGCGACGGCGCGGGAGGTGATCACCTCGCGCAGCGCGGACAGGACGGTGGTCAGGAGGCCGACACCGAGCGCGAGGACGAGCACCGGGGCCATGGACGCCCGGGCGAGCTGATCGAGCGCACCGCTCACCGCCGGCTCGTCGGACAGGGCCTCCTCACCGACCATGGCGACGGCCAGGAGGAGCACGAAGGCGGCGCCGATGCCGACGAGGAACGGGGCGAGCGCGTTGATCGTCGCGTTCACCAGGCTTCCCGCGGCACTCACCGGGTACACGCGCCAGTGCGGCTGATCTGCTCGAGGTCGCTCGGTCATGTGCCGGCAGCCTATCCACGGCGAGCGACCCACGGCCGGCTCACACGCTGGCACGCGTCGTGCTGCGGGATCAGGTGTCGCCCCGCCGGCACGCGCTCGGACGGCGTCGGCTACCTCGTCTGCACGCTCGCGAGCGACGGGTGGTCGCGGACGGCGCCGACGGCCCGCTGCCATGCCGGGTCACCGGCGTCGAGTGCCGACCGCAAGTAGGCCCACGTCATCCGCTGGGTGACGGCGAGCCGTTCGGGGTCCTCGTCGTCGGTCTCGGCGAGGTCGTAGCCCATGATGCCGCCGAGGTAGTGCTTCGCCCCGGGCAGGGTCAGGAGGGCGTCGGCGCCCGGGCTGAGGTGGTAGGGCTCGGCGGACCAGTCGGCGCCACGGGTGGTGGCGGCCGGGTTGTCGTCCTGGTCGCCGTGGACCACCAGCATCCGCGTGGTCAGGTGCGAGAAGTCGGTGTCGAGCTCCGGATACCGCGCACGCATGGCGTCGGTCATGCCCTCGGCGCTGCCGGTCGAGGCGAGCAGCACACCGGCGCCGATGCGGGGCTCGCGCAGGTCGAGGACGGCGCCGTCGGCCGGATCGGTCGCCCGTGCGCCGAGCAGCGCGCTGACGGTACTGGCGCCCGCGGAGTGGCCGACGGCGGCGACACGCGCCCGGTCGAGCCGCCCGGCGACGACGACCGCCTGGGCCTCGATCGCGTCGAGGCCGTCGAGGATCCGCGTGAGGTCGTCGATCCGTGAGCGCCAGAACAGCGGGTGACCGGGAGCGTCCGGGTCCAGGCCGAGTCCCCCGCCGGGCGAGCTCAGGTGGGTCGGCTGGAGGACGGCGAATCCGTGGCTCGCCCAGAAGTCGACCAGCGGCGAGTACCCGTCCTTGGACCGCAGGTGGTACGAGCTGCCGCCGCCGTGGGACACGAGCACGATCGGCAGCCCGTCGCCGTGCAGGGGCGCCGTGACCCGCAGCTCCAGGGGGAGACCGCGGTCGGGCGCCGGCAGGGTGACGGGGTTGACCGAGACGGTCGGTACCGCGGGCGGGACGGGGATGTGCCGGGCGAGCCCGATGTGGTTGATGGTCATGTCCCCACCGTGCGTCCGGTCGCCGTGGTTCATCCAGGACCGGTCCGGTCCTGGCTGCGCTCGCGACCGCAGGGACATACTGGGGCTGTGATCGACCGGCCCGGGCTCGCCCAGTTCCTGCGCCGACGGCGTGCGGCGCTCTCGCCGTCGGACGTCGGCCTCCCGGAGACGTCGCGCCGCCGGACGCCGGGCCTGCGCCGCGAGGAGGTCGCCGTGCTGGCCGGCGTGTCCAGCGACTTCTACGCGCGGCTGGAGCAGGCACGCGGCTCCGACCCGTCGCAGTCGGTGGTAGCCGCGCTCGCGCGGGCGCTGCGGTGCACCCCGGACGAACGGGACCACCTCTTCCGCCTCGCCGGTGTGCCGACCCCGTCGCGGCGGGTGGGCCGCCGTCTCGACCCGGGACTGCGCCAGCTCGCCGAGCACCTGGACGACCTGCCGACGTGCGTCTACAACGATCTCGGCGACGTGCTCCACACCAACGCGCTCGACGACGCCCTGCACTGCCGGGGCGAGCTGCTCCCAGGCCGGGACAGCAACGTCTACTGGCGGTGGTTCACCCGCCCGGCGTCCCGCGACCTCGTGCCGGAGGCGGACCGTGCCCGCCTGTCGCGGGCTCATGTCAGCGACCTTCGCGCCACCTCCTCCCGCCGCGGCGAGGACCACGAGATCACCGAGCTCGTCGCCGGCCTCGCCGCGCACAGCGCGGAGTTCGGGATGCTGTGGGACCAGCACGACGTCGCGGTCCGCCACAGCGACCTGAAGGACGTCCAGCACCCCACGGTCGGGCTGGTCCGGCTACGGTGCGAGATGCTCGTGACGCCCGGGACCGGCATCCGGGTGCGGGTCCTCCTGCCGCTGGAGGGCACGGACGCCGCCGACAAGCTCGACCTGCTCCGTGTCATCGGCACGCAGCGGTTCGCGGAGGCGGAGTGAGTACACGGGCGGAGTGAGCACGTGGGCGGAGTGAGCACCGCAGGCGGAGTGACCACGCGGGCGGAGCGAGCCCACCGGGCACGAGAAAGGCCGCTGACCCGCACTCTCGTGCAGGTCAGCGGCCCTCAGCGGGTGGAGCTGGGGGGACTCGAACCCCCGACCCCCTGCATGCCATGCAGGTGCGCTACCAGCTGCGCCACAGCCCCAGATTGGTCTCTCCCAGCCGTTGGGCCGGGCGAGCGTCGTTAGTCTATGCAGACCGACGCCAGGGACCAAATTCAAACCGGCGTGCCCTCGGTCACTGCCGGGCCTCGGGCCCGGACTGCCACGTGTCGAGCGGGTAGCCGGCGCCCACGTTGTGCGCGACGAGGCGCCACGCCGGGGCCGCGCCCGGTCCGGAGGCGCGCAGGTGCGACCAGTGGACGTTGTGCAGGCCGTGCAGGCCGCGCCACGTCGCGGGATCGAGGCCGAGCAGGCGGGTGATCGCCTGCGTGATCGCCGAGCCGTGCGACACGACCACGAGCGTCTCCCCCGAGCCGAGGGTCTCGGCGTGCCGCAGCACCGCCTCCTCCATGCGCCGGGCGGTGACCGCCTTGGACTCCACGCCGTTCGCCTCGGGCTCGCCGCCGCTGCGCCAGACGGCGTGCTCCTGCGGCCACCGCTCGGCGATCTCAGCGTCGGTCATCCCCTCCCACTCGCCGAACGACCGCTCGCGCAGCCCGGCGTCTGTCAGGACCTCCAGGTCGAGGTGCCGCGCGTACGCGGCCGCCGTGTCCCGGGCCCGCTGCAGGTCGCTGGAGACCACGAGGGACCCCTTGTGCGACGCCGCCAGCGCCGTCGCGCCCTGCTCCGCCTGCCAGCGGCCCACCTCGTCGAGCGGGATGTCGATCTGGCCCTGCAGGCGCAGGCCCGCGTTGTACGCCGTGCGCGCGTGGCGCAGCAGCACGATCGTCCCTGCGGTCACAGGCGGGAGTCCCCGGCCAGGTGGATCGCGCCGTCGTCGGGGTCGCGGAACTCCGTCGCGTCGCCGCCGCCCTGGGCGTCCTCGGGCAGCGGGATGGCCGGGCAGTCCTTCCACAGGCGCTCGAGCGCGTAGTAGGTCCGGTCCTCGGCGTGCTGCACGTGCACCACGACGTCGCCGAAGTCGATGAGCACCCACCGGGCCTCGGACTTGCCCTCACGCCGGATCGCCTTGACGCCCTCCTTGAAGAGCGCCTCCTCGACCGCGTCGACGATCGCCGAGACCTGACGCTCGCTGGCGCCCGAGGCGATGAGGAACACGTCGGTCAGCACCAGCTGCTCGCTGACGTCGAGCGCGATGATCTCCTGCGCCTTGATGTCGCTCGCCGCCCGCGCCGCGATGATCGCGAGCTCGGTGGCCCGCTCGGTCGCCGTCATACCGCATTACCTCCCGTGAAGCCGGGCAGGCCGCCCGGCAGAGCGCCCAGCAGGGCCGCCGCCTGGTCCGTCTGGTACGGGACGCTGTCCCCCTCGAGCACGAGCTTCCAGATCAGGAGGCCGAGCACGAACGCCACGACCACCAGGATGATGTAGTGCAGCCAGGTGTACTGCGGGCCCTCGTCCTCCTCCTCGTCCCACTCCTCCTCCACCTCACGGCGGGAGGCACGGGACGGGGCGATCGGGCCGGCGCCGAACTGGCCGGGAGCACCGGGGTGCTGCTGACCGGGGCCGCCCATCTGGCCCGGGCCACCGATCTGACCGGAGCCGGGACCACCCGGGCCGCCGGGAACGGGCTGGCCGGCCGGCCCGCCGCGGCGTCCGGGGAAGGGCGAGCCGGGGGCCCCGGGCGCGCCGCCCGGGGGCGCGGACGGCGGAGCCGCCGGGCCGCCGGCCTCCCAGGGCAGCGCGGGGGCGCTGCCGGAGACGGCACCGCTGGGCGGGGCACCGGACGGACGGCCCGGCGCACTGGGGCGCTGCTGGCCGAGGCCGCCGGGCGCCCCGGGCGCGGTCGGCGCACCAGGACGGGCGCCGAACGGCGACGGCGGCTGCTGCTGGGCCGGGGCGGGAGCGGGCGGTCCCCACTGTGTCGTCTGGCCGACGTCGGCCGGCCCCGCGGGCGCGCCGGGCGCCTGCGGCGGGGCGAACCGCGCGGAGCGGCCCTGCTGCGGCGCGGGCGGCACGGGTGCGCTCGCCGGGCGCGAGCCGAACGGGCTCGGCGGGGCGGTCTGTCCGGGGCCGCCCGGCGCACCGCGGCCGCCGGGGGCACCCTGGCCGCCCGGTCCGGACGGGGCGCCCGGACGGTTCTGGCCGCCACCGGGGCCGAAGGGCGACGGGTTGCCGCCGGGCTGCTGCACCGGCGTGAGCCGGCCCGTCGCGTCCACGCCGCGCGAGCCGCCCGTCGCCTGCGGGGGCCGGGCGACCGGCGGGTTGCCCGGGTTCGGCGACCAGCCTCCCTCGGGAGCAGGGGCGGGTGCGGGCGCGCCACGGTGCGGAGGCTGCTGTCCGCCCTGCGGCGGGTAGGAGCCACCACCGGCACCACCGCCGGCAGCGGCAGCCGCGGCGGCAGCCTCACGCTCGCGGATCTCGCGGCGCGTCATGGGACGACCCTTGTTGTCACTCATCGTGAAGACCTCGATACAGTCCGTGCTTGGCGATGTACTGGACCACGCCGTCAGGCACCAGATACCAGACCGGCAAACCCTCCTCGGCCCGACGACGACAGTCGGTCGAGGAGATAGCTAGTGCAGGAACCTCGAGTGTCGTCACGCCGTCCCGAGGAAGCCCGTCCACGGTGAGCATGTGCCCTGGCCGTGTGACAGCGACGAAGTGTGCCATGTCCCAGAGCTTCTCGGCATCCTTCCACGAGAGAATCTGCTGGATGGCGTCCGCTCCCGAGATGAAGTACAGGTCCGCGTCCGGGCGCTGCGTCCGCAGGTCCCGGAGCGTGTCCACCGTGTAGGTGAGGCCCGCCCGGTCGATGTCGACGCGGCTCACCGTGAACCGCGGGTTCGACGCCGTGGCGATCACCGTCATCAGATAGCGGTGCTCCGCCGGGGTGACCCGCTGCTTCTGCTTGAAGCCCGGACGGCCGGTGGGAACGAAGACGACCTCGTCCAGCTCCAGCTGCGCGACCGCCTCGCTCGCGGCCACGAGGTGACCGTGGTGGATGGGATCGAACGTGCCGCCCATCACCCCGATGCGCGGCCTGGTCCCAGTGGGGGCACTCATGCGGTGCGTGCACTCATCTGGTCGTCAGGCTCCCGTCTAGATGGATCAGTGCCGGTTGCCGACGTTGCGGAACGCGTACGTGACGAGCAGCGCGGCCACGAGCGCGCCGAAGGCGATCAGGCCGAGCGCGATCGGGGCGATCGGCTCGTTGGCGTGCTCCGAGGCGGCCTCGGCAGCCAGGACGGCGGTGTGCAGCACGGGTGTTCCTCCTAGTCGAACAAGCTCAGGTGGGCTTTAGTCTCTCACGGACGAATTGCGGCGGGCGCACCGCGGGACCGGGTCGCAAGGAGATCCTGCGGAGGTCTCCAGGACGCCAAAGTCCCCTCAGGGCTTGACGTGGCCGTCGCCCGTGACCACCCACTTGGTGGTGGTCAGCTCGGTCAGTCCCATGGGACCGCGCGCATGCAGCTTTTGCGTGGAGATGCCGATCTCGGCACCCAGGCCGAGCTCGCCGCCGTCGGTGAACCGGGTCGACGCGTTCACCATCACCGCGGCGGAGTCCACCTCCGCGACGAACCGGTCCGCCGCCGCGATGTCCCGCGTGACGATCGCCTCGGTGTGCCCGGACGACCAGGTGCGGATGTGCTCGATCGCCTCGTCCAGCGACGGGACCACCCGCACGCCGAGCTCCAGCGCGAGGTACTCCGTTGCCCAGTCCTCGTCCGTGGCGGGAAGCACGGTGGCTCCCGCGGGGGCAAAGGAGAGGGCTGCCGGGTCGCCGTGCAGCACCACACCGGCGTCGGCCAGGGCGGCGAGCGCCGCCGGCAGGAACGCCGGGGCGGCGTCCTCGTGGACGAGCAGCGTCTCGGCCGCGTTGCACACGCCGACGCGCTGCGTCTTGGCGTTCATCACGATCGCGACGGCCATGTCGACGTCGGCGGTCGCGTCCACATAGACGTGCACGTTGCCGACGCCCGTCTCGATGACGGGCACCAGGGACTCGCGCACGACGGTCTGGATGAGGTCGGCGCCACCGCGCGGGATCAGCACGTCCACCAGACCGCGGGCGCGCATGAGCGCCACGCCGCCGGCGCGGCCGTAGGCGTCGATCGACTGGACCAGGTCGGCGGGCAGGCCGCGCGCCGCCAGGGCGCCCTGCATGACCGCGACGATCACCGCGTTGGACGACGCCGCCGCGCTGCCCCCGCGCAGGATCACCGCGTTGCCGGACTTCAGGGCCAGGCCCGCGGCGTCCACGGTCACGTTGGGCCGGGCCTCGTAGATCATGCCGACCACGCCCATCGGGACGCGGACCTGGCGCAGGCGCAGGCCGTTCGGCAGGGTCTGCCCGCGCACCACCTCGCCGACCGGGTCGGGCAGGGCGGCGACGTCGCGCAGCGCGGCGGCGATCTGGCCGATCCGGTCGGGGGTGAGGGCGAGCCGGTCCAGCAGGCCGTCCGACATCCCGTTCGCGCGGCCGCGCTCCAGGTCCTCGGCGTTGGCCGCGACGATCTGGTCGGCGGCGGCCACCAGGGCGTCCGCGACGGCGCCGAGCGCGGCGTCCTTGGTCATGCGGTTCGCCGTGGCCAGGGTGCGCGAGGCGACCTTGGCCCGCCGGGCGACGTCGTGCACGGCGGCGGTGACGTCCGTGCCCGTGACGTCCGTGCCCGCGACGTCCGTGCCCGCGACCTCGGGGGTGCCCGACGGCGGCGGGGTGCCGGCCCCCGCCGAATCGCCCCCGGCAGGTGTCGCCTCGTACTGGCTCACGATCGTCATGCGTCGAGAGTACGTCGGGTGCGGGCGAATGCCGAGGACGATTCCGTGGTACGGACGCGGGCAAGAGACCGAAGTCGCGAGATCGGTCCGTTGCTCCGAGATCGGTCGGTCAACTGACCGGTCTCGGAGCAACGGACCGAAGTCGAAGGACCGTCCGGGCAAGGGGCTGAGGTCGTGCCCGGCGGTCAGCTCATCGGCCGGTCTGCAGCACCAGGTCGTCCCGGTGCACGACCACGCGGTCGTACCCCTCCCCCAGCTCCTCCCGCAGCGCGTAGGTGGAGCGGCCCAGCAGCGCGGGCAGGTCGCTCGCGTCGAAGGCGACGAGCCCCCGGGCGACGACGGCGCCGTCCGGCGCGACGAGCTCGACCGGGTCGCCCGCGTCGAACTGGCCCTCGGCCCGCGTGATCCCGGCCGGCAGCAGCGACGCGCGGCCGCCGAGCACGGCGCGCGCGGCGCCGTCGTCCAGGTGGAGGCGGCCCTGCGTGCGAGCGGCGTGCGCGATCCAGAGCCGGCGCGCCGAGGTGCGCCGGCCGGTGGCGGCGAAGAACGTGCCGACGTCGTCCCCCGCGAGCGCGGCGGCCGCGTTGGCGGCGAGCGTCAGGACGGCGGGCACGCCGGCGCCGGTCGCGATCCGCACCGACTCCAGCTTGGTGACCATGCCGCCCGTGCCGACAGAGCTGCCGCGCGCCGTCACCTCGACGGCCGCGATCTCCGCCAGGTCGTCGACCAGCGGGATCCGGCGGGCGCCGGGCCGCGACGGCGGGGCGTCGTGCAGGCCGTCGACGTCGGTCAGGAGCACCAGGGCGTCCGCGCGGACCAGGTGCGACACGAGCGCGGCGAGGCGGTCGTTGTCACCGAACTTCAGCTCGTCGGTGGTGACGGCGTCGTTCTCGTTGATGACCGGCACGACCCCGAGCGCGAGCAGCCGCTCCAGCGCACGCTGGGCGTTGCGGTAGCGGGCGCGGCGGACCGTGTCCTCGGCCGTGAGCAGGATCTGCCCGATCTGGATGCCGAACGCCGCGAACTCCTCCTGGTACCGGCCCGCGAGCTGGCCCTGGCCCACGGAGGCCGCGGCCTGCATCGTGGCGAGGTCGCGCGGCCGGCTCCCCAGACCCAGCGGCCCGATGCCCGCCGACACCGCGCCCGACGTGACGAGCACGACCTGGGCCCCCGCGGCCTGCCGGGCGGCAAGCACCTCGACCACCCCGCGCAGCGCGTCGACGTCGAGGTGCCCGTCCGGGCCGGTGAGCGACGACGAGCCGATCTTGACCACCACGCGCCGGGCGGTGGCGATCGCGGACCGCGGGCCCGGGACGGCCGGGCCGTCCTGGAGTTCCGAGGCGTCGTGGGCGTTCACCGAGGGGTCGAGGGGGTTCACACCCTCATCCTCTCCGGAGGCATGCCGGGAACGCTCGCTCATTCCACGAGCCGGGCACCCGACCCGGACGTGGGGGGCGGACAGGGGACCACGGGGGCCCGGACCGCTGAGAACCCCCCCGCGCCCCGCCCCCCCCGCGCCCCGCCCCCCCCCCCCCCCCCCCCCCGCCCCCCCCCTCGCCCGCCGGGCAACGCTCGATATTCCCACCCCCCGGGAACCCTCCCGGTTGGTGTCAGACGTACAGGTCACCAGGGGGACCTGTACGTCTGACACGGCTCCGGCTCCGCTCCAGGCGCGTGCCTCGTTCCTCGGCCCGCACCCTGCGCTGCGCCTCCGGCTCAGTCGTCTTCCGGGTCGGTCCAGTGGCCCGCCTCGCGCTCGGTCCACAGCTCGCGCCGGGCCTCGGCCTTGGCGTCCATGCGCTCGGTGAACTCGCGCCGCTTGTCGCCGCGCGTGGGCCGCTCGTTCTGGTCGAGCCGCAGGTCGGTCCCGCGTCCGCCCAGCAGCTCCGCGCCGGTCTGCAGCGTGGGCTCCCAGTCGAAGACGACGGCGTTGTCCGGGTCGCCGATGCGCACCTCGTCGCCCGCGACGGCGCCCGCCTTGAACAGGCCGTCCTCGACGCCGAGCTTCGCGAGCCGGTCCGCGAGGAAGCCGACGGCCTCGTCGTTGTTGAAGTCGGTCTGCTTCACCCAGCGCTCGGGCTTGGTACCGCGCACCTCGAACCAGTAGGCGGTCTCGCCGCCCAGCCGGCGCACGGTGAACTTCGACTCGTTCACGGCGCGCGGGCGCAGCACGATCGGCGCGGGCTCCGGCGCGGGGGCGTCCGCGCGCGCCTTCTCGACGACCTCGGCCAGGGCGAACTTGAGCTCGCGCAGGCCCTCGTGGGACGCCGTCGAGATCTCGAAGACGCGCAGCCCGCGCGCCTCGAGGTCCGCCTTGACGAAGTCCGCGAGCTCGCGCGCCTCGGGCACGTCGATCTTGTTGAGCACCACGAGGCGGGGACGCTCGGCGAGCGGCACGCGGCCGCCCGCGATGCCGATGTCGCCCGAATAGGCGGCGAGCTCGGCCTCGATCACGTCGAGGTCGCTGATGGGGTCGCGGCCAGGCTCCAGCGTGGCGCAGTCGAGCACGTGCACGATCATCGCCGTGCGCTCGATGTGCCGCAGGAACTCCAGGCCCAGGCCCTTGCCCTCGCTCGCGCCCGGGATCAGGCCCGGCACGTCCGCGACGGTGAAGCGCGACTGGTCCGCCTGCACGACGCCGAGGTTCGGCACCAGCGTGGTGAACGGGTAGTCGGCGATCTTGGGGCGCGCGGCGGAGATCGCCGCGATCAGCGACGACTTGCCCGCGCTCGGGAAGCCCACCAGCGCGACGTCGGCGATCGTCTTGACCTCGAGCTCGACCTCCGCGGTCTCACCCTCCTCGCCGAGCAGCGCGAAGCCCGGGGCCTTGCGCCGCGGCGAGGACAGCGCGCGGTTGCCCAGCCCGCCCTTGCCGCCCGCGGCGACGACGTACTCGGCGCCCGCGCCCACGAGGTCGGCCAGGACGTTGCCGTCGAGATCCTTGACGACGGTGCCGTCCGGCACGGTCAGGACGAGGTCGCCGCCGTTGGCGCCGTCCCGGTCGTCGCCCATCCCCTGGGTGCCCGACGTCGCCCGCCGGTGCGGCGAGTGGTGGTACTCCAGGAGGGTGGTGGTGTTCGGGTCGACGACGAGCTTGACCGTGCCGCCGTCACCGCCGTTGCCGCCGTCGGGCCCCGCCAGGGGCTTGAACTTCTCCCGGCGGATCGAGGCGCAGCCGTTCCCGCCGTTACCGCCGGCGGCATGCAGAACCACCCGGTCCACGAAGCTGGCCATGTCTCGATCCTCTCAGGTACTGCTCAGGTGGAGCGGCCCGGGGCCGCTCATGAAAAGACGTGAGGGGGCGCACCGTCACCGGTGCGCCCCCTCACGCGAAAGCCGAAGCTCAGGCGTCGCTCGTGGACGCCTGAGCCTGCGGATCGGCTACGGGCGAGTGCCTTCGTTCCTCGGCTCTCACCCTGCGCCTCACCTACGTCTCAGGCGTCGGCGGCGACGATGTCGATGACCTTGCGGCCACGACGGGTGCCGAACTGCACGGCGCCGGCGTCGAGGGCGAACAGGGTGTCGTCCTTGCCGCGGCCGACGTTCACGCCGGGGTGGAAGTGGGTGCCGCGCTGGCGGACGATGATCTCGCCGGCCTTGACGACCTGGCCACCGAAGCGCTTCACGCCGAGGCGCTGGGCGTTGGAGTCACGACCGTTGCGCGAGGAGCTCGCGCCCTTCTTGTGTGCCATCTGGCTGACCTGTCTTTCGGGACGAAGGAGAAGAAGAAGTATCTAGCTCGCGCGGGCTCGCTCGTCGGAGCAGGCCCGCAGCGGAAGTCACTTGATGCCGGTGACCTTGAGGCGGGTCAGCGACTGGCGGTGGCCCTGGCGCTTCCGGTAACCGGTCTTGTTCTTGTACTTGAGGATCGTGATCTTGGGACCCTTCTCGTCCCGCACGACCTCAGCGGTGACCTTGACCTTCGCCAGCTTCTTCGCGTCGGTGGTCACCTTCTCCCCGTCCACGAGCAGGAGGGCCGGGAGCTCGACGGTCTCACCGGCGCTCGCCTGGACACGGTCCATGACGACGATGGTCCCGACGGACACCTTCTCCTGGCGGCCACCGGCCTTGACGATCGCGTAAACCACGTTCAACTCATCTCTCTAGTCTTGGCGTGCGCGCACGACGGAGATCATCGGCTTTGCTGTGACTCGCTCCGCCGCGGCGGTCGAGTGCGATGCGCCATGGGCACGCAGGACGGGTGCGCAGACAGCACACCGAAGCACAAGGTTACGCGATGCCCTCAGCGGGTTCAAACCGGCGGCGACGTGGCCTTGCCCACGTCGGGGCCCACGCCAAGCCCGCACCGCACCGCACCGCACCGCACCGCACCTCCGGCATCATCCGTCGGCCCGTCCCCAGCCCGCCACCCGCTCGCGGTTCTCGGCCAGCCACCGCTCGGCGACCTCCTCCGGCTCCTGCCCGTCGTGGTCCACGGCCGCGATGAAGCCGCTGAGGTCCTCGTCCGTGAGGTCGACGTCCCGCAGGATCCGGACCGCCGCGGGGGAAGTCTCCGCCAGCGCGGACGCCCAGGCGACGTGCACGTCGACGCTCTCGTCGCCCTGGTCCGCCGCCCACGGGATCGACGCGAGCCGGCGGAGCGAGAACTGCTCGTGGATGCCGTCGGGCTCGTACCCGTAGAAGAGCAGGGGGCGGCCGGAGGCGGCCTCCTGCTCGATCCGCGCCTTGAAGATGGTCGCGGAGTACGACTCCCCCTCGATCGACTCGTGCCCGCTCCGCTCCAGCCACGCCGCGAGGTTCTCGGTCGAGGCCCAGCCGCGCGGCCCGATCCACATCTCGCCCCGACCGTCGCCGTCGCTGTCGAAGAGCGCGGAGACCTCCGGGTCGAACAGGTCCTCCGCCTCCGTCAGCACCTGCTCGGAGCCGGCCGCGTCGAGGACGTAGACGCCCTGGGTGCCGGTGTAGGAGTGCTCGCTGAGCTGGATGGTCCCGGCGGCGACCCACTCGCGCACGGCCACCCCCTGGTTCTGGAGCCACAGGTCGGGGTGGACCTGGACGGCCGGGTTCTCGGCGCCCATCCCGGCGACGGCGTCGACGTGGTCCATCTCCTCGACCTCGACCGTCACGTCCGCCGCCGCGAGCGCGCCCTTGAGGACCTCGGCCGTGACGCTCGCGCCGGGCCAGCCCGGGTCGGCGACGGTGACGGTGGCGTCCTCGGTCTCGGGCGCCGCCTGTACCTCACCCGGGCGCGGGGCGGAAGCGGCGACCGACGTACCGATCTCACCGTTGAACGCGGTGGGCATGAGCACGACGGCGAGGATGACCAGGGCCGCCGTGCCCAGGTAGAAGGCGTTGAAGCCCCGGCCGGCCGGGAGGGACTCGACCACGCGGATCGGCCCGTCGCCGTCCCGTGTCCGGATCCCGTCCCGCACCTGCGCGGCCGTGAACTCGCCGGATTCGAGGATCTCCGAGGGGAGGTAGTACTTCTTGCCGATCTCGCGGAAGCCCTGCTCCAGCCGCCAGATCTGGCTGCTGAAGCCGTGGATGTTGTTGCGGTCGTAGTCCCGGATCGCGAACATCGCCAGGAACGCGCCGCCCGCGAACACGATCGCGCCGGCGTTGCCCAGCGGGGAGTCGCCGCGCAGCAGGAGCACGAACACGATGGAGCCGAGGCCGGTGAGCCACAGGGCCGCCCGCTCACCGAGCGACAGCCGGTCCAGGTGGATGGAGAGCCAGCCGTTGAAGGCGTCCAGGGCGCTCTCCTGCGCTGGGGTACGCGTCCCGGCCTCGCCGGACAGGGCGTGCTTGATCCGCAGCGCCCGGGCCTCCTTGCCCTCGGCGGTGGTGTCGTACTCCAGCTCGATGAGGTCCTGGAGCAGCTCGTCCGCGGCGTCCTTGCCCGGCGCGTCGTCGGTGGCGATCAGCCGCCGGACGACGGTGGCCCGCGCGTCGAGCTCCTGCGTGCGCCGGCCGGCCACCTGGGCGAGCGTGAAACCGGCGAGGATCGCGAACAGCCCGGTGATCGCCGCGGCCATCTCCGGCACCGAGCTCAGCACGTCGCGCGGCAGCACCTGGGCGGCGAGCGCCACGTACACCGTGGCGACGAGCGACAGGGACAGCGCGTTCATGGACCGGTGCCGCGCGTGCAGGGTCAGGTTGGAGAAGAGGATCAGGACCAGGCCCACGATGGCGATCGGGCGGACCGGCTCGTCGAAGAGCAGGTACAGGAGCACCACGGAGACCGCGGGCGAGAAGTAGGGCAGCGAGGACAGCGTGAGCGACTTGTACTCCTGGAACGCCCAGGTCCATGTGATCTCGGCGACCAGGTAGGTGCCGATGCCGATGAGGCCGCAGACCAGCAGCACCTGGGCGTCGAAGGCGTAGAAGCGCAGCGTGTGCCCGCTGACCCACAGCCCCACCAGCACGGCGGCGAGGGCCGTGGCGTTGGCCACCGAGATCGCGTAGAAGGTGGCGATCGGGCGGGAGCCGACCACCCGGTCGAACGAGCGGGTGGAGTTGATCGCGAAGGGCAGGTAGAGCCCGCTACCGACTGCCGCGACGAAGGCCCAGACGATCTCGCCGCTGTCGCCGCTGCCGGCGTGCGCCACCCCGACGTTCGACACCCCGATGGCGGCCGCCCCCACGAACGAGGCCAGCACCATGAGCCACTCGTTCCACCGGAGCCGGGCCGCCGTCGCCGGGGAGAAGACGCGCATGGCGACCACGGCGATCAGGGGCCAGGTGAAGGCGATGATCGTCGCGTCCACCTTCGGCGCGCCGTAGAGGGCCCGGTAGAAGCCGTAGTACCAGAGGGCGAGGAAGAGGCCCGACACGGCCGCCGAGCCGACGCCGGAGAGGCTGTTCCGCCCGCCCCGGAGGACGGCCGCGGTCCTCCTGCGCAGCACGAGAGCGCCCACCAGGCTCGTCAGCACCGAGATGGCGCCGGCCACGACGTAGACCTCGGCGTAGTCCCCGCGGTCGCCGATGATCGAGATGAAGACCGGTTTGAGGGACCAGAACGCGACCGCGGTGAGCGCTGCCACGGTGACGGCCGCTACGGACAGCTTCGGGGGGACGGACGTCTCGGTGGCCAAGGCCTCTCCTGGTGGACGCGGTCGGGGCGGGCCGCAGTCTATGGGCACGCCGGACCGGAACAGGGCACGTGGCGGGCGGGATCCGCGTGTGTCTACCCTGGGCTCAGGTGATACCTGATGGTTTCCGAGCCGGCCGCCGAGCACGACGACATCGCACGCGCGATGCGCGCCATACCCCGCCGCGACTTCCTGCCCCGCTCCCAGCGGCCGTTCGCCGGCCAGGACCAGCCGCTGCCGATCGGGCGTGGCCAGACCTCCTCCCAGCCGACGACGGTGGCCGCGATGCTGCGCCTGCTGCGGGTCCCGCTGGGCGCGCGCGTGCTCGACGTCGGCGCGGGCTCCGGCTGGACCACGGCCCTCCTGGCCTACCTGACGGGGCCGCAGGGCTTCGTGCTGGGCGTCGAGCGCGACAGCCGGCTCGCCGAGTGGGGCTCCGCCAACGTCGGACGCACCGGGATGGGCTGGGCGACGCTCGTGCAGTCCGCGCCCGGCGTGCTCGGCCACCCCCAGGAGGGCGGCTGGGACCGCATCCTGGTGTCGGCGTCCGCGGCCGCGCTCCCCCGCACGCTGGTGGAGCAGGTGGGGATCGGCGGCCGGATGGTCATCCCCGTCCGGACGACGCTGCTCCTCATCGAGCGCCTGCCCGACGGACGCACCCGCGCGACCGACCACGGTGGCTACCGCTTCGTGCCCCTGATCGAGGACTGACGGATCGAGGACTGACGGATCGAGGACGGACATCCTCACCCGAAATGTCAGGCGAAGGTAAACACATCGTCTTCAACCCTTCGCGAGGCGTCCACAACTGCCCCTCGGCACGCCAACCTACGGTCCCGTAGGCTCAGGGGCATCTGCATGACGGGCGGCACCGTCCGACTCCACGGCTGGGAAGTCGACCCCGAGCATCTGAGGTCCAGATGGCCCCAACGGCCCCCGTCGTCCGCGACGGCTTTCGCCCGACCACACCCCGCGATCCCAACGCCCAGCCCGTCACCAGCACGTACTCGTCCCTGGCTCGCACCGTGCGCGACGCCGGGCTCCTGCGCCGGGCCCACGGGTACTACGCGTGGACCCTCGGTACGCTCACCGTGGCGCTCGGCGGGATCGTCACCGGGTTCGTGCTCCTGGGCGACTCGTGGTTCCAGCTCCTGATGGCCGGCGCGCTCGGCCTCGTCCTGACGCAGTTCGCCTTCGTGGCGCACGAGGCCTCGCACCGGCAGGTCTTCGAGTCCGGCCCGCGCAACGATCGCGTGGGACGCCTGCTGGCCAACGCCGCCGTCGGCATCAGCTACTCGTGGTGGATGACCAAGCACACCCGACACCACGCCAACCCCAACAAAATGGGCAAGGACCCGGACATCGAGAACGACACGATCGCGTTCACCGAGGAGGGCGTCCGGCAGCACCGCGGTCTGAAGCGGTGGATCAACCGCTACCAGGGCTGGCTGTTCTTCCCGCTGCTCACGCTGGAGGGCCTGAACCTGCACGTCCTCTCGATCCGCTCGCTGTTCACGGGCGGCCCCGAGACGCTGCGCGCCCGCATCCGCGAGCTCGTCACCATCACGGTGCGCCTCGCCGCCTACGTCGCGATCCTGTTCTGGGCGCTGCCGCCCGGCCTGGCGTTCGCGTTCCTCGGCGTGCAGCTCGCCGTGTTCGGCGTCTACATGGGCGCCTCGTTCGCCCCGAACCACAAGGGCATGGCGATCATCCCCGCCGACAGCCGGATCGACTTCCTGTCCAAGCAGGTGCTCACCTCCCGGAACATCCGCGGCGGGCGGTTCATGAACATCCTCATGGGCGGGCTCAACTTCCAGATCGAACACCACCTCTTCCCGAGCATGCCGCGCCCGCACCTCATCCGGACCGCGGAGATCGTCCGGGAGCACTGCGCCACCCTCGGCATCCCGTACACGGAGACGAGCCTCGCGCAGTCGTACGTGATCGTCGTCAACTACCTCAACACGGTGGGGCTCGCCGCGCGGGACCCGTTCGACTGCCCGCAGTACAAGCTCATGCGCAAGGTCTGACGGCGGCGCCGGCGGCGGCCCCGCGCCGGTAGTTCCGCGCCCGCGCCCGCGCCCGTCACGGCACGACGGCGGCGTGCCTCCGGCAGCGGGCCTCGTACGACTCCGACCCGCCCACGTGGGCCGCGACCGGCACGAGGGCGTCGTCCGGCCGGGCGGAGCCGGCGTCGGGCACGGGCGGCGCCCCGGAGAGCCGGACGTGGAACGCGGCGTCCGCCCCGCAGACCGAGCACACCGCCGTGAGCTTCTCCACGGACTCGGCCAGCGCCATGAGCTCGGGCAGGGGCGCGAAGGGCTGCCCGTCGAAGGTGACGGACAGCCCCGCGACGACCACCACGAGCCCGCGGTCCGCCAGGCCGGAGACGACGGGCACCAGACCGGCGCCGAAGAACTGGGCCTCGTCGACGGCGACGAGCTCGGTCCCGGGACCGAGCAGGCCGGGAATCTCCCCGGCGTCCGACACCGTGTGCGACGGCACGCCCTGACCGGAGTGCGACGTCACCCGGCCGACGCCGCGCCGGTCGTCCAGCGCGTGGCTCACCACCACCACCTCGCGCCGCGCGATCCGGGCGCGCCGCACCCGGCGGAGCAGCTCCTCGGACTTGCCCGCGAACATCGGGCCGGCGATGACCTCGAGGCGCCCGGCGCCCAGACCGTCTTCCATGGGCGCCAGTCAAGCATTCCGTTACGTTGTCCGGCATGGCAGCCGACGTCGACACCGTACTGTTCCTGCCCGGCCTGGGCGCCGGCAAGGACCCCTGGGCCGCCCAGCTCCGCAGCCTGCCGGCCGGACTGACCGGGCTGGCGCCCGACATCCCGGGCCTCGACCGGGCCGCCGAACCCGGTGCGTTCACGCTGGCCGACGCCGCTCGCGAGCTGTGCCGGCTGCTCGACGAACGGGGCCTCGACCGGGTCCACGTCTGCGGCCTGTCGCTCGGCGCGATGACGGCGACCCGGCTCGCGCTCGACTTCCCCGACCGGGTCGCGTCCCTCGTGCTGTCGGGCAGCCAGGTGCGGCCCCACCCGGCGCTCATGGCGATCCAGCGCACGATCGTCCGGATGCTGCCGGAGAGCACCGCCGCCGGCATGGAGATGACCAAGGCACAGTGGCTCGGCGCCCTCCGGGTCGTCGCGGACACGGACTTCCGGGCCGGGCTGCCGAGCATCGAGGCGCCGACGCTCGTCCTGTGCGGCAGTCGCGACGCCGCGAACATCCCGGCGGCACGTGAGCTGGCCGCACGGATCCCGCACGCGGAGCTGCGCATCATCCCGCGCGCGGGACACCCCTGGAACGTCCAGCTCCCCGAGCTCTTCTCGCAGACGATCGCCGACTTCTACGGGCGACTGTCGCGGGACGGCTGACGCCGCCCCGCGACCTGAGGCAACCGCGACCTACAGCACCCGCGCCACGCCCGGGATGCGCCGCAGCAGGTAGGCGGCGCCCCAGCACAGCGGCACCGACAGGGCGAGCAGCACCAGGAACTTCACGCCCGCGGGGGCCACGAGCGGCGACAGCAGCACCGCGACGCCCACCAGCACCAGCGGGTGGATGACGTACACCGCGAACGAGTGCTGCGCTGCGAACCGGGCCCAGGCCGGCTGACCGGAGAACCGCTCCCGGAACAGCACCAGCAGGCCCACGACCGCGCCGATCGCGACGACGTTCTCGGCGAGGCTCTGGCCGAGCAGCGCGAGGATACCGGCGTCCGGCGCGCTCGCGAGGGCCGACAGGCCCAGCGCCGGCGCCACGCCGACGAGCGCCACGATCAGCGCGGCCCGGCCCTGCCGCGCCGTGAGCGAGGTCAGCCAGCCGCGGCGCGCGGCGAGCAGCCCCGCGACGAAGAGCAGCACGTACTGCGGCAGGTAGGCCGGCGACGGGAGGCCGACGCCCACCCAGTACGTACCCATCGGCACGGCGAGCCGCCAGAGGGCGGTCACGACGGTCAGGACCGCGACGAACCCGGCGATCGCGCGGAAGCTCAGGGGCTGGGCCACCAGGGCCGGAGCGGCGTCAGCGGCGACCTCCGGACCGACGAGCGCACCACGCCGAGCCGCCGACCGTGCCCGCAGGGCGCGGAACGCGGCGTAGGCGAGGGACAGCACGAGGAGCACCTCGACGAACCACATCGGCCCGGGGTCGCCCACGCTGAACCAGAAGTGGAGGAACGACTCCCCCGCCGCGCGGCGCTCGGGCCAGCCCGGCAGGGACAGCGCCGGCCGCGCCACGAGCCAGAAGGCGACCAGGGGGACGCCCAGCCGGACGATCCGGTCGCGGGCGAACGCGCCCGGCCCCTTGCGGTCCACCGAACCGGGGACGAACAGGCCGGAGAGCAGGAAGAAGGAGCCCATGAACCAGAGCTGGTTCGCGATCACGAACACCATGAGCGCGAGCCCGGACACGCTCTCGCTGGGCTCGGTCCAGTACCAGATCGGGAGTGCGCCGTAGGTCAGCGCGCAGTGGTGGGCCAGGACCAGCACGGTCAGCAGGATCCGCAGGTTGTCGACGTACCCCAGCCGGGTGGTCGGCCTCGCGGCGATCGTTGTCATCTCGGTCTCCGTCGTCTCGGTCGCGCTTCATTGGTTCATTACTCGACTAATGAACCACAGAACGTGCGCGGCGCGCAACAAAACCCGGGGCGCAACAAAAAACGAGGGCCGCCACCTCGCGGTGGCGACCCTCGTCCGGATCAGGTCAGCGGCCCAGCAGCCGCGCCCAGAATCCCTTCTTCTGCTCAGGCGACCTCGTCGCCAGCTCCTTTGGGCGGTTCCGGCTGCCCAGTGCCGGAGCCCCCCTCCGGCGCGTCGCTCGCCGACGTCGCGGCGTCCGCCGGCGAGTCCGCGGAGGCGGAGGTGTCTGCGCTGGCCGGCGAACCGGCGGAGGCGGACGACGCGGGGCTCGACGCGCCCGACCCGGCGGCGGGCAGCTGGATCTCGTCCAGCGTGGACGGCCCGCCCTCCGTCGCGTCCTGCGTCTCGTGCGCGTGCTGCGCCGCGGCGGCGATCGTGGCGAGCGTGGCCTTGACGGCCTCGCGCGCCTCGGACCGCTCCTCGGGCAGGCTGGCGACCGGCGCCGTCTGCTCCGGCGCGGGGGCCACCTTCTCCTTGGCCTCCTTGCCGCGCTTGCGGCGCGACCGCGCGGCGCGCGGGCTCTCCTCGACCGCGGCGGAACCGGGGCCGACGCCGGAACCCGGCTTCTCGACGGGCTCCTCGTGCACGATGAAGCCGCGGCCCTTGCAGTGCTCGCAGGTCTCGGAGAACGCCTCGACCAGACCCTGACCCACGCGCTTGCGCGTCATCTGGACCAGGCCCAGCGAGGTCACCTCCGCCACCTGGTGCTTGGTGCGGTCCCGGCCGAGGCACTCGACGAGGCGACGCAGCACGAGGTCACGGTTGGACTCCAGCACCATGTCGATGAAGTCGATGACGATGATGCCGCCGATGTCGCGCAGGCGGAGCTGCCGCACGATCTCCTCGGCCGCCTCGAGGTTGTTCCGCGTGACGGTCTCCTCGAGCGTGCCGCCCGCACCGGTGAACTTGCCGGTGTTGACGTCCACGACGGTCATGGCCTCGGTGCGGTCGATGACCAGCGAGCCGCCCGAGGGCAGCCAGACCTTGCGGTCCATGCCCTTGGCGAGCTGCTCGTCCACCCGGTGCACCGTGAACACGTCAGTGTTCTCGACCCACTTGGACACGCGCTCGCGCAGGTCCGGGGCCAGCTCCTCGACGTAGTGCGCGATCTCGTCCCACGCGCCCTCGCCCTGCACCACGAGCGACGAGAAGTCGTCGTTGAAGATGTCGCGGACCACGCGGATCGCCATGTCCGGCTCACCCTGCAGCAGCGCCGGGGCGTTCGCCTTCTTGGACTTGGCCTGGATGGCGTCCCACTGGCCCTGCAGGCGCTCGACGTCGGCGCGCAGCTCGTCCTCGCTGGCCCCCTCGGCGGCGGTGCGCACGATGACGCCTGCGCCGTCGGGCACGACCTCGCGGAGGATCTTCTTGAGGCGCGACCGCTCGGTGTCGGGCAGCTTGCGGCTGATGCCGGTCATGCCGCCGCCGGGCACGAACACGAGGTATCGGCCCGCGAGCGTGACCTGGCTGGTGAGCCGGGCGCCCTTGTGGCCGATCGGGTCCTTGGTGACCTGCACCAGGACCGAGTCGCCCGACTTGAGCGCCTGCTCGATGCGGCGCGGCTGGCCCTCCAGGCCCGCCGCGTCCCAGTTGACCTCGCCCGCGTACAGCACGGCGTTGCGGCCCTTGCCGACGTCGACGAACGCGGCCTCCATGGACGGCAGCACGTTCTGCACGCGGCCCAGGTAGACGTTGCCGGCCATCGACGCCTGCGACTGCTGCGAGACATAGTGCTCCACGAGCACACCGTCCTCCAGCACCGCGATCTGCGTACGGCCGTCCTTCTCGCGCACGATCATCGACCGCTGCACCGACTCGCGGCGGGCCAGGAACTCGGCCTCGGTGATGATCTGGCGACGACGGCCGTGGTCGCGGCCCTCGCGGCGCCGCTGACGCTTCGCCTCGAGACGCGTCGAGCCCTTGAGCGCGGTGACCTCGTCGCTGCGGCTCGTCCGGGCGGCCGCGGCCTCGGCCCGCTCGCCGCGGGTGCCCCGGCGACGCCGACGCCGACGACGGCTGCCGCCCTCGCCCTCGCCCTCGCCCTCGTCGCCCTCGGCGGCGTCCTGGCCGGCGTCCTCGGCGTCGCCGTCCTCGTCCGCGGACGACTGGGCGTCCTCCTCGGACTCGTCGTCCTGGTCCTCGTCCGCCGAGTCGTCCATGTCGTCCGAGCGCGTGCGGCCGCCACGGCGGCCGCGGCCACCCCGGCGACGACGGCGGCGCGACGGGCGCACCTCCTCGTCGTCGTACTCCTCGAAGTCCGCCGGGGCGAGCTCCTCGAGCTCGACACCCTCGGCGACGAGCTCCTCCTCGATGGCACCGACCTCGTCGACCGCCGCCGCGTCGTCCTCGCTCAGCTCGGCGGCGATGAACTGCGGGGCCGCCGGGACCGCGGCCTCCGGGGCGGCCGTCTCGACCGGGGCGTCACCCGTGGGCTCGGCGTCGGACTGCGTGCTCTCTCGCGCGACGTCCGGCGTGCCGGCCTGCGTCGTGGACTCGGCAGCGGGCTGCGCGGCCGGCTCACCCGTGCGGCGCACGGCCCGGCGCGAACCGGACCTGCGGGTCCGGGGCTCCGGAGCGGCCTCGGACGGAGCCTGGGCGGGCGCGTCGACGGCGGGCGCCGCGGCGACCGGCGCCTCGGCAGCCGGGGTCGCGGGGACCTCGGCCCGGGGCGCGCGGCGCTCGGGCGCGGCCTGCTCGGGCGCGGGCTCGACGGGGCGGGCGACCGGACGGGCGAACGTCGGGGTCAGGTCCTGCGGACGCGGCGGCCCGGCGGGAGCCTGCGCACGGCGCGCACGGCGCGCCGACGAGTCGTCCGGCGCCTGGAACAGCAGCGCCGTGGTGGCCAGCCGCGGCACGCGCGTGCCGGCCGTGGTCGCGGCGGGCGACGTCGCGGGCTGCGCGGGCGCCTCGGGCTGCTCGAACGCCGGGCGGCGACCGCCGCGGCGCGTGCGGGACCGGGTGTCGGGCTCGGCCGGGGCCTCGGCGACGGGCGCCTCGGCAGCCGGCGCCTCCGCCGCATCCGGCTCGACCGGGGCGGCGGCCGCCGGCGTCTGCTCGACGGCCTGCTCTGCGGCGGGCTTGCGGCGCGCGCGGCTGCGCTTGGGAGCCGCCTCGGCCGCGGGCTCCGCGGCGGTCCCGGCGGACGGCTCGGCCGTGGCGGCCTCCGCCGTCGGCTCGACCTTCCTGCGGGTCCGGCGCTTCGGCGCGGTCTGCTCCGTCGCGGCGGGCTCGGCGGACGGACCGCCGGGCAGCACGATGTCGTCGAGGCTCGCGACCCCGCGGGCCGGCGCCTCGGCGGCAGCCGGCTCGGCGCCCGCGACGGGCTCCGGCAGGTCGAGGTCGAGCGGGGCGGCCTGCTCGGCCGGGGCCTCGGGCTGGACGGCCTCGGGCTCGGGCTCGGGCTCGGGCTCGGGCGGAGCCTCTGCCTCGGCCGGAGCCCCAGTCTCCGTGGGGACAGTCTCTGCGGGGACCTCGGGCTCCGCGGCCACGACGGCCTCGGGCTCGACGGCGGTGGCCGCCTCCGTGATCTCCGTCTCGGCGGGCGCGGCCTCCTCGGCCACGACGGCCACGATGGGCTCGGCGGCGACCGGCTGGTCCGCCGTCGGCTCCTCGACGGGCGCGGGAGCGGCAGGCGTCTCGACCGCGGTGGGCGACGAGACGCCGCGCGTGGCGCGCCGGCGCGGGCGCTTGGCGGTGGGCTCACCGGCCGTGGGGGCAGCGGAGGTCGCGACCGCCGCGGTGCCGCCCGTGGTCACGGGCTGGCTCTCCGCCGGGGCTGCGGGGGCGTCGGACGGGCCGACGACGATGGGCTCCACGTTCGTCGCCGTCGAGACGACGGACCGCGTGGCCCGACGACGCGGGCGCTTGGCGGGCGCAGCGTCCGCCGGAGCCTCCCCACCAGTGGTGACCTGGGCGTTCGCCTCAGGTGCGTCGTGATCATCCTGTGACCCGATGGTCGAACCGGTGGTGCTGGAAGGCGTCACGTGAGGTGCTCCTGTAGCCGGCGTCCGCTCCACACCATGCGGACCGCCAGGCGGTCGGTCGTCCGGTGGATGCATCGCGGCGAAGCGACACATCTGGACGGAAGTCTCGGCTGCGGCCCTGTTCCTGCGATCTTCGCGGACGCCTGCGGCCACGTTCTGTCGTGACTGCGGCACCGCGTGCGGATCGCGGGCAGTGTTGGACTCTGCAGTCCACGCAGGGATGTGGCCTGCGCGGGTTCGACCAGTATCGCACAGGAGACCATGCCTGCACCGCCCACATCTGAGCCTTGGGCAACAAAGAGCCAAACCGCGCTCCAAGTCCGTGTACAGTGCCTTGTGAAGACATTCACAAGCGACGGTCTCACCCCGCGGCAACGCGCGGACCTGGCGGATCAGGCCTAGCGTCCCAAGGGAAGAAGCCGTTTCGGAGACACACCTCAGGAGCCCGGAGTGGAAGCTCTCGACCTGGCACGCTGGCAGTTCGGCATCACCACCGTCTATCACTTCATCTTCGTCCCGCTCACGATCGGGCTGGCCCCGCTCGTCGCCATCATGCAGACCGCCTGGGTCCGGACGGGGAACGAGCGCTGGCTGAGGCTGACCAAGTTCTTCGGCAAGCTCTTCCTGATCAACTTCGCCCTCGGCGTCGTGACGGGCATCGTGCAGGAGTTCCAGTTCGGCATGAACTGGAGCGAGTACTCCCGGTTCGTGGGCGACGTGTTCGGCGCCCCGCTGGCGATGGAGGCCCTCGCCGCGTTCTTCGTGGAGTCGACGTTCCTCGGCCTGTGGATCTTCGGCTGGGACCGCCTCAACAAGAAGGTGCACCTGGCCTGCATCTGGGCCGTGGCCATCGCGGTGAACCTGTCGGCCTTCTTCATCCTGGCCGCCAACTCCTGGATGCAGCACCCCGTGGGCGCCCGGTTCAACCCGGAGACCGGCCGCGCCGAGATGGAGTCCATCTGGGCGATCCTCGCCAACAACACGCTGTGGGCGGCCTTCCCGCACGCCGTCTCCGCGGCGTTCCTCACGGCCGGGACCTTTGTGGCGGGCATCGCCGCCTGGTGGATGGTGCGCCTGGCCCGGACCAGGAAGCCGGAGTCCGTCGAGCTCGCCCGGAACGTGTACCGCCCCGCCGTGATCCTCGGCACAGTGGTGATGCTGGTGGCCGGCGTCGGCGTGGCGCTGACGGGCGACGCCCAGGGCAAGCTGATGTTCGAGCAGCAGCCCGGGAAGATGGCGTCCGCCGAGGCGCTGTGCGAGGGCGAGGAGGCGGCCAACTTCTCGATCCTCACGATCGGCGACCTGTCCAACTCCTGCGAGGGCGTGCGGCACATCCTGGAGGTGCCCGGCCTGGCCAGCTACCTCGGCACCGGCCACTTCTCGGGGCCGGAGAGCTTCCTGCCCGGCGTCAACGACGTGCAGCAGGAGTACTCCGAGCGGTACGGCGAGACCGACGACGCCGGCAACGCCATCTCGTACACGCCCAACCTCGCCGTCACCTACTGGAGCTTCCGGCTCATGATCGGGTTCGCGGCCGGGTCCGTGCTGCTCGCCCTGGCCGCGCTCTGGTTCACGCGCGGCGGCCGGGTCAGCGACAACAAGTGGCTCGCCCGCATCGGCATCATCGCGATCCCCACGCCGTTCCTCGCCTCGTCGTTCGGCTGGATCTTCACGGAGATGGGCCGCCAGCCCTGGGTGGTGGCCCCGAACCCCACCGGCATCGACGAGATCCGCCTGCTCACCATGCGCGGGGTCTCGGAGGTGGTGAGCCCCGGCATGGTGCTCACCTCGATGATCGTCTTCACCCTGCTCTACGGCGTGCTGGCCTTCGTCTGGTACCGGCTCATGCACCGCTACACGATCGAGGGCGTGCCCGCGACCGTCCGCGACGAGTCGCCCGAGGCCGCCTCGGACGACTCAGACCGGCCCCTCTCCTTCGCCTACTGACCCCCGTCCGCAAGACCTGACCTGACTCAGACAAGGAAGTGACCGTGGACCTCGCACTCCTGTGGTTCTTCATCATCGCGATCCTGTGGACCGGGTACCTCGTGCTCGAGGGGTTCGACTTCGGCGTCGGGATGCTCATGTCCCTGCTCCCGCGCGGCCGGGCCGAGCACCGGGAGAAGGAACGGCGCGTCCTCCTGAACACCATCGGACCCGTCTGGGACGGCAACGAGGTGTGGCTGATCACCGCGGGCGGCGCCACCTTCGCGGCGTTCCCCGAGTGGTACGCCACCCTGTTCTCCGGGTTCTACCTGCCGCTGCTGCTGATCCTCGTGGCGTTGATCGTGCGCGGTGTCGCCATCGAGTACCGCGGCAAGATCGCGGACGCCGTCTGGTCGCGGCGCTGCGACCTCGCGATCCAGGTGGGCTCCTGGGTGCCCGCCGTGCTCTGGGGCGTGGCGTTCGCCAACCTGGTGCGCGGCGTCCAGCTCGACGAGGCGCACCAGTACGTGGGCGGCTTCTGGGCCCTGATCAACCCGTTCTCGCTGCTCGGCGGCGCCACGACGCTCGTGCTGTTCCTGCTGCACGGGTCGGTGTTCGTGGCGCTCAAGACCGACGGCGACATCCGCGCCCGGGCCCGGCGGTGGGCCGGCGTGCTGTCCCTGGTGGCCGTGCTCGTGGCCGGCGGCTGGGCGGTCTGGGCGCAGGTCGCGTTCTCCGCCACCTGGACGTGGGCCGCCGTCGCGGTCGCCGCGCTGGCCCTGATCGGGGTGGTGCTGACGAACCGGGTGGGGCGCGAGGGCTGGGCCTTCGGCCTGTCGGCCGTGACGATCGTCGCGGCCGCGGTGCTCATCTTCGGCTCCATGTACCCCGACGTCATGCCCGGCCTGGACGGCGGCAACTCCCTGACCATCGCCGAGGCGTCGTCGACCCCGTACACCCTGACCATCATGACCTGGGTGGCCGCGTTCCTCACGCCCCTGGTGATCCTGTACCAGGGCTGGACCTACTGGGTCTTCCGGCGCCGGCTCACGGTGGACCACATCCCCGCGCCGGTGGGTCTGACCTGGAAGAAGATCAAGGAGTCGGCGTTCTGAGCCGGACGCCGGACACGTACGGGAACATCACGTCATGAAGCCCCTCGACCCCCGCCTGCTGCGCCACGTGCACGCGGCCCGCTGGTACGTGGCGCTCACGGTCGGGCTCGGCGTGGCTGCCGCCGTGCTGATCGTGGCGCAGGCGCTGCTCATCGCGGCGATCCTGACGCCGGTGGTGCGCGGGGACGGCGTGTCCGGGCCGGAGCTGGTGCGGTCCGTCACGTGGCTGGCCTTCGTCGTCGCGGGGCGCGCCGCCGTCGCCTGGGCCCAGGAGCGGTACGCGCTGCGCGCGGCCGCCCGCACCATCGCCGAGCTGCGCCGCGCCGTGGTCGAGGCGTGGGCGCTGCGCGGCCCGCGGGCGAGCTGGCCGGCGGCGGACGGCGGTGGTGTCGCGGGCGGTCCGGCGGCGGACGGCGGTGGTGTCGCGGGCGGTCCGGCGGCGAAAGGCCCCGCCGCGACGTCCGGCAGCGGGAGCGGGGCGAGCCCCGAGGCCGAGGTCGCGACCCTCGCGACCCGCGGCCTCGACGCACTGGAGCCGTACCTCGTGCGGTACGTGCCGCAGCTCGTGCTGACGGCGCTCGTCACCCCCGCCCTCGTGTGCGTGGTGTTCGGCCTGGACTGGGTCTCCGCGGTCATCGCGATCGTCACACTGCCGCTCGTGCCCGTCTTCATGGTCCTCGTGGGGCGACTGACGGCGGGCACCTCCGAACGCCGCCTCGCCACCGTGGAACGGCTCGGCGCCCAGGTGCTCGACCTGGTCGCCGGGCTCCCGACCCTGCGCGCCTTCGGTCGGTCGTTCGGGCCGGGCGAACGGGTGCGCGCGCTGGGCGACGCCTCACGCAAGGCCACGATGGGCACGCTGCGGATCGCGTTCCTGTCCTCGATGGTGCTGGAGCTGCTCACCACGCTGTCCGTCGCGATCATCGCCGTGGGGGTCGGGCTGCGGCTCGTCGAGGGCGCGATGCTGCTGGAGCCGGCGCTGGCGGTGCTGGTGCTGGCTCCGGAGATCTATCTGCCGCTGCGGCGGGTCGGGGCCGAGTTCCATGCTTCCGTGGACGGGGTTGCCGCTGTGGATCGGGCTTTTGCTCTGGTCTCTGGCTCTTCTGGCTCTGGTTCCGTCCGGTCGGAGGGCGACTCGCCTTCTGGGCTGCGCGGCGGAGAGGTGCGGGGCGTGGTGCTGGAGGGGGTTTCCGTGCGCGCTGCCGGGCGCGGGGTGGTGGCGCCCTCCGGGTTGTCGGCGCGGATTCCGGTGGGGTCTGACGTCGGTGGTGGGGGCGGTGTGGTCGTTGCGCTGCGGGGGCCCAGCGGGGCCGGGAAGTCGACCGCCGTACTGACCATGCTCGGGCTGCTTTCGCCGGATGCCGGGCGGGTGGGTCTGGTCACCGGTGACGGCGCGTTCCGCGACCTGGCCGACGCGTCCGCCGACGAGCTCGCGGACTGGTGGGGCGGGCTCACCTGGGTTCCGCAGCGGCCCGCGCTGCCGCCGGGGCGGTTGCGCGACGTCGTCCTGGAGGGCGCCTCGGGGTTCGACGGCGTCGCGGACGCGGACCGGGCGCTGGCCGGGGCGGCGCGGCTGACCGGGCTGGACGGTGTGGTCCGCACGCTGACCGACGGCTGGGACACCCGCGTCGGGCTCGGCGGGGTGGGGCTGTCCGTGGGGCAGCGCCAGCGCGTCGCGCTGACGTCGGCCCTGCTCGACGACGCGGCCGCCCGGCCCTTGGTGATCCTCGACGAGCCGACCGCGCACCTCGACGCGCGCGGCGAGCAGGCCGTGCTCGACACCGTCCGCGCCTGGCGCGACGCGGGCCGGACGGTGCTCGTCGTCGCGCACCGGGCCTCGCTGCTCGCCCTCGCCGACCAGGTGATCGACGTCCGCTCGGCGGTGGACCAGGCCCCGCCGGAGGCCGGGCCGACGGAGCACACGTCCGGGCCGGCGTCCGGCCTCGCGAGCAGGGAGGCACGATGACCACGACCCTGACCCACGACCAGGCCCGCCCGGCTGTGCCCCGCCCGGGCACGGGCGGAGACCCGCTGCGGCGCGTCCTGCCGCTGCTGGAGGTCCGGCCCGGCAAGGTCGCCGCCGCGATCGGCCTCGGCGTGCTGGCCCTGGCCTGCGCGATCGGGCTCGCGGCCGTCGCCGCCTGGCTGGTCGCCCGGGCGTCGCAGATGCCGCCGGTGCTCACGCTCTCCGTGGCGGTCGTGTCGGTGCGGGCCTTCGGGATCGGGCGCGGCGTGCTGCGCTACTGCGAGCGCCTCGCCTCGCACGACGTCGCCCTGCGGGCCATGGCCGCCCTGCGCGCCAACCTGTACGAGCGGCTCGCCGCGGACGACCGGCCGGTGACCGTGCGGCGGGGCGAGCTCCTGGCGCGGATCGGGCAGGACGTCGACGACGTCGGCGACGTCGTGGTGCGCGCCCTGGTGCCCGCCGGCGTCGCGGTGGTGACATCGCTCGGGTCGGTGATCCTGCTGGGCGTGCTGCTGCCCGCCGCGGGCGTGGCGCTGGCGTTCTGCCTGGTGCTGGCGGGTGTCGTGACGCCGTGGCTCGCCGCGCGTGCCGCCGCCCGGACCGAGGCGCGGGGCGCGACGGCCCGCGGCGAGGTGACGGCGTTGACCCTGGAGCTCCTGGAGGAGTCGGCGCCGCTGCGGGTCGCGGGGCGGTTCGACGCGCGGCTGGCCGATCTGGACGCGGCGGACGCGCGGCTGTCCGCCGTGGCCGACGACGGTGCCCGCACCTCCGGCCGCGCCGCCGCGCTGGGGGCGCTGGCCCAGGGCCTCGCGGTGCTCGCGTCGCTGGCGTTCGGCATCCCGGCGGCGCTGGCGGGCACGCTGTCGCCCGAGGCACTGACGGTGATCGTGCTGACGCCGCTCGCCGTGTTCGAGGCGACCGCGGGGCTGCCCGCCGCGGCGGTCCAGCTGCACCGGTCGCGCGAGGCGGCACGGCGGCTGCTGGCGCTGCTGCCGGAGCCCTCCCCCGTGTCAGGCGTACCGGTCGCTCGGGTGACCTCGGCGTCTGACATGTCGCTGGTCGAGGGGCGCGAGGGCGAGCGCGAGGGCGAGGGCGAGGGTGATGGTGAGGGGGGTCGCGTGGACGACGGCGGGGCGCTGCTCGTCCTGGACGACGTCGCCGCGGGCTGGCCCGGCACCGACGGTCGGCCCGTCGTTGCGGTCGAGGGGGTGTCCCTCACGCTGGGGCCGGGCTCGGTCGTGGCGCTGGCGGGGCCGTCCGGCGTGGGCAAGACGACGCTGCTGATGACGGCGGCGGGGCTGATCCCGCCGGTGAGGGGGACGGTCGGCGGAAGGTCGGCAGCTCGTCAGGTGGTCGGCAGCTCGGACTACCGAACACCTGACGGTCTACCGACCGCGCGGACCGAGGGCGCGCAGGGTGGGGATGCGCACGGTGGGGATGCGCACGGTGGGGACGCGCACGATGAGGACGCACGCGGTGGGGCGCTGTTCGTCGCCGAGGACGGGCACGTGTTCGACACCACCGTGCTGGAGAACCTGCGGGTCGCGCGCGGCGATGTCACGCACGACGAGGCCCGCGCCGCGCTGGACGCCGTCGGGCTGGGCAAGTGGCTTGCCGCGCTCCCGGCCGGCCTGGACACCGTGGTGGGCACGGACGCGGCCGCGGTGTCGGGCGGCGAGCGCCGTCGGCTGCTGGTGGCCCGCGCGCTGCTGGCGCCGGCCCGGGTGCTGCTCGTGGACGAGCCTGCCGAGCACCTCGACGGCGCGACCGCCGACGCGCTCGTGGACGCCGTCGCGGCGCACGCCCGCACGACCGGCCGGGCGGTGCTGCTGGCGACCCACCGGCTCACGCCGCTGGCCGTCGCGGACGAGGTGCTGCTCCTCGCGGACGGAGCGACGGACGGGACCCCGGACGGGGCGGCGGACGGGACCCTGGATGGGGCGGCGGACGGGACCCCGGACGGGGCGGCGGACGGGGCCCTGGACGGGGCGGCGGGCGGACTGGCAGACGGGACGGCGGACGGGACGGCGGCCGAGCCTGCGGGCGGGACGGCCGGCGGAGCAGTGGGCGAGACGGCGGGCGGAGCAGTGGGCGGGACGGCCGGCCGCGGCTCTCCCGCGACGGTAGCGGCTCGCGGGCGGCACGCGGACCTGCTCGCCGCTGACGCGGCCTACGCCTGGTCGGCGGCCCAGGAGGCCTGATGACTTCGGACCATGCAGCCGCTGCCACGCGGGGCGCGCTCCTGGCAGCAGCTGCATGGTCGGGCGACGCCGGCCTCGCCACGGCAGCCCGACCGACGCCAGCAGCGTTCAGCCGGCGGGCAGGCGGACCGTGGCGCGGAGGCCGCCGCCGGCCCGGGGTTCGAGCGCGAGGGTCCCGTCGTGCGCCTCGGTGATGCTGCGGACGATGGCCAGGCCCAGGCCGACGCCCACGTGGTCGCCGTCGGACCGCCGGGCGCGCGCCCGCTCGGTGCCCCGCTGGAACGGCTCGGCGAGGGTGGCCACGAGCCCCGCGGTGAGCCGCTCGCCCGTGTTCTCAACCGTGAGCGTCGGCCCGTCGGGCCCCGCGGTGGTGCGGACCAGGACCGTCCCGGGCTCGGCGGCGCCGTCCGGCAGGTTGTGCACGATCGCGTTGTGCACCAGGTTCGTCGTGAGCTGCAGCAGGAGCGTCGGCGACCCGGTGGTGGGGGCGACGTCGCCGGAGGTCTCGATCGTGACGCCGCGACGGCCCGCCAACGGTAGGAGCGTCTCGGTGGCCTCCTCGGCCAGGAGCGACAGGTCGATGCGTTCCGGGATGAAGGAGCGCTGGTCGGCGCGGCTGAGCACGAGCAGGGCCTCGGTGAGGTCGATCGCGCGGGAGTTGACGGCGTGCAGCCGCTCGACGAGGTCGCCGGCGTCGCCACCGGGGTTGCGGCGTGCCACGTCGAGGAACGTCTGCGTGATCGCCAGCGGGGTGCGCAGCTCGTGGGACGCGTTGGCGGCGAACCTGCGCTGCTCCGCGACGTGCGACTCCAGCCGGGCGAGCATGGCGTCGAAGGTGTCGGCGAGCTCGCGGAACTCGTCCCGGCGGCCCGGCAGGTGGATCCGGTGCGCGAGCGACCCGCCAGCGGCCCGGCGTGTGGCGTCGGTGACCTGCGCCAGCGGGGCGAGCATGCGGCCCGCGAGGAACCACCCGCCCACCAGGCCGAACACCAGCAGGAACACCATCACCAGGAGGGCGGCCGGCAGGAACACCCGCGGCCCCCATCCGCCGATGAACACCCCGGGGTTGAGGAGCTCGCGCAGGGAGTCGATCCCGTCCTGGGGCGAGTACCGCAGCAGGAACGCCCACACGACGCCGAGCACGAGGGTGCCGGCCAGCATGAGGAACCCCGTGTAGCTCAGCGTGAGCTTGAGCCGGACGCTCATGCCGGGCGCCCTGTCCGGCGGCCTGTCCATGGTTGGCGCCCTACGCATGATCGGCGTCCTCGGTCTCGTCGATGCGGTACCCCACCCCGGCCACCGTGGCGATCACCCACGGCTCGCCGAGCCGCTTGCGCAGCGCCGAGACCGTGATGCGCACGGCGTTGGTGAAGGGGTCGGCGTTCTCGTCCCACGCCCGTTCGAGCAGCTCCTCGGCGCTGACGACGCCGCCCTCCGCGCCGACGAGGACCTCCAGCACGGCGAACTGCTTGCGGGTGAGCGGCACGTAGCGGCCGTCCCGGTAGACCTCGCGGCGGAACGGGTCCAGCCGTAGCCCGGCGATCTCCCGTACGGGCGGGCGGTGGTGGGCCCGACGGCGGTCGAGCGCCCGGAGCCGGAGCACCAGCTCGCGCAGCTCGAAGGGTTTGGTGAGGTAGTCGTCGGCGCCGAGCTCGAACCCGGAGGCCTTGTCGTCGAGCCGGTCGGCCGCGGTGAGCATGAGGATCGGCATACCGCTGCCGGACGCGACCACGCGCCGCGCGATCTCGTCCCCCGAGGGCCCCGGGATGTCGCGGTCGAGCACCGCGATGTCGTACCCGTTGACGCTCAGCAGCTCCAGCGCGGTGTGGCCGTCGCCCGCGATGTCGGCGGCGATCGCCTCCAGGCGCAGGCCCGCGCGGATGCCCTCCGCCATCTCGGGTTCGTCCTCGACGATCAGCACACGCATGTCATCGATGCTACGGAGCCCCGGTATATCGGGGGCATATGGAAAACCGCATACGTCCCGGCAACGGCGTGCCGACTTGGCTGGCGCCATGTCCTCCAGCAGACGAGCACCGGCGACGGCTGCCGACCGGCCGGCCGCCGCGACGCGCACCGCCACGCCCAGCACCACGACCGCCACCACGCCCGCCCCGGAACCCGCCCCGGCGCCCGGGGCCGACCCGTCCCTCGCCGCCGCCGCGCGCGGCCTGACCAAGACCTACGGCCGGGGCGAGGCCCAGGTGCACGCCCTGCGCGGCGTCGACCTCGACGTCCCCCGCGGGCGGTTCACCGCGATCATGGGCCCGAGCGGATCGGGCAAGTCCACGCTCATGCACTGCCTCGCCGGGCTGGACCGCCCCAGCGGCGGCACCGTGGCGGTGGGCGGCACCGACCTCGGGTCGCTCGACGACGACGCCCTGACCATCTTTCGCCGCGAGAACGTCGGCTTCGTGTTCCAGTCGTTCAACCTGCTGCCGATGCTCACCGCCCGCCAGAACATCCTGCTCCCCCTGGAGCTGGCCCACCCCCGGATCGACGACGCCGCCCGCGAGCGTGCCGAGGAGCTCGCGGACAGCCTCGGCGTGGCCGACCGGCTCGACCACCGGCCCGCCGAGCTGTCGGGCGGCCAGCAGCAGCGGGTCGCGATCGCCCGGGCTCTGGTCACCCGGCCGAGCCTGCTGTTCGCCGACGAGCCCACCGGCAACCTGGACAGCACCACGTCGGCCGAGGTGCTGGACCACCTGGCGCGATCGGTGCGCGAGCTCGGGCAGACCGTCGTGATGGTCACCCACGAGCCGGACGCCGCGGCGTACGCCGACGACGTGGTCACCGTGCAGGACGGGCTGATCGCCTGATGCGCACCGTCCTGTTGCAGTCGCTGCGCCGCCACCTGCGCCGGTACGTCGCGGCCGCAGTCGCCGTGGTGGTCGCGGTGGCCTTCGTCGTGGCGGTCGGCGTGCTCACGGCCGGCGTCCGGACCGGGATCACGGCCGGTGCCGGGGCGCAGTTCGCGGGCGCCGACCACGTGGTCCGGGACCTGGGCACCCAGAACGCGATCACCTATGCCGCGCAGCACGGCGACGACGTCGCCGTCCTCGGCTCGGCCACCCTGCCGCTGCGCGCCGGCGCCGAGCAGGCCCCCGGCAAGTTCGTCGCGAACATCGCCGCCGCGCCGCGGCTGCGCTGGCAGACGCTCGACTCGGGCCGCTTCCCGGAGCGCACCGGAGAGGCCGTGGTCGACGTGTGGACCGCCCAGGACATGGAGATCTCCGTGGGCGACCGGATCACGCTCGGAGCCGGGTCCACCGCCGTCGACCTCGACGTGGTGGGCATCGTGGCGGCGTCCGCCAACCTGGGCCAGGCCGCGGTCTACGTCACCTTCGACCAGCTGCTGCACTGGCGCGACGACGAGAGCCTCCTGCTGGACCGGGCCGTCGTCCTCGGGGACCCCGGTCGGCTGCCCGAGGGCGCGACGGCGGTCACGCCCGAGGAGCACGTCGCCGAGAGCATGGCCCAGCACACCAACAATGTGAACACGCTGTCGCTGCTGCTCCTGGTCTTCGCGGGCATCGCGGTCTTCGTCTCGGTGCTGGTCATCGCGAACACGTTCGCGATCCTGTTCGCCCAGCGGGTGCGCGACTTCGCGCTGCTGCGCTGCGTGGGCGCCACACGCCGCCAGGTCATGGGGTCGGTGCGCCGGGAGGCCGCCGTCGTCGGGGCGCTCGCCTCGCTGGTCGGGGTCGCGGCCGGCGCCGGCCTCGGCTACGGCCTGATCGCCCTGGTCGACGCGCTCACGCGGCAGAGCCCCCTGACGGCGCCCGCCCAGATCCCGGGCTGGTGGCTGCTGGGCGGGTTCGCGGTCGGGCTCGTGGTGACGGCGGTCGCGTCCTGGTTGCCGACCCGGCGTGTGGTCCGGATCAGCCCGCTGGCGGCGCTGCGTCCCGACGGCGCCGTGGACGTGCGGTCGGGCGCGGGTGCCGTCCGGGTCTCGCTCGGGGCGCTGCTCGTGGCCGGCGGCGTCGCACTGCTCGCGGTGGCCGCCGTCGGGGACAGCACGGTGAGCATGGTGGCCGGCGGCGGGGCGCTGTTCGCGGGCGTGCTCCTCCTCGGGCCCCTGCTGATCCCGCGGGTGGTGCGGGTCGTCGGGGCACTGCTCGGCCCCGGCGGCCGGCTCGCGACGGAGAACGCCGTGCGCAACCCGCGTCGGACCGCCACCACCGCAGCGTCCCTGCTGGTCGGCGTCACGCTGACGACGGCGGTGCTCACCGGACTGGCCACCACGCGCGCCTCGGTGGACGCCAACCACGGCACCGCGCACCCGCTCGACGTCGCGCTCACGTCGTGGACCGGGCCGCTGGACGCCGACGTGCTCGACCAGGTGCGGGCCACGCCCGGCGTGGGCGCGGCGATCGCCGTCGACGGCGTGCTGGTGGACGTGGCCGGCGGCGACACGGCCGGGGAGGGAGGCGAGGCCACGGACGGCGGCGACGCGACTGGAGGCGGAGGCAACGCGGCCGGGACTGGAGGCGACGCGGCCGGAGGCGGGGGCGAGGTGACCGCGGCCGACCGGCCGCTCCTGCTGCTCGGCGCGCCCGACGCGAGCGCGGTCGCCCGGGACGGCGGGGCGTTCGCCCGCGTCGAGCCGGGCACGGTCGCGCTGGACGCGGACGTGTACGGCGAGGACCCGGCGGAGCGCCTCGGCGACGCGACCGCCGGCACGGTGACGGCGAGCGCCACAGGGGACGGCGGGCACGACGTCGCCGCGCCCGTGGACCTGCGGGTCACCACGGGCTCGGGCTGGGGCGGGGCCGGCATCGTCGCACTGGAGACGCTGGCATCCCTGGGCTCGCCGCGGACGTACGCGGTATGGGTCCGCGCCGCGGCCGACGCCGACCCGGTCGCGCTCCTCGCCGACCTGGATGCTCTGGCCGACGCGGCGGGCGCCGACGTCGACAACGGGCTGCGGGCCGAGGTGGCCGACAACCAGATGCTGGGGATCATCACGGGCGCGACGCTCGGGCTGCTGGGCATCTCCGTGGTGATCGCGCTGATCGGGATCGCGAACACGCTGGGGCTGTCGGTGCTGGAACGGGTCCGCGAGCACGCGATGCTGCGGGCGCTCGGGCTCACCCGCCGGCAGCTGCGGCGGATGCTGGCGGCCGAGGCCGTGCTGCTGTCCGTGACCGCGACCCTGATCGGCACGGTGCTCGGCGTGGGGTTCGCCTGGGTGGGCTACGAGACGTTCGTGCGGACGGCGCTCGACGCCGCGACCTGGCGCGTCCCGTGGGCCGAGCTGGCCGCCGTCGTGCCCGTGGGCGCTCTGGCGGGGCTGCTGGCCGCCGTCCTCCCGGCGCGCCGCGCGGCCGCCGTCACCCCGACGAGAGCCCTGACCCTCGACTGAGGCCCGCCTGGCTGAGCCGAGCCGAGCCGAGCTGAGCCACGACGTCGCCCGGTGGCGCCGTTGAGCACAGCAGTTGCTGCCAGCAGAGGCCCCGACCTGGCAGCAACTGCTGTGGTCAACACCCGGGGTCGGTCGATGGGTCGGGCGCGGGTCAGGGCGCCGGGGTCTCCAGCACTGCCATGGCGGCGGCTCGGCCCGGGATGCCGCTCACGCCGCCGCCGCGGCGGGCGCCTGCACCCGCGAGCAGCACTCTCGGGTGCGCCGTCGCGACGCCCCAGCGTTCGGCGGCGGACGGCGCGGAGCCCGGGTCGACCCAGGTCGCGGCCCCGCTCGCGGACCGGGCACCGGCCCCGGCGTCGGACCCGGACCCAGCCCCCGCCGCGGCGGCGGCCCCCGTGTCGTCCCCGGACCCAGCACCGGACACAGCCCCAGCACCGGACCGGTCCTCCGCGAACGGCCAGCTCAAGTCGCGGTGGAAGATGTGTCCACCCGGCAGCCCGACGTCGCCCTCCAGGTCCACGGGGGTGCGGACCTCCAGGCAGGGCGCGCCGTCGGCGTCGAGGGCGAGCACGTCCTCGATGGGCTCGGCCAGCACCGAGTTCAGGGACGCGAGGGTGGCCCGCAGTGCCCGCTCGCGGGCGCCGTCGGGGTCCGCGCGGAAGAGCCGGGCCGGCATGTGCAGCCCGAACAGCGTGATGGTCTGCGCCTCGGTCGCGGCAAGCTCCGGGCCGAGGATCGTCCGGTCGGACAGGGTGTGGCAGTAGATCTCGCTCGGCGGCACGTCGGGGATGCGCCCTGCGGCTGCCTGCGCGTACGCGTCCTGGAGCTGGGTGAGTGACTCGTTGACGTGCAGCGTGCCGCTGAACGCGGCCACGGGGTCGACGTCGTCCCGCAGCCGGGGCAGCCGGCGCAGCAGCATGTTCACCTTGAGCTGGGCGCCCTCGGGCCTCGGCCCGGCAGCCCTCTCCCCCGCAGTCCTCTCCCCCGCGGACGCCTCCCCCGCGGACACCGACCCGGAGGCGGCGCCCCGGCCGGCCGCGGCGAGCAGCCGCTCCAGCTCGGCCGGCGCGCACCCGGCGAGCACGTGCCCGGCGGTCACGCCCCGGGTGCGCCCGGCGGCGTCGGTCCAGGCCACCTCGGCCCCCACGGCTCCGGGGTCGACGGCGGTGACGGTCGCCGAGGTGACGATCGTGGCGCCGGCCGCCACCGCGGCGTCGCGCAGGGCACCGGAGACGGCCCCCATACCGCCCACGGGCACGTCCCAGTCGCCGGTCCCGTTGCCGATCACGTGGTAGAGGAAGCAGCGGTTCTGCCGCAGGGACGACTCGTCGACGTCGGCGAACGTGCCGATCAGGCCGTCCGTGGCGGCGACGCCGCGCACGACGTCGTCAGCGAAGGTGCGGCGCAGCACCTCGCCGAGGGGCTCCTCGAAGAGCGCGCGCCAGGCCTCCTCGCCCACGCCGTCGGCGACGAGGTGCCGGACGGCGGAGCGCGGGAGCAGGGGTTCGGTGAGCGTCGGGGCGAGGCGGCGGGCGACCTCGGCGGTCATGGCGTAGAACCGGCCCCAGGCCTCGAAGTCGGCGTCAGAGCCGGTGAGGCGCCGGAACGAGGCGCGGGTGGCGGCGTCGTCCTGGGTGTCGACCAGCAGGCCGCCGTCGGCCACGGGGGTGTACGACGACCAGCGGCGCCGGACGAGCCGGACCGGGAGGCCGAGCTCGTCGATGATCCGCCGGGGCAGGAGCGAGACGAGGTAGGAGTAGCGCGACAGACGGGCGTCGACGCCCGCGAACGGGCGGGCCGAGACGGCGGCGCCGCCCACGTGGTCGGCGCGCTCCAGGACGAGGACCGAGCGTCCGCCGCGGGCCGCATAGGCCGCCGCGGTGAGGCCGTTGTGACCGCCGCCCACGACGACGACGTCGTACCGGGCGCGCAGGGTGTCGGGCAGGGAATCGGGCATGCACGCCATGGTGACACGCGGCACTCATTGCCAGGAACGTTCCACCACAAGACGGTATGTGACCTAATCGTGACATTTACGCAACGGACGAGTACGGTCGATCTCGCCGCTCCAGCAACGGGGAGGTCCAGGCCCGGACGCCGAATCCTGTCACCGGTCCTGAGCAGCCAGAACGTGACAGGGGCGGGGGAACCAGGTAAGCCGGGCACGCGAGTGTCCTCGGGGTGAAGCCTCCTTGTGAGGCCGGGTGATCGCTCTCCCCATCCGAACCCGACAGCTCACCTCGTAGGCGTCCGAGGAGATCACTGGTGACCGTACTCACCGACCGCACCCACGACTGGGCGGACGACCAGGCAAACCGACCCAGCAACCGGGGGCGGCACCGCGCCGAGGGCCCCGCCCTCACCCCCTTCACCGCTCTGACCCAGACAGCAGCCGAGAATGCCGCCCGTACCGGCGCCATCGCGGTCGTCACGTCCGGCATGCTCGCGTCGGTCTTCACCCAGACCGCCCACACCGCGCCTGCCGAGTCCCACACCCAGACCACGCTCGCCAACAAGACGTTCGACACCACGACCCGCGCGGGCCTGGCCGAGAACCTCGTGACCAAGGTCCAGGTCGCCCACGACGCCGACTTCCAGGCCGAGCGGGGCCGCGTCACCGTGACCCCGTACGCCGAGACCGAGGCAGGCATCGCCGAGGCCAGGGCGAAGGCGGAGGCGGAGGCCCGCGCCAAGGCCGAGGCGGAAGCCAGGGCGAAGGCCGAGGCGGAAGCCAAGGCCGCCGCTGAGGCCGCGGCGGCAGCAGCAGCCGAGGCCGAGGCCGCCGCCGCGGCGGTCGCCGAGTCCTCCGCGGGCCTCGGCCAGCAGGCCGTCAACCTCGCCCTCGAGTACGTGGGCGTGCCCTACGTGTGGGGCGGAGCCTCCCCCAGCGGCTTTGACTGCTCCGGGCTCATCCAGTACGTCTACGGCCAGCTCGGGGTCAGCCTCCCGCACAGCTCGGCCTCGATGTCGACCGTCGGCTACCAGGTCTCCGCCGCGGAGGCCCAGCCGGGCGACATCGTCTGGACGTCCGGCCACGTCTCGCTCTACGCGGGCGACGGCATGGTCGTCGAGGCGCAGCAGGAGGGTGTCCCCGTGCACTACACGGAGATGTGGCAGACCAACCCGGTGTTCATCCGGGTGACGGGCTGACGCCTCCCGGGCCGCACGTCGGACCGCACGCCGGAGCGCCCGTCCGGCCGTCCCGAGGAGGTTCCTCGGGACGGCCGGACGGGCGCTCTGCTCCGTGGCCCGGTCGGGTAACGTCCCCGACGTGAAGATCCTCGTACCGGACGTGCCCTTCGACCTCGACTTCCCGTCCCTGCTGCCCGACGGCGGAGCCTCCTTCGCGCCCGGCGGCACCGACACCGTCGCCACCTACGCGATGAACGAGCCGATCCCCGCCGAGCACACCGACGCCGAGCTGCTCGTCACCTGGTCCAGCCCGCCCAAGATCGTCGCCGACGCCGCCGAGCGGCTGACCGGCCTGCGCTGGGTGCAGACCCTGTCGGCGGGCCCGGACGTCGCGCTGCGCTCCGGATTCGCGCCCGACGTCGTCATCTCCTCCGGGCAGTCCCTGCACGACGACACCGTCACCGAGCACGCGCTGGCCCTCATCCTGGCGTCGGTCCGGCGGATCGACGTGTCCCTGGCCGCGCAGCAGGAGCACCGCTGGGCCAAGGAGATCGCGTTCGCCCAGGCCGACGGCGTCACCGGCCGCGAGTACTCGCTCGACGGCGCGCGCGTGACGATCTGGGGCTTCGGCTCGATCGCCCTCCGGCTCGCGCCCCTGCTGACCGCGCTCGGCGCACAGGTCACGGGTGTCGCCTCGCGGGCGGGCGAGCGCTCCGGCTACCCCGTGGTCGACGCCGGCGGCCTCGACGCGCTGCTGGCCGAGACCGACCTGCTGGTCTCGCTGCTGCCGGCCGTGCCCGCGACGCGGCACATCCTGGATGCCCGGCTGCTCGGCCTGCTGCCGCCGACCGCGCGGTTCGTCAACGTCGGCCGCGGCGCGACCGTCGACGAGGCCGCCCTGGAGGACGCCCTGCGCTCCGGCCGGCTCGCCGGCGCGGCGCTCGACGTCATGGAGACCGAGCCGCTGCCCGCCGACTCGCCGCTGTGGGACGTGCCGAACCTGATCCTCACGCCGCACGTCGCGGGTGGGCGCCCGCGCGGCGCGGCCCGCTTCCTGGCCGAACAGCTGACGGCCTGGCGCACGGGCGGCACGCTCCGCAACGTCGCGACCCGCTGACCCGACCCCGCCCGACCCTTCGTTGAGTGCGGGCTACCTGATGTCCCGGGCGCTCCGATTCGACAGATAGCCAGCACTCAACGGGCGGGGCGGGGTCAGAGGCTGCGGGGTCTCGGTTGGCAGACCGGGCAGGTGAAGGACGACCGGTTCATGAACGCGTCGCGGCGCACCAGCGCGCCGCAGCGACGGCACTCCTCGTTCTCCCGGCCGTACACGGCGAGCGACCGGTCGAAGTACCCCGACTGGCCGTTCACGTTGACGTACAGCTCGTCGAAGCTCGTGCCGCCCTGTGCCAGCGCCTCGCGCATCACCTCGGCCGCCGCGTCCAGCACGCGGCGCACGTCGGCGGCCTTCAGCTTGTCCGTGGGTCGTGCCCAGTGCACCTGCGCCCGCCACAGTGCCTCGTCGGCGTAGATGTTGCCCACACCGGACACGACGGTCTGGTCCAGCAGGGCGCGCTTGATCTGGGTCCGACGACGGCGGACGCGGCTCACCAGCGCGTCCAGGTCCAGGTTCGGGTCGAGCAGGTCGCGCGCGATGTGCGCCACCGGCTCGGGCAGCACGGGCAGGCCGGAGCCGTAACCGGCGGGGACGCTCGCACTCGTCGCGTCGGGCACCAGGTCCTGGACGCTCAGGTGTCCGAACGTGCGCTGGTCCACGAAGTCGAGGTACCGCGCGCCGGAGGGGGCGCCGGCCAGATGCAGGCGGACCCGCAGGTGGGGGTGCTGCCAGTCGTCCGCCGGGTCGGCGGCGCCGGTCGGGGTCCGGGCTGGTTCCTTCTGCGGCGCGTCGATCAGGGCTGCGCCGGGCGCGGTGCTCGGGGCGGTGCCGGGCTCGGTGCTCGGGGTGTTGCCGGGCTCGGTGCTCGGGTCCGCGACCGGAGCGTCGCTCGGCTCGGCGCCGCGCACGAGGAGCTGGCCCGACATCCCGAGGTGCGCCAGCAGCGCGGCCGCGGGGACGACGTCGCCGGCCGGGCTCGCGGGGCCCTCCGGGGATCCGGGGCCCGCGGGCAGGAGCGGCAGCCAGAGGAACTTGCCCCGGCGCACCGCCGCTGCCAGACGCCGCCCGGTGAGCTGGTCGCGGAAGGAGTCCGGGCCGCCGTCGTGCCTGCGCACGCTGTACTCGCGGAAGACCTCGACCTCGCGCACGACGGCCCCCACGACGAGCCGGTCGAGACCGTCCCGGACGGTCTCGACCTCGGGAAGCTCAGGCACCGCCGGCCGGCGCCTTGGGCAGCGGGAACTTCTCCAGCAGGGCCCGGTAGGTCTCCTCCGCGGCGCCCTGCTCGGCGTGCTTCTTCGCGGTGCCGGAACCGGACCCGTAGGTGACACCGTCGATCACGACGGTCGAGTGGAAGATCCGCGCGTGCTCCGGCCCCTCGAACGTGGCGATGTAGTCCGGCGAGCCCAGGCCACGCTCGGCCGACGCCTCCTGCAGCGACGTCTTCCAGTCCAGGCCCGCGCCCAGGCCGGCGGCGACGTCGAGCGTCGGGTCCACCAGCCGGTGGACCAGCTCGCGCGAGGTCTCCAGGCCGTGGGACAGGTACGTGGCGCCGATCAGCGCCTCGACCGTGTCGGACAGGATCGAGTCCTTCTCGAAGCCGCGCGTGCGGATCTCACCCTTGCCGAGCAGCACGTACTTGCCCAGGCCGAGGGTGCGCGCGATCGCGGCGAGCGCACGCTGCGACACCGTGGCCGCGCGCATGCGCGCCAGGTCGCCCTCCGACTGGTCCGGGTGGCGCCGGTACAGCGCCTCGGTGACCACCAGCCCCAGCACCGTGTCGCCCAGGAACTCCAGGCGCTCGTTGGTGGGGATGCCCCCGGCCTCGTGCGCGAAGGACCGGTGGGTCAGTGCCAGCACAAGAAGCTCGGGGTCCAGATGGACCCCGAGCTTCTCGAGCAGCGCGGTGGGTTCCGGCCTTGCCGGGGCCGTCCCGCCCTTGGCCACGTCAGCCCGCGTGAACGGTCTTCAGGGCGTCGCGGTAGGTGCGACCCTTGTAGGTACCGCACGTCGGGCACGCCGTGTGGGGCAGCTTGTTGCCCTGGCACTGCGGGCAGGTCGTGAGGGTCGCTGCGGTGGTCTTCCACTGCGAGCGACGCGCACGGGTGTTGCTGCGCGACATCTTGCGCTTCGGAACAGCCACGGCTAGCTCTCTTTCGTCTCGTCCGACACGCCCGTAGATTCGAGCATGCTCTGTAGCGCCGACCAACGAGGGTCGACCACGTCATGGTGATGACCGGGGTCATCCGCCAGGCGCGCTCCGCACTCGGAGCACAGGCCCGGGCAGTCCTCCCGGCACAACGGTTGAAATGGTAGTGCAGTCACGACCGAATCCCGAAGCGAGGGCTCCAGGTCGGCCATGTCGTCCTCCAGCACGGACTCCTCGTCCTGGACGTCGTCGTCCCCCGCCTCGGCCGACGCGGCGGCCTTCTCGGGGTAGGCGAACAGCTCGGTGACGTCGACCGTGATGTCACGGGAGATGTCGTCGAGGCAGCGGCTGCACTCGCCCTTGACCGTGCCGCGGACGGTGCCGGAGACCAGCACGCCCTCCATCACGGACTCGAGCCTCAGGTCCAGCTCCAGGTCAGAGCCTTCCGGGATACCGATCACGGCGGTGCCGAGGTCCGACGGCGCCTGCACGGTCGCGCTGTGCGTACGCATCGTTCCGGCACGCCGAGAGAGCTCGTGCGTGTCGAGCACGAGCGGCGATTTCGGTTCGCGGGAAATAACAGGCTCCGATGAGGGCAGAACGAGGACAGCGTCCGGATGGACGATGAGGGGGGTGGACCGGCTCTCAGCCACGCAGAGGAGGTTGACGCCAGGGGCCAAAAAGCAATCCTACGACATGGAACGGGCATGACGCGCGCCTGCGCGGGGTGACAGGGCTCACGAGCCCGTGGCGGGCTGCCCGAGCGCGGCCCGCAGGGCCTCCGTGACCCCCGCCGGGACCAGGTCGTCGACCGGGCCACCGTGCCGCACGATGTCCTTGACCAGCGACGACGCGACGTGCGCGTACCGCTGGTCGCCCGGCAGGAAGATCGTCTCGACGCCCGACAGGTGCCGGTTCATGAGCGCCATCGGCTGCTCGGCGTCGAAGTCCGCGCCGCCGCGCAGGCCCTTGACGACGGCGACCGCGCCGATCTCCCGGCAGAAGTCCACGAGCAGCCCGGGCACCACGGCGACCCGGACCCGGGCCAGCTCCGGCTCGGTCGCGGCCGCGGACGCCAGGGCCGCGCGCACGAGCCCGGCACGCGTCTCCAGGTCGAGCAGGCCGGACTTGCCGGGGTTCTTGGCGACGCCGACCACCACGTCGTCGAACATCGTGGTGGCGCGGCGGACCACGTCGAGGTGGCCGAGCGTGATGGGGTCGAACGAGCCGGGGCAGACGACGGTGGTCACGCGCCCACGCTATCCGACGGCGCGGGGCCCTCGTCCCCGGGAGCAGAGTCCTTGGGAGCAGAGTCCTCGGGAGCGGCGTCCTCAGGCTCGGCGTCCTCCGGAGCGGTGCCCGACGGCTCCGCGTAGTAGACCGCCGTCTCGCCGTAGTCCTTGCGCGCGAACGGGGCCAGGCCGTGCGGCCAGGCCGGCTCCGGGGTGCGGGTCGACCGCTCGACGACCACGACGGCGCCGTCGGAGAGCACCCCCGGCGTCGCGAGGTGCGTCAGGACGACGGCCAGGTCGTCCTCGGCGAGGTCGTACGGCGGGTCGAGGAACACGAGATCGAGCCCGCCGGCAGCGGCGGCGGCCGCGGGCGCGGGGCTGGCGGCGGTGGGTACCGGGCGGGCGGCCGCGGCACCGGCCGGGCCGGCTGCGCCGCCTGCCGCCCTGCCCGCCGCGCCGCCTGCCGCCCTGCCCGCCGCGCCGCCCGCCGCCCGGCCCGCCAGCGCGGCGGCGTACCGCTCGGCGCTCTCCGTGGTGACGCGCACCCCGGTCAGGCCGAGGGCGGCGACGTTCTTGCGCGCGACGTCGGCCGCGGCACGCGCGCTGTCCACGAGGGTCACCGACACCGCACCCCGGCTGGCGGCCTCCAGCCCGAGCGCACCGGAGCCGGCGTAGAGGTCCAGCACGCGGGCGCCGTCGAGCACGTCGAGGTGCTCCAGCCGGGAGAAGATCGCCTCGCGGACGCGGTCGCTGGTGGGGCGGGTGCCCTTCGCGGGCACCGCGATGGACCGCCCGCCCACCGACCCCGCAACGATCCTGGTCACGCCCAAAACCCTAACCCGCCCGCCCGACCGCCCACCCGCACGCTGAGTGCTGGGTATTTGCGCTCCTGGCCCACGAAGAAGCGCAGATAGCCAGCACTCAGCGGTCGGGCGGGGCGGTCGGGCGGGGCGGTCGCGTGGGCCGTGGGGCGGGGCAGGACCGGGTGTGGGGTGGGTCAGGACCAGGGGGTGTCGACGTGCGCGACCACCGGGAGGTGGTCGCTGCCCGTGCGGGGCAGGGCGCGGACCTCCGTCACGGTGGCGCCGCGGGCCAGGACGTGGTCGATCTGCGCCACCGGGAACACCGCGGGATAGGTGAACTCGAATCCTGTGGTCGGCGCGCTGACGAGGTTGGTCAGCGGCGCGATCGCGTCGTCGGCGAGGACCGCGTTGAGGTCGCCCGCCACGATCACCGTCTCGTTCTTCTCGGCCGCGACGGCGTCCGCGAGCCGTTGGGCCGCGGCGTTGCGTTCCGCGGTCTCGAAGCCGCCGCTCCCGACCCGGACCGAGGGCAGGTGGGCCGCGTACAGCGCCACGCTCGCCCCGTCGTGCTGGACCACCGCGCGCAGGCAGCGGTTCCAGGACTCGCCGAGGATGTCCACGGACCGCACACCCTTGAGCGGGTACCTCGACCAGATCCCGACCGTGCCGTCGGACTCGTGGTACGGCAGGGCCTCGGCGAGCGCCTCGTCGTACTGCTCGGCCACGTCGTCGGGCACTTCCGTGAGCGTCACGACGTCGGGGTCCGCCGCGAGCAGCACCTCGGCGGTGCCCGCCACGTCGGCGTTGGCGGCGTTGACGTTGTGCTGCACGACGGTCAGGTCGCCCGGCGGCGTAGCCTCGGCGCGGATCTGCGGCAGGAAGACCCAGATCCAGGCCGCGAGCGGCAGCAGGACGGCGAGGACCGCGAGCGCCGACCGCCGCAGCAGCGCCGCGAGGATGCCGAGCGGCACCGCGACGCCGAGCCAGGGCAGGAAGGACTGGACGAGGCTGCCGAGGTTTCCCCAGCGGTTGGGCACGTACTCGTGGCCCACGAGGAGCAGGGCGACGAGGACGGATCCGAGCGCGAGCAGTCTCCCGCGCTGCCACGCGGTCTTCGCGGGCCTGCCCGTGTGGATCGCGTGCCTCGCATCGACCGTCACGGGCGGGGACTCTATCGGTTGTATGTTTCGGGCGTAAGGAGTGGGTCATCCTGTTCGGGGTGTTCCGTGCCCCGGATCCGACCGTCCGACCAGGTCAGCGAGGTCAGGTGCGCTCCAGGAACTCCTCCTGGTCCTCGTCGAGCTGGGCGCGGATGGCGCGCGCGAGCTCCGGGAACTCGGTGAGGTCGGGAGACGCCGCCACGACGTCGGCGGCCGCGGTGCGGGCCTCCTCGATGAGCCCGGCATCCTTGACCACGCGGAGCAGGCGGAGCGAGCTGGCCCGGCCGGACTGCGCGGCGCCGAGCACGTCGCCCTCGCTGCGCAGCTCCAGGTCGAGGTTGGCGAGCTTGAAGCCGTCGGTGGTCTGCGTCATGGCTTCCAGCCGGGCGAACGCGGGAGTGCCCGGTTCGGCGTCGGAGACCAGGAGGCACAGGCCCGGGTCGCTGCCGCGCCCGACCCGTCCGCGGAGCTGGTGGAGCTGGGAGATGCCGAACCGGTCGGCGTCGAAGATGACCATGGCCGTGGCCTCGGGGACGTCCACGCCCACCTCGACCACCGTGGTGGAGACCAGCACAGGTGCGGCCCCGGACGCGAAGGCGGCCATGGCGGCGTCCTTCTGGTCCGGCGGCATCTGCCCGTGCAGCACACCGACCTCGATCCCGGCGAGCTCGGGCCGCGAGCGCAGCTCCTCGACCACCTCGAGCACGGCGCGCAGGGGCGGGCGGTCCGTCGCGCCCACGACGCCGGGGTCCGCGGGGTCCAGGAACTCGGGCACGTCGTCGAAGTCCTTGGCCGGGGCCTTGGTCCTCGCGCCGCCCTTCTCGTCGCTCTCCTCGTCCGGGTGGATCCGCGCGCACACGACGTAGGCACGGCGGCCGGCGTCGACCTCCTCGCGCACGCGGGCCCAGGTGCGGTCGGTCCAGCGGACATTGCCCGCGGGGACCGCGACGGTCGTGATGCCCGCGCGCCCGGCGGGCACCTCCGTGAGGGACGACGTCTCCAGGTCGCCGAACACGGTCATCGCGACGGTGCGCGGGATGGGCGTGGCGGTCATGACCAGGAGGTGCGGCGACACGCGCCCCTTGGCGCGCAGCGCGTCCCGCTGCTCGACGCCGAACCGGTGCTGCTCGTCCACCACGACGAGACCCAGGTCGGCGAACTGCACCTGCTCCGACAGCAGAGCGTGCGTGCCGACCACGATCCCGGCCTCCCCGCTCGCGGCCTGCAGGAGCGCCTCCTTGCGGGCCTTCGCGCCGAGCGACCCCGTCAGCAGCGCCACGCGGGTGCTGGCGCCCGTGCGCTCGGCGCCGAAGAGGGTGCCGCCGTCCGCCAACGGGCCCAGGAGGGCGTGCAGGGTGCGGGCGTGCTGCGCGGCGAGCACCTCGGTGGGGGCGAGCAGGGCCGCCTGGCCGCCGACATCGACCACCTGGAGCATGGCCCGCAGCGCGACCACCGTCTTGCCGCTGCCGACCTCGCCCTGCAGCAGCCGGTGCATCGGGCGGGGCCGGGCGAGCTCGGCTGCGATCTCGTCACCGACCTCGCGCTGGCCGTCGGTGAGGGAGAACGGCAGGGCGGCGTCGAAGTCCGCGAGGATGCTCGGCTGCCCCGCGGGCAGCGGCGGGCGGGCGGTCGCGTCCTCGGCGGCGGTGCGGGCGCGGCGCTGGGCGAGCGCGGCCTGCAGCACGAACGCCTCCTCGAACCGCATGCGGTGCCGGGCCTGGTAGGCCTCCTCCAGCGTCGCGGGCCGGTGCAGGCTGCGCAGGGCGGCGGCCCGCGCCGGCAGGCCCTGGCGCTGCCGCACCTCGTCGGGCACCGGGTCGGGCACGTCGGCGTCGGTCAGCGTGTCCAGGACGACGCGGAGCGCACCCTGCACCTTCCAGCTCGGGATGCCCGCGGCGGCCGGGTAGATCGGGATGGGCTTGCTGGCGTGCTCCAGGAGCGCCTCGTCGCTGTCGAGGTCGGACTCCTCCCCCATCAGCGTGAAGTCCGGGTGGGTGAGCTGGCGCGTCCCCCGGTACAGGCCGACGGTGCCCGTGAACAGGCCCTTCGCGCCCGGGACGAGGCGCTTCTCGTGGTTGTAGAGCGAGCCGCGGTGCTTGCCGAAGAAGGTGAGCGACAGCCGGCTGGTGCCGTCCGTCACCACCACCTCCATGAGCGCGCCGTTGCGGTTGCGCATGGGCCGCACGGTGGCCTGCTCGACCCGCGCGAGGATCGTCACGTGCTCGCCCACCTCGAGGGCGGCGATGTCCGTGAGCGCGCCCGGGTCGGCGTACCGGCGCGGGTAGTGGCCGAGCAGGTCGCCCACGGTCTTCAGCCCGAGCTTGCCCAGGGCGGTCGCCGTCCGCTTGTCGAACGCGCGCTCCAGGCGCTCGTCCACCCGTTCGCTCATACGTCCGCCTCCGGTTCCGCGTCGTCCGGGTCCGGCGCGGCGGCCTCGACGCCGAGCTGCGCCCCGTCACCCGGCCGGCCGGTCTCCAGGACGACGAGCTCTGCGTCCGGCGCGCGCCCGGCGAGGGCGGCGGCGAGCAGGTCGGGCAGGTCGGCGGGCACGTCGGCGTCGGCCAGCACCGTCACCACGGTGGTCTCCGGTCCGGCGGCCTGCTCCAGCACGCCGACGGCGGCCGCGGCGGACGTGGCGTGGACGCTCAGCCCGGCGAGGGCCTCCCCCACGACGGCGTGCGCGTCGACGGGGTCGCCGCCCAGGTCCGGCAGCCCGACCGGCAACAGCGTGCCGAGGGCCGCCAGCGCCACGACGGCGTGCACGTCGGTGGGCGACGGCACGGTGATCAGCTCGTCGACGTCGAGGTGCGCACCGGCCCCGACGGTCACCCCGGGCGCCCCCAGGAGCAGCACGCGCCGGGCGCCGGTCGAGGCGGCGGCCCGCTCGACGTCGTCGGCCACCAGGGGCTCGACGGTGGCACCGACCCCGCCCGTGAGGAGGACGACGGCGCCCGCACGCGCGAGCTCCCCGGCCAGCCCCGGCGCCGACGTCGCCGCCACCACGCCCCACTCGTGCTGGCCGGCCGCCGCGAGGTGCCGCACGTGCACCTGCGCGAGCGTGCCCGCCTGCGCGGCGTCGGCCGCGATCACGAGTGCCCGGTCGAGGTGGTCGGTGTGCACGTGGGCCTGCCAGACCGCCGTACCGGTCCCGGCGTCCCCGCCGACGACGACCACCGAGTCGCCCACCTCCGCCAGGGCGCCGCGCAGCCCGGCGGCGACGGTGTCGGCCTGCTCGCCGGCCGGGCCGGTGAGGACGAACATGAGCTCGAGGGCGCCGGAGCCGGTGCCGTGCGGCTCGACCTCGCCGCCCGCCGCCGGCAGGGCGTCGACCGGGTCCGGCGCGCTCGGCAGCGCGCCGGCGTCGAGAAGCTGGTCCAGGGTCACGGCATCCATGCTGCCGCGCGCCACTGACACTCCGCCCGCCGCCGGGTCGTCGGCCGCCGGGTCACCGGCTCCGGCCGGGCCCGCCGCCGCACCGGCCTCCGCTCCGTTCCCGGCACCGGCCGCCGCGACGACCAGCGCGTCGAGCACGAGGACCAGGCCCAGCGCCCCGGCGTCGAGCACGCCCGCGGTGCGCAGCACGTCGAGCTCCTCCCGGCTGGCCCGCGCGGACGCCCGGGCGGCCGCCGCCGCGGCGGTCACCACGGGCAGCGGCCCGGCGTCGGGTCCGGCGGCGCGTGCTGCCGCCCCCGCGGCGTCGGCAGCCGAGAGGATGGTGCCCTCGGCGGGCGCCGCCACCGCGGACCGCGCCGACGCCGCAGCCCGCGTGAGCAGGTCCGCCGTGGTGCCGTCGCGCCGGGCGGCGACGGCCAGCCCGCGCAGCCACTCGCTGAGGATCACGCCGGAGTTGCCGCGCGCGCCCAGGAGCGCCGCCCGGGCGAGCGTGGCCAGGAGCCGCGCTCCCGTGGTGTCCCCGGGGGCCTCCGCGACTGCCCGGTCGCCCTCGCGGAGGGTCAGGTAGAGGTTGGTCCCGGTGTCGGCGTCCGCCACCGGGAAGACGTTGACCCGGTCGATCGCCTCGCGCTCGCGCCGGAGCGCCGCCGTGGCCCCGCGCGCCCACGCGCGCACGACGCCCGGGTCGTCGAGCCCGGCCCCGGGCGGGTACGCCTGGGGACCCGGCTCAGCCGTCCGGCTGCCGCTGTCGACGTCGGTCACGCTCTGCCCTCCTGCACCTGGTGTCACGAACAGTGTCACGAACGCCCGTGTCACGAACGCTCGTGCCACGAACGACCGGCTGCCCGGGCACCCGCACGGACGGATCCCACCGTACCCAGCGGGTGAGACGATCGCGTCCGGCCGTCCACAGGCCTGTGGGCAGCCGCCCCGTCCGGCCGGTGTGACGCAGCACCCCGCCGCTACGGTTTGAGGGCGCGGCCCGCCATCAGGTACTCTGTCGAAGTTGCCTGGAACGCCAAGAAGCGTTGATTGCTCCGAAGTCTCCAGGCGTTCCCTTTAGACCACCATCACGTCGTGCTGTCGTTATGCACAGGCGTGCACGACATTCAGGAGACACCGTGGCTGCCAACTGCGACGTCTGCGGCAAGGGCCCGGGCTTCGGGCACAGCGTTTCGCACTCCCACATCCGCACCAAGCGCCGCTGGAACCCGAACATCCAGCGCGTCCGCGCGATCGTGGGCGGGACTCCCAAGCGCGTCAACGTGTGCACCTCCTGCCTCAAGGCCGGCAAGGTCACGCGCAAGGTCTCGGCCTGACGCTGCCGCAGCCGGGTCGCTGACGCGACCCGCACATGCTTGACGAAGACGCTCGCCGGTTCGACCGGCGGGCGTCTTCGGCGTTTCCAGAACCTTCATCCGGTACCAAAGAAGTGGTTGCGCAGGGCCCCGCACGGTGAAAAGGTAAGGTCATGATGGCACCGGAAGACGTGACCATCCGCCCAGCAACGACGACCGACGCCGAAGCTATCGCTCGTGTCGACATCGCCTCTTGGCGTGGTGCTTACTCAGAGATCCTGTCCGACTCCTACCTGGCCTCGCTCGACATCACCGACCGGGCCGGGCAGTGGCAGGCGGCGGTGACCGCCCGAGATACCACGGTGCTCGTCGCCGAGGACGAGAGCGGACCGGTCGGGTTCACCAGTGTGGGGCCGTGCCGTGACGAGGACGCCGAGCCGGGCGACCTGGAGATCTATGCCATCTACCTGCACCCGCGCGCCTGGGGCAGCGGCGTGGCCCGCGAGCTGATGCGCACCGTGCTGGACGGCCTGGACTCGAGCTCCGTGACGCTCTGGATCCTGGAGGGCAACGAGCGCGCGCAGCACTTCTACCGGCGGCACGGGTTCCAGCACGACGGCACCGAGCGCATCGACGAGATCGGCGGCCAGCCACTCAAGCAGCTCCGCTTCCGCAAGCGCTGAGCTCCGCTTCCGCAAGCGCTGAGCTCGGCACTCCGCACCGCTGAGCTCGGCTCCGCAAGCGCTGAGCTCGGCACTCCGCACCACGATCCTCGGCCGACGAGGTCGGCACCCTGCGTCGAGGTCGGCAGCCCGCATCGAGGTCGGCACAGGGATGGACCGATCTCGACGCAAGGTCACGACCTCGCAGGAACGTGCCGACCTCACGACCCGACCGCACGACCCGACCGCACGACCCGACCTCCCGTGCCGAGCTCACCGCCGGACCTCACGACCGGACCTCACGACCGGAAGTGGTCCCAGCCCGAGCTCACGGCCGGCTTCTCTCCGCCGATCGTGACCGCCGGAGCACCGACACCTCCCGCCTGAGCCTCCAGCACCCGCCCGACGGCGGTCCAGCCCGTCGGCAGCGGCGCCTCGGCCGGGAACGTGGCGAGCAGCCCGTGGTCCTCTCCCCCGCCCCAGATCCAGCCGTCGAGCACGCCGTCGACGTCGGACCTGCCGGGCCCCCACCCGGGGTCGCCCAGGCCGGACGCCGCGGCGACCGCCCGCGCGGCCGAGCGCAGCTCCTCCCGGTCGGCGGGGAACGCATCGACGTCGAAGTCGATCGGCACACCGCTCGCGGTGGCGAGCCGCCCGGCGTCGCGGAGCAGACCGTCGGAGAGGTCGAGCATCGCCGTCGCCCCCGCCTCGGCGGCCGCGACCCCCGCGGCGAGCGGCGGCTCGGGCCGCAGGTGCGCGGACACCAGCCGCTCCCAGGCGTCCTCGAGCAGCACGCCCTCGCTGACCTCCAGGGGCACAGGCGACGGCGGCTTCTTGACCAGACCCGCCTCCAGGAGAGCCAGCCCGGCGGCCGACCACCCGCGCACCCCCGCGTGCGCGACGACGTCACCCGGCCGCGCGCCCGACCGGAGCACCGGCGGACGTCCTTCCAGGTCACCGTGCACGGTGACGCTCACGACCAGGCAGGGGCCGCCGGACAGGTCGCCGCCCACGGCGCCCGCACCGGCGGGGGCGCAGCCGTCGGCCAGCCCCCGGGCCAACCCCGTCACCCACTCCACGTCGGTGTCGCCGGGCACCACCAGGGACGTGACCAGCGCCGTCGGGCGGGCGCCCATCGCCGCGATGTCGGCGAGGTTCTGCGCGGCGGCGCGCCTCCCGACGTCGTACCCCGTGGACCAGCGGGCACGGAAGTGGCGGTCCTCGACGAGCACGTCCGTGGAGACCACGAACCGTCCGTCGGGGGCGGCGAGCACGGCGGCGTCGTCGCCCGGGCCGAGCAGCGTGGCGCTCCCCCGGGGCAGCAGGGGGATGATGCGTTCGAGGATCTGCTCCTCGGAGAGGTCACGGACGCGGGTCACTGGAAGACCTTAAGGTGCCGCCCCGCTCCGGCGCGGCATCCGGCCCGGCGCGCGGGGCGCGCACCGGTATGCGCACCGGCGCGCACCCCGGGCGGGCGCCGGGGCGGGCACGCTCACCGGGCGGGTAACGTATCTCCGTGCTTCCCGCCCGAATCGTCACCCCCCGGACCGTCGCCGTGCTGGCCGCCGCCGCCCTCACCGCCGTGGCCCTGGGTGGCTGCGCGCGGACGATCGGGGTGGAGGTCGCGCCGGACGCCGCCGACCCGCTGTGCGCGGAGGTGCTGCTCGCCGTGCCCGACGAGCTCGGCGAGGACCTGCCCAAGGTGCCGACCGACGCGCAGGCCACGGCGGCCTGGGGCGAGCCGGGCGGCGCCGTCACGATGCGCTGCGGCGTGGAGCAGCTCGGCCCGTCCGGGGACTGCCAGCACGTGGACTCGGGCGACGGGACCACCGTCGACTGGATCGTCACGACCGACGACGAGGGCACCTGGTCGTTCGTCACCTACGGCCGCGACCCCGCGGTCGAGGTGATCGTCCCGCCCGCGGTCACCGACGACCACTCGACGTCGTTCATCGCCGACCTCGCCGGCGCGGTGTCCCAGGTACCTGCCACGAAGGAGTGTCGGTGAGCCCCGCCGTGCAAGAACGACCCACCACGGCGCAGCCTGCGACCGTGGACCCGGAACCGCCCGTCCAGTCCCGGCGGGAGCGCCTGCGTGACGAGCTGCACCGCGAGGTGCTCGACGCCGCCCGGCACCAGCTCGCGGGGCAGCACGGCCTGAGCAAGCTCACGATGGCCGCGATCGCCAAGGAGGTCGGCGTCACGCCGCCCGCGCTGTACCGGCACTTCGAGAACCGGCAGGACGTCATCGCGCAGCTCTGCGTGCTGATCGTCGAGGAGGTGCTGGACACGCTCGGCGCCGCCGTCGCGCGGCAGGAGCCCGGCGACGTCGCCGCCGCGCTCGTCGCCTCGACCCGGGCCTCGCTCGACTGGGCGGTCCGCAACCCGGCGGAGTTCGACCTGGTCATCGGCTCGGGCATCAGCGCAGAGCTGCCCGAGAGCCACGACCTCCAGCGCCGCATGGCGGAGATGATCGGCGGCCACTACGTTCCGCTGTTCCGCGAGCTGGCCGCCTCCGGCATCCCGCACCTGGCGGACGACGAGATCGACCCCGAGCTGGCCGGCCAGGTGCGCCGGTACCGCGACGCCGTGGGCGGGCGGGACCTGCCGCTCGGCGTCGCCCACCTGATGGTGACGAGCTGGCGGCAGGTGTACGGCCTGCAGTGCATGGCCGTGTACGGGCACCAGGAGTTCGCGTTCGGCGACCACGTGGCGCTGCACGAGGACCTCGTGTCCTCGCTGCTGGTGCGGTTCGGCCTGGACCCGCACCCCACGGTGCACTGAACCCCGGACGGGCTCAGCGCACCATCGAGTCCCGCCCCGCCTCCAACGTGTGCAGCGAGTCGGCGTTCGAGATGAGCTGGATGCTGCCGTGGTACGAGATCGACGGGTCCTTCATCGCCGCGCCCACCAGCTCGGCCAGCGCGGCGAGGTGCCGGGCGTCGTGCGCGCAGATGCGGTGCACGTGCTGGGAGGCCGTGACCATCTGCAGGGCGAACACCGGGTACTTCCAGATCGGCTTCCAGAACCCGGTGCGCTGCCAGGCCCGGGTCGCGGGCCACGCGAGGCCCGCGCAGGCGGTGGCGAAGGCGGCCTCCCACGGGATGTCGTCGGCCCCGGCCAGGCGGAGCAGCAGCAGGACCACCGCGGCGATGCAGAACGGGTAGGCCACCTGGTTGGCCCAGGCCCCGATGGGCTGCGGCTTGGCCACGCCGATCACCTCGACCCGCATCACGTTGCCGAGGGCGAAGGAGGTCAGCCCGATGCTGAGCACCCCGTTCGCCACCCGCACGTCACGCACCGCGTAGCTGTAGCGGGGCTCGCCCAGCATCCTGCCTCCTCGAGCGCCCTCGTCTCGAGCGCCATCGCACCAAGCACCACCGCCGGACGGTCCCGGCCCTGGTCAGAGGCAGAGTACAGGCGATCAGCGCAGGCCGGTGGGCCGTTCGAGGGCGAGCTGGATCAGCTCGTCGATCAGCTCCGGATAGGGCACGCCGGACGCGTCCCACATGCGCGGGTACATCGAGAACGGCGTGAAGCCCGGCATGGTGTTGATCTCGTTGACGACCACCTCGTCGTCGGGCGTGACGAACACGTCCACGCGGGACAGGCCCTCGGCGCCCACGGCCTCGAAGGTCCGCACGGCGATCTCCTGGACCTCCTTGATGACGTGGTCCGGCAGGTCGGCCGGGCAGGTGAGCTGCACCGCGGACTCGTCGAAGTACTTGGCCTCGTAGTCGTAGAAGCCGTTCTTGGTCTCGTCCGTGACCACGATCTCGCCCGGCAGGGACGCCCGCGGACGCTCCCCGCCGCGTCCGCCGAGCACCGCGCACTCGATCTCGCGGCCCACGATGCCGGCCTCGACGATCACCTTGGGATCGTGCCGGCGCGCCTCGGCCACGGCGGCGTCCAGCTCGTCCAGCGAGTCCACGCGGGAGACGCCGAGCGACGAGCCCGCGCGGGCCGGCTTGACGAACAGGGGCAGGCCCAGCGGCTCGATCGTCTGCAGCACGACGTCGCGCCGCTTGTCCCAGTCGCCCGGCTTGATGACGGCGTACGGGCCGATCGGGAGGCCGTGTCCGGCGAACACCATCTTCATGAAGTGCTTGTCCATGCCGACGGCGGACGCCAGCACCCCGGACCCGACGTACCGCGCGTCGGCGAGCTCCAGGAGGCCCTGGACGGTCCCGTCCTCGCCGTACGGGCCGTGCAGCAGCGGGAACACCACGTCGACGTCCGCCAGGGCGGACGGGACCTGGCCCGGCTCGAGCACGCGCAGCGCGGAGTCGCCCACGGTGAGCGGGAGCACCACCTCGGCGTCGGACGCCGGCACCTCGGCCGCCTTGCCGTCGGTGATCGCCCAGCGCTCGGGCTCGTCGGCCGCGATGACCCACTGCCCCTTCGGGGTGATGCCGACGGGCACGACCTCGTACTTCGAGCGGTCGATCGCGCCCATGACGCCGCCGGCGGTGGCGACGGAGATCCCGTGCTCGCCGGAGCGGCCGCCGAACAGGATCACGACGCGGGTCTTGCGGGCAGCGCCCGGCGTCGGCACGAGGTTCGTGGAATCCCCGGCGGAGGCTGGTTCAGGAGTGTGGTGCGACATCGCGCCCGACCCTACCGGACCCGGCTACCCCGCCGTGGCCCGCAGGTCCTTGCGCAGGATCTTGCCGGACGCCGACTTGGGCACCGCCTCGATGAACTCGACGGAGCGCACCTTCTTGTACGGGGCCACCTGCTCGGCGACGAACGCGATGACCTCGGCCTCGGTCAGCGACGCCCCGGCCACCGGCACGACGAACGCCTTCGGGATCTCGCCGGCCTCCTCGTCGGGCAACCCGATCACGGCGACGTCCGCGACCTGCGGGTGGGAGAGCAGCAGCGCCTCCAGCTCCGCGGGCGGCACCTGGTAGCCCTTGTACTTGATGAGCTCCTTGAGGCGGTCCACGACCTGGAACACGCCGCCGGAGTCGACCGTGACGATGTCTCCGGTGTGCAGGAACCCGTCCGGCTCCAACGTCTCGGCCGTCGCCTCGGGGTTGCCGAGGTAGCCGACCATCACGTTCGGGCCGCGGCACAGCAGCTCGCCGGGGCCGGAGACGCCGTCGGCGGGCTGCTCGATCTCCGTGCCCGTCGCCGGGTCGACGATCCTGGCCTCCATGCCCGCCACCAGCAGCCCCACCGACCCGGACGGGATGTCCGCGCGTTCGAACGGGATGACGTGCGAGACCGGCGACATCTCGGTCATGCCATAGCCCTGCAGCACCCGCACGTGCTCACCGAGCCGGTCGCGGACGGCGGCCGCGAGGCTCTCGCCGAACGGCGCGGCCCCCGAGAGCACGGCCCGCACGCTGGTCACGTCGTAGGAGTCGACCAGCGGGTGCTTCGCCAGCGCGAGCGCGATGGGCGGCGCCACGAACAGGAAGGTCGCCCGGTGCTCCTGGATCACGCCCAGGTACTGGGCCAGGTCGAACCGGGGCAGCGTGACGAGCCGGGCGCGGGTACGCAGGGCCAGGTTGAGCAGCACCGTCATGCCGTAGATGTGGAAGAACGGCAGCACGCAGGGCACCACGTCGTCCGCCCCGACGCCGATGGCCATGGACTGCGCCACGTTCGCCACGAGGTTGGTGTGCGTGAGCATCACGCCCTTGGGGCGGCCCGTCGTGCCGGAGGAGTACGGCAGCACGGCGAGGTGCGTCGCCGGGTCGAACGTCACGTCCGGGGCCGGGCGCGGGTCGGCCAGCAGGTCGGCGAGGGACGTGCGGCCCGCCCCCGTGTCCGGGCCTGCGTCGAGCACCACGACCTGGTCGTCGCCGAGGCCCGCGTCCCGGGCCCCGGCCTCCCCCGCTGAGAGCAGCGCCGAGACCGTGATCAGCAGCCGCGCGCCGGAGTCGGCGAGCTGCTTGGTGATCTCCGGCGCGCTGGACAGCGCGTTGACGGTGGTCACGGTGACACCGGCGCGCAGCAGGCCGTGGAACACCGTGACGTAGGCCGGGACGTTCGGCGCGTGCAGGGCGACGACGTCGCCCACCCCGAACCCGCGTGCCGCGACGGCCCCCGCCACCGCGTCGATCTGGTCCCGCAGGGCGCGGAACGTCGTGGCCGCCCCGCTGACGCCGTCGACCACCGCGACGCGCTCCAGCTCCGCGTCCGTGATCGTGCCGAACAGGTACTCGTACACGCTGACGGGCGGGATCTCCACGTCGGGCAGCGAGCTGCGGATCACCATCGTCGGTCTCCCTGGGTTCGTCAGGCGCGGAAGTCGTCAGGCGCGGAAGGTTCTCGGGCGCGGAAGTCGTCAGGCGCGGAACGCGGCGAGCAGGACCGGCACCAGCCGCTTCCACGACGGCGCTGCCGCGTAGCGGGTGAGCTGCCGACCCGTGTCCGTCACGCTCCGGGAACCACTGAACCACGGCGGCTTCGGAAAGAGCGAGAGCTCGCCGTGCAGCACGCTGCGCGGGAACGGTCGGAACGGCCCGGTCACCACGGTCCGCTCGGGTCCGGACAGCAGGTTCCCGTTGTGCACCACGTCGATCCCGGAGCCGACGTCGGCCACCGTGTGCCCCGGGAACGCGCCCCAGGTCGCGCCCGGCAGCAGGAAGCCCACACCGGTCCACGCGTTGATCGCGACGGTGCCGTAGCGCAGGTCTTCGATCGCGTCGTCGAACGCGGTGCCCATCGCCCGGCGGTCCTGAGGCCGCACCACCACGTTGGCGCCCAGGGTGCCGTACAGGGAGTCGTTGGCGAAGCCGACGGCGGCGCGCAGGAACTCGGCGCCCGTGCCCGGAAGCTGCGTCCACGCCAGCACGGGCGCGAAGTACTCGTCGGAGCACGCCGGGTCGCCCGCGGCCACCTCCGTCAGGATCCGGCCGGCCAGGTGCTCGGCGTCCGGGTGCGTGTCGTCGGCGCGGGCGACCTTGTCCGCCGTGCCGGGGTACCAGGGGTCGCGGGCGGGCATCCGCGCGAGCGCGGCGCGCAGCTCGGCGAGGAAGTCGTCCTTCTGCGGCCAGTCCGCCGACAGCACGACGACCTGGCCGGCGATGCAGTTGTGGCCCGCGTTGTGCAGCCGCATCGAGACCAGGTGCTCGGCCTGGAACCGCAGGTCGGCGGCACTCCACCGCCCGGGCACCACGATCATCGGCGCGACGCCGCCCAGCTCGCTCGTGATCGGCACCTTGAGCCGCGGGTCGTCCGCGGCCCGGCGCAGCTCGGCCTCGTCACCGGTGCCCCACACGATCGCGTCGTGCGTCGCGGCGGAGCCGGTGATGTGCACCTTGTCGATGCCGGGGTGCCGCGTCAGGTAGGCCCCGACGGCGCCGTCCCCGGTGACGACCCGGACCACGCCGACCTCGATCAGCGGCGCGAGTGCCCGGCGGTACACGTCGAGCAGCGCGCCGAAGGTGGGGTTGAGCTTCACGATGGAGGCGCGGTTGTGCGCCACGAGCTCGTAGAACGCGTCCAGCGGGGCGATCGACGAGATGTTGCCGGCCCCCAGCACGAGCCCGACCCCGCCGTACTCGCCGACCTTCCCGGCGCCCAGCCCCGCCTCGGTGCGCACCTGGTGCCCGCTCACGCCCGGCGGCATCCAGACCTCGGCCCGGAACCCGTTGAACAGCACCCACTCCTGGGCGTTGCGCGGGAGCACCCGGACCGCCACGCGGCCGCCCGGGGCGGCTCCGATCCGCAGGCCCTCGGCCGGCGACCGGCCGGCCGCGAGCGCCTCGTACGAGCGCGCGTACGACGCGGCGCTCTCCAGCGCCCCGTACGGTCCGGTCATCCACTCCTCGCCCGCGTACGGCGCGGACGGGTCGACGTGCTTGACCCGGGCGGCGACGGTGGCCCACTCGTGGGCGACGTCGACGACCGCGGCGTGGACCTGCCGGAACAGCGCCGCCCGCTCCGCGACGGGCAGCTGCGCCCAACGCTCGGCGCCGACCTTGAGCTCGTCGACCGCCTGGTCGAGCTCGCGCTCGGTGGTGGCCTGCGCGTCCGTCACGCTCATCCGCTGTCTCCTTCGACCGCACTCTGCCTGCTCGACCGACGCGCCGGTCCTCGCTGACCGGCGCTCCAATAGCCTAGGGGTCGGAGCCGGTCCAGGGCGAGACCCCGTCGCTCCTTTACATTTCGACCTTCGATGCACAACGGGGACGCCGCGGCTAGGCTGCCTGGCATGTCGGACATCGCCGCGACTGGGCGTCATGACCTCCGCGACGCCCTGGATCTGCTGAGCGAACAGGTGGCCGACGGCATCCTGCACGCCGAGCCGGTGTACAGCGAGACCCGGCTCCCCGCCGCCGTCGTGCAGCCGCTGGTCCGGGCGAACGTCGCGGAGATCCTCACCGCCCTCGCCGGTGAGACCTCGTCGCTCGCACCCGCCCGGGAGACCGGCCGGGTCACGGCCGCCGAGGGCATCCAGCTCGACCTGCTCCAGGACGCCTACCGGCTCGCCGGGCTGCGCATCTGGGAGGAGCTCGCCCGGCGGCTGCGCCACCAGTCCGACACCGGCGCGCTGCTGCGCGCGTCCTCCCGGGTCTGGTCCGCGATCGACCGCTCGTCGAACGTCGCGGTCCGGAGTCACCTGGAGGCCGCGGCGGGCTTCGGCGAGAGCATGGCCCGCACCGAGCTGCTGCGCGGGATCCTGACCGGCGCCGTCCAGGACCTGGAGACCGCGCGGCGCGCCCTCGGGCTGCCCGCCGACGTGATGCTGGTGGTCGCGGTCACGGCGCAGGGTCCGGCGTCGGGCGGGGTGCCGGGTTCGATGGCGGGTTCGACGGCGGGTGCGGCGCGGGGTGCGCGGTCCGGCACGTCGCCGGCCGCGGCGTCCGACCCCGACCGGGTGACCACCCGGTGGCTGATCCACGAGGGCGACCGCCTCACGCTCGTGGCCGCCCCCACCTCCCCGGACGCCCAGGAGGCGCTGGCCGGCCTCGCCGCGGGTACCCGGACCGGCGCGAGCCGGCCGTTCACCAGCCTCGCCGACGCGCCCGCCGCCCTGGCCCAGGCCCGCACCGCGGTGCGGTCCCTGTCCCCGGGCCAGGCCGGGCTCTCCTGCTTCGGCGACCGTCCGCTCGACGCGCTCCTGGCCGCCGACGACGAGCGCGCCGGTGAGCTCGCCCTGGCCGTCCTCGGCGGGCTCCGCGAGCGCGACCCCCGGGACGAGGAGCTGCTGCTCGCGACCGTCGAGGCGTGGTTCGAGCACGGCGGGTCCGGCACGCGGGCCGCCGCGGCGCTGCACTGCCACCGCAACACGGTGCTCAACCGGCTGGCGCGGGTCGCCGACCTGACCGGCCGCGACGTCAACGATCCGCGGGCTGCCGCCGAGCTCTACGCGGCCGTGCGCGCGCGTCGGCTGCAACCCACCGTTCTCGGCACAATTCACCCTGCGGCGATACTCACCGCACTTCCAGCCGAAAACCAGCACCGCCCCGGCCCCTCCCAGGGTTAGCCTCGTGACGTGACCGATCTCCTGTCCGCTGAGCTGCTTGCCGACATTCGCGAACGTGCCGCCGACTACGACCGGGACAACGCCTTCTTCGCCGAGGACCTCGCCGACCTCCAGGCGTCCGGCTACCTCGGCGCGATGGTCCCCACGGCCTTCGGCGGCGCCGGGCTCACGCTGCAGGAGACCGCCCACGAGCAGGCCCGCCTGGCCGCGCACGCGCCGGCGACGGCGCTGGCCGTGAACATGCACCACGTCTGGGTCGGCGTGGGCCGCTACCTGCACGAGCGCGGCGACTCGTCGCTGGACTGGCTGCTGCGGGAGGCGGCGTCGGGCGAGGTGTTCGGCTTCGGCTACTCCGAGCCGGGCAACGACCTGGTGCTGCTCGGCTCGCGCACGGAGGCCCGGCCCGACGGCTCGGGCGGCTACACGTTCCACGGCCGGAAGATCTTCACGTCCAACTCCCCCGCCTGGACGCGGCTGGGCGTGCTCGGCCTCGAGAAGTCCGGCGGGCTGCGCGGTCGCAACGGCGCGCCGCGCCTGGTGCACGCCTTCGTCACCCGCGAGGGCGGCGGGTTCACGATCCTCGACGACTGGGACACCCTCGGTATGCGCGCCTCCCAGTCGCGCTCCACGCTGCTCGACGGCGCCCACGCGCCCGCCGACCGCGTGCTGCGCCTGCTGCCGCCGGGTCCGTCGCTGGACCCGTACGTGCTGGGCATCTTCACGTCGTTCGAGGTGCTGCTCTCGTCGGTGTACGCGGGGATCGCGGACCGGGCGCTGGAGCTCGCGGTCGAGACCGTGCACAGGCGCACGTCGATGAAGACCGGCAAGACCTACGCGCAGGACCCCGACGTCCGGCGCCGCATCGCCGACATGGCGCTCGCCCAGGACAGCGTCTGGCTGCAGATCGACGGGATCACCCGGGACCTCGACGCGTCGGCGGCGGACCCCACGCTGGACCGCGGCGCGGGCTGGTTCCGGGCGACGGCCGGGCTCAAGGTGCGCGTCACCGAGGCGGCGCGCGACGTCGTCGACCAGGCCGTGCGGGTCTCCGGCGGCTCCACGTACTTCACCGGCTCGGAGCTGGGCCGCCTGTACCGGGACGTCCTGGCGGGCATCTTCCACCCGTCCAGCGACGACGCCGCCCACGGCACGGTCGCCCAGTCCCTCCTCGGCCCGCTGGAGTAACCCCGCCGCACCACCCACCTGACTCACCAAGCCAACCCTGCCGAGTCAGTCGGGTGGTCCGACCACCTGGCTGACTCGGCGTGGCAACCCTGCCGAGTCAGTCGGGTGGTCCGACCAGCCACCTGACTCGGCGGGCCGTCGTCAGCAGGTTGGTCGGCGGTGGGTCAGGCGCGGAGCGCCGCGTCCAGGTCGCGCCAGAGGTCCTCGACGTCCTCGATGCCGACCGACAGGCGCAGCAGGTCCTCGGGGACGGTGTGCGCCTCGGTGCCCCACCGGCGGCGGCGCTCCAGCATGGACTCCACGCCGCCGAGCGAGGTCGCGGGCAGCCACAGTCCGACGGCGTCCACGACGGCGTCCGCCCGTTCGACCGGGCCGACGCCGGCGCGCGGCGCGGGCCGGACGCCGAGGATCGCGCCGAACCCGTTCATCTGCGCCTTCGCGCGGTCGTGCCCCGGGTCGCCGGGCAGCGAGGGGTGCCGCACCTCGGCCACGTCCGGGTGCTCCGCGAGCCGGCGGGCCAGCTCGGCGGCCGTCGCCTGGGCGCGCTCGAAGCGCAGGGCGAGGGTGCGCAGGCCGCGCAGCGCCAGCCACACCTCGAACGGGCCGGCGATGGAGCCGTGCAGCGTGCGGTGCTCGCGCAGGGTGGCGGCCAGGGCGGCGTCGCGCGTCACGAGCGCGCCCAGCACGACGTCGGAGTGTCCCGCCAGGTACTTGGTCACGGAGTGCAGCACGATGTCGGCGCCCTGCTCCAGCGGGTTCTGGCCCAGCGGCGTCGCGAACGTGTTGTCCACGACCGAGCGCACCCCGGCGACCCGGGCCGCGGCGAGCACGGCGGGCAGGTCCGCGACCTCCAGCATGGGATTGGTGGGCGACTCGGCCAGGAACAGGTCGGCGCCGTCGAGCGCCGCGACCACGGCCTCCGTGTCCGCGATGTCGACGTACCGCAGCGTCACGCCGTGCCGCTCGGAGATCTGCCGTGCCAGCACCATGCCCGCCTGGTAGGCGTGCCGCGGCAGCACGAGCGTGCCGCCGTCGGGCACCAGGGAGAAGACGGCGGCGATCGCCGCCATGCCAGAACCGAACACGATGCCCTCGCCGGGCACCCCCGCGCCCGCCTCCAGCGCGGCCAGCGCCGTCTCGAACGGGTGCCACGCGTCGTTGTCGCCGCGCGCGTACGAGAGCTCGCCGGAGGTGACCACGCCGCGCGACACGTACGTCGAGTTCAGCGGCACGGACGGGTTGATGTGCCCGCCCTGCTCGCGCGCCGGACGTCCGGCGGCGACGACGAGGGTGGCGGGGGCGAGCGCGCTCGGCCCGGTGTGCTGCGCGGCGCCGTGCTCTGTGGCGTCGTGCTGCGGGGCGCCGTGCTGCGCCGCGCCGTGCTGCGTATCGGGATGCTCAGGGGTGGTGCTCATGGTCGGGAGAATACGACCGCCCCGCGGACGGCGCCCCGCTCGTCCGCAGGACGACCTGTCAGACCCGGGTGCCGTCACCAGGGCGACCGGTCGGACCCACAGGCCACCCCCGGTGACCTACGCGGCCGGCACGTCCGGGGCGGTCTGCCGCACCCGGCGGATCACCATGGACATCAGCGCGGCGCCCGCGCACAGCGCGCCCGCGCCGTACCAGACGGCGTCGTACGAGCCCGTCATGTCCCGCACCAGGCCGCCCGCGAAGGCCACCACACCGGCCCCGACCTGGTGCGACGCGAGCACCCAGCCGAACACGATCGGCGCGTCCTCGCCGTAGAACTCGCGGCACAGGGCGAGGGTCGGCGGCACGGTCGCCACCCAGTCCAGCCCGTAGAACACGATGAAGAACAGCATCGGCATCTCGACGTGCGGGGCCATGAGCGACGGCAGGAACAGCAGCGCGACGCCGCGCAGCGTGTAGTAGACGCCCAGCAGCACGCGCGGCGAGAACCGGTCGGTGAGCCAGCCCGACCCGATGGTGCCGATCACGTCGACCACCCCGATCACGGCGAGCAGGCTCGCGGCGACCGTGATCGGCATGCCGTGGTCGTGCGCGCCGGGCACGAAGTGGGTGCGGACCAGCCCGTTCGTCGTCGCACCGCAGATCGCGAACGCCCCGGCGAGCAGCCAGAACGGGCCGGTGCGCGCGGCGTCGAACAGGGCGGTGACGGCACGCCGGGCCGCGCCGCGCGTCGCCGGGGGCTTGGGCGCGTAGGTGCCGCCGTAGGGCGCGAGGCCCATGTCCGCGGGGTGGTCGCGCAGCAGGAACAGCACGAGCGGGATGGCCACGAGCGAGGCGATGGCCACCGTGACCGACGCCGGGCGCCAGCCCTGGTTCTCGACGATCCACGCGAGCAGGGGCAGGAAGACGAGCTGGCCCGACGCCGTCGCCGCCGTCAGCACGCCGCTGACCAGGCCGCGCCGCGCCACGAACCAGCGCCCCGTCACGGTGGCCGTGAACGCGAGCGCCATGCTGCCGCTGCCCACGCCGACCAGGAGCCCCCAGCCGAGCACGAACTGCCAGGGCTCCGACATCCACACGGTCGACAGGGCGCCGCCCGTGATCACCACGAGCGCCACGGAGACCACGGGGCGCATGCCGAACCGGTCCATGAGGGAGGCGGCGAACGGCGCCGTGAGCCCGTAGAGCACCGACTGCAGGCCGACGGCGAACCCGATGGTGGCGCGCGACCAGCCGAGCTCCGCGTTGAGCGGGTCCACGAAGAGGCCGGGCGCGGCGGTGAAGGCCGCGGCGCACATGACGGTCACGAAGCTGACCAGCGCGACCCACCAGGCGGGGTGGATGCGCGGCGCCCGACGCGGGGCGTCCGGGGTCTGCGATGCGTTCTGGCCCGCCGGCACGGGGACGTCTGTCTGGGTCACGGGATCAGCATGCTGGGAGGCGGCGGCGAGAAACAGTGGCCCGAAGGACACACATCGCTGGATTCGGGCCATATGATCGGGAGATGGCCACGAGCACCGCTCCTCCGGCGCAGACGTCCCCGGCGTCCCCGACCCCGCGCCGGCACCGCGTCGCCGTCCTGATCCGGCCGGGCTTCATCCCGTTCGAGCTCGGCATCCCGCACCGGATCTTCGGCATCGCGCGCGACGCCGAGCACCGGCCCCTGTACGAGGTGGTGACCTGCACGCCCGGCGGCCCCGGCCTGGTGCGCTCGGACTCCGACGTGCTGGTCCAGGTGGAGCACGGGCCCGAGGCGCTGGAGACGGCGGACACCGTGGTCGTGCCGGCGTCGCACACCTCCGGGCCGGACGGCACGGACCCGGCCGCCGGCGAACCGCGGCTCGAGCCCGAGCTGGCCGCGGCGCTCGCCCGGATCAGGCCCGGCACCCGGCTCATGTCGATCTGCACGGGCGCCTTCGTGCTCGCGGCGGCGGGCCTGCTCGACGGCCGCCCGGCCACGACCCACTGGCTGGAGAGCGACCGCTTCCGGCAGCTCTACCCGCGCGTGCAGCTCGACCCGGACGTCCTGTACACCGACGACGGCGACGTGCTGACCTCGGCCGGCGTCGCCTCCGGCGTCGACCTGTGCCTGCACGTCGTGCGCCGCGACCACGGCACGGCGATCGCGCAGGACGTCGCACGCCGCACCGTGGTGCCCCCGCACCGCGACGGCGGCCAGGCGCAGTTCATCAGGCGCCCGGTGGTCGCGGGGCACGTCGCCGGCCCGGGGGCGGACGGCGTTCCCGGCGACCACCGGGCCCCCGGCGCGGGCACGGCCGCGACCCGGGCCTGGGCGCTGGACCGGCTGGACGAGCCGCTGACGCTGGCCGCGATGGCCCGGCACGCCGCGATGTCGGTCCGCACCTTCACGCGCCGGTTCCGGGACGAGACCGGCGAGAGCCCCGCCCAGTGGCTCACCCGGCAGCGTGTCGAGCACGCCCGCACGCTGCTCGAGACCACGGTGCTGCCGGTCGAGCAGGTCGCCCGGCGCTGCGGCTTCGGCACCGCCCAGTCGCTGCGCGCGCACGTGCAGGCGGCACTCGGCGTGACGCCGTCGGCGTACCGGCGCACGTTCCGCCGGGCGGCGTGACGGCACACGCTGGTCGACCGGCTACCACGGCTCGACCAGCGACGACGGGGTCAGGACTCCGGGACCGGGTACGGGGAAGGCGGCGGTGACGCCGATCTTGCCGTACTCCGTCGCGGAGGCGTCGACGTCGTCCTCCCCGTTGGCGTTCCCGGCGGCGCCCCAGGCCCTACGCTGAGCACATGGGACGAGCCGGACACCGCACAACCCTGCTGGTCGCCGCCTGCACGGCGCTGCTGCTGGCCGGGTGCACGGGCGCGCAGGGCACGAACGGTCCGGAGCTCAGCAACACCAGCCCCGTGCCGGTCGCCCCGGACTCCGACGCGGACCCGACGTCGTCGCCGTCGTCGAGCGGGTCAGGCGACGCAGGGTCAGGCGACGACACGTCAGCCGACGACGGGGACGACGCCCCTGAGCCGAGCGCCTCCGCGACCGAGACCGAGTCCGGCCCGGCCTTCCCGGCGGACACGAAGCCCGACACCGCGGAGCCCGCCGGGGAGGGCGAGACGTTCCTGAGCGTCACCGACGTGCGCGTCGCCGCGCACGACGGCTACGACCGCGTCGTGTTCGACCTCGACGGCACGGGCAGCGGCACGCCCGGCTGGCGTGTGGAGTACGTGGACCAGGCGTCCGACGACGGCTCGGGCGACGCCGTCACCGTGGACGGCGACGCGATCCTGCGGGTGTCGCTGTCCGGCACCGCCACCCCGATGGACAGCGGCGTCGACGAGTTCTCGGGCGACCGCATCGAGCCCGACGGCACCGAGTCGGTCGAGGAGATCGTGTACCGCTACTGGTTCGAGGGGTACACGACGGCGTTCATCGGCGTGGACGACGGCGAGCGGCCGTTCCGCGTCTTCCTCCTGGAGGACCCGATGCGCGTCGTGGTGGACGTGCGGCACTGACCGCCCGGGGTCAGCCCGCGACCTCGGACTTCTGCGGCCGGGCGAGCAGCGTCGCCGCGAGGTCGGACAGCGGCAGGTTGCCGGCCAGCACCTCGACGACGCCGGCCGTGATCGGCATCTCGACGTCGTGCGCCCGCGCGAGCTCCAGCACCGACTGCGACGACTTCACGCCCTCGGCCGTGCCGCCCGTGGCCTTGATCGCCTCGGCGAGCGTGAGCCCCTCGCCCACGTGCTTGCCGAGCCGGTGGTTGCGCGACAGCGGCGACGCGCACGTCGCCGTCAGGTCGCCCATGCCGGCCAGGCCCGCGAACGTGGCGGCGTCGGCCCCGAGCGCGAGGCCCAGGCGCGTGATCTCGACCAGGCCGCGGGTGATCAGCGTCGCGATGGTGTTCCAGCCGAAACCCTGGCCCTGGGCCATGCCGGCGGCCAGGGCGATGATGTTCTTCACCGCGCCGCACAGCTCGACGCCCACGACGTCCGTGTTCGTGTAGGGCCGGAAGTACCCGGTCCAGCACGCCGCCGCCACGAGCTGGGCCGTGGCCTCGCTGCGCGAGGCGACCACGGTCGCCGTCGGCTGCCGCTCGGCGATCTCGGGCGCCAGGTTGGGGCCGGAGACGATGGCGACCCGCTCGTCCGGAAGGTCGAGCACCTCGGCGATGACCTGGCTCATGCGCTTGTCGGTGCCGAGCTCGACGCCCTTCATCAGGGAGACGACGACGGCACCCGGCGCGGCGACGTCGTGCACCAGGTCCTTCATCGACTCCAGCGTGGCGCGGGCGACCTGCGACGGCACCGACACGACCACGATGGCGGCGCCCGCCAGGGCGACCGCCGGGTCGGTCGTGCCGTGCATCGGCGGCAGCTGCACGCCCGGCAGGTACTTCTCGTTGCGGTGCGTCGTCTCGACGGCGTCGAGCACCGCGGCGTCGCGACCCCAGAGGGTGACGTCGCACCCGGCGTCGGCCAGGACCATCGCGAACGTGGTGCCCATCGAGCCCGCGCCGAGCACGGCGACCCTGGGCTGGTTCGGGGCGCCCTGCGCTCCTGCTGCCGCGCTCACGGGCGCTCCACCGGGGGATAGGTCGTCATCTTGGCCTCGTAGTCGGGGTGCTTGCGGAGGTCGAAGCGCGGCTTGGGGGCCACCTCGCCGCGGATCTGCTCCAGCTCGGCGGTGATGGCGTCCATGATGCGGCTCGTGGCCTCACGCAGGGTGGCGGTGTCCTGGGGCCGGTCGTACAGGTCGCTCAGGTCCACGGGCGGGCCGGTCTGGATGGTCACCTTCTTGCGCGGGAACGGCTTGAGCACCCGGCTGTACCGGCCGAGGATCTCGGTGACGCCCCACTGCGCGACGGGCAGCACCGGCAGGCGCGTCGTCAGCGCGATGCGGGCCACGCCCGTCTTGCCCTCCATCGGCCAGTAGTCGGGGTCCCGCGTCAGGGTGCCCTCCGGCAGGATCGCGACGCAGGCGCCGTCGCCGAGCTGGCTCGCGGCGTCCTTCAGCGACTCGGCGGACTTCGTGGAGTCCCGGTCCACCGGGATCATCTTGGTGCCCCGCAGGGCCCATCCCGTCAGCGGCGAGTCGAACAGGCCGCGCTTGGCCAGGATGCGCGGCTCGCGGCCCATGTCGAAGAGGTAGTGCGCCAGCGTCAGCGCGTCGAGCTCGGTGACGTGGTTGGCCGCGGCGATGAACCCGCCCTTGGCCGGGAAGTTCTCCCCGCCCTTCCACTCGTACTTGCACAGCGCGAACATGAGGTTCCGCACGATGAACGCGACGAAGCGATACATGCGTGACTCAGGGCGTGGGATGGACACGGCCGAAAGGATACTCGGCCAAACTCCGAACCCCGCCCCCGCCCCGACGCGCCAGAGGCTCAGGTCCCCGAGGGGGCCTGAGCCTCTGACACGTGCGAGCGTCGGGTCAGCCGCGGACGACCTCGGCGCCCAGGGCCTCCAGCTTGTCCTGGAAGTTCTCGTAGCCGCGGTCGATCAGGCCGATGCCGCGCACCGTGGACTGCCCCTTGGCAGCCAGGGCCGCGATGAGGTGGGAGAACCCGCCGCGCAGGTCCGGGACCTCGATGTCGGCCGCGGAGAGCGGCGTCGGGCCGGAGACGACGGCGGAGTGGTGGAAGTTGCGCTGACCGAACCGGCAGTCGCGACCGCCCAGGCACTCCTTGTAGACCTGGATGGTGGCGCCCATCTTGCGCAGGGCGTCCGTGAAGCCGAACCGGTTCTCGTACACGGTCTCGTGCACGATCGACAGGCCGGTGGCCTGCGTGAGCGCGACGACGAGCGGCTGCTGCCAGTCCGTCATGAAGCCCGGGTGCACGTCGGTCTCCAGCACGATGGACTTGAGGTCGCCGCCGGCGTGCCAGAAGCGGATGCCGTCGTCCTGCACCTCGAAGCGGCCGCCGACCTTCCGGAAGGTGTTGAGGAACGTCATCATCTCGGGCTGCGTGGCGCCCTTGACGGTGATGTCGCCGCCCGTGGCCAGGGCCGCGGAGGCCCAGGACGCGGTCTCGATCCGGTCGTTCAGCGCGGTGTGGGTGTAGCCCTCGAGGCGGTCGACGCCCTCGATGCGGATCACGCGGTCGGTGTCGACCGAGATGATGGCGCCCATCTTCTGCAGCACCGCGATGAGGTCCATGATCTCGGGCTCGATCGCCGCGCCCGAGAGCTCGGTGATGCCGTCGGCACGGACCGCCGTGAGCAGCGTCTGCTCCGTGGCGCCCACCGACGGGTAGGGCAGGGAGATCTTGGTGCCCTGGAGGCGGCGCGGCGCGCGCAGGTGGATGCCGTTGGGCCGCTTGTCCACGACGGCGCCGAACTGGCGCAGGATGTCGAGGTGGTAGTTGATCGGGCGGTCGCCGATGCGGCAGCCGCCCAGGTCCGGGATGAACGCCTCGCCGAGGCGGTGCAGCAGCGGCCCGCAGAACAGGATCGGGATGCGGCTGGAGCCGGCGTGGGCGTCGATGTCGGCCACGTGGGCGGACTCGACGTTGGACGGGTCGAGGTCCAGGATGCCGGCGTCGGTGTCGTACTTGACGTTCACGCCGTGCAGGTCCAGGAGCCCCGAGACGACCTTGACGTCACGGATCTGCGGAACGTTCCGCAGCACGCTCGGGGTCTCCCCCAGCAGAGAAGCCACCATGGACTTCGACACGAAGTTCTTTGCGCCTCGAACGGTGATGGTCCCGTTCAACGGGTTGCCGCCGTTCACATACAGCAGATCGTTCATATCCTCGTCGTCGTCTCGTTCGTTCCGATGATGGATGTCCGATGGCGGAGCCTCCGGGAGCCCGGTCGATCCTGCCCCTCACCGCCGGTCGTGCCAACACGGCAGCCGGTGGGAGTATTCACCGTTCACCACACCTTCACTCGCGACGCACCAGGTCGCAGTTCGACACGCCGCTCGTGCACAGGGCCCGCGCATGCCGCCGTCGGCAGCCTACGTCAAGACCCCATCCGTATCGCGAGACGACCTTCCCGGATCGCGGACGCCGTGCCTAGTCTCGCGGGCATGAGCACCTCCGCAGCGCCGACCGCCGGGACCCCCGGCGGCGGGCAGAGCACAGCGCCGGCCGGCAATCCCCGCGGCCGTGTCGTCGTCGCCTCCCTCATCGGTACGTCCATCGAGTTCTACGACTTCTACATCTACGCGACGGCCGCCTCGCTGGTCTTCCCGACGCTGTTCTTCCCGAACGCCGAGGACCCCACGACGCAGCTCCTGTCGTCCTTCGCCGTGTTCGGCGTCGCCTTCGTGGCGCGGCCGGTCGGCTCGGTCCTGTTCGGGCACTTCGGTGACCGCATCGGCCGCAAGGCGACGCTGGTCGCGTCGCTGCTCACGATGGGTGTCGCGACGGTGCTGATCGGGCTCATCCCCGCGGCGTCGACGCCCGGCTGGGCCGTGGCCGCCCCGGCGGTGCTCGTGCTCTGCCGGTTCTGCCAGGGCCTCGGGCTGGGCGGCGAGTGGAGCGGCGCGGCCCTCCTCGCCACCGAGAACGCCCCCGAGGGGAAGCGCGCCATCTACGGCACGTTCCCGCAGCTCGGCGCGCCGATCGGCTTCATCCTCGCCAACACGGTGTTCATCGCCCTGTCCACGTCGCTCACGCCCGAGCAGTTCGCGGCCTGGGGCTGGCGCATCCCGTTCATCGCGTCGGCGATCCTCGTGATCGTGGGCCTGTGGGTGCGGCTCTCGCTGCTGGAGACCCCCGCGTTCCGCAAGGTGCTCGAGGCCGAGGCCGTCAGCAAGGTGCCGGTGGCCCGCGTCTTCCGCACGTCGTGGAAGCAGATCGTCTCGGGCACGTTCATCATGCTCGCCACGTACGTGCTGTTCTACCTGATGACGACGTTCACGCTGAACTACGGCGTCGCGCCGACCGCCCCGACCGACGGCTCCCCCGCGGGCCTCGGCTACGAGAAGATCGACTTCCTCTGGATGCTGATCGTGGGCGTCGTGTTCTTCGGCGTCTTCACGCTCGTGTCCGGGCCGATGGCGGAGAGGTTCGGCCGCCGCAAGCACCTCATCTGGGTCACCGTCGCGATCATCGCGTTCGGCGCCCTGTTCGTGCCGCTGTTCGGCGCGGGCGACGTCGGCGTGCAGACCCTGCTGATCCTCGGCTTCACGCTCATGGGCCTCACGTTCGGCCCGATGGCCGCCGTCCTGCCCGAGCTGTTCCCCGCCAACGTCCGGTACACGGGCTCCGGCATCGCGTACAACCTGTCCTCGGTGCTGGGCGCGGCCGTGGCCCCGTTCATCGCCGTGTGGCTGTGGGCCAAGGGCGACGGCTCCCCCGTGCTGGTGGGCGTCTACCTCTCCGCGATGGCCGTGATCACGCTGGTCGCGCTGCTCCTGGAGCGCGAGACGCGCGACGTGGACTACGCGGAGAACGTCGGCGACTGACCGGCGCGCCGCTCGCGCTCCGAACGCCCGACGCCGTCGCGCACCCTCCGCAAGGGGGAGGCGCGACGGCGTTCGTGCGCTCAGCCGTCGCGCGTCGTGAGGCGGGCGTAGGCCAGCGACAAACCGATCACGAGGTAGCACAGCGCCCGGAACGCGCCCTCGCCCAGGTCGCCGGTGGCCACGGGGTCCCGGATCAGGTCGACCAGGCTGCCCAGCGACTGCGGCAGCAGGTACGGGTGCAGCCAGTCCAGCGCCGAGATCTGCAGCAGCACCCCGGACACGATGAGCCCGCCGAGCACGCTGACGACCACCAGCATGGGGTGCTCGGTGGACGCCGAGATCGCCAGCGCCACCGCGCCCACCGCCATCAGGTAGAGCGTGGCCCAGGCGATCGCGACGGCCAGCCGCCCCAGCACCTCCGGGACGGACAGCTCGGTCCCGGACATCGACGCCAGGTTGTCCGTCCCCGCCAGGACCAGCCCGGTGACGAAGCCGGACGTGACGACGAGGGTGGCCGCGACCAGGGCGACCACCAGCACGCCCACAGCCTTGACCACGAGCAGCCGGCCGCGGGCCACGGGGGCGAGCAGCCAGCCGCGCAGCGCCCCGTGGGACTGCTCGCCGGCCAGCGCGTCCCCGGCCGCCATCGCAACCGTGAGCGGCAGCAGGAGCATCAGCAGCGTCATCAGGGAGCCCAGCGGCAGCACGAACGCGCTGGTCGCCATGGTCACGAAGATCGGCGGCTCCCCGCCCGGCCCGTCCGGGCCAGGTCCGCCCGTGGCCGGGGCGGCCCCGCCGCCCGCGGTCAGGTTCACGGCGATGCCCGTGATCACCGGGAGCACGGTGAGCAGGCCCAGCACCACGAGCGTCCGCGGACGCCGGAAGATCCACCGCAGCTCGGCCCGCAGCAGGCGGCCGACCGGGGCGCGCAGCCGGGCCGGCGCCGGGTCCGGGGTGGTGACCTGGGCCTGGGCGGTCATCGGACCGGCTCCCGGTCGGGCGCGTGCTCGGCGGGCCGGCCGGCGCCGGGCTCGGCGGCGGCGGGCTCGGCGGCGGCGCCGTCCCCCGTGGCCTCCCCGAGGTCGTGCGTGAGCCGCGCGAAGACGTCCTCGAGCCCGGTGCGCTCCCTGCGGGCCTCGTCGACCCGGACCCCGGCGCGGACCAGCGTCTCGATCACGGCCGCCGGCGTCGTGCTCGTGAGGTCGACGCGCACGCCTGCCGGGGCGAGCCACGCGGTGACCCGCCGGTCGCGCAGGGCGGCCGCCGCGGCGGCGCCGTCAGCGGTGGTCACGAGCAGCGTGGGGTTGCCGGACTCCAGCAGGTCGTCCAGCGGGCCCTGGGCCACGACGACACCCGCGTTCAGCACGACGACGTGGGTGCACGTGGCCTCGACCTCGGCCAGGAGGTGCGACGAGACGAGCACGGTCACGCCCTGGGCGTGCAGCTCCGCGATGATGCGGCGCACCTCCTGCGTACCGGCCGGGTCGAGGCCGTTCGTGGGCTCGTCCAGCACCACGAGCCGGCGCGGGACCAGCAGCGCGGAGGCGAGCCCCAGCCGCTGCTTCATGCCCAGCGAGTACGCGCGGTACTTCTTGCGGGCGGCACCCGCCAGGCCCACCCGCTCCAGCGCCGCGGACACGGCGCCGTCGAGCTCGCGTCCGGACAGCAGGGGCTCGGCGGCGGCGAACCGCAGCAGGTTCTCCCGGCCGGACAGGAACGGGTGGAACCCCGGCCCCTCGACCAGCGCCCCGACGTGCGGGAGCACCCGGTCGACCGCCCCCGGGACCGGCACGCCCAGCAGCTCGATCTCGCCCTCGGTCGGCTGGACCAGTCCGAGGAGCATGCGGATGGTCGTCGTCTTGCCCGAGCCGTTGGGGCCCAGCATCCCGACCACGGCACCCGCCGGCACCTCCAGGTCCACGCCGTCCACCGCGACCGTGCCGCGGTAGACCTTGCGCAGGCCTCGCGTGCGGGCGGCCAGGGCGGTCTGCCCCGCGGTGGCCGGTCCTGTCGCTGCCGCTTCGGTCACTGCTGGTCCAGGGCGTCGACGAGCACCTGCCGGGGCACCGCGCCGGCCGCGAACTGGCCGTCGTCGGTCACGATCGCGCCGCCGACGGCGATCCGGACGTACGAGCCGGAGCCGAACTCCCCGGACACCGGCCGGCCGATCTGGGCCAGGAGCCCGGCGACGTCCTGCTCGCCGCCCGCCGAGCCCGCGCCGCCGAGGAAGCCCTCGCTCCCGGCCGCGCCGCCGTCGGCCCCCGAGCCCGCAAGGTCCCGGCCCAGCGCGTCCGCGGGCACCGTGCCCACCAGCACCGCGTCCCAGCCGTCGCCGACCGTGGTCAGCTTCTCGGGGCCGCCCGGCTTGCCGGCCTGCCCCGCGTGCTCCCCGTGAGCCTGCGCGACGTCGCCCGCGTCCGTGGTCTCGACGTCGGCGCCCGCCGGCGGCGTGAACTCGAACAGGCCGGCGTCCTGCGCACCCACCTGGAACTCGGTGAAGCCGAGCGACAGGACCGGTTCGGACCTGCCGTTCGCGTACACGTCGAACCGCAGCGGCACGCGCGTCTGCTCGTCGATCGCCACCGTGACCTCGCGCAGCAGCGTCTTCTCCGACGGCTTGGGCGTGAGCACGAGCTCGTAGGCGGCGCGGTCGGCGACGCGCGCCGTGCCGTCCACGACGATGTCGCTGGTGGGGCGCAGGTGCTCGATGAGCTCGGTCGCCGCCTGCGACGGGTCCGCCATCCGCGCCTCGGCGTGGCCCCGGGCCTCGGCGTGCTGCGCCGCCTGCGCCTCGGCATGCTCACGGGCCGCCGCGAGGTCCGCGTCGTCCCAGGTGAGGTGCCGCGCGCTGTTCTCCTGCGAGTCGTAGGCCCACGCCTCGTCGGCGTTCTTGACGAACGTCAGCTCCGACGTCGGCCGCTCGACCTGGACCCGGGCGGACTCCGCGCCGTCGTGGAACACGCGCACCGACTCGAAGTCGAGGGCGTCCGCCCCGGGCACGGCGGGCAGCCCGAGCTCGTTACTCACCTCGGCCACGCCGTCGAACGCGGGCGGCGTGGCCTCCAGCGCGGACGTCACGAGCTGCTCGGCGTCGATCGTGGGGAGCACCGGGTCGTCGTCCGCGCCCGCGGGCAGCGCGGTGAGCGCCAACCCGCCGAGCCCGACCGCGATCCCCGACCCGGCGGCGACCAGCGCCTTCGTCCTCGGCCTCATGTCCCGCTCCTTCGCGTCGGTACCAGTCTGCTCCTTCTACGATCCCCCGCGGCGGCTGAGATCTCGCTGAGAGCCGCACGCCGAGCACCGACACGCCCCACCGGCGCACCCGCCCGTCTACGCACCGGCCGCCGCGTGCGGCATGCTGGCAGGCATGAGGCCGCAGATTCTCGTGGTCGACGACGAGCCGGGCGTGCGCAAGGCGCTGGACCGCGGCCTGCGCGCCGAGGGCATGGACGTCACGGTCGCGGCCGACGGCCCGACCGCGCTGCGCCTGGCCCGGACCGGGTCGTTCGACGCGGTGCTGCTGGACATCATGATCCCGGGCCTGTCCGGGTACCGGGTGCTGCAGGAGCTGCGGTCCGCCGGCGTCACCACCCCGGTGCTGCTCGTCTCGGCGAAGGACGGCGAGGTGGACCAGGCCGACGGGCTGGACCTCGGCGCCGACGGCTACGTGGTCAAGCCGTTCTCCTTCGTGGTGCTGCTCGCCCAGCTCCGCGCCGTCCTGCGCCGCGCGGCGCCGGGCGCCACGCGCGAGCCGATCCGGCTCGGACCGCTGACCGTCGACCGCGGGGCCCGCGCGGTCCGCTACGCCGACGTCGACGTGCCGCTGAGCCCCCGCGAGTACGCGCTGCTCGTGGCGCTGGCCTCGCGCGCGGGGACGGTGTGGACCAAGCAGGAGCTGCTGACCGAGGTCTGGGGCGACGAGCAGGCCGCGACCCGGAACGTCGTCGAGGTGTACGTGGGCTACCTGCGCCGCAAGCTGACGGCCGCCGGCGCCGGCGACCTCGTCCGGACCGTCCGGGGGCAGGGCTACCGGCTCGGAGGCGCGCCGTAGTGCGGGCGGCGCCCGGCGGGCACGGGGCGGGAACGCCCTGGGCGGGCGTCTCGCTGCGCCTGCGGATCACCGCCCTCGCCACGGCGGTCACGCTGGTCTGCCTGCTGGGCCTGGCGCTGGTCGCGGGCCGGGGCCTGGGGCCGCTCCTGACCGGCGCCGTGGACGACGAGCTCCGGACGGCGCTGGGCGCGGCCGCCCAGGACGTCGTCGCCGGCACGGAACCCGCCCCGGCCGACGGCCTGGAGGTGCGCGTGCTGGACACCGCGGGCGGCGCCGTCGACGACGCCCCGCCGCCCGCCCTCACGCGCGAGCAGGTGCGCGCCCTCAAGGCCGGGACGCCGGTCACCACGGGCGACCGGCGGCAGGTGCGCCGGCTGGGCTCGGTGGTCACGGCCCCCGACGGGAGCCAGCGGCTCGTCGTGGTCGGCACGGGGCTCGTGGGGCAGCAGGCCGCCGAGGCGTCGGGCGGCCGGTGGCTGCTGGTCACGGCCCTCGTCGGGACGGTGGTGGCCGGGGTCGCGATCTGGTTCGCCGTCGGGTCCGCGCTGGTCCCGGTCGCCCGGATGCGCCAGTCCGTGCGCCGGCTCGCGCCCGGCGCCCGGGTGGAGGTGCCCGACGGCACGGCCCGCGAGCTGCGCGCCCTGGCCGACGACTTCAACGTGCTGCTGGACCGCCAGGAGGCGACCACGGAGCGGCTGCGCCGGTTCACGGGGGACGCCGCGCACGAGCTGCGCTCGCCCGTGGCGTCCATCCGGCTCCAGTCGGAGGTCGCGGTGGCCGCCCCCGACCCGGCGCTCTCCCAGGAGGTGCTCGCCGACGTGCTGGCGGACGCCGAACGGCTGTCGGCCCTGCTCGACGGGCTGCTGGCGCTGGCCCGCTCGGACGCCGGCGAGCTGCCGCCGTCGGACGACGTGGACCTGGTGGGCGAGGTGCACGCGGCGGTGGCGCGCGCCGGGGACCAGCCGGTGCCCATCGTGGTCAACGCCGCCGCCGACCAGGTCTGGGCGGCCGCCGCGCGCACGGAGACGGGACTCGTGCTGGGCAACCTGCTGCGCAACGCCTGCCGCTACGCGGGCACGCGCGTCGTGGTGTCGGTGCTCGCGGGCCGGTCCACGGTGCGCGTGCTCGTCGACGACGACGGGCCCGGGGTGCGGCCCGAGCACCGGGACAAGGTGTTCGACCGCTTCTACCGGGTGTCCGACGACCGCGCGCGCACCTCCGGCGGCGCCGGGCTGGGCCTCGCGCTGGTCGCCGAGCTCGTCCGCCGCCGGGGCGGCCGGGTCGCCGTCGGCGAGTCGCCCGACGGCGGCGCCCGGTTCACCGTCGTGTGGCCCCGTGCCCGCTGACCGGACCCGCGCGCCGGCGCCGCACCGTCACGGTGTGGGAGACACAACACTGACCGGACCCTGATCAGGGCCTTGGCGGCCCGGCGCGGGAGCGGATCGGGGTTAGCGTGGCCGGGTGGAGACGACGGCCCTGATCGCAGCGTGCGTGGCCGTCGTCCTCGGGGCCGGGCTGCAGCGTGTCGCCGGGATGGGGGTCGGCATGGTGGCCGCACCCGTGCTCACGGTCTTCCTCGGCGCGTCGGTGGGCGTGCTGGTCAGCAACGTGGCCGCGATCGTCACGGCGCTGCTCATCCTGCGGGCGCTGCGGGACGGCGTGGACTGGCGGCGGGTCGTCAGGATCCTGCCGCTCATGCTCGTGGGCTCCGTGCTGGGCGCCCTGACGGTCCGCGAGGCCGACACGGCGTGGCTCGACGTGATCGTCGGCGGGTCCGTGCTGGTCGCGCTGGGCGCCTCGGCGCTGCTGCGCCGGCGGGTCCGGGTCCAGGGCCGGCCCGTCGCCGTCGTCACGGGGCTGGCGGCGGGCTTCATGAACACGACCTCGGGCGTGGCGGCGCCCGCCTGGACGGCGTACGCGCTGGCCACCCGCTGGGAGCACCGGTCGTTCGCCGCGACGATGCAGCCGCTGCTGGTGGTCATGAACGTCATGTCGGTGATCACCAAGCTGAGCCTCGGCGCGATCCCGGCCGGCTCAGCCCCCGCCTGGTGGGTCTGGCCGGTGCTGCTCGCCGCGGTGCTCGCGGGGGTGGCGTTCGGCAACCTCCTGGCCCGCCGCCTGTCGACCCGGGTCGCCTCCCGTACCGCGGTCACGGTGGCGGTCGCGGGCGCGGTCACCGCTCTGACCAGGGGCATCCTCACGGTCGCCGGCTAGGGGCAGCCTCCGCCGGACGGGGAGGTCAGCGGCTCAGCCGCCGGTCGACGAGCAGCAGCCCGCCGACGGTCAGCGCGATGATCACGACCAGGCCGACCCGGTCCACCGTCGTGTGCGCCATGATCACCAGCCCGCCGAGCGAGTGCGCCACCAGCGCTCCCCCGACGAGGGCGAGCGTGTGCCGCGGTGTCCACCCGGGCCGGGCCGCCGTCCGGGTCAGGTAGCGGTAGCAGGCCACGGCGCCGACGGCGGTCAGCGCCATCGGGACCAGCACGAGCCACCCCTCGGTGAACGCCGGCTGCCTCGCGCCGAACACGGGGAAGGACAGGCCGAAGAAGACCAGCGTGGCCAGGCCGGACGCCCCGAAGAGCACGCCGCGGGACGGGACGGGCGCGCCGCCGGCTTCGGCCCGGGCGTCGGCCGGGCCCGGCGCGGCGGACGGGTCGCCCGGGGCGGCCTGCCCACGCACCGGCGGCACGACGTACAGCGCGACGATCCCGAGCACGACCACCAGCACGGCGACCCCGAGCACGAACGGGACCGGCGCCTGGTAGCCGGCGTCCTCCGACAGCGAGACGGTGCGCAGCAGCCCGACGCCGAGCACGGCGACGATCGCGGCGACGACCGTCCCGGGCACCCCGAGGTAGGGGCGGCCCCGGTGCGCGGGGAAGAGCAGGTTGGTCAGCGTGATCGGGATGCAGACCGTGAACACGGCGTGGTAGATCGCGTTCGCCTCGAGATACGGCAGGTTGACGCCGAGCACCCGCGCGCCCCACGACGCGGCGTCGTACAGGTGCGGGCTGGTCAGCGCCTGGAGCCCGATCCCGTCCTCGACGAGCTCGTACGCCAGCGCCAGCAGCAGGATGCTCGGCCAGCCCCGCCCGCGCCGGGCCACCAGCTCGCGGATCAGCAGCACGCCCGCGCCGTAGACCGGCATCCAGAGCAGCACCAGCCAGGCCATCCGGACCGGCGTCGAGCCCAGCGCGAGCTCCGCGACCAGCGGCGTGAGGACCACGAGCGTCCACGCCGCGCCGCGGTGACGCACCCTGCGCGGGCCCACCTGCCCGGTGTCCGGCCGGGTGCCCGGCTGGGTGTCCGGCCGGGTGTCCGGCCGGGTGTCCGGCCGGGTGTCCGGCCGGGTGTCCGGCACTGCGTCCGCGCCGGTGTCCGCCCCGGCCCGTGCCGTCGTCCGCTCGTCGGTCATCGCCGCTCCCCCTGTCGTGCGCCGCTCCCGCGACGGCCCTTATCACTGATAAGTATCACGCTTGATTATCACCGATAAGGACCAACCTGGCTAGAGTCGGGCCATGCCACGCACCCGCCCGCGACTGGACCGGCCCACGATCGTCGCCGCGGCCCTCGACACGCTGGACGAGCGCGGCCTCGACGGGCTGTCGAGCCACGGCGTCGCGCGGCGGCTCGGGGTGCAGCAGCCCGCGCTGTACCACCACTTCCGGAACAAGGCGGAGCTGCTGGCCGCCGTCGCGGCCGAGGTGCTCGACCGTCGGCACACCGAGCGCCTGCCCGAGCCCGACGAGAGCTGGGACGCGTTCCTGCTGCGCAACGCGCGCAGCCTGCGCCGCGCCATGCTCGGCGTGCGCGACGGCGCGCGGCTGATCGCCTCGACCGGGCCGCGGGCGCCGAACCTCGCCAACTCCGTCGCGCAGGTCGCCCACCTGGAGGCCCAGGGGTTCACCGGACCGGAGGCGGTGCTCGCGTTCATCGCCGTCTCCCGCTACACGATCGGGGCGACCCTGGAGGAGCAGTCGGCGCCCGGCGGGCAGGCGGTCCTGGCGGAAGGCGCGGACGCCGTCGACGGCGCCGACCACCTCGCGGACGTCGTCCGGGCCGTCGCCGACCTCGGCCCCGAGCACGAGTTCGACGTGGGCCTCACGGCCCTCGTCCGGGGCCTGACGCCGCCGCGCTGAGCTGCCAACGCGCTGAACGACCGCCGCTGAACGACCGCCGCTGACCGACCGCCGCGCCGGGCGACCCGGACGCAGGGCGCCTCAGACGCCGAGCTTCTCCCGGACCAGCGCGACGACCCGGCCCATGTTGACCGCCCAGCCGACGCCGAACACGCGCGGGCCGACGACGTGCTCCGCCTCCGGGTCCCACAGCCGTTCCTTGGCGCGCTCCAGCGTGGGGAACCGGAAGTCGTACGGCACCACTGCCGCGACCTTGCCGTTCCACGTGCGTTCTTCCTCCGGCAGGCGCAGCTCCTTGACCACTGCCGCGACCGCCAGGCCGATGGTCACGAGCGTGACGAGCCGCTTCAGGCCGCCCCCGCGGTGCTTGGTGCTGCCGCCCGACTTGCTGGAGCCCACGACGTCCTCCGGTGCTCGCGGCGCCGGCTCTCGCCGCCGGTGCCTGTCGGCACCATCCTGGGCCACGCGTCAGCAGGTCGCGAACGCAGGTCGGGACGCCGTCGGCGCGGTCGGCGCCGCGGTCAGGCCAGGGCAGCGACGAGTCGGGCGCACCGGGGCGGGTCCTCGGTGAGGCCGTTGTCCAGCCCCCAGACCCAGTAGTCGGTGATCCGCCACAGCGCCCAGGCCCGGGCCAGCCCGGGATCGAGGTCCGCGGTCTCGACCAGCACGTCGAACCAGCCCGGGATCTCCGCGTCGGTCATCTCGTCGACCCGGTGCCAGAGCACGTTCACCGCCGTCCGCTCGGCGTCGCCGCGCCGCAGCACGGGGTCGACGACGCACCACCAGCCGTTCCGGTCCCGCAGCACCTGGTCGAAGTGCAGGTCGGCGTTCACCGCCACCGGGTCGCGGTCGCCCGCCAGGATCACGGCCGCGGCGTCCGCCGCGACGTCCAGCACGCCCGGGTCGAACGGCCGGCCCAGGTTCTCCCAGGCGGGGCGCAGGCGCGGGGTCAGCCGGGCCACGTCGTCCGCCACGCGGCCGACGCCGGCCGCGACGTCGTCGCCGGCGGGGACCGCGAGGCGCCGCGCGACCCGGCCGATCTCGGCGAGCGCGACCTCCAGGGGCTCGCCGACGAGCGAGCGGTCCGGGTCGAGCCGCTCCAGCAGGAGGGCTCCCGCCGCCGGATCCGCGTCGAGCTCCGCCACCACGCCGTGGCCGCGCCAGAACTCCAGCGCCGCCGAGAGCGCTGCGGTGTCGTCGCCCGGGGGCGTCAGGCGGAGCGCGGCGGGCACCCCGGCGCGACGCACGGGCACGACCAGCGCGTTCGAACCGTGCCGGGGCAGGCCGTCGACCGTCAGGTCCCAGCGCCGGCACCGGGCGTCGACCAGGCGCGGCAGGTCGGCCAGCCACTGCTCCTCGGCCGCCGTCGCCGTCCACCACCGGGGCATCGCGCGGAAGGAAGCCGGCACCTCGATCACGACGGGTCCGAGATTGCGAGGGGTCCGAGATTGCGACGGGTCCGAGATTGCGAGGGGTCCGAGATCACGACGGCTCCGCGGGACGCGCCGCCTCGGCGAGCAGCGCGTGCCGGTTGGTCCGGAGGAACGCCTTGAGCGCGGTGGGCACCAGGTCGACGTCCGCGAGCGCCTTCTCGTCGCGCAGGTCCACGTGCTCGACGTCGTACGTGCCGCGCATCGGCTCCTGGAACTCGGGGCCGGACCGCAGCGCCAGGTCCACGGAGGTCACGCGCGCGAGGAAGTAGTGGTGCACGGCCACGCCCGCGTCCTTGGGCCGGGAGGTCAGGAACACCTGCCGGACGACGTCGGCCGTGGCGCCCAGCTCCTCCATCAGCTCGCGCCGAAGCCCGTCCTCGACGGAGGCGTCCTCGGGTTCGACGCCGCCGCCGGGCGTCACCCAGTACGGCGCCCGACCCCGCACTGTCCGCTTGATGAGCACGAGGCGGCCGGCGTCGTCCAGCAGGATCGCCCGGGCCGAGCGGCGCACCACGACCGGCGGGACGGTCCGGGCGGTCTGCGGCTCGTCGACGACGGGCGCCTGGCGCAGGTACCCCTCGAAGAGCGGTCCGCCCGCCGCGTCCAGCGTGGCGCGGGCGACGTCGACCATGGCCTGGTCGTCGTGCCGGGCGGCGACCCACCGGGCGGCGTAGCCCAGGTCCCAGGTGCGCAGCTCGCGCAGCAGCCACTTGCCGCCGCCGTCCCACCGCCCGGCGGCCGCCAGGGCGAGGTGCCCGACGCGCTCCCACAGCACGGACCGCACGACGTCCGCCTCGCCGCCGTCCCGCGCGTACGCGAGGTCGTCGAGCAGGTCCGTGACGCCGTACCGGGCGTCCTCCAGCGCGGTGTCCGACGCCGGTCCGGGGCCGGCGTCCAGCAGCGCGCGACACTCGGCCTGCAGGCCGTCGACCGCCCCGGCCGGGCCCGCCACGAGGACGCCCGTGGCGATCATCCGCGCCAGCGTCGGCCGCCGCCGGGCCGTCTCCGTGGCGATGAACCAGCGGTGGCCCGCCTCGGTGTTCACGAACAGCTCGACCGGCCAGCCCCGCCAGCGCAGCGCGTCGCGGTGCCCGACGGCGTCGTCCGGCAGGCACACCACGATGTCGAGGTCGGAGCCCGCGGTCCGGGAACCGGGGTCGAGCACGCTGCCGGCGAGCAGCGCCCAGCGCGCCTCGGGGTAACGGTCGGCCACCAGGGCAGCAGCGTCAGCTCGCGGGTCCACGTCCGTCATCCTTGCGCACGACGAGGGGCCGACACATTCGTTTTCGTGAACCCTGCCCCACGTCCGGGTGAACCCGGGCGGGCGGGGGCTGCCGTCAGGCCACCGGCGCGGGGCCGGACCGTTACTCGATCCTCGCGCGTGTCCCGGTCGCAGCCGCCGGGTAGAAGGCGACCAGCCAGTCCCAGAGCAGGTCCGCCACGTGCGCCGCGTCCCGTCCGGTGGTGTCGATGACCAGGTCCGGGTGTGGCGACTGCGGCGGTCGGCTGTTGTGGAACAACGAGAGCCCGGCCGGGTGCTCGTGCCGGCGCTGACGTTCCGTGAGGTCCCTGTCGTCCGTCCTGAGCTCGACGATCGCCACGGCCGCCACACCCTCCTGACCGAGCACCGCCAACCGGGCTTCGAGGTCTCGGTTGGCCTCCGGCTCGAACGCCTGCCCGTCCACGATCACGCCCTGACCGGTCCGCAACATCGCGACGACCGCCGCGTTCATCGCCTCCAGCATGACCATGCCGTCCGGGCCCGTCCGGATCCGGCGGACCCCCTCGGTGCCCTCGGCGCCCTCGGCGCCCTCGACCGCCTCATAGCGGAACCCGAGGTCGGAGTGTCGTGCACCCGGCAGCCCGCCGCCCCAGTGATCGGGCACCATGCGGAACAGCTCGTCGAGGCCGAACCTCAGCAGGGGCGTCTCTGCCCGGTCCTGGATCGCTGTCGTCAGGGTCGACTTCCCCGCGGCAGAGGGGCCGTTGATGACCAGGCACAGCGGGACGGCGTGCGGGACGGTGCTCATCTCAGGCCACCGGCACCCGGCGGCGGACGCGCGTCACGATGCTCCTCGTCGCGATCTTGTGGATGCCGGAGTCGATCACCAGGAGGCGGTAGACCGCGCCGAGCACGCCCGGGAAGGTCGCGTCGGTGTGCGCCTCGACCCGCGTGCCGGCGGCGTCGGGCACGAGGCGGAAGGTGAGGGTGTAGACCGAGAACCGATGGACGCCGTCGAGCACGAGCCGATCTGGCGGGTCCGCCGCCCGGACCCGGAAGCCCGGCACCACCGAACCTGCCGTGAGCGGGCGGGGCCCCGCGGGGCCCCGGTCGCGGCAGCCGATCAGGCGCACGTACCAGGCCGGCGTCCCGAGCACCTCGACCTGGTCCAGGACGGCAGGCCAGACCGCCTCCGGCGGGGCGCCGACCGTCGTGGCGTGCACGTCACGGTAGCGCCGGGGGCCGACGCCGCCCGGACCGGCGTCGCCGAAACCTGCCTCGCTCGCGCCGGTCATGACCGGACCCTATCCGGCGGGCCCGCAGGATCGGGACCAAAGACCCTGCCGCCGCGACCTCGTGCGACGGACACTCCGAGGTAGGTGAGGGGGCCTGTCCACGGAGGTGCCCCATGTCCGCCACCCACACCATCCGCAGGGGCCTGGCGGCGTTCGGCGGCAGCCTGGCCGTCCTGCTCGGCGGGCTCGCCCTTCCCGCCGCCGCCGAGCCGGAGACCCCGGTGTACTACACGTCCGGGTCGTCCATGACACGGGCGGACGGCCTCGGCTTCGACACCTGCACCGCGCCGTCGCTCACGCAGCTCGCGGCCTGGCAGGGCACGTCGGGGTACAAGGTCGTGAACATCTACTTCGGCGGCAACAACCGCGGCTGCGCCCAGCCGAACCTGACCCGGACGTGGGTGCGTGACGCCGTCGTGGGCGGGTGGAAGCTGCTGCCCACCTACTTCGGCTACCAGCCGTACTGCAAGTTCGGCGCGAGCAAGCCGAACCGCTACGACGAGGCCAACGCCATCGCCCGGGGGAACGCGGACGGCGCGGACGCCGTCACGCAGGCCGCCGCCCTGGGCGTGCGGCCCGGTAGCGGCCTGTACGCGGACGTCGAGCACTACGACCGCACCGATCCGAACTGCCGGACCGCGGTGCACCGGTACGTGTCGGCGTGGACCAAGACGGTGCACGCCTCGGGGTACCTGGCGGGCGTGTACGCGCACCAGGACTCGGGGATCCGCGACCTCTCCGACGCCTACAACTGGACGACGTACGCCCGGCCGGACGCCGTCTGGATGGCCCGCTGGGACGGCGACCCCTCGCTGACCAACTGGCCGACGGCGCCGAACTCGCAGTGGTCGTACTACCAGCGCGCCAAGCAGTACCAGGGCGACCACAGCGAGACCCACGGCGGGGTGAGGATGGCCGTCGACTCCGACAACGTCAAGGCGCCCGTCGCCACAGTCGCGCGCACCTACCGCGTGACCAGCACGTCGGACCTGAACGTCCGCAGCGGCCCGGCCACGTCCTACCCCGCCGTCCGCACCTATGCGCCGGGCGCCACGCTGTTCGTGGTGTGCCAGACCACCGGGCAGACGGTCGGCACGACGTCCGTGTGGGACCGGCTGACCAACGGGGCGTGGGCGAGCGACTACTACGTGTCGACGCCGTCGAACACCGGGTTCTCGTCGACGCTGCCGCGGTGCCTCTACCCGGGGCAGGTGACCGTCGACTCGCTCAACGCGCGCACCGGGCCGGGGGCCTCGTTCCCGACCACCGGCAGCCCGCTGCGCCGCGGCGCCCTGGCCCCCGTGACGTGCCAGGCCTCGGGGAGCAGGGTCGGGACCACGTCGGTGTGGAACAAGCTGTACGGCAACCGCTGGGTCAGCGACTACTACGTCTCGAACCGGTCGAACACCACCTGGAGCGCGCCGGTGCCGCGCTGCCCGTGAGGCCGGACTGAAGGAGGTCCATCGTGCCGCTCTATGTCATCGAGCGAACGTACGCCGAACGCGTCGTGCCCTTCCTGGGCGCGTTCGAGCGGGTCAACGAGATCAACGCCGACACCGGCGTCCGCTGGCTGTACTCGTTCCTCTCGCTCGACCACCGTAAGTCGTACTGCCTCTACGAGGCGCCGAACGCCGAGCTGATCCTGAGCGCCGCCGCGGCGGCGGGGGTGCCGGCGGACCGGGTGGTCGAGGTGGTGGGCCGGATGTTGCCGTCCGGCGCGCTCGAACCGGTCGTCTGACGGTTCTGGCCGTCCGGCGGTTCCGGCTGGCGGTCAGCCCCGCCGTCAGTCGAGCAGGCCCTGCGTCGCCGCGTACCGCGCGGCGCGGGTGCGGTTCTCGCAGCCGGTCTTGAGCAGAATGCTGCGCACGTGGTTGGCGGCCGTGTTCTCGCTGATGACCAGCGAGCGCGCGATGTCGCGGTTGCTGAGCCCCTGCGCCACGAGCCGCAGCACCTCGACCTCGCGCCCGGTCAGCCCGTCGGGGCGCCGCGCGCGGACGCCGTCGGGCTCGCCGAGCGCGGCGTCGAGCATCCGGAGCACGCGCCGCGACCCGGCCGACGTCGCGATGCGCCGGGCCTCGGCCGCGAGCGCCCTGACGTCGCAGCCGTCGGCGCCCGTGGTGAAGTGCGCCGTCACGTGCGCGGTCAGGGTGTGGGCGACGTGCAGGTGCGCCCCCATCGCGCGGTCCATCGCCTCGGCCCGCTCGAACTCCGCCTCCCAGTCCCCCGTGCCCAGCAAGGCATCGAGGGAGCCCAGGTAACGGTCGGCGCTGCCCATCGCGCTGGTGAGCGAGCCGAACATGATGTTGAGGCCGGCGTACGGAGCGAGCTCTGCGCGCACCACCCGTCCCGCGTCGACGTCGCCGAGCGCGACCGCCGCGTCGGCGAGGAACGTCAGGACGCCCGCGCGGGTGCCGGGTGCCGCGCCGGCCGTCCCGGACTCGATGAGCCACCACAGTGCGCGGCGCGCGGCGTCCGTCATGCCGAGCTCCGTGTAGAGCGCGAGCAGGCCGGGCACCCATCGCCCGTCGAAGTCGGCGTCGCTGCTGACGAGCCCGCGGACCTGGTCCAGCTCGCCCCGCTCCCGGCGGAGCACGAACTGCTGCACCCCGTACTGGCCGTCCGGATGGACATTCGCGCTCAGCTCCACGGACTCCCCGATCTCGAGCAGACCCTCCGAGACCTGGGCGGCTCGGGCCAGGCGCCCGGCCGCGAGGTCCCGCGAGAAGTCGACGCAGCCCGCGAGGTAGCCGAAGTAGCGCTGGTGGGTGCTCTCGACCGCCAGGCGCAGGTCGGTGAGACCGGACCGGAGCACGGCGGTGTCCCCGCGCTGGTAGCCCAGCAGCGTGCGGTACGAGGCCGCCGGGCCGAGGCGCTCGAGGTTATGGGTACGCCGGCAGTGCTCGGACAGCTCGACCGCCCGGCCGAGCTTCGCGTCGGCGTCGGTGACGGAGCTCCCGTGCACGAGCGAGGCGAGCAGGACGTCGCCGAGCAGGTCGTCGCCCCCGAGCGCGCGGGCTCGTGTGATCAAGCGCTCGAAGAGCACACGGTCCGGCTCGTCCTTGCCGTCGAAGGCGAACGCCCGGCCCAGGCCCGCCTGCGCGCGGATCCGGAGCTCCTCGTCTGCGTCGTCGGACGAGTCGAGCGCGGCCCGCAGCAGCTCGACCGACCGGCCCGCGTCGACGTTGGTCCGCCAGTTGGCGTCCTCGTACTGCACGGCGGCCCGCAGCCGGTGCGGGGACGCCGCGTCGTCCGCGATCGGTTCGGCGAGTGCCTGCGACCGTACGACCGCGCCGCTGAGCATGCGCTCGCGGGCGGCGAGCAGGACGGCGTCGTCGGCCCGCGCCCGGTCGTCCTCGATCGCCGCGGCACGCTCGTACAGGTCGGCGGCCTCGTCGTGCGCCAGGCCGTCCGCCGCCAGCACCGCCGCGAGGCGCAGGTACCGCACCGCCTCGGCGCGGTACCCCAGCACGTAGGCCGCCTCGAAGTGATGGGCCACCTGGGCGACGTGGGCGGCGCCGCGGCCGCCGCGCGCCTCCAGCGCCTGCGCGACCCGCAGGTGGAGCGCCGTGCGGCGGGCGGACGGCATCGCGCCGAGCACGACGTCGCGGGTGATCGCGTGCCGGAAGCGGACGGCGGACGGCGCGTCGTCGACCGATTCGAGGAGGTACGCGTCGACCGCGGCGTCGAGGTGCCCGAGCACCGCCTCGGGTCGGGCCTCACCAGCGGCGACCAGCAGGTCCACGTCGACGACGTCGCCGATCACGGCCGCGTGCTCGACCGTTCCCCGCGCCTCGACGCCCAGTGCGCCGAGCCGTGCCTCGACGGCGTCCTGCACCGACGGCGGCGTCCGCCCGTCCGGCCGCACGAACCCGGCCGGACCGAGGGTCCCCAGGGTCTGCACGAGCTCGCGGACGAAGTACGCGTTGCCGCCGGTGCGCTCGCACAGGTCCACCGCGGCGGTCGCGGCCAGCGCGGCCGGCACCTTCGCCTCCCGCACGAGGTACTCCTCGACGTCGCCCGCGGCCAGCGGCGGCAGATCGACGCGCCGTACCCCGTCGAACCGGTAGAGACGGGCCACGTGGTTGACGAGGTGGTCGGTCCGGTCGGTCGCGGTCACGCGGTAGGCCGCGACGAGGAGCAGCCGGAGGTCCGCCGTCTGCTCCACGAGGTACGAGAGCAGCTCCCAGGCGGTCTCGCCCGCCCAGTGCACGTCGTCGAGCAGCAGCACGAGCGGCTCGACGGCGGCCGCCGACCGCACCGAGGTGACGACGGCGTCGAGCAGGTCGCGGCGCGACGCCTGCCCGGCCGGACGCTCGCCCGCCACCGTGTCCAGGTACGCGACCGTGTCCGCCACGGCCTCTTCGTCGGGCGACGGCCGGGCCAGCGGGAGCAGGCCGTCGGCGATCGCCCCGCGCATCGCGGCGACCGGGGCCACGAACGGCTCGTAGGGTGACGCGAGCGTGCTCGGGCACGCGCCGGCGAGCACGGTCACGCCGTCGTCCGGCAGCTCGGCCGCGAGCTGCGCCAGCAGGCGCGACTTTCCGGCCCCCGGCTCGCCGCCCACGAACCTGACCTGGCGCGATCCGTCGCGGGCCGCCACCCAGGCCTCCTGGAGCTGGGCGCGCTCGACCTGGCGCCCGACGAACCAGCCCCGTGCCGCCTCGCCCCGGCGCCGCAGCTCCTGCGCCGACCAACCGGACACGTCAGCCACGTTACGCCCGGAGCCCCTGCCGGTCGATGGTCAGAACTGACCATGTGCGCCGGCCGCCCGAAGATGGTCGGTTCCGGTCATGATCCGGCGCGCCCCCGCTCCTAGCGTCGCTCGTACCAGGGCTCCTGGCAGAGGGGTCCGATCACGAAGGAGTGGACCCATGTCCGGACAGAACCCTCGGGGCACGCAGCACACCGGTCTGCTGACGGGCATGCTCGCCACGGTGGGCGCCGCGACGCTCGCCCTGGCCGCACCGGCCACCGCGCAGCCCCTGGAGGACGACGAGACGAACGCGCCGCGGCTCGTGCTGGGCGGCCGCGCCGCACTGGACAGCGGCGAGCTGGCCGACGGCGGGTGGTCGATCGTCACCGACACGACCGACCGGCTCGTACTCGTGGCCGGCGCCACCCGCGTGCGCGTCGTCGTCGACGCAGTGGTCGGCCCCACGGCCGACCCGTCGAGCGCGAACGGCCTGTTGCCCGCGCTGGCCGAGGCCCCCGGCCTCACGGCGCCGAGGTACCTCGAACGGCCGTCCGGCGCGCTCGCAGTGCTCGACGTCGACTCCTCGGCGGGCGGGGCGTCGTCCTGCACGGCGCTGCCGTGGCAGGTGGACACTGCGAACCGGACCACGCTGACCGGCGAGGGCGACGCGAAGGTGGTGCTGGGCACGCCCTGCACCATCGAGCGGGCGTACGTGGTCGCCCAGGGGCCGGGCAACCTCCTGGCCGAGGCACAGGCGCCACGCGGCCCGGACGGCGGGGCCGCATCCATGGACGCCGCGGACGCGCTGGTGCTCACGCTGGTCCCGGCCGGGACCCGGGGTGACGACGCCGCGTCGTCGCTGGGGTACGTCCCGCGGTGAGAATCACGCGGTACCGGCCGGTCAGCGTGACCGGCCGGTACCGGTGTCCTCGACCGGGTCCTCGACCGGCCGGAGGTTGGCGAACAGGTCGTTGAGGGCCTCGGTCATGGACGGGTGGGTGTAGATCTCGTCGCGCAGCTCGGAGGCGGTCACACCGTGGCGCATGGCGAGCGCCACGGTGTTGATCGTCTCGTGGGCGTCGTGGCTGAGCATCGTGACGCCGAGGACCTGATCGGTCTCGGCGTCGACGACCGCCTTCATGACGCCCCGCGGATCGCGGACGATCCGTGCCCGCGGCACGGTCGCCATGTCGGCGACCTGCCGGCGGGCGACGAGGAGCGGACGGCCCGACGCGCGGGCCTCGGCCTCGGTGAGGCCGACCCGCGCCAGGGGCGGGGTCATGAAGAGCGCGGAGGCGACGGCCCTGCGGTCCGCGGTGGTGCGGCGGCCCTCGCCGGTGAGGTCGTCGAGCACGATCCGGTAGTCGTCGAGCGAGACATAGGTGTACTGCGGGCCGCCGTTGACGTCGCCGACCGCGTAGACGTGCGGCTGGGTGGTCCGCAGGTGCTCGTCGACGACGACGGCACCGCGGGCGTCCGTCCGGATCCCGGCGGCGTCGAGACCGAGCCCGGCGGTGTGCGGACGGCGCCCCAGGGCGGCGAGGACCGTGTCGCCCCGGACCGTCCGGGGTGTGCCTGCCTCGTCGGTGAAGGACACGACCGCGCCACCGTCGACGTCCTCGACGCCGGTGACGGCGGCGCCGGTCCGGAGGGTGACGCCCGCGTCGGTGAGGATCTCGGTGGCGGTGGCGACGACGTCGTCGTCCTCGGTACGGAGAAGGCGCGGGCCCCGGGCCAGGAGGGTCACGCGCGCGCCGAACGCGGCGTGCATGGAGGCGAACTCGACGGCGACGTACCCGCCGCCGAGCACGACGAGCTCGTCGGGCCGTTCGGTGCGGGCGAGCAGGTCGGTGCTGGTGACCACGCGCGCGCTCTCGCGCAGGCCGGGGACGGGCGGCAGCTCGGGATCGGCACCGGTGTTGATGACGATCGTCCGCGCGGTGACCCGCAGGGTGTCGTCGCCGGCACGCACCGTCAGGGTGTGCGGGTCCGCGAACGTCGCGGCGCCGGTGACGACCGTGACGGTGTCGAGCGTGTCGAGCATCGCGAAGTTCTTGCCGCGCAGCAGCGTGGTCAGGGCGTCGGTGCGTTCCGCGGCGCGGCGGTAGCGGTCGGGCCCGGGCAGGCCGTCCGAGCCGGTCTCGGCGTCGTGCACGAGGGCCTTGGTGGGGACGCACCCGATGTTGATGCACGTGCCGCCGTACATGCGGTCGGACTGCTCGATCATCGCGACGCGGCTGCCGCGGCGGGCCATGGTGGCCGCCAGCGTCTTGCCGCCCTTGCCGAAGCCGACCACCGCGAGGTCGACGTCGAGCTCGGCGGGCCGCGTCGTCACGGACTCGTCAGCGAGGTTGGTCATGCGACGATCTTGCCGGGTGGTCCGGGTCCCGACCAGCGCGGCGGGCGGGTGCGACCATGGGCACGTGCGACGACACCCTCGAACCACGGGACTGGCATGATCGACCCCCTGGTCGCGACCTTCGTGATCCTGGCGCTGGCGGTGCTCGGCTTCGCGACCAACCGGGTGCCGCTCGTCGTCGTGGCGCTGTTCGTCCCGGTCGCGTTGTGGGCGGCCGGGCTGCTGCCGCTGGGCGAGGCGCTGTCCGGCTTCAGCGATCCGATCGTCCTGTTCATCGCCACGCTGTTCGTGCTCGGCGAGGCCCTGCAGACCACCGGGATCACGGCGTGGATCGGGACGCAGCTCGAGCGGTGCGCGTCGCTCGGGCGTGCCGCGCTGCTCGCGACGATGGTCGGCGGCACGGCGGTCCTCGCGGCGGTCATCAGCATCAACGGAGCCGTCGCGGCCCTGCTGCCCGTCGCGGTCGTCGCCGCGGCCCGGGCGGGCATCGTGCCGTCCAGGATGCTCATCCCCGTGGCGTTCGCCGCCAGCGCGGGGTCGATGCTGACCCTGACCGGGACCCCGGTGAACGTGATCGTCTCCGAGGTCGCCGCGGAGTCGGGCGGCCGGGAGTTCGGGTACTTCGAGTTCGCGCTGGTGGGCCTCCCGCTCGTCCTGGTCACGATGCTCCTGGTGGTGACCGTCGGGGAACGGCTCCTGCCGGAGCGTGCGCCGGAGCACCTGGTCGACGTCGCGGCGGACCCGCGCGAACGGGTGCGTTCGTGGCGGGAGAGCTACGCCGCGGAGCTCGACGCGGCGCGCCTCTTCACGGGCGCGACGGGAGTCGTCGAGGTGCTCATCGCGCCGCGTTCGTCCCTGATCGGGCGGCGCGTGAGCCCGGGGATGACCACGCGGAACGAGGATCTCGTGGTGGTCGCGCTCCGCCGCGGCAGCGACTCGTCGAGCGGTCGCGACGGCTCGACCTCGTCCGGACCGCTGTCGTTGCAGGCCGGCGACGCCGTGCTGGTCCGCGGACCGTGGGAGGCGCTGCACCGGTACACCCGGTCACCCGACGTCATCGCCGTCGAGGCGTCGCAGAGCGTGCAACGGAGCGTGCCGCTCGGGCCTGGCTGGAAACGCTGCCTCGGGGTGCTGGTCGCGACGATCGGGCTGCTGGCGACCGGCGCCGTACCTCCGGTGATAGTCGGCCTGCTGGCGGCCGGGGCGCTCGTGCTGCTCCGGGTGGTCACCGTGCCCCAGGGGCTCCGCGCGATCTCCTGGGACACGGTCATCCTCATCGCCGCGCTCATCCCGTTGTCAGCGGCCTTCGTGTCCTCCGGGGCGGCCGAGGCGATCGCCGACGTCGTGCTGCGCCTCACCGGCAGCGGCTCCCCGTACCTCGCGCTCCTGGTGCTGTGCGCGCTCACGCTCGTGCTCGGCCAGTTCATCTCGAACGTCGCGACGGTGCTGGTCATGGCGCCGGTCGCGGTGTCGTTCGCCCAGACGCTCGACGTGAGCGTGCAGCCGTTCATGATGGCCCTCGCCGTGGTCGGGGCCGCGGCGTTCCTCACCCCGATCGCGACACCGGCGAACCTGATGGTGCTGCAGCCCGGGGGCTACCGGTTCGGGGACTACTGGCGGCTGGGCCTGCCGCTGGCCCTCGTGTTCCTCGCGGCGGCGGTCTGGTACGTGCCGCTGATCTGGCCGTTCTGACACCCCGGGCCGGCGGGCACCGGTCACTCCTCGATCGCGCCCCCGACGGCGCGCAGGTGCTGGCGGAAGGTCGTGCCCTCCCGCTCCCGGGCGGCCAGGAAGTCGGAGAACCCGACCTGGTCGCGGAAGCGTGTGCCGAGCCTCATGAGACCGGCCTGACGGCGTTCCGTGTCCCGGATCTGCGCGGCGCGTTCAGCGATCTCCGCCGCGCGCTCCAGCGGGAGGAACAGGACGCCGTCGTCGTCGGCGAGCACGAAGTCGTCCTCGGTGACGGCGTGCGGTCCGACCCGTGCGGTCACGAGCGCGTCCGCCGGCTGCGGGTCGAGGCGTCGCGGGCCTGCAGGCAGCGCTCCCTGGCTGAACACGGGGAGGTGGATCGTGTGCAGCTCCCGGGTGTCGCGATGCAGTCCCCAGATCACGATGCCGGCGAGGCCGGCCTGCTGCACCTCAAGGGTGATCAGGTCGCCGACGCACGCCTCGTCGTCCCGCCCGGCGTTGTCGACCACGAGCACGTCTCCGGGCGCGGCGCGCTCGAGGGCCTCCAGGAAGACGTCGACGCTGCCGACGTGCCGCGCCGGCCGCACCCGGCCCACGACGTGCGTCTCCTGCCACAGCGGTCGGACGGTGGGCGGCGCCTGGCGCACCTCGATGCCGAGTCGTACGACCGCGTCGGCAACGTGCGGTGTGGTCAGGTCAAGGTAGGTGTTCTGCAGGTCGAGCGGGCTCATCGGCGCATGGCTCCTTCAGATGGTGGACAGCGGGCGGCAGGCGGTCGCTGCCGTTCCGACCGGCGCGCTACTGCAGCCGGCCTTCGCCCTCCGGCGAGTACCGCCAGGCCCACTTCAGGTCGTCGGACTCCGCCAGCGGCAGGTGCAGCGTGCGCAGGGCCGGCGAGTGCACGTTGCCCATCGTGCCGCCGTAGCAGTGCCGGCCGCCGTCCACCGGGTCGCCGAACGCCGTCCAGTAGTGCCACCCCGACGCCGCCCGCTCCAGGGTCACCGGCTCGCGGCAGAACACGCAGAACTTCTTCGTGCCGACCTCGGGCATCGGGGCGTAGAGACCCGACAGCGGCTTTCTGGCGTCCATGAGCAGTCATCATCCACGAACCTCGACAGTGAGAGCACATCACCATCGCGCTGCTCGACGGCCGTTACCGAACCGGGACAGTGATGCGGTCCCGGAGAACGGTGCAGGCCGGCCCGTATCACCGGGCCGGCCTGCACTGTGTTACCGGAGACCAGTGGTGCAGGAGATCGGTCTTGCCGGAGGCCAGTGGTGCCGGAATCAGCCGGTCGCCACCAACGGCGGGTCCTTCCGGGCCGGCGGGTCGTCCGGAGCGGGCGAAGGCGTCGGGGTCGGCGTAGGAGTCGGCTCCGGCTCCTGCTCGACCGGCTCCTGCGCCGTGCCACCGCCGACGAGCGCGTCGTCGTCCCCGTAGCCCACGATGTCGACACGAGACTCCTGGACGGCCCGGGGCAGCTCGGGATGGTCGCGACGGAACTCCTCGGTCGGTGTCTGCTTCCGGGGCGACTTGTCCAGCTCGACCCCACCGTAGATCGGATAGGTCCAGGTCCACGGCTCGCCGTTGACGATCTCCTCGCGGGTGACCTCGAACTGGACCCGGGTCCAGTCGTTCTCCATCATGTCGTCCCAGACGTCCCTGGTCTCCCAGTCGGTCCCCTCGGGCCACAGGGACACGTCACCCGAGTCGATGATCGCGTCGTACGGTCCCGGGTTCGCCTCGTTGCGCTGCTTCACCCACGCCGCGGCGACCCGGGCCCGGTAGACGCTGCGCAGGTCCGCGTACTTCGGGTCGGTGTTGATCAGGTGCTCGACCACGGGGGCGAGGTGCTCCTGCGCCATCCGGAAGTTGTGGTCCATGATCTCGTCGCTCGCGGTGCAGGGCTCCTGGCCGGGGGGATAGTTGGTGAACTCCATCCGCTCCTTGCCCACGCTCAGCGGGGCGTCCAGGATGTACAGGCGGTCACCCTCCTGGCGGACCTTGGCCGGGGCCGCGTAGATCCACTGGCGGGTCGAGGGCCAGCACACGCTGCCGTCCGGGTTGGTCCGCAGCGAGTCCCAGTACGCCGCACCGACCTCGGTCTCAGGATTGGTCAGCCGGGTGAAGTCGCGCTTCATCTCCAGGTCTGCCTCCAGGAGCACGCGGGCGGCCTTGGTGTCCGCGAACAGCGGGTCCGTGACCTGGTCGGGGTGGTCCGGGTTGAGGTTGACCCAGAACACCTCGTCGGGCAGGGCGAGCCACGTGTAGAACGCGTCCGAGCTCAGGCCCAGGGTCTCCTCGCCGCCGAAGGACGGGTTCGCGGCCTCGTCGGGGTTGTCGTCCGCCTGGAACGAGTAGCCGACGTCGCCCGTGCCGGGGTCGACCTCCAGGTAGCTGAGCTCGAGCGTCGACCAGTCGATCCCGCCCGGCCGCCGGAACCCCCAGTCGCGCGCGCCGAGCTCGCGGGGCAGGTTCTGGTAGCGCCGCGCCTCCGCCGGCGTCCTGCCGGTCTGCTTGGCCAGGTCCTGCACCTTGCTGTTCTGGCCCTTCGGGCTCGGGTCCATCGGGCCGGGCGCACAGCGGGCGGTGGGCTGCACCACGCTCATACCGGAGACGCACCCGCCCGGGAAGGTCGGCCGGATGTTGGTGATCCTGGGCTTGACCTTGATCGGGGCCGATTCCATCCTGGCGTTCTTGAGCGCCTCACTCGTGGCCTTGTCCGGCGCCTTGCCGTGGACGTACGTCGTGCTCTTCAGGGTCTTGTTGTCGACGAGGGCCTTGTACCTCGCCAGCTGGTCCGGGGTGTGCCCCGACCCCGCCTTCACCTCGATGGCGAACCTCGTGTTCTTGTGGACGATGTCCACGCGGACGGACTGGCCCTTCGGGCCGAGAGTCTTCTCGCACAACCAGTCGTCACCGGTCAGCCCGAGCTTCTCGACCACGAGCTTGTGCAGGGCGTGCCCCCGCGCATTGTTGTCGTGCACCGTGACGTAGCTGGCGCGCCACCCGTCGAAGGCCCCGTTGATCTGCGCCTTCGTCTTGAGCTCCGGGTGCTTGTCGAGCCAGGCGTTCCACCGCGCGAACAGGTGCGTCTCGGTGCCGACGCTCTTCCCCCGGTACCTCGTGCCGTACTGCGCACGCACCTTCGCCGGATCGTCGCTCGGCAGCGCGGCGTTCCGGACCGGCTCGGCCGGGTTCACGTAGTCCAGGGGCAGGTCCCCGAGCGCGGCGACCTCCGCCGGGTCGGGCATCGTGGTCCGCTGCGGTCCCGTGGGTTTGGGCAGCTTGAACACGTCACGACACAGCCTTCCCGTGAGCGGCGCCGCGGAGGCGGACTCCGCCTGCGGGACCGTCACCAGGGAAAAGGTCAGTGCGAGAGCCAGGAGGACTGCCGGTAGCCGTTTCCGAGCCTCGGTCGTCAGCGACACGATGACTCCTTCCAGGACGATGGGTCCGTCCGACCATCGAGCCGGACGTCGCATGGCGGCACCAACGTACGCACCGAACTAGCACAAGCGCGACAAAAGTCAAAACGGGTCGGTGCGGCCGGGATGACGGTGCGGCCGGGGTGACGGTGCAGTCGTGATGACGGTGCAGCCGTGATGACGGTGCAGCCGGGATTCCGTGGCGACGGCGGCGTCCGCCCGCCTACCGTGGCGGCATGCAGACAACGCCCGGCGAGGGCCTCGCCCACTGGCTCGACCACATCGGCCCGATGCTCGACGGGCTGCAGGACCTCGTCGCCGCGTCCGGCACGACGCTCGACCACTCCGCGTCGTCCCTGCACGACCTCGAACACCTCCTGCTCACCGAGACGCTGGATGGCCCGCCCCGCGAGGGCCTCGTCGAGGCGCTCGGCGGGTACCTCGGGGAGACGCTGCTGACGGCCGGCGGCGGGGCCTGGTCGTGGGACGAGGGCTCCGGCCTGCCCGTCGTGGTGCTCGACGCCGGCGGGACGGTCGAGCCGATGCCTCTCGTGCTCGACGCCGTCACCCGCCGCACGGGCACCGTCTGGGCGACCGAGCACGAGCGCGTCCTGGCGGAGGCGGCCCGGCGCCGTGCCGACGACGACGGCTGGGAACCGCGCCGCGCCGACCGGCCCGCGCTGCCGACCCGGGGGGAGGACGACCTGCCCGACCCCTGGCTCGCCCGCTGGCTCACGACCCGCCGGGAACGGTTCGACGCGTGGTCGGCGGACACCGGGCGGGCCGAGGATCTCGACTTCAGCCCGGCGTCGCTGGTTCCGCTCGCGCAGGTGATCCGCCAGCGGATCCCGTCCGCGGAGGCCCTGGACGCCCGGATCGGGGACGACCTCGTGCAGGGCGCGATCTGGTACCTGGGCGAGGTCGCACGGATCCACCGCGACGCTCGCTGGCGCTACACCCCCGACCCGGACGGCACGAGCGAGAACCCCTCGGTGGGCAGGCCGTGGGTCGCGCAGGACGACGACGGCGGGGGGTCCGCGATCCCCGCGCTGGAGCTCTGGGTCGCGGTCGGGGCCGACACCGACGACGTCCTCCTGGAGCGGTTCGCGGAGTTCGACTGACCGGGACGCGGCTCAGTCCGGTCGCGAGGACGCCAAGAGGCCCGGACCCGCGGAATTCCGCGGATCCGGGCCTCTGACCAGGCCGACCACCCGAAGGCGGCCGAGGGATCGATCAGAAGTTGATCATGTGTCCCGCGATGCCGTGGATCGACTCCTGCAGCGCCTCCGACAGCGTCGGGTGGGTGTGCACGTTGCGCGCCATCTCGTCGGCCGTGAGGTCCCACTTCTGCGCGAGCGTGAGCTCCGGCAGCAGCTCCGAGACGTCCGGGCCGATCATGTGGGCGCCGAGGATCTCGTTGTACTTGGCGTCGGCGACCAGCTTGACGAAGCCGGTCGGGTCGCCCAGGCCGTGCGCCTTGCCGTTGGCCATGAACGGGAACGAGGCGACCTTCACGTCGTAGCCCTCGTCCTTGGCCTGCTGCTCGGTGAGTCCGAACGACGCGATCTGCGGGGAGCAGAAGGTCGCGCGCGGCATGTTGCGGTAGTCGCCCAGCGTCTGGGTCTCGGCCCCGGCGATGGTCTCGGCGGCGACGACACCCTGCGCCTCGGCCACGTGCGCCAGCATGAGCTTGGCGGTGACGTCACCGATCGCGTAGATGTGCGGCACGTTGGTGCGCATGTAGTCGTCGATGCCGATGGCGCCGCGGTCGGTGAGCTGCACGCCGGCGCTCTCCAGGCCGATGCCCTTGACGTTCGGCGCGAAGCCGACGGCCATGAGCACCTTGTCGACCACGAGCTCGCCCGGCTTGTCGTCCTTGACGCCCTTGAACGAGACGGTGACGGACGAGCCCTCGTCCTTCACGGTCTGCACGGCCGTCGAGGTCAGGACCTTGATCCCGAGCTTCTTGTACTGCTTGGCGATCTCCTTGGAGACGTCCGCGTCCTCGTTCGGCAGGGCACGGTCGAGGAACTCGATGATCGTGACGTCCACGCCGTAGTTCTTCAGGACGTAGCCGAACTCCATGCCGATCGCGCCGGCGCCGACGATGGCGATCGACTTCGGCAGGTCGCGCGTGAGGATCTGCTTCTCGTAGGTGACCACGTTCTCGGACAGCTCGACGCCGGGCAGCAGGCGCACCTCGGAGCCGGTCGCGATGATCGCGTTGTCGAAGGTCACGGTCTCGGTGCCGCCCTTGTTGAGGGCGACCTCGATGGTGTTCGCGTCGCGGAACGTGCCGCGGCCGTCGAGCTCGGTGATCTTGTTCTTCTTCATCAGGAAGTGGACGCCCTTGACGCGGCCGTCCGCGACCGTGCGTGAACGGTCCCAGGCCTTCCCGAAGTCGAACGTGACGTCCCCGGACATGCCGAAGAAGTCCTTCTGGTGGGTGAAGATGTGGGCCAGCTCGGCATTGCGGAGCAGAGCCTTGGAGGGGATGCAGCCCACGTTGAGGCAGACACCACCCCAGTACTTCTCCTCGATGATCGCAACGGACTTGCCGAGCTGGGCAGCGCGGATGGCGGCGACGTAGCCGCCGGGGCCCGCACCGAGGAGTACGACGTCGTAGTGGGAAGCCATGACTCAAGGGTATTGGTGCGCGCGAATCGTGGTGACGTGACTTCTGTCTCGTTGGCCGGACGTCGCGCCCGACGTGCCCCGTCGTGCGTCAGCGCACGCTGTCGACGCCCTTGTTCGCGAGCGCGTCGGCGCGCTCGTTGCCCGGGTCTCCGGCGTGGCCCTTGACCCAGACCCAGCTCACGTCGTGCTCGGCGACCTCGGCGTCGAGCGCCTGCCACAGGTCCACGTTCTTGACGGGCTGCTTGCTCGCCGTCTTCCAGCCGTTGCGCTTCCAGCCGTGGATCCAGGTCTTCATCCCGTTCATCACGTACTGGGAGTCGACGTGCAGCGTGACGACGGTGGGGCCCTTGAGCGCCTTGAGCGCCTCGACCACGGCGGTGAGCTCCATCCGGTTGTTCGTGGTGACCGGGTCCCCGCCGAACAGCTCCTTCTCGTGCGTGCCGGAACGCAGCAGCGCGCCCCATCCGCCCGGGCCCGGGTTGCCCTTGCAGGCTCCGTCGGTCCAGATCTCCGCGGTCGGCCGCGTCGCGCTCGTGCTGGTCACGGGGCTCACCCTAACCGGCGGTCCGGACGGCGCACGCCGTCGCGGCGCGCTCGCCGAGCCATCGCCCAAGCCGCAGACCGGGCCGCCGCCCGGGCCGGGTGTCAGTGGTCCGGCATAGCGTGTGAGTCGGCCCCGGTACGACGACGCATCAGGAGGACGGATGAAGTTCGGATTCATCAGCAGCTTCGGCACCATCGACCAGCACGTGGGGCTCGCCCGCGAGATCGAGGAGCACGGCTGGGACGGCTTCTTCACCTGGGACGCCATCAGTCTCAGCGGCGAGTGGGCGATGCCGGTCTACGATCCGTTCGGCGTGCTGGCGGCCGCGGCGGCCGTGACCGAACGCATCACGCTCGGCGCCATGGTGTTCGCCGTGCCCCGCCACCGGCCGTGGGAGCTCGCGCAGCGGGCACTCACCGTGGACCGGCTCTCCGGCGGTCGCCTGGTGCTGCCCGTCGGCGTCGGTGTGACCGACGACCGAGGCTTCACGTCCGTCCCGGGCCAGGCCACGGAGCTGAAGGACCGCGCGGCCCTGCTCGACGAGACCCTGGCGTGGCTGGAGAAGTCGTGGTCGGGCGAGGAGTTCGAGTTCTCCGGCGAGCAGATCACCACGGGTCCGTTCCGCTTTCCCGAGCCCCCGGTGAACGGCCGCATCCCGGTGTGGCCGGTCGGAGTCTGGGACGCCGAGCGACCGCCCACCAAGAACCTGCGGCGCGCGCTGCGCTGGGACGGGATCGTCCCACAGCTGCGCGGCACGGCGGACGACCTGACGACCGACGACATCGCCGCCCTGGTCGAGTGGCTCACGGCGAACCGGCCGGACGGAGCAGAGGACCGCCCGTTCGACGTCATCCTGCAGGGCAAGCTGTCCGACGACCCCGCCCAGGCGGCCGAGCAGGCCCGCGCCATGGCCGACGCCGGGGTCACGTGGTGGATCGAGTCCTGGTGGGACCCGGCGAAGGACTCCGCGGAGTCGCTCCTGAAGAAGGTGCGCCAGGGACCGCCGACCCTGTAGCAAGCGCCGTCGTCGACCCGGGCCCTACGTCGCGAACGCGATCGCGCCCCTGCTGCGGTCAGGGGACTGACCGCGGCAGGGGCGCGAGCGACGGGCGGCGCGGACGCCGGGCGTCAGACCGGGCGGGCCGCCTCGATCTCGACGGACGGCAGGTGCCGGGCCGGGAGCGTCTTCGGACGCCACGACGCCCGGGTCTCCTCGAACGCGGTGATCTTGTCGGCCTCCTGGAGGGTGAGCCCGATGTCGTCGAGCCCCTCCATGAGCCGCCACCGCGTGTAGTCGTCGATCTGGAACGGCACCGTGACGTCGTCGGCCGTGGCGGTCTTGGCTGCCAGGTCGACGGTCACCTCGGTGCCCGGCTTGGTCTCCAGGATCTTCCACAGGATCTCGATGTCCTCGGGCGAGACGATGCCCGCCACGAGGCCCTGCTTGCCCGAGTTGCCGCGGAAGATGTCGGCGAACCGGGAGGACAGCACGACCCGGAAGCCGTAGTCCTTGAGCGCCCAGACGGCGTGCTCGCGCGACGAGCCGGTACCGAAGTCCGGGCCGGCCACGAGCACGGACCCCGCGGAGTACGCCTCCTGGTTCAGCACGAACGACGGGTCGCCCCGCCACGCCGCGAACAGCGCGTCCTCGAACCCGGTGCGTGTGACCCGCTTGAGGTACACGGCCGGGATGATCTGGTCGGTGTCGACGTTGCTGCGCCGCAGCGGCACGCCGACGCCGGTGTGGGTGGTGAACTTCTCCATGGTCAGTGGTCCTCTCAGCGCAGCGCGGGCTGGATCGCTACGGGAACGGGCAGGTCGACGACGACGGACTCGCCCAGCGGCGAGGCACCCACGCCGTCGAGCGGCGTGCCGTCGAACGTGGTGATGTCGATGTCGTACGGCAGGTCCAGGTCGCCCACGCTGGAGAGCGTGCCCCGGATCGCCGTCGCCGCGGCCACCAGCGGCGACACCAGGTGGGTGCGCCCGCCCTTGCCCTGCCGGCCCTCGAAGTTGCGGTTCGACGTCGAGGCCGACCGCTCCCCCGGCGCGAGCTGGTCCGGGTTCATGCCCAGACACATCGAGCACCCGGCGTTGCGCCACTCGGCGCCGAACTCCTTGAAGATGACGTCGAGGCCCTCGGCCTCCGCCTGCAGGCGCACGCGGGCCGACGACGGGACCACCAGGACGCGGACGGACTCGGCCTTGCTCCGGCCCTTGACCACCTTCGCGACGGACCGCAGGTCCTCGATGCGGCCGTTGGTGCACGAGCCGATGAACACCGTGTCGACGCTCACGTCGCGCAGCGGCGTGCCGGCCTGGAGGCCCATGTACTCCAGGGCCCGCTCGGCGGCGAGGCGCTCGTCCTCGTCGGCGATGTCGGCCGGGACGGGCACGGACGCCGACAGCGGCAGGCCCTGGCCCGGGTTGGTGCCCCAGGTGACGAACGGCTCCAGGTCGGCCGCCTCGAGCACGACCTCGGCGTCGAACTGCGCGTCGTCGTCGGACCGGAGGGTCTTCCAGTACTCGACGGCGGCGTCCCAGTCCTCGCCCTCGGGCGCGTGCGGGCGGCCCTTGAGGTACTCGAACGTGGTCTCGTCCGGCGCGATCATGCCGGCGCGGGCGCCGGCCTCGATCGACATGTTGCAGATGGTCATGCGGGCTTCCATCGACAGCGCCCGGATGGCCTCGCCGCGGTACTCGAGCACGTAGCCCTGCCCGCCGCCGGTGCCGATCTTCGCGATGATCGCCAGGATGATGTCCTTGGACGTCGCGCCCGCGGGCAGCGCGCCGTTGACCGTGATCGCCATGGTCTTGAACGGCGCGAGCGGCAGCGTCTGGGTGGCGAGCACGTGCTCCACCTCGGACGTGCCGATGCCGAACGCGAGCGCGCCGAACGCACCGTGCGTCGAGGTGTGCGAGTCGCCGCACACGACGGTGAGGCCGGGCATGGTCAGCCCCAGCTGCGGTCCCACCTGGTGGACGATGCCCTGGTCCGCGTCACCGAGGCTGTGCAGCCGGACGCCGAACTCCTTGGCGTTGGCGCGCAGCGTCTCGATCTGCGTGCGGCTCGTCGCGTCGGCGATCGGCCGGTCGATGTCGAGCGTGGGGGTGTTGTGGTCCTCGGTCGCGATCGTGAGGTCGGGTCGCCGCACCTGCCGTCCGGCAAGGCGCAGACCCTCGAACGCCTGCGGGCTCGTGACCTCGTGGACCAGGTGCAGGTCGATGTAGAGAAGATCAGGCGAGCCGTCCTCGCCCCGACGCACCAGGTGCGCTTCCCAGACCTTCTCCGCCAGCGTGCCGGCCATTGCGGTTCGCCTCCCTGTCAAAACTACCTCTGTCAGAAACAACTTTGGGCCTCGACTTGCAATCTCACGTTCCGAGACGGCAATATCGCGGTATGGACGATACTAGCGGAGTCGGCGTCTTGGACAAGGCGGCGTCCGTCCTCGGGGCACTCGAGGCCGGCCCGGCCACCCTGGCGCAGCTCGTCTCCTCCACCGGCCTGGCTCGCCCGACGGCGCACCGCCTGGCGGTGGCACTGGAGCATCACCGCCTCGTGGCACGGGACATGCAGGGGCGGTTCGTGCTGGGCCCGCGCCTCAACGAGCTGGCCACGGCCGCCGGCGAGGACCGCCTGCTGGCGGCTGCGAACCCGGTGCTCATAGCGCTGCGGGACCACACGGGCGAGAGCGCGCAGCTCTACCGCCGGCAGGGCGACCATCGCGTGTGCGTCGCCGCCGCCGAGCGCCCGGTCGGCCTGCGCGACTCCATCCCCGTGGGCGCCACGCTCAGCATGAGCGCGGGCTCCGCGGCGCACGTCCTGCTCGCCTGGGAGGAGCCGGACCGGCTCCACCGCGGCCTGCGTGACGCCACCTTCACGGCCACGATCCTCTCCGGTGTCCGACGCCGCGGGTGGGCGCAGTCGGTCTCAGAACGTGAGCTCGGTGTGGCATCGGTCTCGGCGCCCGTGCGCGGTCCCTCGGGCCGTGTCGTGGCGGCCGTCAGTGTTTCCGGGCCCGTGGAGCGGCTCTCCCGGCAGCCCGGCCGGCTGCACTCGGCCGCCGTCGTCGCCGCCGCCAACAAGCTCACCGAGGTACTGCACCGGTCCGGCGAGTGAGGCGCGGGCGCCGTCCGCCGGACGGCGCCCGCGCCACTGCCCGTGCCATTGCCCGCGCCACTGCCCGGCCCACTGCCCACCCCACCGCCCGGCCCACCGCTCGGCGGACCCGCGGGACCCGGCCGTGCGCACGAGGTGTGCGCCCGGTGAGCGGTCCGTGAGCGTTGGCCCGCCACGCCGGGCGTGGTGATTCCCCAGGTCCGGGTGGTGTCAGTAGTCTCGTCCGCGACGTGTGCACACCCGGTGCGCGCGCACCAACGTCGGAGGAATCTGATGCCGCCTAAGGTGAGACTCATCATCATCTGGGTCGTGGTGATCTTCCTGCTCTACTCGGTCATCAACGACCCCGAGCGATCTGCCGACGTCGTGCTCGCCCTCTGGGACGTCATCTGGGGTGCCATCGCGAACATCGGCACCTTCTTCGAGGAGCTCTTCACCGGGTCGATCGGCCGGTGACGACGTAGGGTCGGCGGCGGGGCTCGGGATTCCTCGGGCAGACCCGCCGCCGACCCGCACCAGGCACCCGCCGGGTGGGTCCGCCGGCGGGCGTGCCCACGGCAAGGGGACCATTCCGAACGCACCCGGGGAGACCCGCATGAGCGCAGCAGCGGACTTCGTGATCCGTCATCGCGCCCTGCAGCGGTACATCCTCGCGGACGAGAAGGTGGTCGTCGCCACGCGACGGCACTGGGCCAGGCTCTGGGAGCCGATCCTCACGACGACCGGAGCCTTCGTCCTGGGGCTGGCGATCCTCGTCGCCGTGGACCCCGACGTCCGCGACGGGCTCGCCTGGGTGTGGCTGCCGTTCCTGGTGCTCGGTCTGCGACTGCTCTACAAGTGGCTGGACTGGCGGGCCGAGTGGTTCGTGATGACCGACCGCCGGCTGATCCTGCTCACCGGGCTCCTCGTGCACCGGGTGGCGATGATGCCGTCCGAGAAGGTGACAGACCTCGGGTACGAGCGCACCCCGCTGGGCCAGGTGCTCGGCTACGGCACCTTCGTCTTCGAGACCGCGGGCCAGGACCAGGCGTTCGACCGCGTCACGTGGATCCCGCGCCCCGACTCGCGCTACCGGCTCATCATCGCGACGCTCTTCCACCCGGACGCCGCCGACGCCGAGGCCGCCGCCCAGTCCGGCCCCGACTTCCGTCCGCAGGCGGTGCCGCCCGCCGAGCCGGCACCCGCCGCACCACCCGCGCTCATGCCGCGGATCGGCCGGCGCAGCAACCCGCCGACACAGCGCATCGAGGTGCCGGCGCTGCGGGACCTGGCGAGCCCGGGCTCCGGTACCACGTCGGACGGCGCCCCGTCGGGGAGTGTCAGCTCGGGCGGCGCCATCTCGGGCGGCGTCAGCTCGGGCGGCGCCAGCTCAGGCGGCGTTCTGCCGGGCGGCGTTCGGTCCGGCGGCACCCTGCCGGACGACGTCGCGGGCGGAACCGGCGCGGGCGGCAGCGGCACGGGCGGCAGCGGCACGGGCGGCAGCGGCACGGGCGGCGACGAGCCCGCAGGCGCCACCCGGCCGTCGACGAACGGCACGCCCCCGGTGGCAGCGGCGTCGGGCAGCGGGAGGATGCCGGGCCGGACCAGCGACGGCAAGGGCGGCGACCACGTGCCCGGCGGGCCGACGTCCGCGACCGACGGGTCCGACGCCCTGCCCCGCCCGTTCATCGAGGGCGGCAAGGACCCGAAGATCCGCTGACCCGGCGGGCCGGCTGACGCGGCCGGCCGAACGTAGGCATCCTCGGCCCACGACGGCTCAGAGAGCGACAAACCCTACGTTCGACGCCCCCTTGCTGATGCCGCCTGCCGATGCCCCCTGCCGGAGAAAGCAGAGGGCCCGGTCCGTGTGGACCGGGCCCTGATCTGTACCCCCAGCGGGATTTGAACCCGCGTTACCGCCGTGAGAGGGCGGCGTCCTAGGCCGCTAGACGATGGGGGCCTTGAACTCGTCCGCCGACCGGAGCCGGTGGACTGCGTACCCCCAGCGGGATTTGAACCCGCGTTACCGCCGTGAGAGGGCGGCGTCCTAGGCCGCTAGACGATGGGGGCCTTGAACTACCGGTATGAACCGGCACCGTGAGAACGATAGCGCACCCGACAACCGACTTACGTCGGTGTGGGATGCGCAGTGCTCTGCGCTGGGGTACCAGGACTCGAACCTAGACTAAGTGGACCAGAACCACTCGTGCTGCCAATTACACCATACCCCATGGGGGTATGACCGCCTGGATACACCTGTCTCCGACAGGTATTCCGTGGGGGCCCTACCGCTGGAGAACATTACCTGACCTCGGACGGTGGGCAAAACGGAATGAGGGTGCCGTCCGTCACCCGGCTCAGATCGGGTCAGCCGAGGGCGGTCCCGTAGCCCAGGGCCGCCGGAAGCTCCGACAGCGTCCCGAGGACCACGACGCCCGCCGCACGCAGCGCCTCCGGGTCCTGCGGGTCGCGCTGGAGCCCCGTACGCGGCCCCGCGTGACCGCCGTAGCCCGCGGACCCCGGCGATGGCCCGCCCGGTCCAGCCAGACGCCCGTCAGGCCCGCCTCGTGGGCCGCCAGCGCGTCGACCGTGGGCTCGTCACCCACGTAGGCGGCCTGCGCCGGCTCGACGCCCAGCTTGCGGGCGCCCTCCGCGAACACCCGGGGGTCCGGCTTGCCGAAGCCCAGGGTGTCGACCCCGACGAGCACGGGCAGGTCGCCCAGCCCGGCGACCTTGAGCTTGCGTTCCTGGAGCTCCGTCGCGGCGTTCGTCACCACACCGACACGGAGACCCGCCGCGAGGGCTGCGTCGACGGCGGCGCGGGCGTCGTCGTGCGCGGTCCACGACCGCTCGAACGTGCCCCAGAACAGCGCGTCCCACGCCTCGAAGGACGTCTCCGTGACCGGCGCGGCGCCGAACGTCTCGTGCAGCAGGGCCGCCCGGTGCCGGCGCTGCGTCACGTGGTCCATCTCACCCCGCGTGTACCGGCTGTAGAAGCCGCCCGGATCGGTGCGCCAGTGCGACAGGATCTCCGGGTCGCGCTCGGCCGGGACGTGCGGCAGGTGCTCCGCCCGCACCGCCTCGAGCGCCCGCGCGAAGGCGCCCTTGGTGTCGACGAGGGTGTCGTCCACGTCGAACAGGATGCCCGCGATCGTCATACCGTCTCTCCGTCGGCTCGTTCGTGCTGTGCTCGTTCGTGCTGTGCTCGTTCGTGCTGTGCTCGTTCGTGCTCCACCAGCCCCGTCACCGGGCTCACCAGCGGCACCGGATCCGGCACCAGCCCCGTCACCGGGTCCGGCACCACCAGCGTCGGCCTGCGGCGCCGCGCCCACCAGAGCAGCACCGCCGTCGTGACGAGCGTGACACCGATGCTCACCGCCCCCTCGGACGGCGCCACCTCGGTGATCAGCAGCGAGTCCTGGAGCCCGTCGTAGGCGATCGCGAGGCCGAACGCCACCAGGTTGTTCGCCGCGTGCAGCGCGACCGCGACCTCCAGCCCGCCGGTGCGCCACGCGAGCAGGCTCGCGACCAGGCCGAACACCAGCCGGTCGGCGAACAGCCACGGGCTCTGCGCGCCGTGCGCCAGCGCGAACAGCAGCGCCGAGACCACGGCGGGCACGAGCACGGCGACCCACCGCAGGCGCAGCATGCTGCCGATCCACTGCGTCAGCCAGCCGCGGAAGAAGTACTCCTCGCCGGCCGCCTGCAGCGGCGTGGTCAGGACGATCACGAGCGCGAGCACGAGCCAGCCGGACGCCGGGGTGAGCGGCCACAGGCCGGCCTCGTCGGCACCTGGCCCGGCACCGGCGTCGGGCCCGCCGAGCAGAGCCAACAGGACGCTCGTGCCGATCGTGAGCGGCACCAGGAGCAGGAGCGACATCCCGAGCCCGCCGAGCAGCAGGCGCCAGCGCACCCGCCCTAGGACGGAGGAGACGAGGCCACCGCGCCGGGCCTGCGCCCAGGTCGCGAAGAGCGCGAGCGGGATGCCCAGCGCGAGGCCGAGGTTCGTCACGAGCAGGCCGGCCGGCGACACGAACCAGGCGTCGGTGACGGTGCTCGGGTCCGGGAGCTGGGTGCCGAACGCCTGCGCGACGACCCACACGAGGACGTAGAGCAGCATCGCCCCGAAGATCACGACCACGCCGACGGCGACCGCGGCCAGCCCCACCAGGGGGCGCCACCAGCGGTGCCGCGCGCCCCGGAGGGCCTGCGGGTACTCCCGCGGCTCGGCGGGCAGCCCCTGCGGCCCGACCAGCAACCCGTGCGGCCCGGCCAGCAGCCCCTGCGGCCTGGCCGGAGCCCAGGTCGACGACGACGCCGGAGCGGCCGTCGGCGGGCGCACCGCCGGGGACGACGGCACGGGGGACGACGACACCAGGGACGACGGCACGGGGGACGACGGTGCCGCAGCCCCCGGCAACGAGGACTGCGGCAACGAGGACTGCGGCGTCGGCTCTGGTGTGGTCGGGCTCGGCGGCGCTGCGGGCTGGTCGGTCGTGGGCGGCACGGCGTCAGGAGTCATGGCGTCGGTCACGTCTGCCACGTTAGTCCAGGACGCCCCGGTCGAGGCGCCGAGGGCCCCGGCGTCCGGATGCCAAGACCTCCAGCTGCCACGGCGCCCAGGGACTAGGACGCCACGTTCGCCGAAGCCGTCTCGGCGAGGCGGGCCAGGGCGGCGTCGACCCGCGCGAGCGTGCGCTCCCGGCCGAGCACCTCGAGCGACTCGAAGAGCGGCAGGCCGATGCGGCGTCCGGTCACGGCGACCCGGACCGGGGCCTGCGCCTTGCCGAGCTTCATGCCGTGCTTCTCGCCCACGACGGTGACGACGTCCTTGAGCGCCTCGGCCTCCCAGGCAGCGTCGGCCAGGGCCACCCGCACGTCGGCGAGGAGCTCGGCGGCGCCGGCCTTCATGGCCTTGTTCCAGGAGTCCTCGTCGACGATCGGGGCGTCCAGGAAGAGGAAGTCGACGTTGGCCGTGATCTCGGACAGCAGGGCCACCCGGGAGTGCGCGAGCGGCGCGACGGCGTCGAACACGGCCTGGTCGAACTGCTCCGGCGTCCACGGCGCGGCCGGGGCCCGCAACCACGGCGCGCAAGCCGCGGCGAACTCCTCGACGCTCAGGGCCCGGATGTACTCGCCGTTGAAGGCGGTGAGCTTCTTGACGTCGAAGAACGCGGACGACGAGTTGATGTCCTCGACGCGGAACCGGCGCACCAGCTCGTCGAACGGGAGGATCTCCTCGTCGTTGCCCGGCGCCCAGCCCAGGAGCATCAGGTAGTTGACCATCGCGTCGGGCAGGATGCCCTCGGCGAGGTAGTCCTCCAGGGCCACCTTGTCGCGGCGCTTGGAGAGCTTCTGCCGCTTCTCGTTGACGATCACCGGCATGTGCGCCCACTGCGGCGGCGTCTGCCCCAGGGCCTCCCAGAGCAGCTGCTGCTTGGGCGTGTTGGGCAGGTGCTCCTCGGCGCGCATGACGAGGGTGATGTGCTCGTCGATGTCGTCGACCACGTTGGCCAGCAGGAACACCGGCGAGCCGTTGCCACGCGCGATGACGAAGTCCTCGAGGTTCGCGTTCGGGAACGTCGGGTTGCCGCGGATCAGGTCGACGACCTGCGTCTCCCCCTCGTCGGGCGTGCGGAAGCGCAGCGCGCGGCCCTCTGCGTACTCCAGCCCGCGGTCGCGGCAGAAGCCGTCGTAGCCGGTCTGCTGGTTGCCGGTGCGCGCGATCAGGGCGTCCCGCGTGCAGTCGCAGTAGTAGGCCTTGCCCTCGGCGAACAGGCGCTGGGCGGCGTCCTTCTGGATGCCCGCGTTCTCGGACTGGAAGTACGGGCCCTCGAAGGCCGGGTCGTCCTTGCGGATGCCGAGCGCCTCCATGGCCGACAGGATGCCGTCCACCCACTCGGGCTGGTTGCGCGAGGCGTCGGTGTCCTCGATGCGCAGCACGAAGGTGCCGCCCTGCTGCTTCGCCACGGCCCAGTTGAAGAGCGCGGAGCGGGCGCCGCCCACGTGGAACATGCCGGTCGGGGACGGCGCGAAGCGGACGCGCACGGCCGCGCCGTCGGGCGCGGGCTGAGTCGGGGTGTCGGTCACGGAAGTCACGGGCCAAGCCTAGGCGCTGCGGGGCCCGACGGCGGCGCCTGCCGGGCGGCCCGGCCCCGCCAGCCCCGGATCAGGAGCGCGACCGCGAAGGCGGGCCACACCGGGACGGACGCGAAGGCGGGTCCCAGGACGTAGAGCAGGGACCAGCCCTCGTCCCCCTCCGGCAGGGTGGCGGCGACGACGAAGTACGCGACCGCCAGGACGACCGTGGCCAGGACGAGGCCCACGGCCAGCGACGCCCAGTCGTTGCGGACCTCCAGCAGCCGGAGCAGGGCGGCCGCGGCGACGATCGACCCGAGCGCGCCGGCCGTCACCACGAGCGCGCTCACGAGGCCGAACACGACGCCGTCCCACGCGATGTCGCCGTTCGTCCGGAGGTACACGAGCACCACCGCGGTGATGCCGAACGCCACGGGGGTCAGTGCCAGGAATCGTCGTGCGGTCTCCACGGGGACCATGATGCGTGCCGGGCACCGCGGTGACCACGAATGTCTGCGGCGGGCACCCCTGGCCGGACGGGACCTGTCGCACCCGGATCGGTCAGCGGTGCAGCCGCTTGACGTACCGCCGTGTCGCCACCGGCACGGGCCCCTCGGCCGTCTCCGCCCGGTAGTCCAGCGGGCCGCCGTCCGACCAGCCGGCGCGCTCGTAGAAGCGGCGCGCCCGCGCGTTGCCGGTCACGACGGCGAGCCAGGCCTCGGCGTGCCCCGCGGCCGCGATCCGGGCCTCCCCCGCGGACAGCAGGTCGGACGCGATCCCGGAACCCCGGTGAGCCGCCGCGACGAAGAGCTGCTCCAGCTCCTCGCCCTTGACCGTCACGAACCCGGCCACGGCGTCCAGGCCCTGCCTACCGTCCGGAGCGGTGTCGAGGGGCACCGCCACCGTCGTCCCCGGGACCCGGGCCGCGGCGCGGGGGCCGAACGACTCGCGGGTGCGGGCCGCCTCCAGCGCCGGCGGCACGAGGCCACGGTGGCCGTCGCCCCAGGCGGCGTGCCAGACGGCGGCGATCGCCGGGGCGTCCGCCGGCCCGGCGTGCCGGAGCTCGACGTGCCGCACGCGCAGCGGCCCGAGGAGGAACCGGTCCTCGTCGGGCAGCACCACGGGCTCGGTGCGCCAGCCCGGCCCGGCGTACGCCGCGAGCGCCGCGGCGTCGCGCCAGCGGCTCACGTAGGTCAGCGTGTCCGGGGTCGGGGCATCGGGGGTTGCGGTGTCGAGCGCCGCGGTGTCCGGGGCAGCGGTGTCGAGCGCCGCGGCATCCCGAGCCGGGGCGTCCGGCGCCGCGGCGTCCCCCGGCGCGCTCCCTCGGCGGACGACGATCTCGTCGCTCACGAAGCCGTCGTGCGCCGCGAACCCGGCGGTGCCCGCCTCGATGAACGCGCGGAACTCGTCGAGCAGCCCGGGCCGCACCCGGGCCGTGGAGCGCCTGATGATCATCCCTCGATCATGCTCCACGGGCCCGGGCGCGGGCCAGCGTCACCAGCTCGGTCAGCTCGGGTTCGGGCAGCTCGTCGACGGACCACCAGCGCAGGTCGAGGGACTCGTCCGAGACCGCCGTCTCCGCGCCGGGTGCCGCGACGGCGACGAACCGCACGTCCAGGTGGTGCACCGGCCGGTCCGGGTCGCCGGTGCCCGGCCGGCAGAACGGCACGACGTGCTCGTCGAGGTGCACCGGGACGGGGTCGGGCACGAGGCCCATGATCCCGGACTCCTCGCGGGCCTCGCGGGCGGCGGCGTCGGCCAGCGAGACGTCGCCGGCCTCCAGGTGCCCGCCGAGCTGGAACCAGCGCCGCGCCTTGGCGTGCAGGGTGAGGAGCACCCGCGCGCCGTCGTGCGACAGCACCAGGGTCGACGCCGTGAGGTGGTCCGGTACGGACTCCCGGAACACTCCGTTGCCGAACGTGCCGTCGTGCGCCTCGAGGTGCGTCACGTACCGCAGCCGGAGGCGCTCCTGCTCGGGCGTCGGCCCGGTCCAGGAGCGCAGGGTCGCCAGGGCGTCGGCGTGCAGGGACGTGCCGGGCGGCGTCCCCGGCTGGGTCTCGCTGCTCACCTCAGCGGCGCCGCAGCACCGGGTTGGCGAGGACGCCCACGCCCTCGACCTCGACCTCGACGCGGTCGCCCTGGTCGATCCGGCCCACGCCGGCGGGGGTGCCGGTGAGGATCACGTCGCCGGGCAGCAGGGTCATGGCCTCGGAGATGTACGAGACGAGGAACGGCACGTCGAACACCATGTCGCGGGTGCGGCCGTCCTGGCGCGGCTCGCCGTTGACGCGCGAGCGCACGGCGACGTCCTCCGGGTTCAGGTCGGTGTCGATCCACGGCCCGAGCGGGCACGAGGTGTCGAAGCCCTTGGCGCGGGCCCACTGCCCGTCGGTGCGCTGGGCGTCGCGGGCCGTGACGTCGTTCGCGACGGTGTAGCCGAGGATGTACGACGGCGCGTTCTCCGGGGTGACGTCCTTGCAGACCTTGGAGATCACCACGGCCAGCTCGGCCTCGTAGGAGACCTCCTGCGTGAAGTCCGGCAGCACGATCGGGTCGTCCGGGCCGACCACGGCGGTGTTCGGCTTGAAGAACAGCAGCGGCGTCGTCGGGACGTCGCCGCCCATCTCCTTGGCGTGGTCGGCGTAGTTCTTGCCCACGCACACGATCTTGGAGCGCGGGATCACCGGGGCGAGCAGCCGGACGCCGTCGCCCAGCTCGATGCGCTCGCCGGTCGGCATGGCCGGCATGTAGAGGGGGTCGCCGCCCAGCACGGCGAGGAAGGTCTTGTCGCCCTCCTGCTGCACGAGGGCGAAGCGGGGGTCGTCTCCGGTGGTAAATCTCGCGATACGCACGGCCACAGCGTAAGCCGCGCGACCACCTCCCGGTCGTCCCGGGGGCATCGCGTCCCGGGGGCATCGCGTCCCCGGCGCCTCGCGCGCCGGGGACACCGCCTGGGTCAGGCGCGCGCCAGGACCTCGCCGTTGAGCACCGCGAACCAGCCGTCCGGGGCCGCGGCCCACTCGCGCCAGCCCTGGGCGAGCTGTTCGAGGGCCACGTCGTCCGCGAGTGCCGAGTCCTTGGCCTGCACGGCGAAGTTGGACTCGGTGCAGCGCTCGGCCCAGAGCCCGCCCCACCAGGTGCGGTCGTCGGGGGTGGCGTAGCACCAGACGCTCGCCCCGGGCTCGATCGTGGCGGGGTCGAAGCCGGCGTCCCGCACCCAGGAGGCGAGGCGGCGCCCGGCGTCGGGCTCGAAGCCGTAGGTGTGCGTGACCTCGTGGTAGAGCATGTTCCACTCGGTGAGCTCGGCGGACTCCGGGTACCAGGTCATGGCCTCGTAGTCGGCGTCGCGCACCGCCACGAACCCGCCCGGCTTGGCCACGCGCCTCATCTCGCGCAGGGCCGCGACCGGGTCGGAGAGGTGCTGCAGGAGCTGGTGGGCGAAGACGACGTCGAACGAGTCGTCCTCGAAGGGAAGCTCGTAGGCGTTGGCGTGCTCGAAGGTGATGTTCTTGGTGCCGTGCGCGTCGGCGAGGCCGCGGGCCGACTCCAGCACGTCGTCGGAGGCGTCGACGCCCACGACGCTGCCCTGCGTGAGCCGCTCGGCGAAGTCGACGGTGACGGTGCCGGGTCCGCAGCCGACGTCGAGCAGCGTCATGTCCGAGAGCAGGTGCGGCAGCAGGAACGCGGCGGAGTTCGCCGCCGTCCGGCGCCGGTGCGAGCGCAGCACGGACTCGTGGTGCCCGTGCGTGTAGGACTCGGACTCCTTGGACAGGTCGGTCCCCGCACCGGGGTTGTCAGGGCTCTCCGCGCTGTCCGCGCCGTCCGCGCCGCGAGTCAGGCTGGTGAGGCTGCTGGGGGCGTCGACCGCGTCGATGGGGTCGGTGCCCGCGGGCGTGGTCCGGTCCCGGGCGGGGCCACCGTTGCCCTCGTTCGAGGGGAACCTACCGCCGAACGTGTCGCCGAGCTTGTGGCTGGACGCGTCGGTGCGGGCCGTGTCGATGCGAGCGATGTCGTGCTCGTTGGCGCTGCCGGTCATGGCCGCACTGTATGTGCGCCGCGCCACGCTGCACATCCGCGTTCTCATCCTTCGGGACGGCTGTCCGGACGATCACCCGGCGTGGCCCCCGCGCGCCGGTCCGCACGACGCGCAAGGATGCGCGCATGTCCACGCTCGCCCAGCCGTCCGCCCGCGTGCGGAGCACCCTCCGCGACAACCTGCTCGGCGGCCCGGGCCGCGTGCTCGGCGCCGACATCGCGCGCGGCGTCGCGGTGCTCGGCATGTTCACGGCGCACGTGGGCGTCACGTCGGACGACCTGGGCACGTTCGAGGGCTGGCTGAGCCTCGCGCACGGGCGCTCGTCGATCCTGTTCGCGACGGTCGCCGGCCTGTCCCTGGCCCTGGTCACGGGCGGCTCGACGCCGTTCACCGGGGAGCGGATGCGCACGGCCCGCGCCCGGATCCTCGTGCGCGTGGTGCTGCTCCTGGCCCTGGTCGCGGTGCTCGACCTGTTCGGCACGCGCGTGCTGCTCATCCTGGGCTTCTACGCCGCCTACTTCGTGCTCGCGCTGCCGTTCCTGCGCGTGCCGCCGGGCCGGCTGGCGGCGATCGCCCTGCTGGTCGCGGTGGTCGGCCCCGTCCTCGTCTACTACGGGCCGGAGGCGCTGGCCCGCGCCGGGCTCCGAGCGCCGCACGACGGTTCCGGCGCGGCCACCGACTTCCTCCTCACGGGGCACTACCCCGCGCTGGTCTGGATGGCGTACGTGCTCGCCGGGCTCGCGCTGGGCCGGTGCGACCTGCGGTCGCCCACGCTGCACCTGGGCCTGGTGGCCGGCGGCTTCGGGGTGGCCGCCCTGACGGCGGTCGCCTCCGCGGTCCTGGTGGCCGACGCCGGGGGGCTGGCCGCGATCGAGGGGCAGCTCGCCGTGACGTCGTCGGACAGCGTGGTGCCGCCGCCCGCCTGGTCGGACCCCTGGCCGCCCGTGTCCGGGCTGTACCTGGAGGGACCGCACGACGACACGATGTTCGAGGCGATCGGCTCCGGCGGGTTCGCGCTCGGTGTGCTCGGGCTGTGCCTGCTGCTCGGCGGGGTGGCGCGGGACGGCTGGTCGGCCGCGGACGACGCCGCGGCAGAGGGCGGGGCGGCGCGAGGCGAGACGGCATGGGGCGAGGCGGCGCTAGGTGAGACGGCGCGAGGCGAGACGCGGCCCGCGGGCGTCCTGCGGGCCGCGCGCGCCGTCGTGCTGACGGTGGTGACGCCGCTGGCCGCCGTCGGGGCGCTGGCCCTGACGGTCTACTCCCTGCAGATCGTCACCATCTGGTGGTGGACCCGCACCTACTGGGACCTCCTCGACCCCGCGACCAACACGCCGCTGGGCTGGATGGTGCTCGTCACCCTCGTCGTGGCCACGCTGTGGCGGGCCCTGCTGGGCCGGGGGCCGCTGGAGCGCCTGTTCGGCTGGGTCGCCCGACGGGCGTTCCCGTAGCAGCGGCCGGACCGACGCCGGGTCCGGCCGCCTGCGTGGTCAGAGCCTGGTCAGAGTCTGGCCAGAGCCTGGTCAGACCGTGGCCAGAGCCTGGTCAGAGGGTCACCTCGCCGACGATCGTCGTGACCGTGTCGCCGCCCACCCACACCTCGCCGTCGGGCAGCTTCGTGACGTGGACGCGCCCGGCGCGCCCCAGCGCCGTCCCCTGCGACGCGACGTACGACGACGGCAGCACGTCGCCGGCGAGCCACTGCCCCAGGCCGGCGTTGAGGCTGCCGGTCACCGGGTCCTCCCCCACGCCGATGGACGGGACGAACGCGCGCACCTCGACGGCGGGCGCGTCGGCGCCGCTGCGTGCCGGGTGGGCGCTCGGGTACTCGCCGACCACGCCCAGCTTCAGGTCGCCCATCGCCACCAGGTCGGGCTCCAGGCCGAGCACCACGTCGGCGTCGCGGAGCTGGACCGCGACCCAGCCCGGACCGTTGTCGACCCAGGCCGAGCGGACGACGTCGGACACCTCCAGGCGCAGCGAGCGCGCGATCTGGGCGACGTCGGCGGCGTCGACCGCGCCCGAACGGGACAGGGGCGGACCGGCGAACGCGAGGCGCTGCCCCGCGTCCGTGTCCTCGCGCCGCACACGCACGAGGCCCACGCCGCACTCCTGGACCACGTCCTGCCCGCGGGGCACGCCGCCCGCCTCCAGCCAGGCGTGCGCGGTGCCGAGCGTCGGGTGCCCGGCGAACGGCAGCTCGCCGCCCGGCGTCCAGATCCGCACGCGGTAGTCGGCGCCGGCGGCCCGGCCGGCGTCGGTCGGGTCGAGCAGGAACGTGGTCTCCGAGAGGTTGGTCCAGCGCGCGAAGGCGGCAAGCTGCTCGTCGGTGAGGCCGTCGGCCCCGTGCACGACGGCGACGGGGTTGCCGCCCGTCGGGGTGGCGGAGAAGACGTTGACCTGGCGGAACGGATGGCTCATGCCACCACGCTACCCAGCCCACGCCGCCCGGTGAACGTCGTGTCAGACGCCGTCGCACGCCAGGGCGGGTCGGGCACGTCAGGCGGGGTCGGGCAGGTCAGGCGGGGAAGATCTCGTCCAGCTCGGCGAGGTCGTCGGCCGTCGGCGTCCACGTCCAGGCCTGGGCGTTGCCGCGCACCTGCTCGGGCCGGGTGGCGCCCGCGATCACCGACGACACCTCGGGCCGGGACAGCAGCCACGAGAACGCGACGACGGTCTCCGTGACGTCCCGCTCCCGGCAGAACGCCGCGAACCTGTCCAGGGCCGCCCACGGTGCGGTCTCCAGGAGCTCGGGCTTGGCCGTGACCAGGCGCGAGCCGTCGGGCCGGGCACCGCCCGCGTACTTGCCCGTGAGCAGGCCGTTCTCGAGCGGGTGGTAGGGCAGCACGCCGATCCCGTACTCCCGCGCGGCGGGCAGCACCTCCCGCTCCAGGCCGCGGGCCAGCAGCGAGTACTTGTTCTGCGCCGAGACGAACCGGGTGCCGCTCAGGCCGCCCTGGGCGCGGGCCACGTGCTCGGCGTCGGCCACCTGCCAGCCGCGGAAGTTGGAGTGGCCCACGTAGCGGACCTTTCCGGAGCGGACCAGGTCGTCGAGCGCGGCGAGCGTCTCGTCGACGGGGGTCGCCGGGTCGGGCGCGTGGAGCTGGTAGAGGTCGATCCAGTCCGTGCCGAGCCGGCGCAGCGACGCCTCGGCCGCCCGCACGATGTACCGGCGCGACCCGCGCGCGCCGAAGTCCTGGCCGTTCGCGCCGTGCACGTCGAGCCCGAACTTCGTGGCGATCAGCACGTCGTCGCGACGTCCCTTGAGCGCGGCGCCGAGCAGCTCCTCGGACAGGCCGGGCCGGGCGCCGTAGGCGTCGGCGGTGTCGAAGAAGGTCACGCCCGCGTCGACCGCGGCGTCGACCAGGGCCGTGGCCCCCTCCACGGTCTCGGTGACGGTGCCGGGGCGGCCGAGGTTGTTGCACCCCAGGCCGACGACGGGAACGGACAGGCCGGAGCGCCCGAGGCGGCGCAGGGGGAGGTCGGACATGGTCGCACCCTATGCGCCGCGCGGTGCTGGGTCGGTGCCTGGCCGGTGCCTGGCCGGTGCCGGGCCGCCTTACCCTGGACCGGTGACCACAGTCCTCGGCAGGCCGACCGCGGCGCTGCTCCCCGAGGAGTGGCTGCCCCTCGCCGCCGCCCACGCCGAGCGCGCCGACGCGCTCACCGCGGTCTGGCGCGCCGCCCGCGCGGCCGGTCGCAAGCACGCGATCGAGGACTTCCTGTTCACGTACTACCCCACGCGCATCGCGCACCTGCGGCGCTGGCACCCGGGTGCGGGCGTCGCGCTCGCGCTGCCCGACGGCGGGGGCGCGCTCGACCCGACGGCGGGCGGTTCGACGGCGTCCGGCCCGACGGCGGACGATTCGACGGCGTCCGCGAACCCGGCGGCCGGGTCCGGCGTGCCCGACCCGGAGGACCGCACCGCCTGGCGGTGGCACCGGACGTCCCCGCCGGACGCCGTCGGGTTCCCGGTCTCCGTCACGCTGGACCGCGACGCGTTCCTCGCCGACCGCGGCGACACCGTGCGGTACGTCCGCGAGCTGCTGTCGGCGACGGCGTCGCGGCCCGGCACGTTCGGCTGCTTCGGGCTGCACGAGTGGGCCATGGTCTACCGCGACCGCGAGGCGGGCCGCGACCAGCGGCACCCCCTGCCGCTCCGGCTCGGGCACGAGGGCACCGACGCCGTGGTCGAGGCCAACCCCGTGCGCTGCTCGCACTTCGACGCGTTCCGGTTCTTCACGCCGGAAGCGACGTCGCGCAACCAGCTCCGGCCGACGCGCGCCACCCAGGTCGGCATGGAGCAGCCCGGCTGCCTGCACGCCAACATGGACCTGTACAAGTGGTGCCTCAAGCTCGGCCCGGCCGTGCCCGGCGACCTGCTGCTCGACGCGTTCGAGCTGGCCCGCGACATCCGCTGGACCGACATGGCGGCCTCCCCGTACGACGTCTCCGAGTACGACGTCGAGGCCGTCCGGATCGAGACGCCCGGCGGCAAGGCCGAGTACGTGCGGCGGCAGCGCGACTTCGCGCGCCGGTCCGGCGCGCTCCGGGAGCGGCTGCTCCGGGCCTGCGACGCGGTGCTCGACGCGGCGTCCGACGCGGTGCTCGACACGGCGTCCGGCACGGCGCTCGACACGCCGTAACCGGCGTCGATCCGCGCTTTTCGGGCCCGCACGCGTACGTAGTTGCCCTACTTGTCGCCGGGCCCTCCCCCTTTCTAGCGTCGTGCCTGTCGCACCCCAGCACTCAGGAGCACCCCAGGCAACTCCCAACTTCGCAGTTCCCACCGACAGAACACGAGGTGAGCCCCATGAGAGTCACCGCACCGCAGACACCCGTCGCCAGAGTCCTGCTCGGCGTCCTCGCCGTCCTGGCCCTGACCCTGACGGCGCTGGTCGCCACACCGAACGCCCTGACCCCCCGGGCCGAGGCCCACGGCTGGGTCGTCTCGCCGCCGAGCCGGCAGGACCACTGCGCCAAGCGGACCGTGAGCTGGTCCTGCAACGGCGTCGAATGGGAGCCACAGAGCGTGGAGGCGCCGAAGGGGTCGATGCTCTGCTCCGGCGGCAGCCGCTTCACCACGCTGGACAACAGCTCCCTGGCCTGGCCGCGCACCAGCATCAGCAGCACGCACACCTTCCGGTGGACGCTGACAGCCTTCCACCGGACGGCGAGCTGGGAGTACTTCGTGGACGGCCGGCTCTTCAAGACGGTGAACGACAACGGCGCGACGCCGCCCGCGACGGTCACGCACACCCTGACGGGCCTGCCCAGCGGCAACCACACGATCCTCGCCCGCTGGAACGTGTACGACACCGCCATGGCGTTCTACGCCTGCATGGACGTCAACATCGGGGGTGGGAGCGCGAGCGCCGGCCAGCAGACGGCGGTCGACGGCCGCCTGCTGGCCGCCCACCGCTGACCCCGCCAGGAAACGGCAGCTGAACCGGTCAGCAGAACCGGTCACCAGAAACGGTCACCAGAAACGAGGGCCGGAACGGCCGGTCTCCCACGTCGGGAGGCCGGCCGTTCGCCCGTCCCAGGACCCGCCGAACGGCCGAAAATACGGGGAACCGCGTACGAATTCACCCTCATTGTCAGCAAAGCAACCATTTCCTAGGTTCGATGCCTATCCAGGAAATTTCACCCGCTCGACCCGGACGCGACTCATCTACCCCGAGGCGTCGCCCGGGCCGGAGACCCGCTCGTACGACGGAAGGCATCACCGTGAACCGTGCACGAACCGCCAGCCCGCAGACCCGACTCCTGCTCTCCGCGCTCGCCGCCCTGGCCCTCGCGGCGGCCTTCCTCACCGCCGCCCCGGGCGCGCTGCTGCCGCAGGCGCAGGCCCACGGCTGGATCACCAGCCCGCCCAGCCGCGCGGACCACTGCGCCTCCGGCACCGTGAGCTTCGACTGCGGCGGCCTCCAGTACGAGCCGCAGAGCGTCGAGGCACCGAAGGGCTCCACGCAGTGCTCGGGCGGCAGCGGCTTCACCGTGGTCGACGACGACTCGCTGCCCTGGCCGCGCACCACCATCGGCGGCGACACCACGTTCCGCTGGCAGATCACGGCCCGGCACTCCACGTCCACCTGGGAGTACTTCGTGGACGGCCAGCTCTTCAAGACCGTGGACGACGGCGGCGCCCAGCCCGGCGCGACCGTCGAGCACACGCTGAGTGGCCTGCCGGCCGGCGACCACACGATCCTGGCCCGCTGGAACATCGCGGACACCGTGAACGCGTTCTACCAGTGCGTCGACGTCACCGTGACCGGTGCCGCCGCAGCCGACGCCGGTGCGGCAGACGCCGGTGCGGCCGCACAGGCGCCGGCGGCCCTCGGCACGCGCGGGGCGCTGACCGCCGTCTGACAACCACGGACCACCCAGGGCCGGGTGCCCGACGCCGATCAGCGCGCCGGACACCCGGCCCCTCGTGTCATCCAGTACCCCGCGGCATCACGAACCGGGCGCCATTTTTCACCCGCTCTATGGGAGGATGGTGCCGTGTCGAGCACAGTGGTCGGCATCGGTCCGACACCCGTCGAAGTACCGCCCGTCATGCACGACCTGGCCGGACGTCTACGGCCGGCCGTGACGGTCGTTCCCGTGTGGCGCAACGAGTACGGCGGCTTCACCGCCCGGCTCGAGGACCGTCAGTCGCCCGGCCCGGCGTCGGACATCGCCGGGCGGAGCGCCTACCTCAAGTGGGTCCCCCGCTCCTCGGCCTGCCCCGACCCGTTCGCCGAGGCGGACCGGCTGACCTGGGCCGCTTCGTTCACGGCGGTGCCCCGCGTGCTCGCCGTGGGACGCGACCCGCGCGGGTCCTGGCTGCTGACCGAGACCGTCGAGGTGGGCGGCACGCTCGCGACGTCCGCCATCGAACCCCGTTGGCGCGCCCTCGCGAAGCGTTCGGCGATCGCCGTCGGCGTGGGCCTGCGCCGGTTCCACGACGCGCTGCCCACCGACACCTGCCCGTTCGTCCGCACGGCCGAGCTGCGCGTCGCCGCCCTGGCGACCGGCACCGACATCGGCACAGGCACAGGCACCGGCAGCGGCACCGACATCGGCACAGGCACAGGCACAGGCACCGGCACCGGCACCGACACAGGCATCGGCATCGGCACCGGCACCGGCACCGGCATCGGCATCGGCACGGGCGCGACAGCCCGCGCGTCGCTCACGACGATGCTGGGCGACCCGCCGCCGGTGGACCGGCTCGTCGTCTGCCACGGCGACGCGACCGTGCCGAACACGCTGCTCGACCGCGCCGGCCGGTTCGCGGCGCACGTCGACGTCGGCGACCTGGGGGTGGCCGACCGCTGGTCCGACATCGCGGTCACCACGCGGAGCATCACCCGCCGCTACGGCCCCGGGCTGGAACCGCTGGTCCTGGCCGCCTACGGCGTCGCGCCCGACCCCGAACGCACCCGCTACTACCGGGCCCTCTGGGACGCCGAGGAGGCGCTCCGGGTGCGTCACGTCCGTCAGCAGCCCGGTTTGGCGCAGCCCGGACCAGAGCGGCCCGGAACAGGCCAGCCCGGACCAGGGCAGCCCGCCCAGCGACGTCACCTGCGGCCCGCGTCGTAGACGCGGTGCATCACCAGCTCGATCGGGCCGCGGGGCCACCTGCGCAGCCACAGGGGCGCCGCCACCATCAGCGTCAGCGAGATCGCGGCCCAGATCAGGACGACCTGCCACGGGTCGCCCCCGGCCAGGCCGAGTCCCCAGTCGAAGCAGATCACCGAGGCGAGCACGTTCTGCAGCACGTAGCAGGACAGCGCGGTCCGCCCGACCCCCTCGACGCCGCGCCACAGCAGGCCGGGCGGGCTGCCCGGCCGCAGGCGGGCGACGAGCGTGGTGCCCAGCGCGAGGATCCCGAGCGCCACCAGTGGCGGGACCAGGTACCGGTCCACCAGCACCCAGCCCGGCCCGGCCCACGTGGTCAGCACGTTCAGGGGGACCCCGGCCCCCAGCCCGACCCATGCGAGCCGACGGCGCAGGCGCGCCCCCTCCTGAGTCGTCGAGAACATCCCGGCGCGGACGAGCCGCGAACCCACGAGGAACAGCACCGTGGCCGACGGCACGATGAGGAGGAGCTCGATCCGGAACACGTCCATGTGCGTGAGCCGCAGCACCACCTGGTCCAGCCAGCTCGCGGTCGACAGGCTCGCGGCGCCGTCGCCCCCAGCGGCCGTCGCACCCTGCCCGCCCCCGCCCTGCCCGCCCCCGGCCTGATCGCCCCCGGCCTGATCGCCCCCGGCCTGATCGCCCGAGGTGCCGACCAGGAGCGCGGTGAGCGCCACGATCGCCGCGACGTAGACGCCGGCCACCACGCCGCCCCAGACGCGCACCACGCGGTCGCTGCGCCCGACCAGCCAGGCGGCGAGCAACGACGCGATCGCGTACCCCATGAGCACGTCGAACTCGAAGACCAGCACGTAGTGCAGCAGACCCTCGACGAAGAGGATCGTGGCCCGGAGCACGTACCGGCCGGGCCACTGCAGCCCCCGCCGCACCATGGAGCGGTACTGCAGCTCGAGCCCCACCCCGAAGAGCAGCGTGAGCAGCGCGAGGAACTTCCCGTTGGACAGCGCCTGCAGCACGGTCCGCACCGGATCGTCGGTGGCGAAGCCGTCCGTGAGCCACGCCGCCGGCCCGCCCGGCGTGCTGAACAGCCAGATGTTGCTGGCGAGAGTGCCGAGGATCGCGATCCCGCGCAGGACGTCGAGCGCGAGGATCCGGCCGGACGCGCCCGTCGGGACCGACCCGACGGACGGGACAGAAGGATCAGACTCGACGGACGGGACGGACGAGGTCGCTGGTGGGGCCGTGCTCGACGGCTCGTGGGCGGGCATGGACCGAGCCTGTCGCGGACCGGGCGCGACGGCGTCGGCCATCCGGCCGATCTCCGCACAGCGGTGTACATCGTTCGGAGGAGGCATGTTCGGAAGAGGCGCGTACGGAGGCGCGTGAGGAGCCGCGTGAGGAGGCGCGTGAGGAGGCCAGTTCGGGGGAGGCACCTGGGGAGATGCCGGGACCCACGCCGTCGTCCGACGCCGGAATTCACCTCGTCCTCACCGGGCCCGGTCTGCCACGCTGGGCCCATGACGATCCCCGCCGAAGCGGTCTCGGTGCCAGACGTCGTGCGCGAGCTGGCCGGTGACGGAGACCTCACGCCGGCCTGGCGCAACGAGCTGGGCGGCCTGACCTTCCGGGTCGACCCGCCGCACCCCACGACGCACGTGACGGGCCCGGCTCCGTCGTCCAGCTACTACGTCAAGTGGATGCCGTTCTCGGACCGGGCGACGACCGAACGGGTCGACCTGGAGAACGAGGCGGCGCGGATGCGCTGGGCCGAGACCTGGACGCCGGTGCCGCACGTCCTCGACGTCGGCTCCGACGCGGAGGCGGCGTGGCTGGTCACGGCCGCGATGCCCGCGCGCTCCGCCGTCGACCCGCGCTGGCTGGCCGAGCCGGAGACCGCGGCCCGAGCCATCGGGGCCGGGCTCCGCGCGCTGCACGACGTGCTGCCCGTCGACGAGTGCCCGTGGACCTGGAGCATCGAGGACCGCATGGCGATCGCCGAGGATCGGGCGGTCCGGGGTCACGCCGCCGACGGGTGGTCGGCCGAGGCGCGGGCGCGCCTGGCGGACGCGCCCGAGCACGACCGCGTCGTCGTCTGCCACGGCGACGCCTGCGCGCCCAACACCCTGCTCGCCGACGACGGCACCTGGTTCGGGCACGTAGACCTCGGCGGGCTCGGCGTCGCCGACCGCTGGGCCGACCTCGCCGTCGCGACCTACAGCCTGGGGTGGAACTACGGCCCCGGGTACGACCACCTGGTCTACGAGGCGTACGGGATCGACGAGGACCCGGAGCGGGTCGCCTGGTACCGCCTCCTGTGGGACCTCGGGTGAGCGGGACCGGCACCGGCACGGCGGCCGCGGCGGGAACCACCACCCCCGGCCTGCTCGTCGTGACCGGCCCGCCCGGCTCGGGCAAGTCCACGGTGTGCGAGGCCCTGGTCGACCGCTGGGAGCCGAGCGTCCTCGTCGAGGGTGACGCGTTCTTCCGCTTCCTGCGGCGCGGGATGATCCCGCCCTGGCTCCCGGAGTCGCATGCCCAGAACGACACGACGACCCGCGCCGCAGCGGCCGCCGCGGGCGGTTTCGCCGCCGGTGGCATGGTCGTGGTCTACGACGGCGTGATCGGCCCGTGGTTCCTGCCTACGTTCGCGCGGTTCGCCGGTGTCGCGGCGCTCGACTACGTGGTGCTGCTGCCGCCGGTGGAGGTCTGCCTGCGGCGGGTCGAGACGCGCACGGGTCACGGGTTCACGGACCTCGCCGCCGCCCGGCACATGCACGACGACTTCGTCCGGGCGACGACGCCGGGCACCGGCGACGCGGGGCGCGGCGGCGCGCGCCCCGGCGGCGCGGTCTCCGACACCGCGTCCACCGAGAGCGCGACCACCGACGGCGCGGGCGGCGACGGGGCGGACGGCGACAGCCCGACAGCCCCGCCCGGAGCCGTCCTCACCGACCTGCCGGACGACGTCGCCGGGGTGGCCGACGCGATCGTCGCGGCCATGGTCGCAGGCCGGTCGCGCTACGCAGTGGACTACGCCGTCGACGACACCGCCGACGACGACACCGCCGACGAGGACACTGCCGACACCGACGACGCCTGATCCGCGCGCCGGGCGCGATGGGCTGCCTGGGCGTTGCGGTTGCTGCACGTGGTGGAGCAGTAGCGCCGCGACCGGTTGCGGGACAGGTCCAGGACGATCCCCTGGCAGTCGTCATCGGCGCACACCGCGAGCCGGGACAGCTCGTCGTCCCGGATCAGGTCGATCATCGCCATCGCCGTCTCGACCAGGATGCGCGTGGCGAGCGGCGCGTCGCTCGGGACGGCGTGGATGTGCCAGTCGGCGGGCGGGTGCCGCACGAGCTGCGGCACCGCCCCTGCGGCGGACAGCATGTCGTTGACCAGCGCGACGGCCGCGTCCCGGTCGGCGGTGAGCAGCTCGCGCAGCCGCGGCTGCAGCGCCAGCACCTCCTCCAGCTCGGCCTGCGTGCCGTCGTGCCGACCCGTGTAGCCCTGCCCGGCGAAGAACGCGTCGAGGTCGGCCACGGTCCCGATCGTGACCGGCGGCTCGCCCGCGTTCACGAGCACGACGGCGGCCTGGAGCGACTCCTCGGTGTCATGAGTGAAAACCACATTGACACATTACTCTCCCCGCCCGTAGCGTCAGGACCCATGGGCGCTGTGACACCTGACATCAACGGGCCGGTCCCCGGCCGCCCGAGCCTCGGCGGGCCGGCCGCACGGGGGTCGCGCGGGCTCCGTGAGTCACGCGGGCTCCGTAGGTTCCGCGTCGTCCGGCCCCGGCCGTCGCGCCGGCTCGCCCTGGGTCTGGTGTTCGCCGTCGCCTCGGCGGTGGCGTTCAGCCTGTCCGGGGTGTTCGCCAGCGGGCTCCTGGACACGGGCTGGAGCCCGGGCGCGATGGTCCTGGTCCGGGTGGCCATCGCCACGCTGGTGGTGCTGCCGCTCGGCATCGTCTCGCTGCGCGGGGACTGGAAGCCGGTCCGCCGCAACCTCGGGCTCATCGCGGTCTACGGCGCGGTGTCCGTCGCGGGTTGCCAGTTCGCCTACTTCTCGGCAGTGCAGCACATGCCCGTGGGACCGGCCCTGCTCATCGAGTACACGGCGCCGGCCGCCGTGGTGCTCTGGTTCTGGCTCCGGCACGGTCAGCGCCCCACGCGGGCGACGGTCGGCGGCACGCTGCTCGCCGCCGTCGGTCTCGTGCTCGTGCTGAACCTGATCTCGGGTGCCCCGGGCGCCAGGGCCGTCGACCCCGTCGGCATCGCGTGGGCCCTGGTCGCGATGCTCGGCGTCTCGACCTACTTCGTCATCAACGCGAACGTCGACACCGGCCTACCGCCGCTCGCCCTGGCGGCCGGCGGGCTGACGACCGCGACCGTGGCACTGGGTCTGCTCGGCGCGACCGGGCTCATGCCGCTCGAGTACAGCACCGCTTCGCCGGTGTACGCGGGTACGGCAGTGCCGTGGTGGTTGCCGCTCGTGGGCCTCGGCGTGATCACCGCAGCGTTCGCCTACGTCGCCGGGATCGCCGCGGGCCGGCTCCTCGGTCCCCGGCTGTCGTCCTTCGTCGGGCTGTTCGAGGTGGTCTCCGCCATCGGCTTCGCCTGGCTGCTGCTCGGCGAGCTGCCGCAGCCGATCCAGCTCGTGGGCGGCGCCCTGATCCTCGCCGGGGTGGTCGCGGTGCAGGCCGGCGAGAAGCGCGTGGACAGCAGGTCCGCGGACGACAAGCCGACCGGGATCGCACAGACGACTCCCCGGTAGCTCCAGCCCGGCCCAGCTCAGCCCGGCCCCGTCCAGCCCGGCCCCATCCAGCCCGGCCCGGCCCGGCCCAACCCGGCGGCCACGCCGCTCGGCCCCCGCCCAGCCCAGCCTGGCGGTCACGCCACTCGTCACCCCGCCCAGCCAGCCCGGCGGCCACGCCGCTCACCCCGACCAGCCGCTGCCCAGTCCGGCCCGGCGGTCACGCCGCCCGGCCCAGCCCGGCGCTCACGCCGCCGGGTCCGGTGGCTCACCACCGTCGGACCGGACCACAGGCCCTGCCCGATCAACCAGCTCCGCCGGTGACGCCGGATCATCTGGCGCGGCCGGGTCGGCGATCGCCCTGCCGTGACGATCCTTGAAGGCCCACCCACCGACGCCCTCTCGCCAGCGCATCGTGACGCCGGTCGTATCGACCAGATCGTGATGGTGATAGCAGAGCAGGGCGCCGTTGGCCACGGAGGTCTCGCCGCCGTCGGCCCAGTGCCGGACGGCGTGGTGGACCTCGCACCGGGACGGCGGCTGGTCGCACGACGGATAGACGCAGTGCTGGTCCCGGACCGTCACCGCTCTACGCATCTGGCCGGTGACCGTCCGTTGTGCCCGCCCGACGTCGACCACCGCACTGTCGGGGCCGAACACCACACGTGTGATGGCGCTGTCGCACGCCAACCGGCGAAACAGACTTCTCGGGACGACGGTGTCGCGCCCGTCTCCGACCAGTGTCGGAGGTATCGACTCGAAGGCCGCACCCGCCCGCAAGCGCGAGGTTCCTCCAGCACCCGCACCCGCACCGCCCTCGGTTCCGCACCCACTTGTCCCGTCGACCAGCCGGTCCATCTCGCTGAGCGACACGAGCACGCTGATCTGCGGCCGGACCGCGGCACCCGAACCCGTCCGGCCGTTGTCGAGCACCGTGCGAGCCAGGTCCGCGAGCGCCTGCGCCCGGCGCTGCGTCGCCGTCCGGTCGTCGCCCGGGGTCGGCTTGCCCATCACCGATCCGAGCGCGGCACTCAGCGCGTGGCCGTGCTCGTCGGTGAGGAAGCCCTTGACGTGGAACCCACCCAGCGTCTTGGCCAGCTCCAGGTGCTCACGTTCCTTGGCGATCCGATAGCCGCGCTCGTCGGCATCCGGGTCCGCCTGGTCGGCGAACCGGTCGACGATGCGCCGGAAGCCGTCCGGCGTGTTCAGCTCGACGTGGGTCAGCAGCAGCTCTTCCCGGGTCATCGTCGCAGCCCTGGGCCGTAGCGCGCTGCCCTCACCGGCGTCACCGCCCGGGCCGTCGCCAGCCACGTCACCGGCGGCCGAGTCACCACCGCCCGAGTCACCACCCCCCGGCTCGCTGTCACCACCGTCGTCCCCGTCAACGGGCTCGGAACCGCCGATCACCTCGAGCTCGGTCACGCCGGGTTCTACCAGCACCTCCTCCGCGAGCGCCTCGGCGCGCATGTCCGAGGTCGGGGCCTTGTCGATCATCGCCCGCAGCTGCTCGGGGCCGACCCGGCCGGCCAGGGCCCCGGCGAGCGTCGCCGGCAGGTACGCGGCGAGCCGACGTCCGGCCCTCGCGTCCCGGCTCGCCGTGCCGAACCGCACGCCCTCCCGCCGCGACAGCCACGCGGCGAACGTGCGCGACCCGTCCGTCGCCCACAGCCCGTGGACCTCGATCCTGGGCAGCCAGGACACGCGCAGGACGTCGAGGCGATGCACGGCCTTGCGCAGGCTCGGCGACATCGACGTCAGCCGGTCCGCGACAGCACCAGCACCAGCCAGTTCCTGCGCGTCCAGCGCCTCCGGCCCCGCCACCTCCACCAGCTCGTCCACGATCCGCCCGAGGTCGGCGACAACGTCCGCCACCTCGCGCGAGGAGCCCTTCTCGCCCTCAGCAGGCTGCACCATCTCGACCACCACGGCCGTCACCTCCTCACCAAGACCGCACCACCACCAGCCCGATCTCCGCTCAACCACCCCCACCATATGGAACAACCGTCCGCAGCGACGGCCCCATCGGAAATCTGTGCACAACCCTTCAAATGGGTCGCCTGTGGTCGCACTCTCTCGGCGAAAAGACGCCACGAGGGTCTCCACCAAGCCAGCCCGCCGACCCGCACGCCCGCCCCGCACCCGTGCGGGGACCGGATCTCCGCCCCTCTTCACCCGCCTGCAAGAATGGGCAGCACCATGACCGCGCCCTCCTCGACGACGTCGACAACCTCGACCGCCCCCTCCGCCACCGACCGCCCGGCCTCGTCGTCGGGCGCCCCGAAGCCCGCGGGGACCCTGATCCCGTACCTGCCCGCGCCCACGGGCAAGGACCCCGACCCGGACGTCCTGTTCGAGAGCTTCGGCGAGTGGGCCGCGGCGGGCGGGCGCGCGCTGTACCCGCACCAGGAGGAGGCCCTCCTGGAGGTCATGACGGGGTCCCACGTGGTCCTCGCGACACCCACGGGCTCCGGCAAGTCGATGGTCGCCATGGGTGCGCAGTTCGCCGCTCTGGCGGCCCACCGCTCCGGGCGCGGCGGCCGCACGTACTACACAGCGCCGCTCAAGGCGCTGGTCAGCGAGAAGTTCTTCGACCTCGTCGCCGCGTTCGGCTCGAAGAACGTCGGCATGATGACGGGCGACTCCGCCGTCAACCCGGACGCCCCGATCATCTGCTGCACCGCCGAGATCCTCGCGAACCTCGCGCTGCGCCGGGGCGACGCCGCGGACGAGACGAACACCGCCGCGGACGACGACGCCATCGCGCAGGTCGTCATGGACGAGTTCCACTACTACGGCGACCCGCAGCGCGGCTGGGCGTGGCAGGTGCCGCTGCTGGAGCTCACGAACACCCAGTTCATCCTGATGAGCGCCACACTCGGCGACACCACCCGGCTGCGCGAGGACCTCGAGGAGCGCACCGGGCGGCCCGTCGCCGAGGTCGCGGGCGCCGAGCGCCCCGTGCCGCTCACCTTCTCCTACGTGGTGGAGCCGCTCACCGAGGTGATCCAGGAGCTGGTGACCACGCACCGCGCCCCGGTGTACGTCGTGCACTTCACGCAGAAGGACGCCGTCGACCGGGCGCAGTCCCTGCTGTCGATGAACGTCTCCAGCAAGTCCGAGAAGGAGGCGATCATCGCGGAGATGGGCGCCTTCCGGTTCGGCACCGGGTTCGGCAAGATCCTGAGCAAGTTCCTGCGGCACGGCGTGGGCGTGCACCACGCGGGCATGCTGCCCAAGTACCGCCGCCTGGTGGAGCGCCTGACGCAGAAGGGCCTGCTCAAGGTCGTGTGCGGCACCGACACCCTCGGCGTCGGCATCAATGTGCCCATCCGCACCGTGCTCCTCACGAGTCTCGTCAAGTTCGACGGCGAGCGGATGCGCCACCTCAGCGCGCGCGAGTTCCACCAGATCGCGGGGCGCGCGGGCCGGGCCGGGTACGACACCGTGGGCGAGGTGCTCGTCATGGCACCCGAGCACGTCATCGAGAACCGGAAGATCCTGGCCAAGGCCGGCGACGACCCGAAGAAGCTGAAGAAGATCGTGCGCAAGAAGGCGCCGTCGGGCAGCGTGAACTGGACCGACGCGACCTTCGAGCGCCTGCGCGACGCCGATCCGGAGCCCCTGGTCTCCCAGTTCCGCGTGAACCACGCGATGGTGCTCAACGTGCTGGCGCGCGCCTCCAGCCACGGCTCCGGACCCGGCCAGACCGGCGCGACCGACCCCGTCGACGCCATGCGCCACCTCCTGACCGCCAACCACGACTCGGAGACGCAGCAGGCCGAGCACGTGCGGCAGGCGTTCCGCATCTACCGGTCGCTGCGGCTCGCGGGCGTCGTGGAGAAGGTCCGGGTGCCGGACGGCGCCGGCGGCCTGCGGCCGTCCGCCCGCCTCATGGTGGACCTCCCCCGCGACTTCGCGCTGAACCAGCCGCTGTCCCCGTTCGCGCTGGCGGCCATGGACCTGCTCGACGTCGAGAGCCCGACGCACGCCCTCGACGTCGTCTCCGTCATCGAGGCCACCCTCGACGACCCGCGCCAGGTGCTCATGGGCCAGCAGAACCGGGCGCGCGGCGAGGCCGTCGCGGCCATGAAGGCCGAGGGGCTGGAGTACGAGAAACGCATGGAGCTGCTGGAGGAGGTCACGTGGCCCAAGCCGCTGGCCGACCTCCTGGAACCCGCCTTCCAGACCTACCGCCGCACCAACCCGTGGGTCGCGGACGCCGAGCTGTCGCCCAAGTCCGTGGTGCGCGACATGGTCGAGAAGGCCATGACGTTCGCCGAGATCGTGAGCGTGTACGGGCTGGAGCGCACCGAGGGCGTGGTGCTGCGCTACCTCGCCGATGCCTTCCGGGCCGTCCGCCAGGTGGTTCCCGACGAGCACCGCACCGAGGAGGTGCAGGAGATCATCGAGTGGCTCGGTGAGCTCGTGCGCGGCGTGGACTCCTCGTTGCTCGACGAGTGGGAGCGCTTGGCCAACCCCGTGGACGACGATGCCGACCTCGTGACGGACGGCGAGCTCGCCGACGCCGGGGCCGAGGCGCCCGTGCGCCCCGTCACCGGCAACCCGCGCGCGTTCCGGCGCCTGGTCCGCAACGCGATGTTCCGCCGCGTCGAGCTCGTCGCCCGCGAGGCGTACTCCGCGCTCGCCGCGCTGGACCCGGGCTGGGACGCCGACGCGTGGGCCGACGCCCTGGACCCGTTGTTCGAGGAGCAGGGCGACGACGCCGTCGGCATCGGCCCGGAGGCCCGCTCGGCCGCCCTCCTGACCATCCTGGAGCCGGGCGCGGAGCTGCCGGGCGGCAGCACCGGCAGCTCCAGCAGCACCGGCACCGTCGGGCAGGACGGCGAGACCGGCCGCGTCGAGCCCGGCACCTGGTGGGTGCGGCAGGTGCTCGACGACGCCGACCGCAACCGCGACTGGGCCATCACCGCGCGGGTCGACCTGGCGGCGAGCGACGAGGCCGGCGAGGTCGTGCTGACCGTGGTCGCCGTCGGCCAGGTCTAGCGAGTACCGCGGGAAGTTTTCCCGGGTCTTTTACTTACCGTTTACCCCAGCGCGGCCGTGGCATAAGCTCCGCTATTGAAGATCCGGTCAGCAGTGCCGCACCGGCACTGCCTGGACACAGGAGTGCCAATGACGACGCACCTGCCCTCTTCCGACCGCTCCGGCCACCGCTACCGACACCCGCACGCCCGACGCGTACACGCCCGACGCCTGCACGCCCGACACCTGCACAGCCGGCACCTGCACACCCGACGGACCCTCGCCCTGCTCGTCGCGACCTGCCTCGCCGCCGTCACGGCTGTCACCGCGGCCACGCCCGCGACCGCCGCTCCCCTGTCCGCTGCCCCCCTGTCCGCCGCTCCCCTGTCCGCCGACGGCCCCGGCGTCGGCACCCCGTGGGTCGTCACCCTCGGCGACTCCTACATCTCCGGGGAGGCCGGCCGCTGGGCGGGCGCCTCCAACAGCGATTCCGACCGCGCCGACGCCCTCGGGCCGACCGCCTACTTCGACAACGCCGGCGGCACGGGCGAGACCATCGCCCGGTGCCACCGCGCCTCCTCCGCCGAGGCCCACATCGGCGGAGGTGTCAACGGCCTCAACCTCGCCTGCAGCGGGGCCACGACCGCCACCTCGACCGGCACGTACTTCAAGCCGGGCATCGACTTCTACGAGGGCTCCGCCGGCAAGGGCCAGGCCCGCATGCTCCAGGAGGCGGCCGCCACCCGGAACGTGCGCATGGTCGTCGTCTCGATCGGCGGGAACGACTTCCAGTTCGCGAGCGTCGTGCAGAGCTGCGTGGTCAACTTCCTCACCTCGCCGAGCTGGTGGAAGAACTACTGCCACGACGACAGCTCGGTCACGGCCAACTTCACCGCCTCGAACGTCGCCACGATCCGGGCCCGGGTGGCGGGCGCGCTCCGCAACGTAGCGACCGCGATGAGCAACGCCGGCTACAGCACCGGCCAGTGGACCCTGGTGGTCCAGACCTACCCGTCGCCCGTGCCGAACGGCTCCGGGATCCGCTACGCGGAGTCCGGCTACACCCGGCAGTCCACGGGCGGCTGCGGCCTGTGGAACCGGGACGCCGACTGGGCCAACTCCACGGCCCTGCCCACCATCAACGGCGCACTGCTGGGCGCCGCCTCCGACGTCGGTCTGCCGAACGTCCGCACCCTCGACATGACGCACGCGTTCGACGGCAAGCGGCTGTGCGAGACCGGCGTCGGGCTCTACGAGGAGGTGGGCCTGCCGAGCTGGCAGTCACCCGGCGCGGTCGACCGGACCGAGTGGGTCAACCAGATCCGCACCGTCAGCACGATCGGCGACTCGCCCTACTACGTCCAGGAGTCGCTGCACCCCAGCTACTGGGGGCAGCTCGCGATGCGCAACTGCCTGCGCCAGGTCTGGAACGCCGGCAACCCGCGCAGCGGGAGCTGCACCGTCGGCAACCTCGGCACGGCGAAGCTGAGCCCGACGGGCGAACCGCTCATGTCGCTCCACTGACCCTCCGCGCCCGCGGACGTGGGGGGGGGGGGGGGGGCCCGGGGGGGCGGGGAGGGCCCCCCCGCCCCGGGGGGGGGGGGGGGGCGGGGCCCCCCGCCCCCGCGCCCGGGGGGGCGGGCCCCCCCCCAAA
>NZ_JBIRXX010000003.1:557708-869089 GCF_044389365.1 Promicromonospora sp. NPDC019610 | reverse complement strand
GGCATTGACTATCAAGCACACTGTTGAGTTCTCAAACAACCGACGCACACCGTCAGGACCGCGAACTTTCCGTTCGCTTCCCTGTCCGGGGCAGTTCCTTAAACTTACCAGATTCTTTCGGCCGATCAAATTCGCTCCGGTTCTTACGATCCGGAAGGAATTGCAACCCGCTTGCCGAAAATGGCGACCCACCCGATTCCGGGGAACACAAAGTTCCTCGATCCTGCGATGTGGGTTTCAGCCCCGGCGCGGCCACTCGGTTCGTTTCCTACCCGGTGTCCGTCTGCCCGTCGGGCTGACCTGGAGAACATTACACACGATCCCGCGTACACGCCAACTCGGGCACAGTGGCCTGCGGCACACCATGTTTCCGCAGGTCAGCGCGCATTTGAACAGCTCATGAGCGAACACCGGACAACGCTTGTGACCGGGGCCACGCACCGGAGGCACCAGCCCCCGGTCCGCGCACCCCGACGTGCCGTCCGTTGCCGCTCCCCCACGATCATTTTCCGCTCCCCCTGCCTGGACCGCACGTCGAGACCACGCACCGGAGCCGCGTACTGCGTTCGGGTCGCTCGTGACACCTGAGCACGCACCGGCGTCGTCCGCCGCGAACCAGACCGCACGCCGCCCCGCACCGGATGCCCTCCCCGGCGCCGTCCGGCGGGCGGGCGTCGACGACGCGGCCGAGACCGCGTGGCTCACCGCCCTCGCCTTTCCCCTGGTCCGCCCGCCCGGCATACCGCCGCAGCCCACGGGCAGAAGGGTGTGGCCGGCGCCCTCAGGCGTCGGCCACACCTCACTCACCCTCCTGCGGACCCCGTCGCTGGCCCTGTTGCGAGCGCCGGGTCAGCAGCGCTCGGCGCGCAGCGAGCGGATCTCGACGTACGACCGCTCGGCGTTGCCGAACGAGTCGACCGGGAAGCCGGGCGCGGCCACCGAGGCGGCGTTGTCCTGCTCCCAGATGCCGTGCCGCCGGCCCGAGCCCGCGAGCGCCGACAGGAACTCGGTGTACGGCAGGTCGCCGGCACCGAACTCCACGATGTCGTAGCCACCGGTGTTGGCCGGGTTCGCGTCGCCGTCCTTGAGGTGCAGGAGCGGGTAGCGGTGCGGGTTGCGCTTGACGTAGTCCACCGGCTCGAAGCCCGGGTAGCGGTGCTGGCCCACGAACGCCCAGTAGACGTCCATCTCCAGGAAGACCTTCCGCGGGTCGGTGTTGTCGTAGAAGACGTCGTAGAGCCGCACGTCGGGGTTGTCGGTGGCGAAGCCGAACTCCCCGTCGTGGTTGTGCTGGTAGAACTTCAGGCCGCGGGCGCGCGCCGCCTCCCCGAAGCCGTTGAACTGCTCGGCGGCGGCGAGGTAGCCGGCGACCGTGCGGTTGCTGGTGGGCGCCTGCGCGGTGCCCACGTGCTCCATGCCGAGGGTCTCGGCGATGTCGAGCTCCAGCTCCATGTTGTTGGCGAAGTCCGAGATCCCGCGGTGGGAGCCCACGGCCTTCAGGCCGTTGTCGTCGAGCAGCTGCCGGATCTCCTGGGGCGTGATCGCCCCGACCTGGCCCTGCGTGTAGCCGGCGAACTCGACCTCGGCGTAGCCCATGTCGGCGAGCCGCTCGAACACGGTGCGGAAGCCGAGCGACGAGACCTTGTCCCTGATCGAGTACAGCTGGATGCCGATGTGGCCGGCGGGCACGAGCACGCGGCCCCCGCCCTTGCCCGCGGCGGCTGCCGCGGGAGCGGCCGGGGCGAGGGTCGCCGCGGCGGCGCTGCCCGCGAGACCGGCTCCGGCGAGCGTTGCCGCACCCACGGCCACGGTGCCGCCGGCCAGCCTCAGAAAGTTCCTGCGGTTGACGTCAGTGCGTGATTCCATCACTGCTCTCCTTCGGTCCGAGCGGCCCCGGACGGGCCGGTCGAGTTCTGGGCGGCCGCTGGGGGCGTCCCGACGCCCTCGCCGACCATCGTCAGGGCGTCCACGTCGAGGGTGCCGCCCGTCGCCGTGACGTAGAGCGTCCCCGTCTGGTCGCGGTCGCGGAACGACAGGTCGACGTCCTTCCACGTGCGCGCGTTCACCTTCACGGTCGCGAACGGCTTGGCCGTGGGCGAGCCCCAGCGGAGCTGGAGCTGCCCCTTGCCGCGCACCGTCGCGGTCGTGCTGTCGATCCCGGACAGGCTCACCCGCTCCAGGGCGAGGGAGTCCTTCTTGCCCAGGCCGGCCACGTACGCGCCGGCCGAGGCCGTCTCGTCCTGGACCACCTCGACGCCCGTGAGGGTCGCGTGCTCCGCCTGCTGGAGCTTGGGGTTCAGGCGCAGTGTCGCCTCGCCGGCGGCGGGCGGCAGGCCGTTGGCCCCGTTGTCGGTGTAGGTGATGACGACGGCGCCGTACAGGTGCGCGCCGGCGCCGTGCTCCGGGGAGTTGGGGTCGGTCGGGAAGACGCCGGTGCAGCCGGTGCCCGACACCTCGGGGTGCGCGTGCTCGTCGTGGCCGAGGCCGTACGACCAGGCGACCCGCTCGCAGACGGTCTCGGTGCCGTCCTCGGTGTCGTTCGTGGTCACCTGGAACGCGACCTCGTCGCCCCAGTCGAAGAACCCGCCGTCGGCCGGGAGGTCGACGGTGACCTCGGGCGCCTCGTTGCCGACGCTGATCGACGTCGAGGTGAGCGTGCGCTTGCCGCTGCCGTCGGTGACCCGCAGGCGTGCGGTGTAGACACCGAGCTCGGTGTAGGTGTGCGTGACCTCGGGGCCGGTCAGGTCGAAGGTGCCGTCACCGTCGACGTCCCACTCGTAGGTGAGCGCGTCGCCGTCCGGGTCGCTGGAGCCCGACGCGTCGAAGGTGACCTCGACGGGTGCGGACGGGGACGACTCGGGCGTGGCCGTGAACTGCGCCTGCGGCGCCTTGTTCCCCTCGGCGTGGTCGATGCGGTAGAGCCCGGAGTCCGGGTTCTGCCGGAAGAACCCGTCGCCGTACTCCAGGACGTACAGCGAGCCGTCCGGGCCGAACTCCAGGTCGATCGGGTTGTCGTTGATCGGCATGCCCGCGGCGGTGAGCGCCGAGTTGGGGAAGAAGTCCTCGATCTCGCCGACCTCGAACGTGGACCAGTCCACGCTGAACGCGGCGTAGTAGTCCTGGGAGAACTCGCCGAAGAACGCCTTGCCGTCCCAGACTGAAGGGAACTTGCCGGGCGCCGTGCTGTCCGCGTCGTAGTGGTAGACGGGGCCGCCCATCGGCGCCTGGCCGCTGCCCGAGCCGAAGCTCACGAGCTCGTCCCGGGGCTGCTGGCCCGGCTGGTCGCCGTAGTACAGGGTGGCCGCGCGCGACGGCGGCAGGTTCGTCAGGCCGGTGTTCCAGCGGGAGTTGTTGACGGGCGCCGCGCAGTCGAAGAACTCGCGCGGCGTGGCCGTCTCGAAGTTCCACTCGTTGTAGGCCGCGTTCGGGCCGTGGCAGTACGGCCAGCCGGCGTTGTGCGGGTCGTCGAGGCCCACGGCGTTCCACTCCACGTAGCCCATGGGGCCGCGGTCCGCGTTGGCCGCGCCGGCGTCGGGCCCGTAGTCGCCCCAGGTCAGGGAGTTGGTCTCCGGGTCGACCTCGATGCGGAACGGGTTGCGCACACCCATCACGAAGATCTCCGGACGGGTGTTCTCCGTGCCGGGGGCGAACAGGTTGCCCGCGGGGACGTCGTAGGTGCTGCCCTCGCCCGGCGCCGTGCCCGCGGGGATCTCGTCCTTCACGTCGATCCGCAGGATCTTGCCCCGCAGGTCGTTCGTGTTGCCCGCGCCGCGCCGCGAGTCGAAGCCCGGGTTCATGTTCGGCGCGTCGTTGTTCGGGGCGTAGCCGTTGGCGCCCGGCGTGCCGGCCGGGGTGTTGTCGCCGGTCGACAGGTAGAGGTTGCCCTCACCGTCGAAGTCGATGTCGGCACCGACGTGGCAGCACTGGCCGCGCTGCACCTCGATGTCGAGGATCGCCTGCTCCGAGTCGAGGTCGAGCGCGTCGCCCGTCCACGTGTAGCGGGCCAGGCGGTTCACGCCGACCCACTGGTCCCAGTAGCTCTCGTCCTCGCCCGCGGGGAGCGTGTTGGGCGCGTTGCCCGCGGGCGTGTCCGCCGCGCCGTCGCCGTCCGCGTCCCGCGGCGCGTACACGAGGTAGACCTGGTTGCTCTCCTCGAAGTCGGGCGCCAGGGCGATGCCCTGCAGGCCGTCCTCCGAGTTGGCGTACACGTCCAGGGTGTTGACGACGCGCGTGACGCCCGTGGCCGGGTCGGTCAGCCGGACGTCGCCGTTGCGGGCCGTGTGCAGCACCCGCTGGTCGGGCAGGACCGCCAGGTCGATCGGCTCACCGACGTCCTTGGTGAGCAGGATCTTCTCGTAGTTGCCCCAGTCCGTGTCGGCGGCGGCCGCCGCGTCGGCGGTGTCGTGGCCGTCGTGCGCGAACGCCGTCGGCGAGGCCACGAGCGCCGTGCCCACCAGGGCCGCGGCGGCGAGCGCCGCGAGCGTCCTCTTTCGGCGCGCGTGAGCGCGCGTCTCGATACTCTTCATCCGTGATGCAGCTCCTCGTCGAGTTGGTCACGCCGGCCGGGCCTCGTGCGCATCCCATTCGTCCGGGGCCCGGTCCTCGCTGCTCCGGCGCCGTACGGCGACGCCGGGTCGTGCTCGTCGTTCCTGGTCGTACCTCCCTGTCAGCGGTGCATCAGCGGGTGGAGGGTGTCAGCGTGTCGAGAACGCGGCGTCGAACGCCGCGTCGGGCGCGTCGTACGCGCGCGAGCGCACGAACTGGAGCGCCTCGGGGGCGCCGACGAGGCGGTCCATGCCGGCGTCCTCCCACTCCACGGAGATCGGGCCGTCGTAGCCGATCGTGTTGAGCATCCGGAACGCGTCCTCCCAGGGGACGTCGCCGTGCCCAGTGGAGACGAAGTCCCAGCCGCGGCGCGGGTCGGCCCACGGCAGGTGCGACGACAGGCGGCCGTTGCGGCCGTTCGTCATGCGCTTCTTCGTGTCCTTGCAGTCCACGTGGTAGATCCGGTCCTTGAAGTCCCAGAGGAAGCTGACCGGGTCCAGGTCCTGCCACACCATGTGGCTGGGGTCCCAGTTGAGGCCGAACGCCTCGCGGTGGCCGATCGCCTCGAGCGTGCGGACGGTGGTCCAGTAGTCGTAGGCGATCTCGCTGGGGTGCACCTCGTGGGCGAACTTGACCCCCACCTCGTCGAACACGTCGAGGATGGGGTTCCAGCGGTCGGCGAAGTCCTGGTAGCCGGCCTCGATCGCGGCGTCGGAGACCGGCGGGAACATCGCCACGTACTTCCAGATCGCGGAGCCGGTGAACCCGATCACGGTCTTGACGCCGAGCTTCGCGGCCAGCCGCGCGGTGTTCTTCATCTCCTCGGCGGCGCGCTGCCGCACGCCCTCGGGGTCGCCGTCGCCCCAGACGCGGTCGGAGACGATGTCGCGGTGGCGCTGGTCGATGGGGTCGTCGCAGACGGCCTGGCCCTTGAGGTGGTTGGAGATCGCCCACACCTTGAGGCCGTGCCGCTCCAGCAGCTCGAGGCGTCCGGCGACGTACTCGTCGTCGTCCCAGCGCCACGGGTCCAGGTGGTCGCCCCAGCAGGCGAGCTCCAGTCCGTCGTAGCCCCACTCCGACGCGAGGCGTGCCACCTCCTCGAGCGGCAGATCGGCCCACTGGCCGGTGAACAGGGTGATCGGTCGTGCCATGGTTTCCTCCTGTGCGTGACGATCCGGCGTCGCCGGTCGTGCCCATCGGTGTTCGGTCAGGGAGTTCGCCTGCGCCGGAGCACGACCGCCGCCGCTCCCGCGACGACGACCGCACCCAGGACCCAGCCGGCCCAGCCCGGCAGGCCGGACGACGCCGAGGAGACGTCGTCCGCCCGTGCTGCCGTGCCCGCCCCGTCCGGCCCGGTGGTGTTCTCGGCCGGCGGCGAGCCGTCCGACCCGGCCCCGGTCTCCGCCGCCTCGGGCTCTGCGTCCTCCGACTCCGCCGCGGCGGGCGGCGCCACCACGTCGACCTCGGTCTCGACCTTCGCCCTGGCCGGTTCCTTGACCCGCGCGGTCACCGTCCAGTGCCCCTCGTCGAGCACCGCGGGTTCCGAGCGGTACCAGCCGACGCCCTCGGACGCCGAGACCAGGGTGATCGGGCCCACCTCGTCGCCGGTGTCGGAGACCGCCCGGACCTCCACCACGGCCGACTCCTCGACGGGGTGCTTGTCGCCCGCCCAGACCAGGGCGGCGGAGATTCCGCCGGCGCCGTCCGTGCCGAGCTCGATGTCGATCTTCCCGCCGTGCGCCGACGCCGGCGCAGCGGCGAGCCCGACGGCGAGCCCGAGCCCCAGCGCCAGCGCCGCCCCGAGGCGCGTCAACCTCCTCACACGGCCCCCTGGTCCGTCGCGCACCCGTCCTCGACGGTCACGATGACGAATGCCTTGCCGGAGGGGCTGAGCTGCCAGTCCCCGGCCACTGTCAGCCTCGTCCGAGGTTCCGGCGTGGCGATCACGCGGTAGTCGCCCGGGGCCAGGTTCGCCAGGTCGCGAGGCTTGCCGTCCGCCTTGCCGTCGACCCAGTTGTGCACGACGTAGCTGCGGACGCCCGGCAGCTCGACCGGATCGATCGACCCCCCGGCGTCGCAGGTCGTCGCTGTGACGACGACGTCCGGCGTGTTCGGGTCAGGGCACTCGGGCTCCTCGATCGTCACGAACAGCACGGCGAGCCCGGCGGCGTTGAGCCGCCAGTCCCCCTCGGCGACGAGGACGTACCCGTCGGCCGGCCGGGCCGCGACCCGGTACCGGCCCGGGGCGAGGTCGTCGAGGTCGGTCACGACGTCGCCGGCCGCGCCGTCGACCCACTCCCGCACCACGTAGGACCGCACGCCCTCCACGTCGGCGGTGACCAGGGCGCCGCCGGTGACGACCTCGGCCCCCGACCGGTCGTAGAAGCACGTCGGCTGGACGATCTCGACCGCGGGCGTCGCCTCGTCGAGCGCGGGCGCGGCGATCGTGAACCGCAGGGTCTCGCCGACGACCGTGTCGCCGTCCACCGACGCCCGCACCTGGACGGTGTGGGCGCCGGACGCCGAGATCTCCACGGGCGCCGTGTACTCGGTCCAGCCGCCGTCGTCGACGTTGACCTCCCGGTACACCGTGGCGCCGGCCGGACCGCCCGTGGCCTCCACGGTGACCGTGACCGGCCCGAGCCACTGGCCGTCCGGGCCGTCCGGCTCGGCCGGTGACAGCGTGCCGCTCACCGCGAGCGGCTCGGCGGCGCCGACCACCCGGAAGTGGTCGAACGTCGCCGTGGCGACCGACTGCTGGGCGGCACCGAGCGCGTACAGACCCACCCGGGCGTCCTGCAGCCCGTCATGGGTCACGGACCCGTCGAACGCGGTCCACTCCTCACCGTCGGCACTGTAGGCACCGGTGAAGGTCGAGCCCTCCTTCGAGAGCCGCAGGTGCCACGTGCCCGAGGTGAGGCCGTTCACGTTCGGCTGCGGGTCCTGCACCACCGCGTCGACCTCGCTGCGCAGCTCGAGGCGCTGCGCGACGGGGCTGCCCACCGCGTTGTCGGTCACGAGGTCGAGCTTGACGTAGTTGTCGTCGTCGCCGTACACGATGAGACCGCCCTGCTGGTACTGCTGGTCGAAGTCCGAGCCGTCCACCAGCGTCTCGACCGTCCAGTCGTCCTCCGGCAGGTCCTGCACGACGATGTTCGGCGTGCCGGTGTTGGAGCCGGTGTAGATGTCCGTGGCGGTCGTGTCGATCTCCAGCGCGCCACCCGTCACCCGGTAGCCCGTTGGGTCGTCGCGGACGACGTCCCAGCGGCAGGCGTCGAGGGCGTCCCCGTCGAACTCGTCGTCCGGCCCGGGGGTCTCGGCCGTGTCGTCCGGCGTGATGTGGAACCAGTCGAACCGCGCGTCCACGACCGGCGCCGCCGAACCGCTGCCCGCGAGCGCGAAGAGCCCGATCTGCGGGTCGTCGATGCCCGACAGGGACTTGGTCTGCGGCATGGCCGTGAAGTCCACCCCGTCGTCCGAGTACGCCGCCGTCAGGTCCTCGCCGTCGCTGCTGGACAGCCGCACGTACACCGTGTCCGGGTACGCCTGTCCGAGGGCGGCGGTGTTGGAGTCACCGACCTCGTTCGGCACGCCGGCCTCCTCACGGATGTACTGGAAGATGCGCGTGGCCGGGTCGGCGGGTGCCGAACGCCCCTCGATCACCATCTTGGCGTAGTTGTCCGCGTCGCCGTAGATCAGCAGTCCGGCCTGCTGGTACTGCGCGTGGGCCGGGACGGTGACCTTCGCCGTCGCGGTGAACGGGCCGTCCGGCAGGTCCTGCAGCACGAGGTTCGGCACGGTGGAGTTGCCCGTCCCGTAGAAGTCCGTGACGGTGGCCGGGATCGTGAGCGTCCCGTCCGCGACCCGCAGGTCCTGGTTGCGGTCCAGCACGGTCCAGCGGTCCGGGTCGAGCTCGTCGCCGAGGAAGTCGTCCGACCGGCCCGACAGGCACAGCTCGGGCTCGGCGACGGTCCCGGTGACCTCCACCATGACGTACTCGACGGCGTAGGCGCCGCCCTCGTCGGTGACGCGCACCTGGAGCCGGTACGTCCCCGGCTCCTCGTAGGTGTGCTCGAACGCCGGCGTCCCGTCGACGAACCCGTCACCGAGACCGGCGTCCCAGGCGTAGGTCAGGTCCCCGGTCCCGTCGGGGTCCGTGGCCGTGGCGGACGCCGTCACGGTGAGCGGGGCGTCGCCCGCGACCGGGTCGACCGTCAGCTCGACCTCCGGCCGCTGGTTGTCGGTGACGCCGCGGCCCTCGATCTCCATCCAGTTGGCGTTGATGCCTCCCGACAGCAGGACGAAGTGCAGCGAGCCCGAGCCGGAGGGCACGTCGTGCAGCTCGGTCCCGACGTCGACGTACTGCTGCCAGCCACCGGTTCCGGGCACCGTGATCCGGCCGATCTCCGGACCGTCCGGGGCGTCCCAGCGCAGCGACACCTCGCCGCCACCGCCCTCTGAGGCGGCGCGCAGCGAGATCGAGTCGACCTGGGCCAGGCTCACCGGCTCGTGCGCCCAGTAGTCCCCGGGCTCGATGAAGCCGATGTTCTGGCCGCCGCCGGCCGAGTCGCCCGTCTGCTCGATCTGGACGCCGGGGTCGCCCGCCCCGTCACCGATGCCGTCCACGCGGCCCGTGCCGGTGAAGAACTCCGACTGGACCAGCTTGGGCTGCAGCACCTGCAGGTCGGTTGCCGTCAGGGGTGCGCCGGCGGCGCCGCCGTCGTCCGTGTAGAAGCCCTCGATCACCCAGAAGATGTTCGACTCGATGCCGTGCCCCTCGTCCCGGGCGGTCTGGATGACACCCGAGCAGCCGGTCAGCTCCTCGAACGGGTGCGCGTGGGAGTCGTGGCCCAGCGAGGTGAACAGCGTGACGTCGTCACAGCTCACCTCGCCGTCGGGATCGTCGACCGCGATCTCGTAGCGCACCTGGTCGCCCCACTCGAAGAACCCGCCGTTCTCCGGGAACGTGATCGACACCTCGGGCGCGATGTTGCCCACCACGATGGTCACGTTCGCCACGCCGGTCTGCCCGGCCGGGTCGGTGGCGACCAGCTGCGCGGTGTAGCGGCCGTTCTCGGTGTAGGTGTGGGTCGGGTTGGCCTCGGTGCTCGGCGCCGAGCCGTCGCCGAAGGTCCACTGCAGGGTGAGCGGCTCCCCGGCGGGGTGCCGCGTGCCCTCCGAGGAGAACTGCACGGTCAGCGGCGCCAGGCCGGAGGTCACGTCGGCGGACGCCCGGGCGATGGGCGCCGGGTCGCCTTCCACGTAGTCGACCCGGTACACGCCCGAGGTGTCGTTGTTGCCGCCGAAACCGGAGCCCCAGTCCACGACGTACAGCGCACCGTCAGGACCGAAGTCGAAGTCCATCGGCCGGTCGAACCCGGCGCTCGGGTCGAAGATCCCCGGCAGGACCCGGTTGATGTCCACGAGGTCGTCCCGCTGCTCCCCCGCGAGCTGGAAGGAGTACATCCGGCCCTGGTTCCACTCGCCGAACAGCGCCTTGCCGTCCCAGTAGGCCGGCCACTTGGTGTCGGACTCCAGCTCCGGGTCATAGGTGTAGACCGGGCCGCCCATCGGCGCGCCGCCGCCCCCGATCTCCGGGAAGAGCGGGTTGGTCCCGTAGCCGTACCAGACCTCGGCCTCCACCGCGGGCGGAAGCTGCGTGATGCCGGTGTTGTTCGGCGAGTCGTTCACTGCGCCGCCGGCGCAGTCGTACGCCGCGCCCGACTGCCCCGTGGCGAAGTCGTAGGCGCGGTAGGCGTTGTTGGCACCCGTGCAGTACGGCCAGCCGTAGAACCCCGGCTCGCTCACGACGTTCCACTCGACGGTCCCGGCCGGGCCGCGGTCCGCGTTCGCCGCCCCGGCGTCGGGGCCGTAGTCGGCCACCAGCACGTTGTCGGTCGCCGGGTCGACGCCGATCCGGAACGGGTTGCGGAAGCCCATCGCGTAGATCTCGGGCAGCGTGTCGGCCGTACCCGGGGCGAACAGGTTGCCCTCGGGGATCGTGTACGAGCCGTCGTCCTGCGGCGTGATCCGCAGGATCTTGCCGCGCAGGTCGTTGCTGTTGGCCGACGTGCGCTGGGAGTCGTAGTTCGCCCGTCCCGCCCGCTCGTCCAGCGGCGCGTACCCCTGCGACTCGAACGGGTTCGTGTTGTCGCCCGTGGCCACGTACAGGTTGCCGTCGCCGTCGAAGGCCATGTCACCGCCCGCGTGGCAGCACGTCTGGCGCTGCGTCGGGATGATCAGCACGGTCTCCTCGGACGCCTGGTCGATCGTGCCGGAGCCGGCGTCGTAGTCGAAGCGGGAGACGCGGTTGTGCGGTCCGTCGTCGCCGACGTCCTCCGGCGACCAGAACAGGTAGACCCACCCGTTGGTCGCGAAGTCCGGGTCGAGGACGACGCCGGTGAGGCCGTCCTCGTTGGACTGCGTGACCGGCAGCGTCATCGCAGTGCTGGTGGTGTTCGACTCCGGGTCGATCACCTGGACGCGCCCGTCCCGCTCGACGTAGAAGACGGTGCCGTCAGGCGCCACGTCCAGCATCATCGGGTTGGCGGTGTCCTCGTCGAGGGGCACCATCTCGTAGCTGCCGCTCTGGGTCGCGGCGCAGTCGGAGTCGACGACCCCGGCCGCGGTCTGCAACCCGCCCAGCAGGTGCTCGAGGAACTCGGGTTCGGCGTACGAGGCGTCGGTGTGACCGCCGCCCGTGTACCAGGACCGGCCCCCGTCGTAGACCTGGCACCAGGCGGTCGGGTGCTCGGCCCCCATCGCACCCGTCCCGGCGTCGTACGTGGTCTCGTCCAGGGAGGCGAGGACGTGCACCTTGTCGCGCGGGTTGGTGCGGAAGTTGTACCACTCGTCGAACCGGTCCCACCGCTGTGGCAGGTGCGCGGTCGAGGCGTGGTCGTGGTCCTCGACCTTGACGGTGGCGTCCTGGTTGGCCGGGTGGGAGTTGAAGTAGGCCCCCACGAGCTCGCCGTACCACGGCCAGTCGTACTCCGTGTCGGACGCCGCGTGGATGCCGGCGTAACCGCCACCGCCCTGGATGTAGCGCTCGAAGGCGGCCTGCTGCTGCTCGTCCAGGACGTCGCCGGTGGTGGACAGGAAGACGACCACCTCGTACTCGGCCAGCCCCTCGTCGGAGAAGACGCTCGCGTCCTCGGTGGCGGTGACCGTGAAGTCGTTTGCCGCGCCGAGCTGGGTGATCGCCTCGATCCCCGCGGGGATCGAGCCGTGCCGGAAGCCGGCGGTCCTGGAGAACACCAGGGCATCGAAGGGTTCTGCCGCGGCCGCATCAGCGGCGGTCACGGCGGCCGACGTCCCGGCGGCGGCCGCAGCCGGCACACCCGAGGACGCGACCGAGGGCGCGGCGGCCGCCACCAGGGCGGGGACGCCGAGCGCGGTCACGGCTGCTGCCGCGACCACCGACCGCAGCATGCGGCTGGTTCGTAGCACGTTTCTCACCTGGAGCTCCTCATTGAGTCGGGTCAGTACTAGTGCCTTGCGAGACTGCTCGTGCACAGGCCTGGGGAGGGACCGGCCCGAGCCCCCGCTCGAGCCGGTCCACGGCGCCGGTCCGATCCACCGGTCAGACCAGCGCGACCCACCCCCCTCCGCCGGCGGCGCTGCGCTCGACGGCGTCCAGCACCCGCTGGACGCGCAGGCCGTCGGCGAACGACGGCGTCGGCTGCCGCTCGGCGGCCAGGTCACCCATCAGGTCCACGACCTGGTGCGTGAACGCGTGCTCGTAGCCGAGGCCGTGGCCCGGCGGCCACCACGCGGCCACGTAGGGGTGCTCCGGCTCCGTGACGACGATCCGGCGGAAGCCCGCGATCGCCGACTCGTCCGTCGCGTCGTAGTAGTGCAGCAGGTTCATGTCCTCGAAGTCGAAGGCCAGGGAGCCCTTCGACCCGTTGACCTCCAGCCGGATCGCGTTCTTGCGGCCCCAGGCGAAGCGCGTCGCCTCGAAGGTCGCCAGCCCGCCGCCCGACAGCCGCCCGAGGAACACCGCGGCGTCGTCCACCGTGACCTGGCCCGTGCGGGCGGTGTCGGCCACCGCGGACAGACCCGAGGACGAGACCGCCTCCGGCCGCTCGTGGACGAAGGTCTCGAGCAGGCCGCTCACCCCCGTGAGCGGCTCGCCCGTCACGAACTGCGCCAGGTCCACCACGTGGGCGCCGATGTCGCCCAGGGCGCCCGAACCCGCCTTCTGCTTGTCGAGACGCCAGGACATCGGCGTCTGCGGGTCGGCCAGCCAGTCCTGGAGGTACTGCGCGCGCACGTGCCGCACCTGGCCGATCCGGCCCTCCTGGACGAGCTGCCGGGCCAGCGCCACGGCGGGCACGCGACGGTAGGTGAACCCCACCATCGCGCGCACGCCGCGCTCCGCCGCGGCCTCGGCGGCGGCGGTCATCGCCTCCGCCTCGGCCACGCTGTTCGCCAGCGGCTTCTCGCACAGGACGTGCTTGCCCGCCTCCAGGGCGGCGACCGCGATCTCCGCGTGCGTGTCGCCGGGCGTGCAGACGTCGATCAGCCCGACGTCGTCCCGGGTCAGCAGCTCCTGCCACCCCGTGACGGCGTCGTCCCAGCCCAGCCGGTCCGCCGCCGCCCGGACCGCGGCCTCGTCCCGCCCCGCGACCGCGCGCATGCGCGGCACGAGGGGCAGGTCGAAGAACCGCGGCGCCGTGCGCCAGGCCTGCGAGTGCGCCGCACCCATGAACGCGTAGCCGACCATGCCGACGCCGAGCTCGCTCGTTGCTGTACTCATCCCGCGCCTCCCCGCACTGTGGTCTCACCGCCGTGTTGCACGCCCGAGCGGGCGTCGTCCCGATGTGTCACAGCGTCAGGAGTCGAAGCCGATGGGCAGGTACTCCTCGACGTTGTCCGCCGTGACGACGGGCGCGTAGAGCTGCACGGTGCGGGGGACGCCGATCGAGGCGAGGTCGCTGACCGTCTTGTTCTGGGCGATCAGGCGGGCGAACTTGACGCCGTCCGCGGCCTGGGTGGAGGGGTAGATGACGGTCGCCTTGACGACGCTGTCCGGGTTCTGGATCTCCTCCATCATGTTGCTGGAGCCCGCGCCGCCGACCAGGAAGAACTCGTCCCGGCCCGCGTTCTCGATGGCGGCCAGGACGCCGATGCCCTGGTCGTCGTCGTGGTTCCAGATGGCATCGATCTTCGGCTCGGCCGACAGCAGGTTGGCCGTCTGCTCCTCGCCGGACTCGACGGTGAACTCGGCCGCGACGCGCGCGTCGACGTCGAGCCCGCAGTCGTCGAGGGCGTCCTTGAAGCCCTTGCTGCGGTCCTGCGTCAGCGGCAGCGAGTCGATGCCGGCAATCTCCGCGACCACGGCGTCCGGGTTGTCCCCGAGCTGCTCGCAGATATAGGTGCCGGCGCTCACGCCCATGCCGTAGTTGTCGCCGAGCACCGTGGCGCGGGCGGCGAACGGGCTGCTGAACTCGCGGTCCACGTTGATGACCGGGATGCCGGCCTCCATGGCCTCCAGGGCCACGTCGGTCAGGGCGGCACCGTCGAACGGCAGGAGCACGATCGCGTCGACACCCTGGTCGATGAAGCCCTCGATCTGGCTGATCTGGACGTTGACGTCGTTGGTGCCCTCGGCGACCTGGAGGTCGACGTCCTCGTACTTCTCCGCCTCGGCCTTGGCGGCGCTCGTGATGGCACCCATCCAGCCGTGGTCGGCGGCGGGGGCGGAGAAGCCGATGACGACCTCGTCGCCCGGCTCGTCGTTCTCGGTCACCGTGACGGGACCCGTGGCGGTCTCCTCGCTCTCGCGAGGCTCGTTGCTGGTGCAGCCGGCGACGACGAGCGCCGCGCAGGCCGCGGCGACGACGACGCCGGAGACCCGGCGTGTGCGAACAATGGACGAGGTCATCGTGATCTCCCTTGATCCGGGGTGGAAATGCTGGGTTGGCTTGTGAGGTGTCCGGGTGGTCGGCGCCAGGTCGTTCGGCAGCGCTAGGTCGTCGAGACGCGCTCGCGCGAGGCGAACCACTGCTGCAGCAGCACGGCGCCCACGATGATCGCGCCCTTGGCGATCGCCTGGACCGAGCTGTCGAGGTTGTTGAGGACGAAGACGTTGGTGAGCGTCGAGAAGATGAGGACACCGAGGATGGTGCCGGTGATGGTGCCGCGCCCGCCGGCCAGCAGCGTGCCGCCGACGACGACCGCCGCGATGACGTCCAGCTCGAGCAGCGTCCCGTGGGTCGAGGAGCCGGCCGTGGTGCGGGCCAGCAGGATCACGGCGCCGATGCCGGCGGTCAGGCCGGCGAGCCCGTACAGGTACAGGGTGTGGCGCTTGATCTTGATGCCCGCCAGCCGGGAGGCCTCCGGGTTGCCGCCCACGGCGACGGTCCGCCGCCCGAACGTGGTCCGGTTCAGCAGGAACCAGCCGGCGGCCGCGACCACGACGAAGATCCACACGATCGTCGGCACGCCGAGCGGCCGTGCCTGGAAGACGTCGAAGAACGGCTCGACGTCGACGATCTGGGTCTGCCGGCCCGCGATGATCTCCGCGAGCCCGCGCGCGGCCGCCAGCATCGCCAGCGTCGCCATGAACGCGGGCATCTTCCCGTAGGCGACGAGCAGGCCGTTGATCAGTCCGGCCACCAGGCCCACGGCCAGCGCGGTCACGGGGATGACCCACCAGCCGTAGTCCTCGGCGGCGTACTGCGTCGCCAGGGTCGAGGCCCAGACGGACGCCAGTCCGACCACGGCGCCGACCGACAGGTCGATGCCGCCCGAGGTGATGACGAACGTCATGCCGATGCTCACCACGCCGGTCACGGCCGTGAGGCTCAGGACGGTGATGAGGTTGCCGGTGCTCCAGAACCGCTCGCCGGCGGTCGCCACACCCACGACGACGAGGAGGACGAGGGCGAGTACCAGGCCGCCCATCCGCAGGGCCGGACCCATGAGGGCCGATCGTTGGCTCACGCCACACTTCCTTCCATGACCAGGTCGAGCACGGCGTGCTCGTCGATTTCGCGGGCCGGCCCCTCGTGGACCGCCTTGCCGTCGGAGATGACCAGCACACGGTCCGCGAGGCCGAGCACCTCGGGGATCTCGCTGGACACGACGATCACGGCGGCGCCGTCGTCGGCCAGGCGGCGGATCAGGTTGTAGATCTCGGAGCGCGCGCCGACGTCGACGCCCCGGGTGGGCTCGTCGAGCAGGAGCACGCGGCAGCCGTGCACGAGCCAGCGCGCCAGCAGCGCCTTCTGCTGGTTGCCGCCGGACAGCGTGCGGGCACGCCGGTTGACGCCGGCGGGCCGCAGGTCGAGGGCCTCGACCTGCTCCCGCGCCGCGGCGCGCTCGGCGCCCTCGTCGAGCAGCCCGCCGCGCGCGATGCGCGCGAAGGTGGACAGGGTGATGTTGCGGTAGACGGGCTCGTCCAGGAGCAGGCCCTGGCTCTTGCGCTCCTCGGGGCACAGGCCGATGCCGGCGCTCACCGCGGCGTCCACCGCTCCCGCACGCAGGCGCTTGCCGCCCACGCGCACGCTGCCCGACGTCGCGTGCCGCGCGCCGTAGATCGTCTCCAGGATCTCGGAGCGGCCCGAGCCCACCAGGCCCGCGAGGCCGACGATCTCGCCGGCGCGCACCGTGAGGGACACGTCGGCGAAGACGTCGCCGAGCCCGAGGCCCTCGACCTCCAGCACCGGGTCCGCGTCCTCGGCGACGCCGGGGCGGTCGGGGAACGCGTACTCGACCGACCGGCCGGTCATGAGCTGGATCAGCTCCTTGGTCGGGGTGTCCGCCACGACCAGGCTCTCCGCGACCGTGCGGCCGTCCTTGAGCACGGTGATCCGGTCACCGAGCTGGCGGATCTCCTCCAGCCGGTGCGAGATGTAGACGACGGCGACGCCGTCGGCGGTGAGCTCGCGCACGATCCGGTGGAGGTTGCCGACCTCCTCGGAGTCCAGCACGGCGGACGGCTCGTCCATGATCACGACGCGCGCGTCGCGGGACAGCGCCCGGGCGAGCTGCACGATCTGCTTGCCCGCGGCGGGCAGCGAGCCCACCTCGCGGTGCGGGGAGATCTCCTTGTGGCCCAGCCGGTCGAGGATCTTCCGGGTGTTCCGGGCCGCCTCGGACCGGCGCGAGACGCCACCCGTCGCGAGCTCGTGCCCCAGGTAGATGTTCTCGGCGACGGTCAGACCGTCCACGACGTCGAGCTCCTGGTAGATCGTCGCGATCCCGAGCCGCAGGGCGGCGACGGGGTCCGCGATGACGACCGGCTCCTCGTCGATCAGGATCTCGCCCGCCGTGGGCTGGTGGGCGCCGGCGAGCGTCTTGATCAGGGTGGACTTGCCCGCCCCGTTCTGGCCCAGCAGGCAGTGCACCTCGCCGGGAAGGACCTCGAGGTCCACGCCGTCGAGCGCACGCGCGCCAGGGAATTCCTTCACGATGCCGCGCATCCGCAGCAGGGGCTGCTGCGCCGGCTGCTCTGTCGGTTGGGGGTCCGCGTCGACCATGTATCGAACGTAGTTGGACTTCTGGCGACGGTCAAGCAAAAGTCGCGACTTCGCCCACCATGATTGACTAGGGACATGGTGGAAGTGGCACGGGAAGTATTCCAGCAGGTACCCAAGGTGTCCGGAGCGGGGGACATGTTCCAGCTCCTGCGCGACGGGCGACCCCGCACGCGGGCAGATCTGGCGGCCGTCACGGGGCAGGCGCGGTCGACCGTCGCGGCGCGCATCGACCTGCTGATGACGGCGGGTCTCATCGCGCCCGCGGGCGAGGCGACGTCGACCGGCGGACGCCCGCCCGCGACCTTCGCGTTCGCGCCGTCCGCCCGGGTGGTGCTGGGGGTGGACCTCGGTGCGACGCACGCGCGGCTCGCCCTGACCGACCTCGCCTCGACGATCCTGGCGCAGCGCGACCTGCCGCTGCTCATCACGGACGGTCCGGACCTCGTGCTCGACCGCGTGGCCGAGACGGGCGCCGAGCTGCTGCGCGAGGCGGGCCGGACCACGGCCGAGCTCGCCGGCGTCGGTGTGGGTCTGCCCGGCCCGGTGGAGCACGCGACCGGCAAGCCGAACAACCCCCCGATCATGCCGGGCTGGGACAACGCGGACGTGCCGGCGATCCTCGGCGCCCGGTTCCACGCGCCCGTGCTCGTGGACAACGACGTGAACATCATGGCGCTGGGCGAGCACCGCGCGGCCTGGCCCGACGTGGCCGACCTGCTGTTCGTCAAGGTCGCCACCGGCATCGGCGCGGGCATCATCGCCGACGGCGCGCTGCGGCGCGGCGCCCAGGGCTCGGCGGGCGACATCGGGCACGTCGCCGTGCCCGGGGTCACCGACATCGTGTGCCGCTGCGGCAACGTCGGCTGCCTGGAGGCCATCGCCAGCGGTCAGGCCGTGGCGAGCCGCCTGGACGGCGCGGTCACGCCCGCCGACGTCGTCGCCCTGGTCCGGGCGGGCGACGTGGCCGCGAGCCAAGCCGTGCGCCAGGCCGGCCGGGACATCGGCGCGGTGCTCGCCACCAGCGTCAGCCTGCTCAACCCGTCGATGATCGTGATCGGCGGCATCCTGGCCGACGCCGGTGAGCACATCGTGGCCGGCATCCGCGAGGTCGTCTACCAGCGGTCCCTGCCCCTGGCGACGCAGCACCTGCGGATCGTCACGGCCCGCACCGGCACGCAGGCGGGCGTGCTCGGCGCGAGCGCCATGGCGGTGGACCAGGCGCTCTCCTCGGAGGCAGTGGACCGCCTGGTGGCGTGACCCCGCTCCCCCGCAACGTGTCAGACGCTCAGGTCCCTCCCGGGACCTGAGCGTCTGACGTCTGTGGGCTAGCGTCTATGGGCTAGCTCAGGTCCTTGACCCGGACGTCGCGGTAGCTCACCGCCTCGCCCTGACCGTGGTTCTGCAGCCCGATGAACCCCTGGGCGAGGTCGCGCGCGGGGTCGGTGCTGACGAAGTCGTTCACCAGCGCACCGTTGAGGAAGACCTTGATCGTCTGTCCCTCCACCCGGATCTCGTAGGAGTTCCACGACCCGACCGGCTTCAGCGCCCGCTCCACGACCTCCGGGTCGGCGCCCTGGAAGGTGTAGATCGCGCCCGTGGTGCGGTCCGGCTCGTCGGTGGCGTCGATCTGGATCTCGTACCCCTGGTTGACGGCGACCCACGGGTCGTTGCCCGGGTCCGGGAAGCCGACGAAGACGCCGCCGTTGTCGTCCTTCTTGAGCTTCCAGTCGAGCTTCAGGCTGTACTCGTGCAGCTCCGTGGAGTGCCAGAGCAGACCCATGCCACCGCTCCCACGGATCGTGCAGTCGGCCTGGCGGCCGAACGAGCCCGGGCCGGCCATGTTCCAGCCGTCCAGCGAGGCCAGCGTGCCGTCGAACAGCGCGGTGTAGCCACGCTCGTACCGCTTCGGCTCGCAGATGTCGGCCCCGCCACCGACCTTGAGGAGGTCGAGGTTGACGTTGCCGTCGTCGTCCTCGTCGTACCGCAGGGTGATGGTGTTGACCCCCTTGCGCAGGTCGAGCGACCGGGTCGCCGTCGCCCAGGTCTTCCAGTCGCCCGTGGACTCCAGCGCCCACGGCTCGACCTCCTCGCCGTTGACGAGCACCGACACCGTCTTGGTGCCCTGGAACGGGTTGGGACCGTTCGAGTAGCGCAGGCTCACGGGCTGGGTGCCCGCGCGCTTGACGGTGGTGGTGAAGGTCGCGGACGCGCCCACGTCGGTGAAGCCCGCGGCGAACCCGGAGCCGGAGTAGCCGTTGTGCTCGTTGGCCACGTTCGCGCTGCCGCGGAGCGTCGCCTCCTCTGCCTCCTGGAACCCCGCCGGCGCCTTGTGGCCCGGGATCGCGTTGAGCGTGTACCAGGCCTCCGTGTTCCACAGCTCCCGGCCCTCCGCGTCCGCGAACGGGCGCGGGCTGCGCAGGTGCACCACGTAACCGGGCTGACGCCCGTCCACGGTGAGCGTGACCTTCGTGCGGTCCCGGGACACCGTGGCACCCGAGACGAACAGCTGCTGCTCGTCGACCTTGGGGCCGCCGTAGGCCCGGGTGGGCACGTAGCGCCAGTGGTCCATGCGGAACGCCGCGTTCGGGTTCTCCGCGATCTTGGCCACCGTCTCCGCCGACAGCGGCTGCGTGTACTCGATCTCGAAGCCCTTCTTCGTGACCCGCATCTCGGTCATGTCGAAGGCGTCCTCGCCGTTCGGCGTGAGCTTCTGCAGGCCGTAGCGCAGCTTGCCCGGCTCGCTCCAGTTGCCGCCCTCGCCGATGCCGCCCACGTACAGGGCGCCGTCGGGACCGACGACGGTGCGGTTGACGCCCGCCTCCAGACCCGCCGAGTGCCGGAAGACAGCGCCCTGGTACTCGCCGTCGACCTTCTCCAGGAAGCCGCGCTGCAGCCCGCCGTAGGTGACGTCGCCGAACACGAGCTGGCCCGCGTACGGGCCCTCGGTGAGCTGCACCGGGGCGCTCGGCGAGTTGCCGATCTCGTTCTGCGGCACCCACAGCGCCGGGGCGGAGACGGGCTGGGCGTCGTACGGGCCGGACGGGTTGGTGAAGTGGTTGAAGAACTTGCCCTGCTCGATGTGCACCAGCTTGGAGCTGGGCAGCCAGGCGCCCTGGTTGTCCATGACGAACAGCTCGCCGTCCGGGCCCTTGACCATGCCGTTCGGCGTGCGCAGGCCGCCCGCGACGAACTCGACCTCGCCGGTCTCGCGGTCCACCTTGATCGCGGTGCCGCGGTTCTCGGCGGGCTGCGGGTCCGTGGTGGCGCCGCCGTTGTTGATGGCCACGGAGAGGTTCACGTAGAAGCTCTCGTCGTCGTACAGCAGGCCGAAGGCGAACTCGTGGAAGTTGCCGCCGAACGGCCACTCGGCCACGGTGCGGTGGTCGTCGTAGAAGCCGTCGCCGTCCGGGTCGGTGAGCTCGGTGAGCTTGTCCCGCTCCGAGACGTAGATCGACTCGCCGATCACGGCCACGCCCATCGGGTTGAACAGGTCGGTGGCGACCTTCTCGTACGTGACCTGGTCCTTCGAGGTCGCGCCGGTCACGTTGTCGAGCAGGAAGACCTCGCCGGGCTCCGGGTCCTCGACCCAGCCGCCGGGGCTCACCGAGCCGGACGTGACCACGGCGAGGCGGTCGTCGTCGGTCCAGTCGAGGCCCGCGACCATCGGCTCGAAGCCGTCGGGGCGCAGGTCGGTCAGGGTGTAGCCCGGGTACACGGAGTCGAGGCGCATGCCGTCGCCCGCCGTGTCGCCCTGACCCTCGCAGTACTTGGTGCCGGGGGCCGTCACGCGCACGACGCCGGCCTCGGTGCTCAGCACGCTGGACGGCACGACGACGAAGTCGCCGGTGCCCGGCGTGCGCCACTCCAGCTTCAGGATGTTGTCGTTCGTGTTGTCGAAGTACTCCACGCGCAGGTCGTGGTACCCGGCGGTGAGCGCGACGGTGCCCTCCTTGGACGTCGCCTCGTGCAGGCCGTCGTGGTCGATGACGACGGCGTCGTCGATCACCAGGCGCGAGCCGTCGTCGCTGGTGAGGCGGAACTCGTAGTTGCCGTCCGCCGGCACGTCCAGGTTGGCCAGCGCGTGCGCGATGAAGCGCTCGCCCATCCCGAAGTCGGCCTCGGTCGAGTAGTCGATGGTGGGCTTGAGCTGGTCGACGTTGGGCGTCTGGCCCGAGCGGAGCGTGCACAGCTCGCTGAGGTCGCGGGCCAGGTCGTAGGTCCTCAGCGTGACGCCCGGCTCCTGGGGCGGGAGGTCGGCCGCCGCCGACGCTGCGGGGACGGCGGCGGGCAGGGCGCCGGACAGCATCACCGCTGTCAGCGCGACGGCGGTCGCACCTGCGGCCGCCTGTCTCGTGCGAGTCTTGGTTCCACGTTGACGCATGAGCTCTCCTCGGTCGGCATTGACCTTGCGGCTAGAACCTACGAGGACTTCTGTCGGACGTCAAGCAAAAGTTGTCAGATGGCGAGCGTTACCGCTGCGGGCAGGTCGGACCCTCAGGTCACCCTGGTGACCTGAGGGTCTGGCACGTCGGGACGGTGGCTGTCAGGCCTGGTGGCTGTCAGGCCCGGTGGCTGTCGGGCCCGGTTCACAGCGCCGCCGGGCCGCCCTCCAGCAGCGCCTTGAACCCGTCCTCGTCCAGGGTCGGGATCTCCAACGCCTCGGCCTTGGCCGCCTTGGAGCCGGCGTTCTCTCCCAACACCACGTAGTCGGTCTTCTTGGAGACCGAGCCGGAGGCCTTGCCGCCCGCGGCGAGGATGGCCTCCTTGGCGCCGTCGCGCGTGAAGTCCACCAGGGAGCCTGTCACCACGACGGTGAGGCCCGCCAGCGGTCCGGTGGGCTCCGTGTCGGCCTCGGCCATCGCCGCCGGACCGGGGTGCCCCGGCGTCTCGAGTCGCACGCCGGCCGCCCGCCAGGCCGCGAGGATCTCCTGGTGCCAGCCCACGGCGAGCCAGGCCTTGATCTCGGCGGCGATCACGGGGCCCACGCCCTCGACGGCCGCGAGCTCCTCCTCCGACGCCGCCTCGATCGCGTCCACCGACCCGAACCAGCCCGCGAGCGCCCGGGCCGCGACCGGCCCGACGTGCCGGATGTTCAGCGAGACGAGCATGCGCCACAGGTCCTTGGTCTTGGCACGTTCGAGCTCGTCGAGGAGCTTGGTCGCGTTCGCCGACGGTTCCCACTCCGGCAGGGTCTCGCCCGCCTCCTCGGCGGCGACGCGCTGTGCCTTGCTGTAGGACAGGCGGCGACGGAACGGGGCGCGGCGGCGCACCACGCCGTCGTCGTCCATCTTGGGCAGGCCCGTGTCGGCGTCACGCACCACCGCCTCGATGGGCAGGAGCTGGTCGAGCGTGAGCGAGAACAGCCCGGCCTCGGTGACCAGCGGAGGCGTCTCGGGCACGTCGGGGTGGGTGAGGGCGGCGGCGGTCACCTCGCCGAGGGCCTCGATGTCCAGGCCGCCGCGCGACCCGATGTGCTCGACCCGCCCGCGCACCTGGGCAGGACAGGACTCCGCGTTGGGGCAGCGCAGGTCGACGTCGCCCTCCTTCATGGGCCGCAGGGGCGTACCGCACTCGGGGCAGCTCGCCGGCATGACGAAGTCCTCGCGCGGGTAGCCGTCGTCCGCGAGGGCGGACACCGGGCCGATGATCTCGGGGATCACGTCGCCCGCCTTGCGCAGCACCACCACGTCACCGATGCGCACGCCCTTGGCCCGCACCACGTCCTGGTTGTGCAGCGTGGCCTGGCGCACCGTGGAGCCGGCGACCAGCACCGGTTCCATCACGGCGTACGGGGTGGCGCGGCCGGTGCGACCGACGCCGATCTGGATGGCGAGCAGCCGGGTGTTGACCTCCTCCGGCGGGTACTTGAAGGCGATCGCCCAGCGCGGCGCGCGGCTGGTCGAGCCGAGCTTGCGCTGCTGCTCCAGGGCGTCGACCTTGAGCACGATGCCGTCGAGCTCGTGCTCGATGTCGTGCCGGTGCTCGCGGAAGTACTCGATCATCTCCAGCGCGCCGTCCAGCCCGTCGACCACCCGGTTGTGCGGCGAGACGGGGATGCCCCACTGCTCGAACAGGGCGTACGCGTCGGACTGCCGCGCGAGCTCCTCGTGCTCGCCCGCCTGCCACTGCAGCGCGCCCACGCCGTGCGCGTACATGCGCAGGCCCTCGACGCGGGCGATCCCGGCCTCCAGCTCGGGCCCCTCCTTGTTCTCCAGGAGCTGCCGCAGCCCACCCGCCGCCGCGTTGCGCGGGTTGGCGAACTGCGGGAAGCGGCGCAGCGCGGCGAGGCGCGCCTTCTCCACGTCGAACTCCTTGCCGCCCGGCTGCCGCTCGGCGCGCTCCTGCGCCTCGGCCACGAGCCGCTCGCGGATGGCGCCCTGCAGCTCGTTGAGCTTCGCGAAGGTGGCCACCGGGATGAACACCTCGCCGCGTACCTCGACCAGGTCGGGGTGGCCTGTGCCGGAGAGCTGCTGGGGGATGCCCGCGATCCGCAGGATGTTCCGCGTCACGTCCTCGCCCACGCGCCCGTCGCCGCGCGTGACGCCGCGCACCAGCCGGCCCTTCTCGTACACGAGCGAGATCGCCAGGCCGTCGATCTTGACCTCGCACAGCAGGCCCGGGGTGTCCGTGCCGAGGTCGCGGTGCACCTTGTCGGCCCACACCGCGAGCTCCTCGGTGCTGAACGCGTTGTCGAGCGACAGCATCTGCTCGATGTGCTCCACGGTGGCGAATCCCGCGGTCGCGACACCACCGACGCTCTGCGTGGGCGACTCCGGCGTCACCAGGCCCGGGTGCGCCGCCTCGAGCTCCTCGAGCTCGCGCATCCGCACGTCGTAGTCGGCGTCGGACGACACCGGCGAGTCGTTCTCGTAGTAGGCCCGCCGGTCCTCCTCGATCTGGGCGACCAGCTCCGCCCATCGGCGCTGCGCCGCCGCCTCGTCGCCTGCGTCGGCCGGTCCCGGGATGCCTGTCGTCTCGCTCACGGACACAATCATGGCGTGAACCACTGACATCCGAGCGGTGACCTGTGGACGCCTGCGCCGAAGATGCTGCCGACCTGGCCTTTCGCCAGGATCCGCCCCCTATCGCGCACGAGCGGGTCCCGCTACCATTCGAGCAAAATGCCGCAAATCTACTGAGAGCAGGGGTCCCTTGAAGATCGCCGTCGTCGGTGCCGGGTTCGCAGGTCTCGCCACCGCGAAAACCCTCCGCGAGTTCGACCACGAGGTCACTGTCTTCGAAAAGGCGCCGGATGTCGGCGGGGTGTGGAGCGCGACCCGCCGGTACTCCGGTCTGCGGACGCAGAACAACAAGGATTCGTACGCGTTCTCCGACCTGCCGATGCCGCGCGACTACCCGGAGTGGCCCACGGGCGAGCAGGTCCAGGCCTACCTGGAGCGGTACGTCGCGAAGTTCGAGCTGCGCCCCTACCTGCGCCTCGCCACCGAGGTCGTGCGCGCCGAGCTCACCGACGCGGAGGACGGCTGGATGGTGACGGCGCGCCGCATCGGCGCCCCCGTCTCGGCACCCGAGCGGTTCGACCACCTCGTGGTCGCCAACGGGATCTTCTCCGACCCGGTCTTCCCGCAGTACGAGGGCTACGCCGACCTGGTCCGCGCCGGCGGCAAACTCGTCGCCTCCAGCCAGCTCAACAACCTGGAGGACGCCCGCGGCAAGAACGTCGTGGTGGTCGGCTACGGCAAGTCGGCGTGCGACGTCGCCGCCGAGATCGGCGTGGTCGCCGAGACCACCACCGTCGTGGCCCGGCGCCTCCTGTGGAAGATGCCCAAGCGCATCGCCAACTCCCTGAACATGAAGTACCTGCTGCTGTCCCGCCTCGGCGAGGCCCTGTTCAAGTACCAGGAGCTGGACAACGGCATGGAGCGGTTCCTGCACGGCCCCGGCGACAAGGTGCGCGCGAGCATGCTCTCGAGCATCGGGTCGGTCGCGACCTGGCAGTTCAAGCTCAAGAAGCTCGGGCTCGTGCCCCGGGGCGAGTTCGCCGACATCGCCAACAGCACCGTGTCGCTGTCCACCGACGGGTTCTACGAGCAGGTCGCGAGCGGCGCCATCAAGGTGCACCGCGACACCGAGATCCAGCGGTTCGAGGCCGACGGCGACCGGCCGGTCGCGGTGCTCAGCGACGGCGCCCGGATCCCCGCCGACCTGGTCGTCTGCGGCACCGGCTTCCACCAGCGCGTGCCGTTCCTGGACGACGCCGTGTCCGCCCGCCTGCTGGACGAGAACGGCAACTACAAGCTCTACCGCCAGATCCTGCCCGACGGCGTGCCGAACCTGACCTTCGCGGGCTACAACTCGTCCCTGTTCTCGCCGCTGTCCGCCGAGGCCGGCGCGATCTGGATCGCCGCGTACCTGGCCGGCGTCGTCGAGCTGCCCTCGATCGAGGAGCGCCGCAAGCACGTCGCCGAGCGCGTGGCCTGGATGGAGCAGCGCACGGGCGGCAAGCACGCCCGCGGCACCAACGTCATCCCGTTCTCGATGCACCAGATCGACGAGACCCTGGACGAGGCCGGCGTGAACATCAGCCAGCGCGCCCAGGCGATCCAGTGGCTCCTGCCGATCGACCCGTCCGCCTACAAGAACGTGGTGCCGCGCCTGAAGGAGAAGATCCGCGCCCAGGCGCCCAAGGACCGCGTCAGCTCGGACTCGTCCGTGGGCTGACGACCAGCTCCACCCTGAGTCCGTCCTTCTGCGACACAGTCAGGACGCACCGCGGGCCCGGCCGGGAGATCCGGCCGGGCCCGTGGTGTGTCCGGCGGTGTCCGGCAGCGTCGGACGCCGCGTACGACGCCGTCAGACGGCATCGCCAGACGGTCGTCGTCAGCCGGTCGTCGTCAGCCGGTCGTCGTCAGCCGGTCGTCGGGGACGTGAAGCGGACCGGCAGGCTGCGCGGGTAGCGCGACCACGGCGAGACCGACATCTTGATCGAGTCGTACGCCACCGTCAGCTCCATGTCGAGGATGCGGCGCAGCAGGGTGTCCACGGCGATGCGGCCGATGAGCGGGCCGATGCGGTGCGCGGGGCACGAGTGCGCGCCCGCGCCCCACGTGAGGTGGAACCGGCTGCCCAGCTCCTCCCACGGGTCGTCCGTGCGGATGGCCCGGTCGGCGTTCGCCGCCGCCACCGCGGGGACGAGGGCGTCGCCGAGCGCGATCCGGCGTCCGCCCAGCTCGCAGTCCTGCCGCGCGAAGCGGGGCAGCACGTGCGGCGCCGGCGGATGACGCCGGGAGACCTCGTCCAGCGCGTCGTCGAGGTCGAGCCGGCCACGACGCACGCGGGCCGCGAACGCCGGGTCGGTCAGGATCATGTGCAGGGTGCTCGCGATCCAGGCGATCTCGGCGTCGTGCCCCAGGCTGAACATCACGCCGATCGAGGCCATGACCTCGACGTCGTTCGCGTGGTTCGGGTGGTTCACCAGGGCCGTGGTCAGGTCCTCGCCGGGCTCGGCCCGGTGGGTCGCCACGAGCACCGCGAGCAGCGACTCCTGCTCCGTCGCCGCCGCACGCGCCTTCTCCTTGCCCGCGTACAGGGCCTCGGTGAGCTCGTGCATCTTGTTCCCGTCGGACAGGCTCATGCCGAACATCTCGGTCATGACCATGACGGGCACCGCCACCGCGTAGTCCTTCACCAGGTCCGCCTCGCCGCGCGGCATGAGGCGGTCGATGATTGCCTCGCACGTCACCGCGACCGTACGGGCCAGGCGCTTCTCGTCGACGCCGCCGAGCGCGTCGTCGAGCGGGGCGCGCAGCCGGCGCTGCTGCATCCCGTCCAGGAAGTACGCGTTCTCGCGGGGCGCCAGCGCCGCGAACACGCCGGAGTCGGCGGGCAGGGAGCGCTCCTGGACGTACCGCCAGTTGCGCGAGTTGCGCGAGAACAGCAGCTCGTTGCGCATCACGCTGCTCGCCTCGTCGTACCCGAGGACGAGCCAGGCGGGCACCCCCGGCTCCAGGTCCATGGGGGCCACGGGGCCCCATTCGTCCCGCAGCCGCTCGTAGAGCTTGTGCGGGTCGCGCGCGGTCGTGATGTCCGACAGCTGCATCCGGTCCGGAATGTCTTCCAGCCGCCGATGCAGTCTGTTGGCCAACGTCACGCGTTGACCTTCTGGAAGACCGGGAAGGTCATCGCGTGCTCGACCAGGGTGATCAGCGTCAGCACGGCCGACTGCCGGTCCCGCGCGTCGCACTCGACGATGGGCGTCTCCGGCAGCAGGTCCAGCGCCGCCCGGACCCGCTCCAGCGGGTAGTCCGGCGAGTCCGGGAACTGGTTGACGACCACCGCGAACGGGATCTTGGTGCGCAGCTCCAGCTGGTCCAGCACCTCGAAGCTGTCCTCGAGGTGCCGGGTGTCGATCATGACGAGCGCGCCGACGGCGCCGTCCGCCAGGCCCGACCACAGGTCCCAGAAGCGGCGCTGGCCCGGGGTGCCGAACAGGTAGAGCGCGATGTCCTCGGTCACGGTGATGCGACCGAAGTCCATCGCGACCGTCGTCGTCTCCTTGTTCGGCTGCCCCGGGTCGATGCCCACGCTCGCCGTCGTGATGCGTTCCTCGGTACGCAGCGGGTCGATCTCGCTGACCGCACCGATCAGTGTCGTCTTGCCCACCCCGAAGGCACCCACGACAAGGATCTTGACCGACCGTGCCACGGTCGGCGCAAGGTGCTGTCCGGGCACGGTGCGGTCAGAGCTTGCGGAGTCCATCGAGAATCTTCTCCAGGATGTCCTTGCCGGGCAGGACGTGCGCTTGATGGTTGGAACGAATCGTCAGGTTCCCCGCGTCGACCAGGTCAGAGACCATGACCGCCACGAGGCTCACCGGTAGCTGCAGGTACGCGGCCACCTCGGCCAGCGCCAGCGTGCCGTGGCACAGCTGCACCAGCTCACGCTCCAGCCGGCCCGCCGTCGAGAGCACAGGCCGGCTCTCGACGGCGCGCACGAGCGTCTCCGGTCGCAGCGTGTTGCGCGACGGGTGTGCACGTCCCGAGGTGAGCACGTACGAGCGCACCGGGTGATCGCGGTACTCCTCGGAGTCCATCCCCTCGCCCCCTGTTGGTCGATCAGGTATCGGTCGAGCTGGTGGTGCTTGAAACGGCCGGGCCGCGGTGGGCCCGGGTACTGCTTTCCATGACGACGCCGGAGACGGGATCAGCTGTTGATCCGCTCCGTGCCCAGCGTGCGCTCCCCGATCATGAGCACCTGGGCCTGCATCTGCTGGGCAATCAGCGCCGGGTCGATCACCGTGTCCGTGATGACCGCCAGGCGGGAGCCGTCGCCGGCCCCCCGGACGAACAGGAAGCCGCCGTCGAACTCCACCATCACCTGGCGGATCGTGTCGCTGTTCCCGAACTCCCGGCTCATTCCGATCCCCAGCGCCGCCAGTCCGGCGCATGCGGCCGAGACCTTGTCGGCCACGTCGAGCGGGGTCTGGTCGGTCCGAACCTTCATCAGCCCGTCCGAGGTGAGCACGACTACATGCCTGACCCCCCGTACACCACTGATGAGCTCGAGCATCCAGCTGTTGCCGTCGGTGCTCGTCATGCCGTCGGCCTGCGTAGTCATCGGTCCTCCGAAGTTCCGCCGGCGCCAGCCGACGGTTCGCTGCTGTCTGGTGAGTCCCCGAACCGCGCCTCGCTCGAGCTGAAGAAGGCGCCCATCCACTCACCGGCCTCCTCGGCCGACTGGACGGGACCGGTGTCCTCGGTACGAGGCTCCGGCCTGGACTCGGTCCGGTCGTCCGACGTCCCCGCCTCTCCACGGCGGGACCGCCGCTGCGGGAGCGCGTGCGGCTCAGGGAACTCGTCATCCTCAGGGCGGGCTCGCCCAGGGCGTAGGGGAAGCTCACCGGGGGCCTTCACGTGAGCACCGGCCACGGGCGTCTCCTCCTCGTCCTCGACCACGTCGCCGGGCACGCTCAGCGGCTCGACGGGTAGCACGGTCGCGGCGTCGGGCGCCGCAGGGGCTGGCCACTCGTCGTCCTCGGCGGGCTTCGCCGTGGGCAGCTCGCGCGGGAGCGGCGCCTCCGCGACGGCGGTGGCGGCTCGGCTCGACGCGAGCGCGGCGACGCCGGTGGACGGGACGTTGGCGCTCGGCAGCGTGGCGGCGGGCGTCAGCATGCCCGACGGCACCACGGCCTCGGTGAGCTCGGCCGGGATCATGACGATCGCGCGGAGACCGCCGTAGACGGACTCGGTGACGTCGACCCGGAAGCCGTGGCGGCGGGCGTAGGTACCGACCACCGCGAGGCCCGTCTGCGGGATCTCGCCCAGCTCGGTGATGCTGATCTCGCGCTTGCCGGAGGCGATGTCGCGCGCCTGCTCGAGCTGCTTGAGGTCGAGGCCCACGCCGCAGTCGTCGATCTCGACGACCGCGCCGCGCTGCACCTGGCGCAGGGCGACGAGGACCTGCGTGGTGGGCGGCGAGGACTGCGTGGCGTTGGACAGGAGCTCGGCCACGAGGTGGATGAGCGGCTCGACGATACGCGCCGAGACGGCGACACCGGGGTCGCCCGACACCTCGACCCGGTGGAACGCGGTGATGCGGCTGGCGGCGCCCTTGACGACGTCGGGCAGCGGGAGCGGCTCGCTCCACTGCTGACCCGGCCACTCGCCGCACAGGGCCGCGAGGCTCTGGGCCTGGCGGGCCTGCTGGGCGGCCGCGTGGTCGACGCGCATGGAGGTCTGCAGGATGTCCGCGTCGGTGGGGTGGCGCTGCACCATGCGCGCCGCCTCTTCCTGGATGCGGTGGGCGGCGGCCTGGACCTTGCGGCTCAGGGCCACGACGGCGACCTGGACCGCGTCGCGGCGGGCGACCCGCTCCTCCTGGACGCGGGCCAGCATGCCGGCCGCCTCGTCCAGGCGCGCCTGGGCCCGGGCGTCGCCCGGCAGGTGCGGCAGCGGCGGGGCGGGCTCGCTGTCGAGGAACGCGGGGAGCTGCTCCTTCGCCAGGGCGTCGAGGGCCGCGGAGGCGGCGTCGGCGCGCTCCTCGGCCCGGCGGTAGGCGAGGAGCAGGTCCTCGTGGGAGGCGAGGTCGTCACGGGAGGACCGCGCGGCGATCAGCGCGGCCGCCACCGCGAGGCCGACGGCAGCGACGCCGACGAGCCAGGCGGGCCACGTGGAGCTGGCCCCGGTGGCGGTGAACAGGACGGGTGCCACGAGGACGTAGGCGAGCACACCGGCGACGCACACCCAGGGCGCGACCTGGCGCAGCCTGCTGGGCGGAGGAGAAGAAGACATCGAGCTCACCGAGCCGATCCCCCTAGTAGTTGTGTCGTCAGAGTTCGGGTGGTCCGGACAGGGCGGATACCGCGACCTGGACCTCGAACTCGGCTGAAGGGGGCGAACAACCCCCTGGAGTGCAGTTTCTACCACAGGGCGTCCCACACGTGGAAGGGCACGACCGTGGTGCGAACTGCGAAAATATGTGCCAGTGAGGAATGGGGAGAGCCCTTGGCCGGGTAACCCCCCAAACCAGCAAAAAACGGGCGCATTCGCTTCTGGCGTACGGCAAGCGGGCCGCAGGCCGACGACGCCCGCGACCGGCCGCGTAGGGTGCTCGTCATGAGCGCCGAGCCCACCCAGACCGTCCCCCGAACCGCTCTCCCCGACACTCCTCTGGACCCCGCGACCGACCCGTTCGCCTGGCTCGAGGACGTCGAGGGCGACACCGCCCTGGACTGGGTCCGCGAGCGCAACGCGCACAGCGCCGCCGCGCTCGGCGGTGATCTCTTCACGACGATCGAGGGTCAGGTCCGCGAGGTCCTCGACTCGGACGACAAGATCCCGCACGTCTCGAAGGTGGGCGAGCACTACTACAACTTCTGGCAGGACGCCGAGCACCAGCGCGGCCTGTGGCGCCGCACCACGCTCGACTCCTACCGCACCGACGACCCCGAGTGGGAGGTCGTGCTCGACCTCGACGCGCTCGCCGAACAGGAGGGCGAGAGCTGGGTCTGGCACGGCGCGAGCGTCCTGCGCCCGACGCCGGAGCAGCTCGCCGCGGGCGAGCCCCGCCGGCACGCGCTCGTCGACCTGTCGCCCGGCGGCTCCGACTCGGACGTCACCCGCGAGTTCGACCTGGTGACCAAGCAGTTCGTGGCGCCCGAGGACGGCGGGTTCGTGCGGGCCGAGGCGAAGGGCGGGCTGTCCTGGGTCGACGCCGACACGGTCTACGTGTTCACCGACTTCGGCGCGGGCACCATGACGCCGTCGGGCTACCCGCGGCAGGTGAAGCGGTGGACGCGCGGCACCCCGCTGGCCGAGGCGACCCTCGTGTACGAGGGCACCGAGCAGGACATGTACATCAGCGCGTCCCGTTCGCACACGGAGGGCTTCGAGCGCGACCTGGTGCACCGCGCGCTGCGGTTCTACGCCAACGAGACGTACCTGGCCACCGGCGTCGGCACGGACGGGCAGACCCTCACGAAGATCGACGTCCCGGACTCGGCGAACGTGGGCCTGCACCGCGAGTGGATGCTGGTGCGGCTGCGCGACGACTGGACGCCGTCCGGCACGACGTACCGCGCCGGGTCCCTGCTCGCCGCCCCGTTCGACGACTTCATGGCCGGGTCCCGCGACCTGACGGTCCTCTTCGAGCCGACGCCGACGACGTCGCTCGCGGGGACCACGTGGACCCGGCACCACCTCGTGGTCAACGTGCTCGACGACGTGAAGAACCTGTTGCACGTGCTGACGCCGCCCGACCTGGCCGGCGGCTCGGCCGCGGGCGAATGGGTGCGCTCCGAGCTTCCCGTGGGCGGCGAGCTGCTCACGGTGGGCGTGGGCGCGGTGGACGTCGTCGACTCCGACGACGTCTGGGTGGTCACCACGGGGTACCTGACGCCGTCGACCCTGGGCCTGACGACCGTGGGTGCGGGGCAGGAGGCGCCCGAGGTGCTCAAGTCCGCGCCGTCGTACTTCGAGGCGGCGGGCCTGGAGGTGCGGCAGGAGTTCACGGTGTCGGACGACGGCACGCGCGTCCCGTACTTCGTCGTCGGCCGGGCGGACCTGGTGTCCGGGCAGGCCGGTCCGGCGCCCACGCTCCTGTGGGGCTACGGCGGGTTCGAGCACGCGATCCTGCCCGGGTACTCGGGCACGATCGGGCGGGCGTGGCTGGACCGCGGCGGGGTGTACGCCGTGGCGAACATCCGCGGCGGCGGCGAGTACGGCCCGGCCTGGCACCAGGCCGCGCTGAAGGCCGACCGGCACCGGGCCTACGAGGACTTCGCGGCCGTGGCGCGCGACCTTGTAGCCCGGGGCGTCACCGTGCCGGAGCGTCTCGGCATGGAGGGCCGCTCCAACGGCGGGCTGCTGGCCGGCAACATGCTCACGCAGTACCCGGAGCTGTTCGGCGCGATCATCGTGGGCGTGCCGCTGCTCGACATGAAGCGGTACTCGCACCTGCTGGCGGGCGCGTCGTGGATGGCCGAGTACGGCGACCCGGACACCGCCGACTGGGAGTTCGTGCGGACGTTCTCGCCGTACCACCTGTTCGACGCCGCCCGGGAGTACCCGCCGGTGCTGTTCACGACGTCGACCAAGGACGACCGGGTGCACCCGGGCCACGCCCGCAAGATGGCGGCGCTCATGCTGGCCGCGGGCAAGGACGTGACGTACTACGAGAACATCGAGGGCGGTCACGGCGGCGCGGCCAACAACGCGCAGGCGGCATACATGGCGGCGACGCACTGGACGTTCCTATGGAACCGCCTGTCCGACTGACTCACCCGTCGGACGTCGCCGAGTCAGCGGGTTGGACGGACCAACCCGCTGACTCGGCAGATCGGGCATGGCGAGTCAGCGGGTTGGTGACGGGATGTGTCGACGTCGGCCGTCGACCAGCGACTGGCGGAGGGTGACGTCGAGGGCCTCCTGGTCGATCGCGTCCGGCCACGAGAGGTCGACCATCCACCATCCGACCTCCGCGAGCGCCTGGGTGCGCGCCGACTGCTCGCTCCTCCGGACCTCCGGGTCGCCGAACTCTCCGCCGGAGTACTTCACTGCTCCGTTGAACTCGAAGCCGATCTTGAGATCGGTCCAGCCGGAGTCCACCCAGCAGACGCCACGCCGCGTCGGCACGGGGATCTGTGTCGCCAACCCCTCGGGGCGGAGCCGCCGGGCCGCCTGGTGGACCAGCACCTCGCCGGGCGAGGCGCACCCGGGGTCGACGGCCTCGACGACCGCCCGCGCCGTCACGATGCCCCGCGCGCCGGCCGACGTGCGGAGGATCTCGCCGACCACGGCCGGGTCGGCTCCGCGGCGGAACGCGGACGTCGCCAGCACCAGCCCGCTGTCGAAGCGCAGCAAGCGGGCGCAGTCGGTGACGGTCCGCTCGAGCGTCGTCACGGGGACCTGCCCGACGACGGTCCGGTGGCGTTGGTCCAGCTTCTTCCAGTGCTTGCGCACGTCATCGGCCTTCGCTCGGGCGATGTGCGGCTTGCCGGTGTAGGTGACGTGCACCGTGTCGGGGACGTCGAAGAGCCAGCACCCGTGCAGCAGGGCCGCCGTCGTGTGGCTGAAGCACAGGTTCGAGTCCGAGGCCTCGACGACCCCGCGGACCCGGCGCAGCGCCGTGGTCTCGCGATCAGGAGCAGTACGCCCGGTCGGGACGTGCGGGGGCAGGTAGACGCCGCGCCGCAGTCGTTCGATCCGGCCCGCCCGGGCGTCCTCGGCCAGCACCCTGCGCTCCTCGCGCCGGAACGGCAGCGCCTCGGGAACGGCCGGGACCTCCGCGCGGTCCGCCGAGAACAGGCGCGAGGTCGGGTCGGTCCCGTCGCGCTGGGCTCGCTGCCAGCGGGCTATGCGCTCCAGGGACTGAGTCAGTTCAGCAGACAGCTTCACCGACTCATCATTGCGGTCTTCCGCCAGCAATGATGATCACCAATGATCAACCTGTGGATAACCCGACCGCATCGGCCCCGAGCCACCCCACTGACTCGCATCCTCACATCGCCGAGTCAGCCACCTGGTCGGACCAACCGACTGACTCGGCATCCGCCCGTTGCCGAGTCAGCCGGGCGGTCCGACCAGGTGGCTGACTCGACGAACTGGCGGGGGCGAGTCAGTCATGTGGTGTCGGGTGGTCAGCGAGGTCGTGGGGCGGTCAGGCCTCGGCTTTTTCCGCCAGGGTCTCCGCGACGCGGCCCAGGTTGGCCAGCTCCGCGCGGTGCGCGTCCGTCGAGCCGAGCTGACGGCGCGGGGCGGCCAGCAGCGTCACATCCGCGAGCTGCGCGGCGGGCAGGCCGATGCGGCGCCACGGCACCCCGACCATGTCGGCGAGCTCGCCGAGCGCCGGACCCGCGCACTGCGAGACCTGCGCGGGCGGCAGCCCCGCCCACAGCCCGGTGCCCCGCTCGACGGCGCGTGCGATCAGCTCCCAGGCCTTGTCGTTCCAGCCGGCCGGGCCGACGTCGGCCAGGTCGAGCCCCAGCGCGTCCGCCCCGGCGAGCACGACCGGCGGCACCCCCACCCAGGTGCCGCCGAGGTGCACCACGGAGCGCGCGCCGGCGTCGCGCACCGCCGCGAGCACCGGCTCCAGCCCGCCCACGATCTCGGGCCCTGCCACGGCCCGCAGGCGCGAGAACCCGGAGAACGTGGGCAGCACGCCCGCGTGCACCTGGCCGAGCAGCGGCTCCGCGAGCTGCACCGTCACCTCGGCGCCGGGCACCTGGGCCACGATGTCGGACACCAGCGCGCGCAGGCCGTCGGCGAGCCCGAGCGCCAGGTCGGCACGGGCCCCGCTGTCCGCCAGGACGCGGTCACCGCGGGCCGACCAGAGCTGGGCCGCCAGCGTCCACGGCCCCAGCACCTCGACCGTGAACGCCCCGGTGTAGCCGTGCGCCGCGATGGCGAGCGCGCCGAGGTCCTCGCGCCAGAACCCCTCCGCACGCCGCGCGTCCGCGCCGGGGCGCTCCGTGAGCTTCCAGCCGTGCGGGCCGAGCTCGACGGGCATCTCGGTCAGGATCGCCGCCGTGCGCCCCAGCGGGTCCGCACCCGGGCCGCGCTGCGTGAGCTGTGTCAGGAACGGCACCGCGTCGACGCCGGTCGGGAGCTCCGCGAGCTCGCCCAGCGCCGTCAGCTGTGCCTCGAGCACGTCGCGCTCGCCGCCGGGCCAGGGCCCGTGCCCGCTCACCGCAGTCATCGGCTCTCCTCGTTCAGGGGGGTCCCCGCGTCGTCCGACGCCGGGCCGCGGCCGGGGCGCGTCGCCGCGCCGCCGTCCGCCGTGCTACTGATTCTCCCGGACGCGGCGTCGTGCGCGGTACACCTCGGCAGACTGCCCGGCCGCTACCTCGCCGCGGCCGCGCGCCAGGCGCGCGAGACGGTCGCCTGGCCCAGCACCCGCGTACCGCGGTAGACCACGATCGACTGGCCGGCCGCGACCCCGCGCAGGGGCGTACCGGTCAGCTCGACCTCCAGCGCCGGGCCGGAGCCATCCGATCCGGAGCCGTCCGATCCGGAGCCGTCCGGACCGCCCTCGACCGCCCGCACCCGCGCCGGAACCGGCGCCCCGTGGGCGCGCACCTGCACCTCGGCGTCGAACCACCCGTCGGGCTCGTGCTCCAGGACGCCGTCGAACCACAGGGCCTTCTCCCCCGCGATGCGGTCCACGCTCAGCAGCTCCGCCGGCCCCACGACCACGGTGTTGGTCGCGGGCTGCACGTCCACGACGTACCGCGCCTTCCCGTCGGCGGCCGGACGACCCAGCCCGAGCCCCTTGCGCTGGCCCACCGTGAACGCGTAGGCGCCGTCGTGCTCGCCCACCACCGCGCCGTCGACGTCCACCACCTCGCCTGGGCGCGACCCGAGGCGGGACTGGAGGAACCCGCGGGTGTCGCCGTCGGCGACGAAGCAGATGTCGTAGGAGTCGGGCTTCGCCGAGACCGAGAGGCCGCGGCGCGCGGCCTCCGCCCGCACCTCGTCCTTGGACGCGAACCCGCCCAGCGGGAACATCGCGCGGGCGAGCCGCTCCGGACCGGCGACGGCCAGCACGTACGACTGGTCCTTGGCGTCGTTCGGCGACCGGTGCAGCTCGCGCACGGTGCGCGGACCGCCGTCCGGTCCCGCGACCTCCCGGGTGACGATCTGCGCGTAGTGGCCCGTCGCGACGGCGTCGAACCCGAGGGCCGTCGCCTTGTCGAGCAGGGCCTCGAACTTGATGTGCTCGTTGCAGCGCACGCACGGGTTGGGGGTGCGGCCGGCCTCGTACTCCGAGAGGAAGTCGGCCACGACCGTGTCCTCGAACCGCTCGGACAGGTCCCACACGTAGTACGGGATGCCCAGCACGTCGGCGGCCCGGCGGGCGTCGCCGGCGTCCTCGATGGAGCAGCAGCCGCGCGATCCCGTGCGGAACTGGTCCCGGTTGCGCGACAGCGCCATGTGCACGCCCACGACGTCGTGCCCCGCCTCGACGGCGAGCGCGGCCGCGACCGCGGAGTCCACGCCGCCCGACATGGCGGCCAGCACCCTCATGACGCACCGCCCAGCGCGCGGCCCGACACCAGGCCCGCGGCCTGCGCCCGGGCGACGACCTGCGGCAGCGCGGCCACGAGGCGGTCGACGTCGGACTCGGTGGACGTCGCCCCGAGCGTGAAGCGCAGCGCGCCGCGGGCCTCGGCCTCGGGGACGCCCATCGCGAGCAGCACGTGCGACGGCTGCGGCACGCCCGCCTGGCAGGCCGAGCCGGTGGACGCCTGCACGCCCGCGGAGTCCAGCAGGTACAGCAGCGAGTCGCCCTCGGCGCCGGGGAACGTGAAGTGCGCGTTCCCGGGCAGCCGGTCGCCCGACGCCGGGTCGGGGCCGCGCAGCACCGCGGACGGCGCGGCGACGCTCACCCGGGCGACGAGCGCGTCGCGCAGTGCGCGCAGGCGCGCGGCCCGCTGGGGCAGGCACTCGACGGCGTGGCGGGCGGCGACGCCGAAGGCCGCGATCGAGGCGGCGTCGAGCGTGCCGGACCGCACGCCGCGCTCCTGCCCGCCGCCGTGCAGCACGGCGTCGAGCGCGAGGTCGCGGCGGGCGAGCAGGGCGCCGACGCCGACGGGGCCGCCCAGCTTGTGGGCGGAGACGGTCATGGCGTCCACGCCGGACTCCGCGAAGTCCACCTCGCACTGACCGACCGCCTGCACCGCGTCGGTGTGCACGGGGATGCCGTAGGGGCGCGCGGCGCGCACCACGTCGCGGACCGGTTGGAGCGTGCCCACCTCGTTGTTGGCCCACATGACGCTGATCAGCGCCGTCTCGGCGGCGTGGGCGGCGAGCTCGGCGCGCAGGGCGTCGAGGTCGAGCCGGCCCTCGGCGTCGACGGGCAGCAGCACGATCTCCGCGCCCGCGTGGCCCGCCAGCCAGAACGCGGGGTCGAGCACGGCGTGGTGCTCGACAGCGGAGACGAGCACCCGGGTGCGGCGCGTGTCCTGCGCTCGGCGGCCCCAGAAGATGCCCTTGATCGCCAGGTTGTCCGACTCGGTGCCGCCCGACGTGAAGATGACCTCGCTGGGCCGCGCGCCCAGGGCCTTCGCGAGCGTCTCCCGCGCCTCCTCGACGGCGCGCCGCGACGTGCGGCCCGCCGAGTGCAGGGACGACGCGTTGCCCGTGCGCTGCGCCTCGGCGACGTACGCCGCGAGCGCCGCGGCCGACATCGGCGTGGTCGCGGCGTGGTCCAGGTACGCCCCGTCGGGCTCGCGGGTGGGCTCGCCGTGGGCGCCGCTCGCCGTCAGGGGCGTGCGCGCCGGGCCAGGGGGCGGAGTGGTCACGATCATCAAGTCTACGAACGCATCCGGGCCGGGAACGCTTCCCGGGGTGTGAGCCGCGCGATGCTCACTCCCGGGGGAACACGTGGGTCAGGTCCGTCTCCCACCGGTCCAGGGCGCCCGCGGGGAGCTGCCAGACGTACTCGTTCTTGAGCTTGCCGCTGTCCGTGGCGAACGGTCCGGTGCGGTGGGCGTAGAACGCGATGGTGGGCAGCGTGCCGTCCGGCGCGGTGCGGACGCCGTTGTGGAAGTCCCCGTTGCGACGCCTCAGCTCCTCGACGACGAAGTCCCGCAGCCGGTCCTGGTCCAGGGTGCCGGCCTCGGTCGCGCTCGCGCCGAGCTGGAGCGCGATGTGCAGCTGCCGGTCGCCGCGGGCGTCCTCGTAGCTGATCAGGCGGTGGTTCTCGACCGCCTCCAGGAGCTCGGGGTCGCTGTGCACCACGTCGCGCAGCGCGTCCGGCCCGATGACGGCGCCGTTGTAGTCGACGGACAGGTCGGAGCGCCCGTAGTGGAACAGCAGCGGCAGGTCGAGGAACTTCTCGGCCACGACCTCGTGGTGGCCGAGCTCCTTGAGCACCGGCAGGACGTCGCGCACGCGCATGACGTGGCCGCGGTCGTGGATGTTGTAGCGCACCCGGGGGTTGATGTTGCGGTCGCGGGCGATCGTCACGACCAGCTCACCGTCGTCGTTGGTCTCCAGCAGGTAGTCGAAGGGGTTGAACTGGAAGATCATCGGCAGCACGCCGTACTCGCCGGTCCGCGTGAGCCGCTCGGACAGGCGCGGGTCGGCGCTGATGGCCCGGCGCAGGGCGACGGTGAAGTCGGTCTCGATGCTGAGGTTGATCTCCAGGTCGCTCGCCCCGTAGGAGCCGAAGACGCTGTGGGCGTACTTCAGGATGTGCGAGCGCATGTTCTCGCTGATGCCCTCGCCGCCGAACGCCGCGACGATGTCGTAGGCGGCCCAGTCCAGCCGGTCGTCCTCGAACAGGGACTTCAGGAACGGCGGGTAGCTGGTGATGATGTAGGTGTAGTCGGTCCCGAACTCCTGCATCGTGGCGATGATCTTGTCCTTGTCGGGCCCGCAGGACTTGATCATCGTGACCTCGGTGAGCGAGGCCGTGACGTTCATGCCGGTGGCCCACGCCCCGAGCGAGAACGCGTTGAGCACGAACGGCTTCTTGCGCAGGGTCGACGCCGTCCGCGCGAAGCCGACCTGGAGGAGCTGGCGGGTGGCCGCGCGCTCCTCGCTGCCGCGCACCCAGCTCGTGGGCGTCCCGGAGCTGCCGGACGACTCGTCCACGACGACGCCGCGCCGCGGCAGCGCTCCCCCGATGCAGCGCTCGGGGATGCTCCACCGCTTGACGTACGACTCCTTGTCCATCTCCGGGATGCCCCGGAACGTCTCGGCCAGCGAGCCCGAGTGGCGCAGCCGGCTGTCGCGGCCGTGCTCGGCGAGGAACGCGCGGTAGGCGGGCACCTCGCGCGCCGCGAGGTCGAAGGTGCGCCAGGCGCGCAGCCGGCCGAGCCACCAGCGCAGCGGCTCGATGCCCGGCCCGAGCAGCAGCTTGTGCCTGTGCACGCTGTACGTCAGGGGGCGGACGACGGCGTCCACCAGGGCCACGAGGGTGAAGGCGAGGACACGTCTCATCGGTCGGCTCCCAGCAGCATCGAGGTGGCCGGACGGCGGTGCGCCACCGGCGGGGTCTTGCTGTACCCGAACCGGAACAGCATCCAGGCCATGCGGTCGCCGCTCTCGTCGGCGGCCACCTCCCGGGCGAAGGCCTCGTGCGACCCGGGGTTGGTGATCACCGTGCCGAACGGGTGGAGCCGCACGCCGTGGGCGGTGAGCTCCAGCCAGAGGCGCATGAAGGTGCGGCCGGCCTCGACATGGTCGGCGGGCCGCGCGAACGGGCCCTCCAGCCAGCCGAGCTGCCGCACCCCGCGCATGGTGTTCAGGTACATCGCGCGGATCGCCCCGCCGAGCACCGGCGCGTCCCAGAGGCCGCGGTGGCCCATGGCGAACCGGAGCAGTCCGCCGGGCATGAGCATGGCCTCGGCGCTCAGGCCGTCGGCCCGGGCGCGGGCGTCGTCCTTGCTGAAGCGCAGCCAGGTCATGATCTCCTCGTAGACGGCGTCGTTGCGCAGGTCGGAGAACAGCGTGGCCTGGTTGATGTGCACGAGCCGGCGCACCGTGCCCCGCTCGGCGGTGGTGCGGAACGTGTGCCCCGCCTCGCCGGCGACGGCAGTCGCGGCGGCCACGACGTCGTCGGGCACGAGCCGGGCGTCGTAGGGACGGCGCGACGTCTGGCGGGACCGGAACAGCGCGAGCCGCGCCCGGGCGCCGTCGGACACGGGGCGCGGGGCGAGCCGGACCGTGCCCAGGCTGTGCAGCCGGTCGGCGCCGGAGAAGTCCATCTCGCCGTGGTCGAGGCTCTCCTCGACGCCGTACCCGAGGCCCTCGGCGACCGTGCGGAGCGACTCCAGGAAGACGCCGGCGCAGACGTGCCCGAACGGGATGCCGAACGACTCGGCGGGCAGCCCGAGGTCGAGGTCGTAGTAGAGCTCGGCGGTGGCCTCGTCCACGGGCCGCAGCTTGATGGGCTGCGAGTTGTGGGGGGACGGGTAGTGGCGGGCGTCCTCGACGATGCTCAGCCACGGCTCGGTGTGCGACACGAGCGCAACCTAGCGCGACCAGGGCACATACCGACCGGCAAGATGTCGAACCGTTACCCACCCACAGAATGCTGAGTGCGGGGTATTTGCGCTCCTGGACCGGCTGGGAGCACAAATACCCCGCACTCAGCGGGTCGGGTTGGTCGGTCGGGTCAGTCGCGGTCGCGGTAGACCTGGACGACCGTGGGGCGCGGGCCGCGGAAGTCGCCCGCCTCGACGGTGGCGCCGGCGGCGACGTAGTCCGGGAAGTACGAGTCCGGCGCCTCGAAGGAGCCGTTCTCGCCCGGGTGCTGCACGTTCACGTAGACCATGGAGTCGCGGGAGTCGACCAGCGGCCCGCAGGTCTCGGCGCCCGCGGGCACCGAGAGGAACTGCTGCACGTGGCCGCGCTCGCGGCCCGCGACCGGCACCTTGAACAGGCCGTCGCACCGGGCGATCGCCGACGAGCTGGGCTGGCCGTCCGTCGAGATCCAGAGGTTGCCCTCGGCGTCGAACGCCAGGTTGTCGGGGCACGAGATCGGGGAGACCCGGTCCTTCGGGTAGCCCGAGAAGTACGTGCCCTCGACGGCGGGGTCGCCGGCCACGAGCAGCAGGTTCCACGTGAACCGCGTGGAGGTCTGGTCGCCGGACGGGATGATCTCGACCACGTGGCCGTCCCGGTTGCCGTTGGTGGTCACGCCGCCGACGACCTTGTGGGTGCGCGGGTTGGCCTCGGTGGCGCCCTCGGTCGCATTGCCCGGGGTGCGGCCCGAGTTGTTGGTGCAGGCCACGTAGATCCGGCCCGTGACGGGGCTGATCTCGACGTCCTCGGGGCGGTCCATCTTGGTGGCGCCCACCTTGTCCGCCGCGAGGCGCGTGTAGACCAGCACCTCCTCGACCGACATGCCCGGAACCTTGCTGCGGCCGTCCTTCACGAGCGGGAGCCACTCGCCGGTGCCGTCGAAGGCGCCGTCGGCCGGGACCGCGCCCGAACCGTCGATCTCGGCGGCCGGCGAGTCGCCGGTGAACCTGGCGACGAACAGGTCGCCCTCGGACAGCAGCGTCTTGTTGTGGGCGCGCGCCCCGCGGGAGTCGCCCTTGGCCACGCGGTCCTTCGAGACGAACTTGTAGACGTAGTCGAACGCCTGGTCGTCGCCCATGTACGCGACGGCGTGGCCCTTGCTCGACAGCGTGACGTTGGCGCCCTCGTGCTTGAACCGGCCCATCGCGGTGTGCTTGACCGGCTTGGCGGTCGGGTCGTACGGGTCGAGCTCCACGATCCAGCCGAAGCGGTGGGACTCGTTCTCGTAGCCCGCGGACTGCGCGAAGCGCGGCTCGTCGGCCTCCCAGCCGTAGCTGGTGGAGGCGCCGATGCCGTAGCGGGCGTCGGCGGTCGGGTTCACCCCGGCGGCCACGAAGTAGCCGTTGAAGTTCTCCTCGCCCGACAGGACGGTGCCCCACGGCGTGGTGCCGCCGGCGCAGTTGTTCATGGTGCCCAGCACGCGCCGGCCGGTGCGGTCCGCGGCGGTCTTGAGCAGGTCCGAGCCGGCGGCCGGGCCGTCGAGCACGAACTCGGTGCCCAGGTGGATGCGACGGTTGAGCACGCTGATGCGCTGGTAGTCCCACGGCTTGCCCGTGCCGCGGCGGCGCACCTCGACGACGGCCATGCCGTGCGCCGCCCGCTCGATCGCGCGGGAGTACGCGTTCTTGGTGCGGCTGCCGTCCGCGGCGACGTCCCAGTACTTCTCGGTGGGCGGGAACATGATCTCGGCGTTGGTGTACTCCAGGTTCGAGACCAGGATGCCGCGCGTCCCGCGGTGCTTGTCGCCGGGCTGGATCGGCAGGATGTCGAGGTAGTCGCAGTTGTAGCCGAACTGCTTGGCCTGCTGCTCCGGCGACTGGTTGTCCGGGTCGAAGGTGCGGCCGCCCGGGAGGATCGGGTCGCCCCAGCGGATGATCGGGTCCCAGGTGTAGCCCTCGGGGACCACCAGCGCGTCCACGTCGACGGGCTGCGGGTCGATGGCACCGAAGGCGAGGCCCTTGCTGTGCCCGCCGCCGGGGAACCGGCCCTCGGGCAGCGTGGCGGCGGCGGCCGACGGCGCAGCCGCGCCCTGCGCGCCGATCACCACGGCGCCGGCCGCGACGGCCAGCGTGCCGAGCATCGCGCGGCGCGACAGCACCGAGCTCACCACGTCCTTGAAGTACTCGTTGGCGCTCTCGTTCGGCGCGGGGTGAAGGCACGCGTCATTGCACTTGAGGCGACAGGTGACGGGGCTGCGCTTGCCACGCGCATGCGTGTGCACCGTCAGCAGCGGGCGGTTCTCAGGGGCGATCGTCATCGGAGGCTCTCCGGTCCGAAAAGGGGGGTAGGACGTCGTCAACCTAGGAGCAGGCGATGTCTGCGCCACGAAAGGTCCGGTACGCCCAGGTGAACGGGACGTGTCCAGCAGGTGGGTCCTCCCCCTGGCTCCGGGGCCCGCCCCGAGATCGGTCGCCCGCATCGAGACCGGTCCCACGATGGACCGGTCTCGATGCAGGCGACCGAAGTCACTTACCCGATGTCCTAGCCGACGAGCGCGCGGCTCGTGACGTCCAGCCAGCCCTCGGCGCGGAGGAGCTGCTCGGCGCCGCGCGAGCGCAGGCCGCGCTCGCACACCACGACCACCGGACGGTCGGCCGGATGGTCCAGCAGCTCGGCCGGGAAGCGGCCGGCCGCGAGGTCCTCCAGTCGCGCGAAGACGGCGCCGGGCACGGCGCCCGGCCGCAACCCGACGTCGAGGAGCAGGACGTGGGCGGACGGCGGGGCCTCGGCGGACGGCGTCGGCCCGGGCTCCTGGAACGTCCCGGGGTGCGGGGCCTCGGTCACGACCGTGGCCGCCGGGGCCAGGGCCGCCGCAGCCGCGGCTGCGGGCACCTCGTCGGACGACGACGGCGGCACCTCCACAGCGCCGGACGTCACCGACTCCTCGGTGCTGCGGGACGCCTCCGCGCCGTCGACCTCGTCCTGCGCCGACGCCGGCGGCGCCGCCAGCGCGATCGTGTCCCACCCGGAGGTGCGCGCGTCGTAGGCGAGCAGGCGACCGAGCGCCGGGTCGCCCGTGCCGGTCAGGACCTTGACCGCCTCGACCGCCATGGTCGAGCCGACGACGCCGCAGGCCGGGCTGAGCACGCCCACGGTCGCGCACGACTCCCCCTCGGGCGGCTGCGGGCCGAACACGTCGGGGTACGTGATCGCGCGCCCGTCCGGCGCCGCCGACCAGAAGACGCTCACCTGGCCGTCCCAGCCCAGAACCGTGCCCCAGACGACCGGCAGCCCCAGCCGCGCCGCGGCGTCGGACACGGCGTAGCGCGTCTCGAACGTGTCGGAGCCGTCGACCACCAGGTGGTACCCGGCCAGGATCGCGGCCGCGTTGTCCCTGGTCAGCCGCTCACGGTGCGCGATCACCTCGACCTCGGGGGCCAGCCCGCGCAGCGTGTCGGCCGCCGATTCCGGCTTGGCGCGTCCGACGTCGGCCGCCGAGTGCAGCACCTGGCGCTGCAGGTTGGAGGCCTCCACGACGTCGTCGTCGATGATGCCGAGCGTGCCCACGCCCGCCGCCGCGAGGTACTGGAGCGCGGGCGACCCGAGGCCGCCCGCGCCGACCACGACGACCCGCGACGCGGCGAGGCGCTCCTGCGCGGCCAGGCCGAAGCCGTCCAGCAGGAGGTGCCTCGCGGCCCGGCGGCGCTCGGCGGGCCCAAGCCCGCCTGTGGGGTTCACGAACGGCTCCATCACGTCATTCCACCACCTCGGACGGGGTCCTTGCGCCACCCTCCCCTTCGAGGCCCGGGTTTCTTCGCTCTGAGTCGGCTGAAAGCGAAGAAACCCGGGCCTCAAAGGGGAGGTACGACGTCGGTCATCCGGCCTCGGCCCGGCGGGCGTCACCCCAGCACGGCCTCGGCCCACCCGGCCTCCGCCTGTCTGCCTCAGCCCTTGCGCTTGCGGATCTCCGCCGCGGCCTGCGGGAGCACGTCGGCGAGCTGCCCCACGACGGCGAAGTCGCAGATCTCGAAGATCGGCGCCTCCGGGTCGCTGTTCACGGCGACGATCACCTGGGACGCCTGCATGCCGCCGCGGTGGTGCGGCGCGCCCGAGATGCCGGCGCCGATGTAGACGCGCGGCGCGATCGTCACACCGGTCTGCCCCACGTACGAGTCCCACCAACCCTCGAACGCCGCGTCGCGGGACGCGCCCACGGCCGCGCCGAGCGCGTCCGCGAGGTCCTCCACGGGGCCGAAGTCGCCGTCGGTTCCGCGTCCCCCGGCGACCACCACGGCCGCCTGGTCCAGCGGCGGGCGGCCGCTCGTGTCGGCCTTGACCTCGCGGGACAGCAGCGTCGCGGGCGACGCCGGCACCTCGACCGCGTAGCCCTCGGTCACCGGCTCGACCGCCGCCTCGACGGGCTGCGCGACGGCGGAGTTCGCCCGGACCGTCACCACGGCGACGTCGGCGGTCACCGCGCACTCGGTGTCCCACGAGCCCGCGAAGACGCGCTTGCCGGCCACGACGCGGCCGTGCACGTCGCGCAGCGAGGAGGCGTCGATGACCAGGCCCGCGCCCAGGTCGTGGGCGGCCAGCGCGGCGGCCTCCTTGGCGGCGAACGACGTCGGCAGCAGCACCGTGTCCGCATCGGTGAGGCGCACGGCGGCGGCCAGGGCGGCCGCGACGACGGCCGGCAGGTGCCGCTCGTCACCGCTCACGCAGGCGCCGTCCCGGGCGGGCTCCGCCTGGTGCACGGTCTCGACGCCGTACGCGCCGAGCTGCGCCAGCACCTCGACGGTGGGGGCCTCCAGGGCGACTGCCTCGACCCGGCCGAGGCCGCGGGCGATGGTGAGCAGCTCCAGCGTGCTGGTGCGGACCTCGGTCGCGGGGTCGAGCAGGACCAGGACGGTGCGGTTGGTCATCAGTTCTCCTCGGAGCGCTCAGGCTCTGTCTTTACTGGTCCGAGCCTGCGGTTCGGCTCAGACCAGGTCGTTGCGGATCAGGAAGTCGGCCAGCGCCACGCCGCCCTCACCCTTGTCGGTGACGAGCTCCACCTCCGGGCGCGCGGGGCGCGGGGCCGCCGACAGCGTCTCGGTGCGGGCTCCCGCACTGCCCGCCACGGCGGGGTCGAGCCCGAGGTCGGCCGGGGACCACACCTCGATCTCCTTGCTGCGGGCCGCCATGATCAGCTTGAAGCCCGGGAACCGGGGCTGGTTGGCGCCGTCCGTCACGGACAGGACGGCGGGCAGCGGAGCGGCCAGCGACTCGGTGACGTCGTCGATCTCGCGGGTGATCGTCAGCACGCGCGCGCCCGAGCCGTCCGGGTCGGCCAGCTCGACCTTCTTGGCGAGGTTCAGCGTGGGCAGGCCGAGCTCGGCGCCGAGCAGCGTCGGGACCACGGAGCCCAGGCCGTCCAGGGCGGCCATGCCGGTCACCACGAGGTCGACCGGCGCCTCGTCGCCCAGCTTGCGGACGGCGGCGGCGAGCACCGCGGCGGTGCCGAAGTAGTCGGAGCCGGCCAGGGCGTCGTCGGACACGCGGACGCCCCGGTCCACGCCGAGCTGGAACGCCTTGCGCAGCGCGACGTCGCCGTCGGGCCCGGCCATGGTGACCACGACCACCTCGCCCTCGTCCGCCCCGATCCGACCGGAGGCGCGCTCGGCCTCGACGATCTGCAGGGCCGCCTCGATCGCGTTCTCGTCCAGCTCGTTGAGGGTGCCCTCCCCGGCCGTGCGCACGACCCGGCCGTCGGAGAAACCACGCTCCGTGTTGATGTCCGGGACGTACTTGGCGGTGACCACGATGCGCATGGGGTAACCGTACGACGTCGGGCGGCGTGGTACGGATCGGGTCCGTCCGCGGGCCTGAGACGATGGGGCATATGGCCCAGACACGACGTGCAGAACCGCAACGTGCACCGGGCGACCCGGTGCCCCGCCCGGTCGTCCGGCCGCTCATCCGGCCGTCGGCCCGCCGCAGCCACGTGCCGCCGCTGGGCGTGTACGTGACGCCGGACGGCGGGATCGACGCGGCCGTGCTGGCGTCCCACGCGACGGCGGTGGACCTGTGCCTCATCGACGTCACGGACCCGGCCCTGGACGAGCACGACCCGGGCCGGTACACCGAGCGCCGGTTCGAGATGGTGGGGCCGGTGTACGGCGTCTGGCACACGCACGTGCCGGACGTCGCGCCCGGTCAGCGCTACGGCTTCCGCGTGTACGGGCCGTGGGACCCGCGCGCGGGGATGCGGCACAACCCGGCCAAGCTCCTGGTCGACCCGTACGCGCGCGGCTTCGCGGGCCGGCTGCGCTACGGGCCCGAGGTGGTCGGCGCGGTGAGCACGGAGCGCGAGGACGGCTGGTGGCTCAGCGACCCGTACGGCCCGCCGGACGCGACCGACTCCCTGGCGTACGTGCCGCACTCCGTCGTCGTCGCGCCGCTGCCGCCGCCCGCTCCCCTGTCCCGGCCGCGGGTGCCGTGGGCCGAGACCGTGGTCTACGAGGCGCACGTGCGCGGGCTGACGATGCTGCGCGAGGACATCCCCGAGGAGCTGCGGGGCACGTACGCGGGCGCGGCGCACCCGGCCGTCGTCGAGCACCTGAAGAGCCTCGGCGTCACGACGCTGGAGCTGCTGCCCATCCACAAGAGCGTGGCCGAGCCGCGCCTCGCCGCGCACGGGCTGTCGAACTACTGGGGCTACAACACGCTCGGCTTCTTCGCGCCCAACGCCGCGTACGCGACCCGGGCCGCACAGGAGCAGGGCGCGGAGGCGGTGCTCGACGAGGTGCGCGGCATGGTGCACCTGCTGCACGAGGCGGGCATCGAGGTGTTGCTCGACGTGGTCTACAACCACACCTGCGAGGGCGGCGACGACAGCCTGCACCTGGCCTGGCGCGGCCTCGACAACCCCGTCTACTACCTGCACGACGGCGCCTCGCCGGCCGCGCTCGCGGACGTGACGGGCACGGGCAACTCGCTGGACTTCCGGCGTCCGCGCGTGATCCAGCTCGCCCTGGACTCGCTGCGCTACTGGGCCGAGACCGTGGGCGTGGACGGGTACCGGTTCGACCTCGCGGTGACGCTGGGCCGCGGCAACGTCGGGTTCGACCCGGACCACCCGTTCCTGGTGGCGCTGCAGACGGACCCGGTGCTGTCGGGGCTCAAGCTCGTGGCGGAGCCCTGGGACGTGGGGCCGGGCGGCTGGCAGACGGGCTCGTTCCCGCCGCCCATGGCGGAGTGGAACGACCGGTTCCGCGACGCCGCGCGCGGGTTCTGGCTGGACGCGCCCAAGCAGGGCGTGCGCGGGCAGGAGATGCGCGGCCTGCGCGAGCTGGCCACGCGGCTGGCCGGGAGCGCCGACCTGTTCGGGCCGGGCGACCCGCCGCTGGTACGCGGCCCCGTGGCGTCGGTCAACTACGTGACGGCGCACGACGGCTTCACGCTCGCCGACCTGGTGGCCTACGACCACAAGCACAACGAGGCCAACGGCGAGGACAACCGCGACGGGTCGGACAACAACCTGTCCTGGAACCACGGGCTGGAGGGGCACACCACCTCGGGCGACGACGCCACGACGGAGCCGTGGCAGGCGATCGTGCCGCCGCGCCGCAAGTCGCAGCGCAACCTGCTGGGCACCCTGCTCCTGGCGGCGGGCACGCCCATGCTCACCGCGGGCGACGAGCTGGGCCGCACCCAGGGCGGCAACAACAACGCCTACGTCCAGGACAACGAGACGTCCTGGCTGCACTGGGCCCTGGACGACGCCGCCGCCGACCTCCTGGAGACCACCCGCTACCTGTTGCGCCTGCGGCGCGAGCACCCGGCGCTGCGGGCCGACTCGTTCTTCCTGGGCTCGCCCCGGCCGCACGAGACCGACACCGACCTGCTGTGGTTCTCCGAGACCGGCGCGGCCATGGAGGTCGACACGTGGAACCAGCCCGGCCGCCGTGTGCTGCAGATGCTGCGGCCCGGCCCGGCCGCGGGCGACGCGGACGTGCTGCTGGTGATCAACGGCGGCCTGGACGACGTCGAGGTGACGCTCCCGCCGCGTGACGGCGCCGCGCCGTGGGAGCTGGTCTGGGACTCCGCGTGGGACGCGCCCGTGGTGCCCGACGACGAGGCCGGGCCCCGGACGTCGGTGACCTTGGAGGCGCTGAACATCAATGTGCTGCTGTCCCGGGGTGTTTCACCCGTGGAATGAGAGGCCGGTGGCACCGCGGGGGGACGGTCCTGGCTAAGGTGCGCACATGACTGACTCCGTCCACAACAACGACGTTGCCACCGCGGGGACCACCGACGTCATCGTCATCGGTGCGGGCCTGTCCGGGCTCGTCACCGCGACCGAGCTGACCGCCGCGGGCAAGCGCGTCGTCCTGCTCGACCAGGAGCCGGCCGCGTCGCTGGGCGGGCAGGCCTGGTGGTCGTTCGGCGGGCTGTTCCTGGTCGACTCCCCCGAGCAGCGCCGGCTCAAGGTGCGCGACTCCGCCGAGCTGGCGTTCTCCGACTGGCTGGGCTCCGCCCAGTTCGATCCCGGCGCCGAGCGCGGCGAGGGCCCGGACCGGTTCGGGTACCGGTGGGCCCAGGGATTCGTCGAGTTCGCCGCGGGCGACCTGCGGCCCTGGCTGCACGCCAAGGGGGTGCGCTGGTTCCCGCTGGTGCAGTGGGCGGAACGCGGCGGCTACCCCGCCGGCGGGCACGGCAACTCGGTGCCGCGCTTCCACGTCACGTGGGGCACCGGCCCCGCCGTCGTCGAGCCGTTCGTCGTCGCGGCGCGCGAGGCCAACCGGGCCGGGCTGCTCGACCTGCGCTTCCGGCACCGGGTCACCTCCCTGGTCGTCACCGACGGCCGCGTCACCGGCGTGCGCGCGGAGATCCTGGCCGACGACGACGCCGGCCGCGGCGAGCCGTCCGGCCGCACGGTGACCGGTGAGGTGGAGCTGTCCGCCCAGGCCGTCGTGGTCGCGAGCGGCGGCATCGGCGCGAACCACGACCTGGCGCGCGCCCGCTGGTCCGCGGGCGCCGGGCGCCTGCCGGAACGGATGCTCTCGGGCGTGCCTGACTCCACCGACGGTCTCATGCTCGGGGTCGCCGCCGACTCCGGCGCGACGCTGGTGCACGAGGACCGCATGTGGCACTACCCGGAGGGCATCGCGAACCACTCGCCGGTCTGGTCGAAGCACGGCATCCGGATCCTGCCCGGCCCGTCGTCGCTGTGGCTCGACGCCGACGGCAACCGGCTGCCCGGCCCGTTGTTCCCCGGGTTCGACGCGCTCGGCGCCCTGCAGCACGTGACCACCCGCGGCGACGACCACTCCTGGTTCGTGCTGAACAAGACGATCATGGAGAAGGAGTTCGCGCTGTCGGGCTCCGAGCAGAACCCCGATCTGACCGGCAAGTCCGTGCCCCTGCTCCTGGAGCGGGTGCGCGGCCGGTCGGTGCCGGTGCGCACCTTCGCGGAGCAGTCGGAGGAGTTCCTCTGGGCCGACACCCCGGCCGAGCTCGCCGCGAAGATGAACGCGCTGACGTCGGCCACCGACGGGTCGCACGGGCACGTCGACGGGGACGCGCTGGCCGCGCTGATCGCGGCCCGTGACGCCCAGGTCGCCACCGGCCTCGGCAAGGACCCGCAGGTCGTGGCGACGTCGGCCGCGCGGCACTTCATCGTGGACAAGGCCATCCGGGTCTCTCCGCCGCGCGCGCTCACCGACCCGCAGGACGGGCCGCTGCTCGCCGTGCGCCTGTCGGTGCTGACCCGCAAGACCCTCGGCGGCCTGTGGTGCGACGAGACCGGCCGGGCGCTGACCCCGGACGGCGAGGTGCTGGAGGGCCTGTGGGCCGTGGGCGAGGCCGCGGGCTTCGGCGGGGGCGGAGCCCACGGGCACCGCGCCCTGGAGGGCACGTTCCTGGGCGGCTGCCTGTTCACGGGCCGCACGACGGGCCGCGCCCTGGCGGCGACCCTGTGACGCCGCGACCCACCCGCCTGGCTGTGCCCGCCTGACTGACTCGGCACGCCTGATCCGCCGAGTCAGCCGGCTGGTCCGACCAACCCCCTGACTCGGCACGCCGGAACCGCCGAGTCAGCCGGGTGGTCCGACCAACCCCCTGACTCGGCGGATCCAGAGGGCCGAGTCAGGGGGGTGGTAACACATGCGCGCGGGCTGCCGGCTAGCGGAGCAGGGCCGACTCCGGGGTCAGGGCGATGACGACCGCGCCCTGCGCGCAGCGCGCGAGCAGCGCAGCGGGCCAGTCGCCGGTGAGCGGGACCTCCTCGACGTCCCGGTCCGCCCCGGCGGCGGCCGCGGTCGCGTCGCCGGGCCGCAGGCCCGTCACCCGTGCCGTCCCGCCCCGGCCCAGCCGCTCCCGGACCGGGTCGGGCCGGTCGAAGAACCAGTGCGTCGGTGCGTTGGAGTCCAGCGCGTCCGCGAGCCGCTCCAGGTCCCGCGCCGCGAGCCGCAGCACGGGGGCCACCCAGGCGGCGTTCTCGGTCACCATCGCCTCGGTGCGCCGCGGGTCCGTGAACCCCACCCGGGTCCCGTCGCGGAAGGAGCCCGCGGCCAGCCGCAGCGCCACGTCCCGCACGGGCGCGCCCGCCACGGCGCCGAGGAGCTGGTTGGCCAGCACGTGCGGCACGTGGGACACGAGGGCGACGGCCTCGTCGTGCAGCTCGTCGGTCAGCACCGCCGCCGTCCCGCCCAGCGGACCCGTGACCAGGCCCAGCACCTGGAGCAGCCGGTCCGGACCGGTCCCGCCCGTCACCGTCACCGCCCACGGGACGCCCTGCATCAGGTCCGCCGACGACGCCGCGAACCCGCTGTGCTCGGTGCCGGACATCGGGTGCGCCCCGACGTACCGCTCCCCCAGCCCCGCCTCGGCGACCGCCTCCCGGACCGGGCCCTTCACCGACCCCACGTCGGTCACCGTCGGGTCCCAGCCCGGCTCGTCCGCCAGTGCCCCGGCGAGCTCCGCCGCCACCGACCGCATGGCGCGCAGCGGCGCGGCGAGCACCACGAGGTCCGGCCGGTTCGCGGCCAGCCGCGCGACGTCGTCGGCCACCGTGAGGCCCGCCGCGCGCGCCTCGCCGCCCGAGACGGGATCCGTCGCGACCACGGGTACGCCCGCCGCCTGGAGGGCGCGGGCGAGCGAGCCCCCGACCAGCCCCAGCCCGACGACGCCGACGCTCACCACAGCAGGCCCCGCTCGCGGTCCTCGGCGGAGTCCGCCGCCGACACGGAGCCGACCGGCGCGTGGTCCGGGTCGAGCACGCCGTCGAGCGCCCGGAAGCCCGCCCCGGCCGGGAACATGCCGAGCGTCTTGAGGGAGTCGCCGGCGGCCAGCAGGTCGCTCAGCATCTCCCGTGCGCCGCGGTCCCACGGCGCCTCGTCGAAGGTCACCACGAACGCGTACTTGCTCTCCTGGGCCTTGACCGGCCGTGTGATCAGGCTCGACATGTTCACGCCCCGGTCGCCGAACGCCGCGGTGATCCGCGCCAGCACGCCCGGACCGGTCACCGAGGGGGTGATCGCCAGCATCGTCTTCCAGTCCGTGGCGCCCGCGGCGCGCGACCGCGCGAGGTGCTCGGCGGCCACGCTGCGCGGGGTCAGGACGAGGAACCGGGTCCGGCCGCCGCGGAAATCCTCCACCGCCTTCGCATACGTCTGCAGCCCGTACAGCTCACCGCAGATCGTCGGCCCCAGGGCGATCGTCCCGGGCCCGGCGTCACGGCAGGCCGCCGCGTTGGACGACGCCGGGGCGGTCGCCAGCCCCGTACCGGTCACGAAGCCGGAGCACTGCGCCAGGCCGTGCGGGTGCGCCGACACCTCCGTCAGGTCGCCGTGGCCGGGCCGGACGAACGCGTCGAACGACACGTCGATCGCCACCTCGTCGACGGCGACGACGTCCGCGCTGGACAGCAGCGCGTCCAGGGACGGCACCACGTAGCCCTCGACCGAGGACTCGATCGCGACCACGCCGACGTCGGCGCCGCCCGCGGCCACGACGTCGTGCACGTCCTTGACGGTGTCCAGCGGCTCGGCGGACACGCCGTCGTCGGGCGCGCCGTTCCGGCGGGCCCACTCCAGCGCCGCCTGGTGCGTGAAGGTGCCCTCCGGGCCCAGGTAGGCCACCCGGGTGCCGCCTGCCGGGCGGCCGCCCGGCGCCGTCATGCCCATCGGGGGGTCAGGGCGTCCGGCCCGGGCACGAACGACTCGCCCGGCAGCACGGCCAGCGTGCGGTGCGCGACGCCGCGCTCGGTGAGGGCCCCGACCAGCAGCGACAGCTTGTCCGACGTCGGGCAGGAGAACGACGCGAAGAACACGTGCGGCCCGCCCGACGACGGCTGGCTGCGCAGGTGGTCCAGGTCGAGCCCGGCGTCCGCGATGACCGCGAGAGTGGGCTGCAGCGAGCCGAGGTGGTCGTCGGCCGGGCCGAACGCGAGCCACACCTGGGCGGGCTCGGTGAACGGGGGCCAGTCGTCGCGGGACTCCAGCAGGCCGTACCAGACGGGGCCGCCCTCGGCGAGGGCCGCGCTGTCCGGGAGCTCCGCGAAGCCCGCGGGCACGCGGGAGCGCTCGATCACCAGGGACCCGCCCTCCCCGGCGAGCGCGATGCGCTCCTCGACGCTGGTGCGGGTCGGCACCAGGCGCGGGCTCACGCCGAGGCCGCGCAGCACGCCCGCGCAGTCCCGCATGCCCGCCTCGTCGATCACGACCTGACCCACCGTGGCGTTCGCCCCGACCCAGACCCACTGGCCGGGCACGGCCACCGCCGACGTCACGATGAGCGACGGCGCGCCCTCCAGGAGGGCGCGCTCGAGACCCGGCGCCGGGTGCTCCGGGTGTCCCAGGTGCACCACGGCCGCCAGGGCCTCGATGCTCGCGACCGTGGCGAGGGTGTCCGCCGTGGTCCCGAGGTCGAGCAGCTCGACCGGGTCGTTCCATCCCGCCATCCGCGCGGCCAGCACCGCGTGCGCGGGAGACTCCCGCTCGCTACGTCCAAGCATGTGCCGAACCTACCGCCGCGGAGGCCTCAGAGCCGCACCGTCAGTCGCACACCACGGGGTTGTCGGGGTTGTAGGAGTGGTTGAACGAGTTCTCCTTGACGACCTTGCCGTCATGGAGCACCTTGCGGGAGATCGTCACGGAGAACCCGTCCTCGCCGCCCGGGTAGGGCTGGCAGTCGGCCGACGAGTCGTGGATCGTCGTCTTGGGGACGATGTTCCGCTTCGCGCTCGTGTTCTCCTGCACCGTGTAGTACTTGGTGCTCCAGATCCGGACCGTCAGCCGGCCGCCCGACACGTAGGCCTGCATGACCGCGCCGTACGGGGTGTCGTTCGTGAACTTCATGTCCTTGGCGCCCACGTAGATCGTGGCCTCGCGCCCCGCGGGGTAGCGCGGGAACCAGTAGGAGTGCGCGTGGTGCTCCACGTCCTCGAACCCGGCGAAGAAGCCCGCGTTGAACGACGTCGTGGCCATCTGCGAGAGACCACCACCCACCGCTTCGACGTGCTCGCCGTTCTCGACGACGCCCGCGTCGAAGTACCCGTTCTCCAGCGTGATCGGGGCCAGCGCCTCCAGCAGGGAGAAGGTCTCGCCCGGCTTGATGAGGTTGCCCGTGACCATGTCGGCACCACGCATCAGGTTCTGGGTGCGCACCGGCTCGTCCGTCAGCGGCGTGCTGAACTCGGAGACGACCTCCTTGACGCCCAGGGCCTCCAGCGACTCGACGGTGTCCTTGGGGTCCTGCTCGACGAGCTCGACCGACGTCTCGCGGTCGTCGCCCGTCGCGGCGATCCGCACCGCCTTGCCCGCCTCGGCGGGGTCGAGCGTGGTGCCGGTCTTGCCCGCGACGACGGTCGGCTTGCCGCCCGCGAACTCGAAGTGGGCGTCGGACGGGACCTCGAGCAGGTTCGTGGTGGCGTTGACGATCGCCTCGACGGTCGCCTCCCGGTCCACGATGGTGACGAGCTGGTCGTCCTTCTGCTCGAACCGGATGAGCCCGGAGAGCACCTGCGGCGAGAGCTGCGGCCGCTGGCCGCCCACCGAGACCGTGACCGGCGCCGAGACGATCTTCTGCGCGACCGCGAACTGCTTGTCGGTCTGCGCCTGCGTGATGACCGGGGCGACCGGCTCGACCGGCAGGTCGAACGGCCCGTCCTGGTGCAGCCAGCGCGCCTTGATGATGCGCGAGGTCTCGCTCGCGACGATGCGCGAGCCGTCCTTCGCGTCCGTCTTGACCGCCTGCCCGTCGACGAACGCGACGGTGCCGTCGACGGGCTCCACGGCGAGCGACTCCTCCAGGCCCGCGACCGCGGCGTCGAACTTCTCCGAGTCGACGGCCAGGACCAGCTCCTGCTCGGCACCGCCGAACATGTGCGCCCACATGCGCGCCGGGCTCAGCGAGAAGCCCGTGAGCTCCGCCGTCGTCGCCTCGGCGTCGATTGCCAGGCCGCTCGGCTCCGGGGAGAGCTGCGCCTTGCCCTCGCCCGCCGTGAGGTCGATCGGCTCCTTGAGCCGCGGGCCGAGCTGCTCCGTCAGCGCGGCGGCGGCCTCCGTCTGCGTCATGCCGCCGACGTTCACACCGGCCACGGTGGTGTCCTTGGGCACCGTGTCGCTCACGCCCCACGCCGCGAAGGCGTAGATCGCGAACAGGACGACGGCGCCGAGCACCGAGAGCAGGGCGATCTTGGGGCCGCGGCTCGGCGCGCCGTCCCCGGCGAGGCCGAAGAAGCCGTCCTGACCCGCTGCGCCCGGACCGTTCGGGCCCGCGGGGCCGTGCGGGCCGCCAGGTGCGCCCGGACCGCCGGGGCCCTGAGGCGCGGACGTCGCGAGCGGCGTCGCCTCGGGACGCACCGGCGCCCACGGACGCGCGACGCGCTGGATCGCGCCCGTCAGCGGCTTGAGGAAGGGGATCTGGCCGGCTTCGGCCGTGGGCACGGCACCCGGGTCAGACGCCGCCGCGCCGGGGCGCGGGGCGAACGGCGGGACCGACGGCGGCGCGGGGGCCGGCTCGGTGCTGGTCGTGGTGTCCGCCGTGGTGTCGGGTGCGGTGGGAGGGGTGCCCGCGGTCGCTGCACCTGCTGCGCCTGCTGCGGCGGCGGCGGTACCTGCTGCTGCGGCACCAGCGGGTGCCGCGCCCGCGCCGGTCTTGGGCGGGCGGTCGAACGCGAAGACGCGGGGGGTGTACCCGCTCCGCGGCTTGGCGGCCTTGGTCGGCGGGGTCGCGAGCTCCGCGACGACGGTCTGCAGCACGGCGACCTGGTCGGCGTCCTCGACCGGCGTGGCGGGCTCGGCCTGCGCGTCGGACGTGGCCGCGGCGCCAGGGGTGGCGGCGGCGTCGGGCTTCGGGGCCGCGCCGGGCTTCGAGGCCGCAGTGGGCTTCGAGGCCGCGGGGGTAGTGGCATTGGTCGCGGCGCCGGCCGCGGGGGCGGCGCTGCTCGGAGCTGCGGGCTTGGCCGCGGTGTCGCGTGCGGGCGTGGCTGCGGCGTCCGCGGCGCCGGGACGGGCCTGGGCGACAGGCTGGCCCGGAGCGGCGGGCTGGGTCGAAGCCGCAGGCTGGGCCGGGCCGGCAGGCTGGGCCGAAGCCGCAGGCTGGGCCGCCGGGCCGGAGCTCGGCGAAGCGGCGGACGGGCGCGTGGTGTCCGAGGCACCGGGCGTGGCGGGCGCACCCTGGGCGGCGGACGGGTGCGCCGCGGCAGGCTGGCTCGCCGCGGGGGCGGTCGGGGTGCCCGTCGCGCGCTCGGCTTCCGGCGTGGCGGCAGGCTTCCCGTCGGTGGCGGACGGGCGCTCGGCGACAGGCTGGCTCGCCGCGGAGGCGTCCGAGGTGCCGGCCGCGCGCTCGGCGTCCGAGATGCCGGCCGCGCGCTCGGCGTCCGGCCGGCTCGCGCCTGCGGACCGGACCGGCTCGACCGGCGGGACGGCGGCCGCTGCCGGAACCGCACGGGCCGGAGCGCCATCCGCAGGTGCCCCGGCAGCCGAAGCCGCCGGCGGCACGACGGGCGGGGCCGCGACGGGCGGGGCCACGGCGGACCGCTCGGCGTCGGGCACGCTTGGGGCGGGCGCCGGGGACGCGGGCTCACCCGCGGCAGCTCCCGGGCGACCGGCCGCGGATGCCTCAGGGCTCGGCGTGCTCGCCGGCTCCTGCGCGGACCCGGCGCCGGGCACGCTCGCCGCAGCGGGCGCAGCGGGCGCAGCGGGCGCGGGAGCAGGCGCGGCGGGAGCAGGCGCGGCGGGAGCAGCCGCGGCCGGCGCACCGGCAGAGGGCTCAGCAGCACCGACGGCGGGCGCCTCGACCTCCGAGGCGTCGGTCGGAGTGGTGTCGGGCGCGGCGTCGCCGGGCGCGGAGGGGACCCCTGCCGGCGGTGCGGCAGGGACGGACGGGGCCTTGGTGGGCTCGGAGTGTTCCGGAGCGGTCACAGGTTCGACCTTGTCTGCGGATCGGGGAACCGGCTGAGCGGTCGGTCGACCGGCCGGTACTGCGGGCTGCGCGGCCTGGGCGGCCGACGGACGTGCCGGGGGTTGCGACGGCTGTCGCGGCACGCTGCCAGGGCGTTTCTGGTACAAGCGAGGCGGAATGGCCGGGGCAGGTTGAGCCCCGGTGTTCTCGTCTGATGTCGGCTCGAGCGGTTCGTCACGCTCGGTCGGCTGACCCATCGGCACGCTCCGTGCAACTACCCGAGACGCGGGCTCTCCGCGTCCCCAAGGGCGCACCGGACCTGCGGCGAATCCGCTGGACGGAGTCGCCCTGCCGGGCATCCTATCCAGCGAGAATCCTGCCCAAGGCCGCGTACTGGACGCCCCGAGGTGGAGGTTTCGTATCAATCCTGCCCACCATCCTGAACCACCCTGCGAAGATGCGCAGAGGTCAGGCGGCGGTGCGATCCCGGCGGGCCGGGACCTCGGCGAACCACGAGGACGGCAGGAACGCGACGACGGCGAGGATCGCCACCCCCGCGTACGACCAGACCATGCCGAGCACGCCGGCCGGGACCACGACGTCGCCCCCGGAGCCCGGCAGCGACAGGGCCTGCACGATGCCGACCCAGCCCACGCCGAACCCGAGCAGCGTGCCATAACCGGCCCAGGCGCGCGCGAGCACGCCGGCCGCCGCCGTCAGCCCGAACGCGAGGATCAGTCCGAGGTACAGGGAATCGGCCCCGTACCGGTGCACCACCGTCCCGAGCGCGCCCATCACGACGCCGAGCGCGACGGCCAGAAGAGTGCGCACGATCGTTCGTCCGAGCGGGCGTCGGGAGGAGTTCACCCGACCATTCTCCAGCATCCACCTGGGAGGACTCTGCATGTGTGGAACACTCCGCGGGTGAATACGCTCCAGGATCAGACGCAGCTCATCGTTCGACAGCGGATCCGCATGCTGGTCAACCAGTACGAGGTACACGGCGCCCTGCCGGACGGCTCCGAGGGTGACCTCTACGCGTTCGCCCAGCAGAAGCGCATGGCCTTCCGCGAGCAGGTCACGCTGTACACCGACGACACCAAGCAGGAGGCGGTGCTCGGCTTCAAGGCGCGTCAGGTGGTCGACCTCGGCGCCACCTACGACGTCGTCGACGCGGGCGACACCCCGATCGGCACGTTCCGCAAGGACTTCGCCAAGTCGCTGCTGCGCAGCACCTGGCACGTCGAGCAGCCCGGCCTCGGTGTGGTCACGGGGACCGAACGGAGCCTCGGCGTCGCCGTGATCCGGCGGCTCGTCGAGATCGCCTGGCTGCCGTACCACTTCGACTTCACGATCGACGGGCGGCCCGCGTTCACCGTGGAGAAGAAGTGGGGCCTGCGCGACCGGTACGTCGTGAACATCCAGGACCCGCGGCTCGACCGCCGGCTCGTGACCGCCATGGCGATCGGCCTGGACGCCCTCCAGGAGCGCTGAGCCGGTACGCCGGGCGGGAGCGGCCCGCCCGCACCACCGCCCTCACCTTTGAGGCCCGGGTTTCTTCGCTTTGAGCACTCTCAAAGCGAAGAAACCCGGGCCTCAAGGGTGATGCGGGCGTCGCGGTGTGTGTCAGGCGAGGGGGTCGACGACGGCGTAGGTCTCGGTCGTGAGGATCGGCGCCAGCACCCCGTTGGACAGGGCGTACCAGCCGGCGACCGGCCCCTCGGGTCGCGCCAGCGCCGTCGCGTGCTGCACCTGCGTGGCGTGGGCCCGCATCGCCGCGACGACCCGCCCGAGCACGCCCCCGACGTCCACCCGCACGACCCGCTCCCCGTCGCTTCGGCCGCTCCTGCGCCCCACCGACGTGATCGGTAGTTCGTCAGGTGATCGGTAGCCCGAGCTGCCGGTCACCTGACGTTCTGCCGACCGCTCGGGGAGGTCATCCCTTGCGAACGGCGGCAGGTCCTCCGCGGGATCGGCGAACGTGAGACCGGCGGTCGCGGCGAGCGCGGTCGCCTCGGGCAGGCCGGCGAGCGTCGCCCGCGCCGTGCGCACCTCGGCCGCCGGGGCGACCAGCTGCCACAGCTCGGCACCCGCCCAGGGCTCGTCCCGCGATCCGACGCCGCGACCACGCCCGCCGCCGCGCACCGGCTCACCCCCGTCGCGCTGCCCATCCCGCGACGCGGGCGCTACCCCGCCCTGCTGCGACGCGGGCGCTACCCCGCCCTGCTGCGACGCCGGCCCTACCCCGCCCTGCTGCGACGCCGGCCCTACCCCGCCCGGCTGCCACGCCGGGTCGGCCGCGAGCCGCACCGCACGGACCGTCACCTCGTGCGCCCGCACGTGGTCGGGGTGCCCGTACCCACCGCCGGGCTCGTACGTCGCGACGACGGCGGGGCGGGTCGTGCGGATCAGCGCCGCGAGCCGCCCGGCCGGCTCGTCGAGCGGGACCCGCGCGAACGCCGTCGGCGGGGAGTCCGGCGCCGGGCCGGCGACGCCGGGCGCCACCCACTCCATCCCGGAGTCCTCGTACCGCACCGCGACAGCGGAATCGGCCGCCGGGCCCGGACCTTGCCGGTCCGCCGACCCGGAGTCCCGCTCGGCCGCGGGCCGGGAATCCGCGCCCACAACCCGGGTGACTTGCGGAGATACCTGCGGCAGCCGGTCGAGGAACGTCTGCTCGACCGCCCCGTCCACCCCGCCGCCGAGTGCCAGGAGCGCGCGCGCCAGCTCGGTCTCGCGGTAGGCGCCCAGCGCGGGGCCGTCGCCCTCCAGGCCGGCCCGCCCCTCCGACGTCGTGCCGGGCAGGGCGATGACCTCGCCGCGTTCCCCGCGCGTGCAGGTCACCACGCGGGCCGGCAGCCCGGCGGCGGCGAAGGCCGCCAGCAGCCCCCCGGTCGACAGGGTCTCGTCGTCGGGATGGGCATGCACGGCCAGCACGCCCCCGGAGAGCTCCCCGAAAGGCCCCCGGAAAGCACTGAGTGCCGGACCCTCGCCCCCGGAACGCGTGTTCATGGGCGAAGATCCAGCACTCAGCGACGCGGGAGCGTCAGCCGCGCTTGGCGCGAGCCGTGGCGCGGGCCCGGTCCGTGGCGTTCAGGAGCACCTTGCGGATGCGCACGACCTCGGGGGTCACCTCGACGCACTCGTCCTCCTGCGCGAACTCCAGCGACTCCTCGAGCGTGAGCTTGCGCGGCGGGATCAGGTTCTCGAAGTTGTCGGCGGTCGAGGACCGCATGTTCGTCAGCTTCTTCTCCTTGGTGATGTTGACGTCCATGTCCTCGTTGCGCGAGTTCTCGCCGACGATCATGCCCTCGTACACCTCCTGCGTGGGGTCCACGAAGAAGGAGCCGCGCTCCTGGAGGTTGATCATGGCGAACGGCGTCACCTTGCCGGCGCGGTCGGCGACGAGCGAGCCGGTGTTGCGCGACTCGATGGGGCCGTGCCACGGCTCGTAGCCCTCGGAGATCGAGGCCGCGATGCCGGTACCGCGGGTGTCCGTGAGGAACTGCGTGCGGAAGCCGATGAGGCCGCGCGCCGGGACCATGAACTCCATGCGGACCCAGCCGGTGCCGTGGTTCGTCATGGTCTCCATGCGGCCCTTGCGCTGCGCGAGAAGCTGCGTGACCGAGCCGAGGTACTCCTCGGGCACGTCGATGGTCATGCGCTCCATCGGCTCGTTGACCTTGCCGTCGATCGTCTTGGTGACGACCTGCGGCTTGCCGACCGTGAGCTCGAAGCCCTCGCGACGCATCTGCTCGACCAGGATGGCCAGCGCCAGCTCGCCGCGGCCCTGCACCTCCCAGGCGTCGGGGCGCTCGGTCGGGAGGACCTTCAGCGAGACGTTACCGATCAGCTCGGAGTCGAGGCGGTCCTTGACCTGCCGGGCGGTGACCTTGTGGCCCTTGCCGCCCTTGCCCGCGAGCGGGGAGGTGTTGATACCGATGGTCATCGAGATCGCGGGGTCGTCCACCGTGATGAGCGGCAGCGGGCGCGGGTCGTCGAGGTCCGTGAGGGTCTCGCCGATCATGATGTCGGCGATGCCCGCGACGGCGACGATCTCGCCGGGGCCGGCCTTGTCGGTCGGCACGCGGTCGAGCGCCTTGGTCTCCAGCAGCTCGGTGATCTTCACGCTCTGCAGGGTTCCGTCGTGGCGGGCCCACGCGACGCTCTGGCCCTTGGACAGGGTGCCGTTGTGGATGCGGAGCAGCGCGAGGCGGCCCAGGAACGGCGACGCGTCGAGGTTGGTGACGTGCGCCTGCAGCGGCACGCCCTCCTCGTAGGTCGGGGCCGGGATCTTCTCGAGGATGGTCGCGAACAGCGGCTCGAGGTCCTCGTTGTCCGGCAGGCCGCCGTCGGCGGGCTGGTCGGTGGAGGCGCGGCCGGCCTTGGCCGACGCGTACACGACGGGCACGTCGAGGATCGCGTCCAGGTCGAGGTCCTCGACCTCGTCCGACAGGTCGCCGGCGAGGCCGAGCAGCAGGTCGGTCGTCTCCGCGACGACCTCGCTGATGCGGGCGTCCGGCCGGTCCACCTTGTTCACGACGACGATGACGGGCAGCTTGGCCGCCAGGGCCTTGCGCAGCACGAAGCGGGTCTGGGGCAGCGGGCCCTCGGACGCGTCGACGAGCAGGACGACGCCGTCGACCATCGACAGGCCGCGCTCGACCTCGCCGCCGAAGTCGGCGTGGCCCGGGGTGTCGATGACGTTGATGGTGATGCCGTCGGCCTCACCGTTCGCCGCCGCCGCGGGACCGGAGTACCGGATCGCGGTGTTCTTGGCGAGGATCGTGATGCCCTTCTCGCGCTCGAGGTCGCCGGAGTCCATCACGCGGTCCTCGAGGTGCTGACGGGCTTCGAACGCCCCGGCCTGCCTGAGCATGGCGTCCACGAGCGTGGTCTTGCCGTGGTCGACGTGGGCCACGATCGCGACGTTACGCAGGTCGGAACGGGTCGCACGGGCCGAGGTCGGCGCGGTTGCAGGCACGGTCACGAAGCACTCATTTCCAGAAGGGAGGTCAGGGGCGCGGACTCTGGTCCGAAGGGGACCGGTCTCGCAGCACCACCCATCTTACCCGCGAATCGAAATCCCCAGGTGTCGACCGTGTCACTGTGCGGTGAACACACCCCCGACGCGAGAGACCCCCGGGCCACCGGGGTGGTCCGAGGGTCTCTCGCGTGCGCGGGACGGCGGAGCGTCAGCCGCCGATCTCCAGGCTCGCGCCCGGGATCGCCGCCAGGAGGTCCCGCGTGTACTCCTGCTGCGGGTTGTCGAACACCTCGTCGGTGGTCGCGTGCTCCACGATGCTGCCGTCCTTCATCACGGCCACCAGGTCGGCGATCTGCCGGACCACGGCCAGGTCGTGCGTGATGAACAGGAAGGACAGCCCGAGCTCGGCCTGCAGGTCGTTGAGCAGCGTCAGGATCTGCGCCTGGACCAGCACGTCGAGCGCCGAGACGGCCTCGTCGAGCACGAGCACCTCGGGCTTGAGCGCCAGCGCACGGGCGATCGCGATGCGCTGCCGCTGCCCGCCCGACAGCTCGTTCGGGAACCGGCGCATCGTCGCCTGCGGCAGCGACACCATGTCGAGCAGCTCGCGCACCCGTGCCTCACGGGACTTGCGGTCGCCCACCTTGTGCAGGACGAGCGGCTCCTCGATCGACCGGAAGATCGAGTAGGTCGGGTCCAGCGACCCGTACGGGTTCTGGAACACCGGCTGCACGCGGCGGCGCAGCGAGAACTGCTCCTTCGCGGACATCTTCGAGACGTCCTTGCCGTCGTACAGGACGCTGCCCGACGTCGGTTCGAGCAGCCCCAGCACCATGTTGGCCGCCGTCGACTTGCCGGATCCCGACTCCCCCACCAGCGCCAGGGTGTGACCCTTCGGCAGCGTGAAGTTGATGCCGTCCACCGCGGTGAAGTCGGTGTGCGAACCCGGCCGGGAACCACGGATGTGGAACACCTTGGTCAGGTCCTTCGCGACGACGACGTCGGGCGCCGTCGTCTCGGCCTCGTCGGCGTGCTCGGCGAGCAGGTCGTCCGACTCCTGCCCGCGCTCGTGCGCGGACTGGATGCGGCGGGAGGCCAGCGACGGGGCCGAGGACACGAGCCGCTTGGTGTACTCGTGCTGCGGGTCCTTGAGGATCTGCGCCGCCGGGCCGGACTCCACGACGCGGCCCTTGTACATCACGATGAGGTGCTCGGCGCGCTCGGCGGCGAGGCCCAGGTCGTGCGTGATGAACAGGACGGCCGTGCCGAGCTCCGCCGTCAGCCCCTCCAGGTGGTCCAGGATCTTCTTCTGGACCGTCACGTCGAGGGCCGACGTCGGCTCGTCCGCGATGAGCAGCTTGGGCCGCGAGGCCAGGCCGATCGCGATGAGCGCACGCTGGCGCATGCCGCCCGAGAACTCGTGCGGGAACTGGCGCGCGCGCCGGTCCGCGTCGGGCAGGCCGGCCTCGCTGAGCAGCTCGGCGACGCGCGCGGTGCGCTCCGCCTTGCTGCCCTGGAAGCCGTTGGCCACCAGCGCCTCGTCGATCTGGGCGCCGATGCGCCACACCGGGTTCAGGTTGGACATCGGGTCCTGGGGAACCAGGCCGATCTCCCGGCCGCGCAGGTCCTCGACCTGCTTGCGCCCCAGCCCGACGAGCTCGCGCCCGCCGAACGAGATGGACCCGCCGGTCACCTTGCCGGTGCCCGGCAGCAAGTCGATGATCGCGTGCGCCGTCGTCGACTTGCCGGAGCCCGACTCGCCCACGATCGCCACGGACTGCCCCGGGTAGACGGTGAGGTCGACACCGCGGACGGCCTCCACGGTGCCGGTCGCCGTGGTGAACGAGATCTGCAGGTCCTTGATCTGGAGGAGCGGCGTGGTGTCGTCGTGCTTCTCGACGGGCACCGGGGCGTCCTCGGTGGTCCCGTCGGTGAGGGTGATCGTGGTGCTCATCGCTTCCTCGCCTTCGGGTCGAGGGCGTCGCGCACGACGTCGCCCATCATGATGAAGCTCAGCACGGTCAGCGCGAGCGCGGTCGCCGGGTAGATCATGATCTCCGGGGCGACCCGGATCGACGTCTGCGCCTTGGCGAGGTCGCCGCCCCACGAGACGGTCGACGTCGGCAGACCGATGCCGAGGAAGCTCAGCGTGGCCTCCGCGACGATGAACGTACCGAGCGCGACCGTCGCGTAGACGATGATCGGCGCGGCCGAGTTGGGCAGCACGTGCTTGCCGAGGATCGCGCCCCGGCCCATGCCGAGCGCCTTGGCGGCGGTGACGAACTCGTTGTTCTTCACCCCGAGCACCGCACCGCGCGTGATGCGGGCGATGGACGTCCACCCGAACACCGCCAGCACGACGGCGACGACGAACGCGTTGCGGTCGTCGAGCAGGCTCATGATGACGATCGCGGCGAGCACGAACGGCACGGCGAAGAAGATGTCGGTGAACCGGGACAGCAGGGTGTCGAGCAGGCCGCCGAAGTAGCCGGCGATCGCACCGACCAGGGTGCCGATCACGACGACGAACAGTGTGGACAGGATGCCCACCGTGACCGACGCGCGCGCCCCGTAGACGGCGCGGGCGTAGATGTCGCAGCCCTGCTTGTCGAACCCGAAGATGTGGCCCGCGGTGGGCGCGCCCAGCGAGTCCTCCAGGTGGCACTCCGTGGGGCTGGTCGAGGTGAACAGGCCCGGGAACACCGCCATGAGGACGACGAACACGATCAGCGCCGCGGACACCCAGAACAGCGCCCGGTGACGCATGTCGCGCCAGGCGTCGGCCCAGAGGCTGCTCGGCGCCTCGGACGTGTCGACGGCGTCGATCACGCCGACCTTGACCACCTCCGGAGGCGCGACGAAGTGCTCCTGCCCCGGACGGGGGGTCTTCTCGTAGCGGTTGTCAGGCATAACGGATCCTCGGGTCCAGGACGGCGTAGAAGACGTCCACGAGCAGGTTGGCGAAGATGTAGACGATGACGAGCACGGTGGCCAGCGACACCACCGTCACGTTCTCGCCGCGGATGATCGCCTGGTAGAGGGTTCCGCCGACGCCGTTGATGTTGAAGATGCCCTCGGTCACGATCGAGCCGGCCATCAGGTTGCCCAGGTCGATGCCGATGAAGGTGACCACCGGGATCAACGAGTTGCGCAGCACGTGGCGCGTCATGACCTTCTCCCGCGGCAGGCCCTTGGCCCGGGCGGTCCGCACGAAGTCCGCTGTGACGTTCTCGACGACTGACGTCCGTGTCAGGCGCAAGATGTAGGCGAACGAGGTCGTGGCCAGCACGATCGCCGGCATCAGAAGACTGATGAAATCAGGGTCGCGGCCCGCGGTGATGGGCAGCCAGCCGAGCTGCACGCCGACGACGGCCTGCATCACGAAGCCGATCACGAAGGTCGGCAGGGAGATGAGCAGCAGGCTCCAGAGCAGCACCGTCGAGTCGAAGAGCTTGCCCTTACGGATACCCGCGTACAGGCCGAAGCCGATGCCGAAGACGGTCTCGATGACGATCGCCATGAGGGCGAGCTGGAACGTCACGGGGAAGGCCTGGGCGATCACGTCGACGACGGGGCGGCCGGTGAACGTGACGCCCATGTCGAAGGTGAAGACACCCTTGAGGAAGTAGAGGTACTGCATGAAGAACGGCTGATCCAGGTGGTACGCCTCGCGGATGGCGAGCTCGGCCGCCGGTGACAGGCCGCGTTCGCCGCCCAGTGCAGCCACGGGATCGCCGGGGCGCAGGAACACCAGCCCGTACAGCAACAGCGTGGCGCCGAGGAACACGGGGATCACCTGCAGCAGCCGGCGTCCGATGTACCAGAGCATTCGAAGGTCTCCTTGGTAGATGGCTGCGGAACATTCTCCAGGACGTCACCCGGTGTTCTTGCTCCGCACAGTGGAGGGCGGGGCGCGCAGTTCACGCGCCCCGCCCGTCACCTGGGGTGATGAGTCACGCCGGAAGACCGGACGTGATCACAGTCACTCCGTCTTGGTGACCTCGTACAGGAGCGGCATGCTGTCCCAGCCGAACTCCACGTTGTCCACGTACTCGGAGTGCCCAGCGGTCGTGGAGTAGTACCACAGCGGGATACCCGGGAGGTCCTTGAACAGGATCTCCTGCGCCTTGTTGTAGAGGACGTTGGCCTCGTCCAGCGAGGGCGCGGCCGCGGCCTCCTTCAGCGCGGCGTCGAACTCGTCGCTCTCGTACCGGCCGTCGTTCGAACCCGCGAGCGCCGCCTTGCTGTAGAGCGGGCCGAGGTAGTTCTGCAGCGACGGGTAGTCAGCCGACCAGCCGGCACGGAACAGGCCGTCGACCTTGCCGTCCGGGCCCTTGTCGCGCTCGTTGAGGACCTCGTCGAAGGTCGGGTAACCGGTCATCTCGCACTTGATGTCGAGGTCGTTGATGTACCCGTTGCACACGGCCTCGACCCACGCCTGGTGGTCCGAGTCGGTGTTGGTGTGGATCGTCAGGACGTAGTCGTCCGGCAGCGGGTCCTCCGCGTTGGCCTCGTCCCAGAGGGCCTTGGCCTCCTCGGCGTTGTACGTGGTGACCTCGTTGCCCGGGATCTCACCGGTCCAGCCGTTGATGACCGGCGACGTGAAGTCGGTGGCCGGGATACGGGTGCCGGCGAAGATCGTCTCCGTGATCTGCTCACGGTTGATCGCCATGGAGAGGGCCTGACGGCGCTTGAGGCCGGCCTCGCCCTGGAACTCGGGGAGCCACTCGGGCACGGTCAGGGCCGCGAAGCTGGCGGACGGCTCGCTGATGGCGCCGTCACCCAGGTCCTCCTCGAAGGTGCTCATCGCCGAGGTGGGGACGTTCTCGAGGATGTCGAGGTTCCCGCCCTGCAGGTCGGCGTACGAGGTGTTCTCGTCGGTGTAGACGATGAAGTCCAGGCCACCGTTCTGGGCCTTGCGCGGGCCGTTGTAGGCCTCGTTCGGGACCAGCTTGATCTCGGACTCGTGCTCCCAGCTCTCCAGCACGTACGGACCGTTGGTGATCGGCTTCTCGCCGAACGCCGCGGTGTCGTCGTAGTACGCGTCAGGCAGCGGGAAGTACGCCGAGTAGCCCAGGCGGATCGGGAAGTCCGACTCCGGCTGGCCCAGCGTGACCGTGAACTCGGTGTCGCTGACGACCTCGAGGCCCGACAGCGTCTCCGCGGTCGGCTCCTCGGCCATGCCGGAGACGTTGCCCTCCTCGTCGAACTCGGGCACGCCCTGGGTCTCGGCGAAGCCCTCGATGGGGTCGAAGAAGCCGGCACCCTTGGCGCCGTTGGGGCCGTACGCCGCCCAGTTCCAGGCGTCGACGAAGTTGGCCGCGGTGACGGGCGTGCCGTCGGACCACTCCCAGCCGTCCTGGATCGTGATGTCCCAGGTCTTGTTGTCGTCCGACTCGATCGACTCGGCGATCTCGTTGTGCACGACACCCTCGGCGTCGTAGTAGACGAGGCCCGAGTAGAGCTGCTGGACGACGAGTCCACCCTCGGTCTCGTTGGTCATCGACCCGACGAGCGGGTTCTGGGGCTCACCGTTGCTGATCGTCACGATCCCGGTGCTGGCGCCGTCGCCGGTCGCGTCGTCGCCACTGTTGCCACCGCCGCAAGCGGTCAGCACGAGCGACGAGGCGAGCGCGAACGCGCCCAGCCCCACAAGTCGCTTTCGAGGTGTCACGTGTCCTCCTGGGTAGCAGTACACCCCGGCACGGCGGGTGCCGTCCGGAGCGATGCGGACGCTTCGTTGCGCCCCGTGGTATCACGGAATAACGTAACCGCTCCCCGGACGTGTCGATGACCACCACCCGAGAAACTCCACCGAGTTGTGACCATCTCGGTATGCACGGGTAACACCGAGTAACAGTTCTGACCAGGTGGTTCTCACAGCCGTAACACGACCACCGTGAGGGCCCGGAGCAGGAAATTCACCCGTTGCCCGAGGCGATGACCTGCCCGACCAGGCCCGGCCGCCCATCGAGCGGCACCCGGCCGACCTGGGACGAACCGGCCGGAGGCGGGACGAAGCGGTGCCCGGCCGCCCGAGGGGCCGGGCACCGCTGCGCGTCGTCAGCGCTCGTAGGCCGCCGTGGTGCTGCCCCCGATCAGGTGGTGGGTGATCCTCGGCTCGATCCGGAACATGTGGTCATGGCTGTTGTTCCGGAACACCCGGTTGACGCTGTACGTCTTGCAGTCGCCGCTGTAGTAGGTCCGGTAGACCCAGTCCTTCGCCCAGCCCGTGCCGTTGTCCGTGATCATCGGCGAGATCGAGACCGACACGTGGCGCGGATCGTACGTCGTGGAGAAGCAGACCTTGAAGGTCGTCAGCTTCACCGTCCGCCTCGTGTGCTGGGTAAAGGTAGGTATGACCGAGACGGTCACCTTGTAGTCGGTGGCGGTGACGTAGCTCGTGGTGGTCCAGACCGACGTGTGGCCGCCCACCTTCTTGAGGACCACGAGGGCCGCCGACGCGGGCTGCGCCGCCCCCAGGAAGGCGAGGACGGCGAGGGTCGCCGCGAGGAACACCCGGAGGTGTCGCCTGCCGGGCCGGACGGGAGGAGTGCTTGCCATGGCGTTTCTCCTTGCGTGGGTGGAAAGGATCCAGCGACCGCACGACAAGTCTCAGGGGGTGAAACCTGGTCCGCCAGGTGAGGGGCGTGGCCGGCTAGGACGCCTCGGCGACGACCTGTCCGTCGCGCAGCTCCACGACGCGGTCCGCGCGAGCCATGAGCTCCGGGTCGTGGGTGGAGACGACGGCGGCCACGCCGCGCTCGTGCACCACCCGGGCCAGCAGGTCCATCACCACGGCCGCCGTGCCCGAGTCGAGCTGCCCGGTCGGCTCGTCCGCGAGCAGTACCTCCGGGTCGGCCACGAGCGCGCGGGCGATGCCCACCCGCTGCTGCTGCCCGCCCGAGAGCTCGTACGGCCGCTGCTTCGCGTGGCCGCTCAGGCCGACAGCGTCCAGCGCCTCCGCCACCCGCCGCGACCGCTCGCCCGGCGGGGTGCGCCGCAGGCGCAGCGGGACCTCGACGTTCTCGGCCGCGGACAGCACCGGCACCAGGCCGAACGACTGGAACACGTAGCCGATGCGGTCCCGCCGGGCCGCGAGCACGGCTCGCTCCCCCAGCGCGGTCAGCTCGGCGTCGCCGAGCCACACGCTGCCCGACGTCGGCCGGTCCAGGCCGCCGAGCAGGTTCAGCAGCGTCGTCTTGCCCGAGCCGGACGGGCCGCGCACCACGAGCAGCTCGCCCGCCGCGACCTCCAGGGTCGCGTCCGACAGGGCGCGCACCTCGCCGGCGCCGGTGCCGAACACGCGGGTGAGGCCTTGGGCCCGCAGCACGGTGCGCGCCGGGGTCGTGGTGGTCATCGGTCCTCCTCGGTGGGGGCCTCGGGTTCGGCGGGCGCCGCGGCGGGTCCGGCGGGCCGGCCGGGCTCGGCCGGCTCCGCGGCCTGGCCGGGCGCCGCCGGCCACACGCCCACATGGTCCGGCTCGAGTGCCAGGCGCACCCGGTCGCGCAGGTCGAGCGCGTGCACGAAGTCCTGCGGAAGCTGCAGCCGGCCGACCCGGTCGACCACCGCGAACTCCTCCGCGACGTGCCGCTCGGCGCCGTGCTCGTCGACCTCCGTACGGCGCAGCGTCTCCGTCGACGTGCGGCCGTCGCGGATCTGGACCGTGCGCGCGACGTGCTCGGACACCGTCGGGTCGTGCGTCACGATCAGCGTCGTCACGCCGGTCTCCCGGTTCACGCCGCGCAGCGCCTCCAGCACCTCGACCGAGGTGGTCTCGTCGAGCTCGCCCGTGGGCTCGTCGGCCAGCAGCACGCGAGGGTTGTTCGCCACGGCCACCGCGATGGCGGTGCGCTGCTGCTCGCCGCCGGACATCTCGCCGGGCCGTCGCCCGGCCACGTGGCCGACCTCCAGCAGGTCGAGCAGGTCCGCCACGCGGCGCGCGCGCTCCCGCCGCGGGAGTGCGCCGGCCAGCTCCAGCGGGAGCCGCACGTTCTCGCTCGCCGTGAGGTACGGCAGCAGGTTGCGCGACGTCTGCTGCCACACGAAGCCGACCGTCGAGCGCTGGTACCGCACCCGCTCGGTGTGGCCCATCGTCAGCAGGTCGGTGCCCGCCACCACGGCGGAGCCACCGGTCGGCGTGTCCAGGCCGGAGAGGATGGTCAGCAGCGTGGACTTGCCCGACCCGGACGCGCCCACGACGGCGACGATCTCGCCGGGCTCGACCGTCAGCGTGAGGCCCTGCAGCGCCTGCACCTCGACGCCGTCGGTGGCGAAGATCCGCACCAGGTCGGCGCAGCGGATCTCGCCGCCGCCCGCCGGGCCCGCCGAGGCCGGCGCGCCGCCGTCCGTCAGCTCGATGGTCGTGCTCATCGGGTCTCCCTCATGTCAGTCGTTGCTCCCCATCCGGAGCTGTGCCGCCACCTCGCCGCGGCGGCTCAGCGCCGCCGCCACGCCTACCGCGGCCAGCACCACCACCACGAAGCCGGCGGCGGCCGCACCCAGCAGCAGCGGGTCGTACCGCGCGTCGGGCTGGGTGGGACCGCCGGTCAGGGCGGTGACGTCCACGGCGGCCAGCACCAGCTCCGGCACCACCACGCCGAGGACGGCGCCCACCACGAGCGCCACCACCGCCCAGGGGCCGATCTCCCAGCCGACGAGCCCGCGGCCGAGCCGGGGCGAGAGGCCGAGGGTCTGCAGCACGGCGAGCAGCCGGGCCCGCGCCGGCGCGGCGAGCATCAGCGTCATCACCACGGCGCCCGCGCAGAGCAGCCCCGCGAGGAGAACGGCCAGCACGAACGCGACGGCCAGCCCGCCGGAGACGGGCGCCGCCAGCACGGCGTCGGCCTCCTGGTCCGGGTCCTCCACGACGGACGACGGCAGCAGCCGCGAGATCTCCGCCGTCACGGCGGCGCGGTCGGCGTCGTCGGTCAGGCCCACGAGCGCGAGGCGCGGGTAGCTGACGTCACCCGTGGCCTCGGCGAGGCGGCCGGCGTCGGCCAGCACGAGCGCGCGGCCCGCGGGCAGGCCCGGGAGCTCGTCGACCACGTCGACGACCCGGACGGGTACGTCGCCCTCCTGCGTCGTGAGCGTGATCCCGGTGCTGCCCGGTCCGACGCCGGGGCCGGCCGCGCCGGGGGTGAGGATCACGGGCAGCGCCTCGTCGCCGTCCGCGCCGTCCCCGCCGCCTGACCCGGCCAGGGCGTCGAGCGTCTCGGGGGCCCCCTCGACGTCCCGCTGCGCCACGACGAGCTCCGCCGCGTCCACCGTCCACACCTCGACCCGGGGCGAGGAGCCCGCCCCCTGCAGCAGGCCGTCGCCGACGTCGCCCACCGGCGACACGGCGGCGACGCCGTCGAGCGCGCCGAGCTGCTCCGCGACCGGCTCGTCGACGACCGGGCCGGAGACCCGAAGGTCCGCGCCGGTCGCGCGCCAGGCCTCGCGGACCACGCCGCCGGAGACCGTGGAGTACAGCACCGCGGAGGTCGCCGCGACGGCCACCGCGAGCACGAGCGCGACCGCCGGGACGGGACCGCCGGCGGGGTCACGCGTGGCGCGGGCGGCGCCGAGGAACGGGACGAGGTCGCGGCGCGGTGCGAGCGCCCGCTCCGCCGCGAGCGCGAGCCAGGGGTAGGCGCGGACGGCGAGCAGCGTGAGCGCCAGGGAGACCAGCAGGGGCGCCGCGGCGACGAGCGGGTCGACGCCGGCACCGGTGCCGGCGCCCGAGCCGGCGACGACCCCGCGCGACAGGAGGAGCCAGGCGGCGAGCGCGGCGCCGGCGACGACGAGCACCTCCAGCACCCAGCGCACCCGGCTCCGTGAGCGGGGCGCGAGGTCCGAGCGCGTGGTCCGCAGTCCGGCGGGCGACGTGGCGAGCGCGAGGGCCACCGCCGGCGCGACGCCCGCGGCCACCGCGAGCAGGACCTGGGCGACGGTGACGGGGGCGTCGACGCCGAGGGCGGCCGAGAGCACGAGGCCTGCCGTGAACCCGACGGCCGCCGAGCCGAGCCCGACGACGAGTCCCTCGCCGCCCATGAGCAGGCGCACCTGGGTGCCGGACGCGCCACGGGCGCGCAGCAGCGCGAGCGCGGACCGCCGCCGGTCGACGACGAGCCGCGCGCCCAGGGCCAGCACGGCCACGGTGGCACCGAGCGGCCCGACGGCGAGGACGGCGACGATCGCGTCGACCCCGGTGCGCTGGGCGAGCAGGCTCTCCAGGATCTCGGTGAGCCTGCTGGTGGGCCGGAGCTGGAGCGGGGTGGGGTCGTCGGGGCCGGCGGCGACGAGGAACGTCCTTGCCGACTGGCCGTTCATCTGGGCCAGGAGCACGGGCACGTCGGCGGCGGTCAGACCGTCGGTGCTCACCGGGTACCAGACGCGGGTCTCGGCCACGCCGAGGGTCAGCGGCGTGATCATGGCCGGGTCCACGTAGGCGGTCGCGGTGCCGAGCAGGCCGCGGTTCGGGTCGGCGATCACGGAGGCCCTGGCCCCCAGGGCGTGGTGCAGCCAGTAGTCGGCGTCGGGGTCGCCGGTCTCGAAGATCCCGGTCACGACGAGCGACGGGTAGCGGCCGGCCAGCGCGATCACGCCCGAGCCCGAGAGGTTGTCGTACCGGCCGCCGAGCTCCCAGCCGTACGTCTCGGCGACGGCGCGCGACACGGCGACCTCGAACGCCGGCGCCCGCTCCGTGGGCTGGCTGATGGACTGCTCGTCCCCCACGAACACGGGCCCCGCGGTCGCGGTGGGCCAGCGCCCCTCGACCAGCTCGGCGTGCTCGGCCAGGTCCGGGGCGGAGCGGAGGAAGACCTTGGCCTCGGCCAGCTCGGAGCTGCGCTCCGGCTCGGTGTACGCGGGGTCGGCCGAGGTCACGTGGAAGAGCGGCGCGCCCATCACCGAGCGCAGCGGCTCGGGGGACTCGGTGCGCACGGCGTCCAGGTTCTCGGCGAACGGCGTCCAGTCCGGCTCGTCCGGCACGCCGCTCCCGACGGTGCCCGGGTCGTAGAAGCCCCCGCTCGGCGCCTGGCCCGGGATCGAGCCCGCCACCGAGATCACGTCCCGGGCCGGGCCCGAGGCCGTGGCGGTCTCGTAGACCACCTGGTCGGCGTGCATGGTCGCGACGGCACGCGGCGCGGTCGACAGCACCCCGGCGGCGAGGAACGCGACCACGCCCAGCGCGGCCGTCGCGCCCCAGGAGGTGCGCAGCTGCCGCCGCGCGAGCAGGCCGAGCCCGGACAGCGCCCCCATCAGCGGACCTCCTCGCGGTAGGTGGTGTCGCGGGCCTGGGCGGTGACTCGCCCGCCCACCCCGATCGCGACCAGGACCAGCCCGGCGACGGCGGCGGCGAGCACCAGGCCGCTGCCCGCGGTCGCGAGCACGAACTGCGCGGGCGGTGCCGCGTCGATGCCGGTCAGGGTCGCGGCGGCCAGGCCGCCCGCGGCCAGCCGGGCCACGCCCCAGCCGGCGACCGCGCCGACGGCGAGCGCCGCGATCCCGACGGTGACGAGCTCCGCGGCCCGTGCCCGGCCCTGGGCCGTCGGGCCGAGCCCCACGGCGCGCAGGACGATGACCTCGCCGCGCCGTCCCCGGAGGGTGGCCACGGCGACGGCGAGCACGCCGGCCAGCGCGAGCACGGTCGCCCCGGCGGCGGCGAGCCAGAACGAGACGCGCACCGGCACGGCCGTGTCGGTGGAGCCGTAGCCCGGCGTCGTCACGGTGGGCCGTTCCCGGCTGCTGCGTCCGGCAGCGTCCGCGGCGTCCGCCGCCTGCCGGGCGAGACCGGCCACGGCCCCCGCCGGCGCGGCGGCGCCGGGCGGCCCGGCCGCGAGCCAGACCTCGTTGGTGAGCGCGGGGTCGTTCACGTCGCGCACGAGCACGGCGGCGAGCGCCGCGCGGTCCACCAGGACGGCGTACGGTTCGAGCGCCCCGGGCACGGTGCCGGACGACGCCACGACCTCGACGGGCAGGCGTGTCGCGCCGAGGGTGAGCTCGAAGGTGTCTCCCGTGGCGACGCCGAGCGCGTCGACCAGCGAGGACGAGGCCAGCAGCGGGACGGGGCCGGCGGCCGGGGTGGTCAGGAGACGCAGCCGGTTCGCGCCCGAGACGCCGTCACCGAGGGACATGCTGAACGCGGCCTCCCCCTCGGTCAACTCCAGGCCGGTCGGGCCGTCGAACGTCTCGGACGGCGTCCACACCGGCTGGTCGACGCGCAGCCCGCCGGCCGTGATGCCGTCGACGGCCAGCGTCACCTCCGCCATGGACCAGCCGGGCCGCGTGTCGACGTCGAGGGCCGCGATCCGCCACGCCTGACCCGACGGCGGCGCGGGGACCTCGCCCCGCAGCTCCTGCACGACCTCGTGCTCGCCGAGGGTGCCGTCGCCGCCGTCCCCCTCCGTGAGCTGCCCGAGGTCGACGGTGGCCAGGGTCCCGTCGGCGGCGGCGAGCACGATCGACAGGTCGAGCTGGTGCCGCGGCGCCCAGCTCGCCAGGTCCGTCTCGACGGTCTCGTGGATCCGGCCGCGCACGGTGACGCCGATGTCCCGGGCGTCGCCGGCGAGGGTGGGCGCGTCGGCGAAGGCGTCGTTCGCGAGGTCGTCGGCCAGCGCCGCGGTGTCGAGCACCTCCTCCGGCGCGCGCACCACCTTCGGTACGGCCGCGGCGGGCAGCGCGAGCATCGCGACCGGCAGGCCGTCGGAGTAGGCCGTCCCGGACAGCACGGGCGCGGCGGCGCGGGCGGTGCTGCCCGGACCCGTCGCTCCCGGCAGGTACGGCGCCGGGTCCAGGCGCCCGCTCTCGGGCGACGTGACGCGCACGTCGGCACCGTTGGCGAGCACGTCGACGTCGGCGCGCAGTCGCTCGGCGGTACCGGTGTAGCCGCCGGCGAGGGTCGCGGCCCCGCCCGCGAGCACGAGCAGGACCACCGGTACCACGTAGACGACGATCCGGCGGGCCACCTGCCGCGCGGCCAGCGGCCCGACGACGCCGCGCGACCGCCCGGCCAGCCCCGCCCACAGCCGCGTGGCCGGGCCGAGCACCGCCATCGCCGCCACGGCGAGCGCCGCCAGCGCGAGCGCGGGTGCCGCGGCCGCCGCGGGGTCGGTGCGCAGCCCGCCGGGCGTGGAGACGAGCGGCGACCCGTAGCGCAGCAGCTGGGTCACGCTGACCGCGGCGGCGGCCACCGTCAGCACCACGGTGCCGAGCGCGGCGACCTGGCGCACGCGCCCCGAGCGGTCGGTCACCTGGCGCCGCACCGCCGCCTGGACCTGCAGCGTCGCCACCAGGACGAGCGTCGCGGTCGCGGCCACCGTGACCGCGAGGGCCACGGCCACCGGCGTTCCGACGGAGACCGCCGCGCCGGCCTCGGAGCCCACGACCGCGCGCAGGGCGCCCCACGCGGCGGCCCCGCCCGCCGCGGCGGCGGTCAGCGCGAGCAGCGCGCCCTCCACGGCGGCCGCGGCCGTCACGGTGCCGGGCGCGGCACCGCGGGAGACGAGGAGTGCGACCTCGCCCTCCCGGGTGGCCGCCAGCAGCCGGGCCACCTGGACCAGCGCGACGAGGCCGACGAGCGCCAGCAGGCACAGGGGGACGAGCGCGACGGCGTCCGCGGCGCGCAGCGCGGCGTCCAGGTCGGCCGCGATCACGTCGAGCGTCCCGGTGACGGTCAGCCCGCGGGGCGCGACGTCGGTGTCCTCGCCGAGGACGCGGTCGACCTCGGGCGTCAGCGCCGCCAGGGCGGGCAGGTCCTCGGGCGTGAGCGCCGCGCCGTCGGGCACCACCGTCCAGCGGGCGAACGGGTCGGTGTCGAGCCCGGTGACGACCTGCTCGCTCACCACGACGGGGCCGGGGTACGCGCCGTCCGACCCGGTGAGCACGCTCGGGTCGCCGAGCCAGCCCGCGTCGTCGGGGTGGGTGACCCGCCAGGTCGCGGAGATCGTGACCGCCGTACCGGTGTCCGCGGGGTCCTCGGGGTCGACGCCGAGCCGGATCCGGTCGCCGACCGCCAGCCCGGCGGCCTCGGCGGCGTCGGCCTGGACCGCCGCCTCGTCCGCGGCGGCCGGCCAGGCGCCGTCGACCAGCGTGACGCCGCTCGCGCCCGCGCCCGACAGGGCCTCCTGCCGCGAGGGCGCGGGCAGCAGCGCGACCGACCAGCGGCCGAGGTCCTGCCCGTCGGCGTCCGTCGTGTACTGCGCCTCGGTCCGCACGTCGTAGGTGACCCGGTGCGGCACGCCGTCCAGCAGGTCCGCGAGCACCTCCTGCACGCGCGCATCCTGCGCGTCGGCCGCGGCGCCGTCCGCGAGCCGGGTGGCGAGCTGCACCGCCCGCCCCGAGGGCTCGGCCGCGGCCAGCCCGTCGCGCGCTCCCGCCGTCGCCGCGGCCTGCGTCCAGCCGACCGTCACGCCCAGGGCGCCGGTCAGCACGGCCACCAGCAGCCAGACGAGCGCGAGCAGCCCACGGTGCGCCGTGGACCGGCGGGCAAGGAGGGTGGCTCGACTCACGGGGCCAAGGTAGCCCGGCCCTGTGACACGCACGACGAAACTAGGGACGCCCCGGGCAACGATCCGGTCACGTCGCGGTCAGTGCGCCCGCTCACCCTCCAGCGGCCCGCCGGCGGCGCGCCACGCGAGCAGCCCGCGCGCCAGGCTGACGGCGTCGAACCCGAGCTCGGCGAGCACGTTGGCCGCGCCCCGGGAGAGCAGTCCGCCCGTGCAGAACGCGATCAGCACCCGGTCCTCGGGCAGCTCCTCGGCGCGGTCCGCCAGCACGTCCAGCGGCAGGTGCACCGACCCCGGCACGTGGTGGTTGCGCCACTCCCGCTCTCGGCGCACGTCCACGACCAGGGCGCCCTCGTCGACGAGCCGCAACGCCTCGGCGACACTCACCTCGCGCGGGCGGCGGACGTGGTGGCGCCAGCTCATCGGCGTGCCTCCCGCCGCACGTTCACCAGCGTGAACACGCCGCCGAGCACCGGGACGAGCGCCAGCAGCCGGGTCCGCAGCAGCAGGCCCTGACCGAGCAGCGCGGTGACCGCCACCGCGAGGTACAGGGCGCCGTGCGCGGGCCCGAGGGCCGAGGCGACGCCCTCGACGTGCACCGTGGCCAGGTTGACCAGCAGGACGACGATGCTCACCAGCTCCAGCACCGAGAGCACCTCGAGGGCGCGCAGCACCGGCCTCATGCCGGCCCCGGGCCTCACACGGACCCCGGGCGCACGACCATGAGCACGACGACCGCGGCCCACAGCACGTTGAAGGCGCCGGTGAGCATGCTCAGCCCGCGCAGCCGGGCGCCGTCGCCGGGTGTCTCCAGCACGGCCCGCTGGCCCGGCGCGATGCGCAGCGCGAGCAGCCCGCCCGCCACCGCGGTGAGCACCATCGCGACGACGACCCAGATCTCGCCGAGGCGCCCCTGGACGGCCGCGAGCACGAGGCCGAGGACGGGCACCACGAGGGCCAGGACGCCGTAGACGCGCGTCACGCCGTGCAGCATGCGCGCCACCGACGCGCTCCGCCCGGACGGTGCCGACGGCGCGTGCGCCCCGGCGGCTCCGGGCGCGGGGGCAGCGGCCGCGGTCACCGGGGCGAAGCGCGGGAACAGGCTGGTGGTCACCGCCACCGGACCGACGAAGAGGATGCCCGCGAGCACGTGCGCGGACAGCAGCAGATTCTCCATACCTTCAGCCTAACTGAAGGATCGCCATGCTTCAGACCACCTGAAGGTCCGCGGGGCGCCAGGAACGGACGGCCCGTTCCGTTCGGCCGGCGGCGCGGCCCCCGGCCCGCGACGCCGCCCCCGTCACGGCCGCGACATGCGCTCCTCGATCTGCGCCCGCAGCCCTTCGGTCAGCACGGGATACTCCTCGGCGAACCGGGCGTCGAGCACGGCGACCCGCTCCGCCGCCTGACCGAGCAGCCGCTCCCCCGCCGCGGTGACCCGCAGCCGCGACGCCGCACCGGCGCGCGCGGTGGCGTCCTCGACCAGACCGTCGGCGGCGAACGCGGCGACGGCGGTGTGGGCGCTCTGCACGGTGATGCGGGACCGGCGCGCCAGCTCGCTGAACGAGACCCCGGGCGTCGCGCGGATGTGGCCGAGCAGTCCGTACTTGCGGGTCGTCAGGCCGAGGGGCCTGAGCGCGTCGGCGAACGCGGCGTCCCAGACCCGGCTGATCGTGAGCAGGGCGACCGTCGGGCTGAACGGCGGTTTCTCGGGCATGGCAGCAGGCTAACCGGAGCCCGCCCGGGGACGACGCAGGCCCCCTCGCCGTGGTGGGCCGGACGGCTCCACCAGGCCAGGGGGCCTCGTGACAGCACGACGGCGGTCACGCCGCCGTCGTACGCGCTAGCGCTGGTTCGCCGGGACGTACGGGCGCTCCGTGGCGCCCGTGTAGACCTGGCGCGGGCGCCCGATCTTGGTCTGCGGGTCCTTGATCATCTCGCGCCACTGGGCGATCCAGCCGGGCATGCGGCCCAGCGCGAACAGCGGCGTGAACATGGCCGGCTCGAAGCCCATGGCCTTGTAGATGAGGCCGGTGTAGAAGTCGACGTTCGGGTAGAGCTTGCGCTCCACGAAGTAGTCGTCCGAGAGGGCGATCTCCTCCAGGCCGCGCGCGATGTCGAGCAGCTCGTCCTTGGCGCCGAGCTTGTCGAGCACCTCGTCGGCCGACTTCTTCACGATCGCGGCGCGCGGGTCGTAGGACTTGTACACGCGGTGGCCGAAGCCCATCAGGCGCACGCCGTCCTGCTTGTTCTTGACCTTCTCCATGAAGGTCTCGACGGTCTCGCCGCCGGAGCGGATCTTCTCCAGCATGGTCAGCACGGCCTCGTTGGCCCCGCCGTGCGCCGGGCCCGAGAGCGCGTTCACGCCCGCGGCCACCGACGCGTACAGGGTCGCGTTGGACGAGCCGACCACGCGCACCGTGGACGTGGAGCAGTTCTGCTCGTGGTCCGCGTGCAGCACGAGCAGCTTCTCCAGCGCGTCCACGATCACCGGGTCGGCCTCGTAGGCCTCGTACGGCGTCGCGAACGTCATGCGCAGGAAGTCCTCGACGTAGCCGCGCGAGTAGTCCGGGTACAGCAGCGGCTCGCCCACCCGGCGCCGGTGCAGGTAGGACGTGATGGTGCGCGTCTTGGCGAGCAGCAGCACGGTGGCCAGGTCGACCTGCTCGTCGTCCGCCGGGTCGAGCGACTCCGGGTAGAACGTGGACAGCGCGTTCACCGCGGAGGCGAGCACCGCCATCGGGTGCGCGTTGCGCGGGAACGTTCCCATGAACGTGCGGAAGTCCTCGTGCACCAGCGTGTGCCGGTTGACGCGCTCGGTGAACGCGTCCAGCTCCGTGGGGCTCGGCAGCTCGCCGTAGATGAGGAGGTAGGCCACCTCGAGGAAGCCGGAGGCCTCGGCGAGCTGGTCGATGGGGTAGCCGCGGTAGCGGAGGATGCCGGCGTCGCCGTCGATGTAGGTGATCGAGGACTCGCACGACGCCGTGTTCATGAAACCGGGGTCGACCGTGACCAGACCCGTGTCCTTGAGCAGCGACGACACGACGATGCCGTCGTTGCCCTCGCTGGCGGCGACGACAGGCAGGGTGTGAGTGGTTCCGTCGACGGCGAGCTCGACGCGGCTCGAGCCGTCCAGCGGTGTGGAGGTCATGTCTTCCTTCCTGAGTGGCGCACGAGGGACGCTGCTGTGAAAGAAAGGTGTCGGGACAGCGTCGACCTGGGGCACGACAGTATCGCGCCCTGCTTTAGTTTTTCCAATCCATCGGTCAAGGCTGCGTGATGCGTGTCACAGCATCGGCAATCTGCGCGTCAGTCGAGGTCAGCGCCACCCGCGTGTGCGTGCCGTCGCCGTACAGATGCCCCGGCGCGGTCAGGATGCCCCGGGCCGCGAACCACTCGGCGACCGCCAGGCCCGGGCGGCCGTCCGGCGCCGCCACCCAGAGGTACAACCCGGCCTCCGAGCCGTCGATGACGAACCCGGCCTCGACGACCGCGGCGGCCAGCGCCCGGCGCCGCGCGCCGTAGGCCGCACGCTGGGCGGCGACGTGCGCGTCGTCCGCCAGGGCCGCCGTCATGGCGGCCTGCACCGGCGCGGGCACGATGAGGCCCAGGTGCTTGCGGGTCTGCGTGAGGTCGGCGACCAGCGCGCCGTCGCCCGCGAGGAAGGCGGCGCGGTAGCCCGCGATGCTGGACTGCTTGGAGAGGGAGTACGCGGCGAGCAGGCCCTCGTGGGAGCCACCGCACACGCGTGGGTCGAGGATCGAGGGGACACCGCCCGTGCTCGTCGCGGCGTCGTCGGGGGAATCCCACACCAGCTCCGCGTAGCACTCGTCGGAGACGACGACGGCGCCGATCTCGCGCGCGGCGGCGACCACGGCGCGCAGCGCCTCGACGTCCAGCACTCGTCCCGTCGGGTTGCCGGGGCTGTTGACCCAGACCATCCTCACGTCGTCGCGGCCGGCCCAGTCGGCGACGTCGTCCGTCGCGAGCGGCGTGGCGCCGGCCGCGCGGATGCCCGCGAGGTAGGTCGGATAGGCCACGGCGGGGTGCACCACCACGTCGCCGGGGCCCAGGTGCAGCAGCGCGGGCAGCAGGCCCACGAGCTCCTTGGAGCCGACGGTCGGGACCACGGCCGCGGGGTCGAGGCCCGGCACCCCGCGGCGCCGGGCGAACCAGTCGGCCACGGCCTGGCGCAGCGCGGGCGTGCCCGCGGTCATCGGGTAGCCCGGCGCGTTCGACGCGGCTTCGAGCGCCCGCCGCACGACCTCGGGCGTCGGGTCCACGGGCGTGCCCATGGACAGATCGATCAGCCCGCCCGGGTGGGCCTTCGCCGTCGCCGTGATGCCGGCGATCGAGTCCCAGGGGTAGGGCAGGTCCGAGAGGTCGTGCAGACCCACGTCAGGCCTGGGGCGGAAGGGCCGCGATCATCGGGTCGTCCTTCTCGATGACGCCCATCTTGGCGGCGCCGCCGGGCGAGCCCAGGTCGTCGAAGAACTCCACGTTCGCGCGGTAGTAGTCCTTCCACTCGTCGGGGACGTCGTCCTCGTAGTAGATGGCCTCGACCGGGCAGACCGGCTCGCACGCGCCGCAGTCCACGCACTCGTCCGGGTGGATGTACAGGGAGCGGCTGCCCTCGTAGATGCAGTCCACGGGACACTCCTCGATGCACGCCCGGTCCTTGACGTCGACACACGGCTGAGCGATCACGTAGGTCACTTGGAGGGTGTCCTTCCACTTCCGGACTGAGGATCATGCACGATGCCGACCGCGGTACGACCCGGCGGGGCGATCCTAGTATCTCTCGGGACGCCCCCGGATCCCCACCGGTCTCACGCAGCGGAAGGAGAACCGACGTGACATTCGCTACACCGGCCGCGCGCGGCGGGTGGCGGGGCCTGCGCCCCGGCACCCGGGTGGTGGTCCGGCGCCGCCTGGCGCCGGGCGGTCCCGTCGTGTCGGACGGCGGCACGGAGCACCGCTGGACGGACCTGATCGGCTTCGTCGTCGAGGTGTCCGACGCCGGCCTGCGGCTGCGCACCGACCCGGTCCCGGGCCGCGGCGAGCCGCAGGAGGTCGACGTGGCGGCCGCCGACATCGAGGCCGCCAGGCCGATCCCCCCGCGACCCGTCAGGCGTTCCGGTCCACCCAGATGACGCCGGTCGGGCACATGCTCACGGCCTCCTGCACCGCGAAGTCGAGCTCGGGAGCCGGACGCTCGTCGAGCAGCACGACGATGCCCTCCTCGTCCTGGCCGAACACGTCGGGTGCGAGCAGGGCGCACTGGCCGGCGCCGCAGCAGGCGTCGCGGTCCACGTTGATCTTCATGGGGCCACTCTTCCCACCCAGGCCCCGGTTCACCTAATCACCCGCCGTCGACCGCCCGACCACCGGGCCGCCCCCGACCGCCGGACGAGCGCTCAGGCGTTCGCGACGAGGCCCAGCTCCGCCACGCTCGCCAGGTGCTGGTGGCGCGGCACGATCCGGACGGTGTAGCCGAACGGCCCGGAGGTGTCCAGGCCCACCTCGCCGCCGAACGCGTGCCGCCCCGCCTCGTAGGACTCCACCAGCGCGAGGGACTCGGCGGTGAACTCGTCGATGACGTCGGCCTCGGTGACCCGCCCGTGGACCACCTGCACGTCCACGTCGTCCGGCGACAGCGGCCCCAGCGAGACGTAGGCGCGCACCGTCAGCCGGTCGCCGACCCGCACCGCCTCGCCGATGCCCGCCGACTCGACGTGGTCCACGCGCACCTGCGGCCACGAGCCGCGCACGTGGGCCTTCCAGCCCGCGAGGTCCTTCGCCGCGGCGTACCCGTCGGCGGCGAGCACCCGGCCGGCCTGCGCCGCGGGCGCGTACAGCCCGTGCACGTACTCGCCGACCATGCGCGTGGCCTGCACCTTGGGGCCGAGCGTGGCCAGCGTGTGCCGCACCAGCTCCAGCCAGCGGCTCGGCACGCCGTCGGCGGACCGGTTGTAGAAGGCGGGCGCCACCTGGGACTCCACGAGGTCGTAGAGCGCGGCGGCCTCCAGGTCGTCGCGGCGGTCGGCGTCCTCGACGCCGTCCGCCGTGGGGATGCCCCAGCCGTTCTCGCCGTCGTACCACTCGGCCCACCAGCCGTCCTCGATGGACAGGTTCAGGCCGCCGTTGAGCGCGCTCTTCATCCCCGAGGTGCCGGATGCCTCCAGGGGCCGCAGCGGGTTGTTCAGCCAGACGTCGCAGCCCGGGTACAGCGACTGCGCCATGCCGATGTCGTAGTTCGGCAGGAACACGATGCGGTGCCGCACCTCGGGGTCGTCGGCGAACCGGACGAGCTGCTGGATGAGACGCTTGCCGGAGTCGTCGGCCGGGTGCGACTTGCCGGCCACGATGAGCTGCACGGGCCGCTCGGGGTGCAGCAGGAGCGCCTTGAGCCGCTCCTGGTCGCGCAGCATGAGCGTGAGCCGCTTGTAGGTGGGCACGCGCCGTGCGAAGCCGATCGTGAGCACGTCGGGCGACAGCACGTCGTCCACCCAGCCGAGCTCCGCCGGGGACGCCCCGCGCTCGCGCCAGGACTTGCGCACCCGGCGCCGGGCCTCGGCCACCAGCTCGCCGCGCATCTCGCCGCGCAGGGCCCACAGCTCGGCGTCCGACACCTTGCCCGGGTCCAGCCAGCCGGCCGACGCCTCGGGCGCCGTGATCTCGTCGAGGCCCATGCGCTCCGCCTCCACGGCGGCCAGCCGCGGCGCCACCCAGGTGGGCGAGTGCACGCCGTTGGTGACCGACGTGATCGGCACCTCGCGCGAGTCGAACCCGGGCCACAGGCCCTCGAACATCTCGCGTGAGACCTGGCCGTGCAGCAGCGAGACGCCGTTCGCCCGCCCGCCGAGCCGCAGGCCCATCACCGCCATGTTGAACACGGTGGGGTCGCCGCCGTCGTAGTCCTCGGCGCCGAGCGCGAGCACCGTCTCCAGCGGCACGCCGGGCATCGTGTTGTCGCCGCCGAAGTAGGCGCTGACCAGCTCCTTGGGGAACCGGTCGATGCCCGCGGGCACGGGCGTGTGGGTGGTGAAGACCGTGGCCGCGCGCACCGCCTCGTGGGCCTCGCCGATGTTCAGGCCGGACCCGACGAGCTCGCGGATGCGCTCCACGCCGAGGAACCCCGCGTGGCCCTCGTTGGTGTGGTAGACCTCGGGCTCCGGCGCACCCGTGAGGCGCGACCAGGCGCGCAACGCGCGCACGCCGCCCACGCCGAGCAGCAGCTCCTGCTGGAGGCGGTGCTCGCCCCCGCCGCCGTACAGGCGGTCGGTCACCTTGCGGGCCGCGTCGTCGTTCTCCGGCACGTTCGAGTCGAGCAGCAGCAGCGGCACCCGGCCGACGGCGGCGACCCACACGTGCGCGTGCAGGGTGCGCCCGCCGGGCAGGGCGAGCGAGATGACGGCGGGCGTGCCGTCCTCCTCGCGCAGGACCGCCAGCGGCAGGCCGTCCGGGTCGAGCAGCGGGTAGGTCTCCACCTGCCAGCCGTCCCGCGTCAGGGACTGCCGGAAGTAGCCGGCGCCGTACAGCAGGCCCACGCCCACGATCGGCACGCCCATGTCGGACGCGCTCTTGAGGTGGTCGCCCGCCAGGATGCCGAGGCCGCCCGAGTACTGCGGCAGCACGGAGGTGATGCCGAACTCCGGCGAGAAGTAGGCGATCGCCCGCGGCAGCTCGCCGCCCGGCGTCGTGGTCTGGCGCTGGTACCACTGCGGGTCCCGCAGATAGCGGTGCAGGTCGTCGGACGCCGCCCGGACGCGGCCCGTGAACTCCTCGTCGGCCGCGAGCGCCGCGAGGCGGTCGGAGCCGAGCGCGGCGAGCAGGGCGACGGGGTCGCCCCGGACGTCGGACCAGAGGTCGGGGTCGATGCTCGCGAACAGCTCGCGCGTCGGCGCGTGCCAGGACCAGCGAAGGTTCTGGGCCAGCTCGTCGAGCGCCGCGAGCTGCTCGGGGAGGACCGTGCGGACGGTGAATCTGCGGATCGCTCTCACCGGCAGAACACTACGCACATGTGGGGGCGAGCACACCTGTTGCCGAGGGCTTCACCGGCCCGTCCGACGACGTTCACCGGACCTCGGCGCGCCCCACAGGCGAGTCCCCCACGAGGGTCGATAGCGTGTTCCGGTGAGCCCGCACACGAGTCCCGGCCGGATCGGCCGCATCCCCGTCCTCGAGGTCGCTCCTGTCGTCGAGGGCGGCCGCTGGCCTGCGAAGGCGGTGGTCGGCGAGGTCGTGCCGGTCGAGGCCACCGTCTTCCGCGAGGGGCACGACGCCGTGGCCGCCACGGCCGTGCTCGTCGCCCCGGACGGGACGGACCACTCGTGGGCGCCCATGACCGACGTCGCGCCGGGGCTGGACCACTTCCGCGGTGAGCTGCAGCCCGACGCCGAGGGCGACTGGTCCTTCCGGGTCGAGGGGTGGTCGGACCCGTACGCCACGTGGACGCACGACGCCGGGATCAAGATCGCCGCGGACATCGACACCGAGCTCATGCTCGCCGAGGGGGTGCTCCTCTTCGAGAAGATCTGCCGCCTGGTCCCGGGCGACCCGCTGGTCGCGGCCGGCCGCACGGCACGCGACGCCCGGGTGCTGACGGCGGCCGCCAAGGCGCTGGCCGACGCCCGCCGTCCGGCCCGGGCGCGGTTCGCGGCGGCGACGTCGCCCGAGGTGGTCGAGGCCCTGCGCCGCGCGCCGCTGCGCGAGCTGGTCTCGGCGTCGGACACGTACCCGCTCCGGGTCTCCCGCAAGCTCGCGCTGGCGGGGTCCTGGTACGAGATGTTCCCCCGGTCCGAGGGCGCGTACCAGAAGAAGGACGGCACGTGGGTGTCGGGCACGTTCGCGACGGCGGCGAGGCGCCTGCCCGCCATCGCGGCGATGGGGTTCGACGTCGTCTACCTGACGCCGGTCTCCCCCATCGGCACCACGTTCCGCAAGGGCCGCAACAACACCCTGGAGGCCGCTCCCGGCGACCCGGGCAGCCCGTACGCCATCGGGTCGCCGGACGGCGGGCACGACGCGATCCACCCGGACCTGGGCACGGAGGCGGACTTCCGGGGCTTCGTCGCCGCCGCGCGGGCGGAGGGGCTGGAGGTGGCGCTCGACATCGCCCTGCAGTGCTCGCCGGACCACCCCTGGGTCACCGAGCACCCCGAGTGGTTCGTGGTGCGCGCGGACGGGTCGATCGCGTACGCGGAGAACCCGCCCAAGAAGTACCAGGACATCTACCCGCTCAGCTTCGACACCGACCCCGACGGCCTGTACGCGGCGGTGCTCGGCGTGATCCGCACCTGGATCGACCGGGGCGTCACCCTGTTCCGCGTGGACAACCCGCACACCAAGCCGCTGGACTTCTGGGAGTGGCTGCTGGCGGAGGTGCACGCGACCAACCCCGAGGTCATCTTCCTGTCCGAGGCGTTCACCAAGCCCGCGATGATGCAGACGCTGGCCCGGATCGGCTTCCACCAGTCGTACACCTACTTCACCTGGCGCAACACCAAGGAGGAGGTCGAGGAGTACCTGGCCGAGGTGAGCGGTCCGCAGGGCTCGGTGCTCCGCCCGTCGTTCTGGCCCACGACGCACGACATCCTCCCGCCCTACCTCATCGAGGGCGGCGTCTCCGCTTTTGCGGTGCGCGCGGTGCTGGCCGCCACGGGCTCGCCCACGTGGGGCATCTACTCCGGCTACGAGCTGGTGGAGAACGTGCCCCGTCCCGGCGTCGAGGAGCAGATCGACAACGAGAAGTACGAGTACCGGCCGCGCGACTGGGCACGGGCGGACGACTACGGGATCGCCCTGCTGCTGGGCGAGCTGAACGCGATCCGCCGCGCGCACCCGGCCCTGCAGCAGCTGCGCAACCTGACCGTGCACCCCACGACGAACGACCAGGTGGTCGCGTACTCCCGCCGGATCAGCGCCGATCACGCGTCGCGCGCGACAGGGGCGGCGGCGGGCCGCACCATGAGAGCAGGGGGTAACGATCGGCGTGCCCCGCGGCACGACGACGTGATCGTGGTCGTGCTGAACCTGGACCCCCGGAACGTGCAGGAGTCTGTAGTGCACCTGGATCTCTCCGCCCTCGGCCTCAGCGCCCCCGACGGCGACGCCAACGCCCCGTTCTACGTGGCACACGACCTGCTGTCCGGCGAGACCTACGGCTGGGGGGCGCATCCCTGGGTGCGGCTCGACCCGCAGGTCCGGGTGGCCCACGTCCTCCAGGTGGGGCCGGCATGACGACGTTCGGGCCGGGTGGCCCCGCCGTCGGGCCGCCGGAGGGATACCCCGCACAGCCGACGCCGCCTGCGTCGCCGGCGCAGCCGGCCGCGCCCCGGCCGTCCGTGTCCGTGCCCAACCCGCCGTCGGTGCCGGTGCCCGTCCAGGCCCTGCCGCCCCGCCGCCAGCCGCAGGTCGACGCCCGCCGCAAGGGGCTGTCCGACGACCCGGAGTGGTACAAGAAGGCCGTCTTCTACGAGGTCATGATCCGGTCGTTCTCCGACTCGGGCGACAACGGGACCGGCGACCTGCGCGGCCTCGTGGAGCGGCTCGACTACCTGGAGTGGCTCGGCATCGACTGCCTGTGGCTGCCGCCGTTCTTCCCGTCGCCGCTGCGCGACGGCGGCTACGACGTCGCCGACTTCACCGCCGTCTCGCCGCAGTTCGGCACGATGTCGGACTTCAGCGACCTGGTCGCGGCGGCCCACGAGCGCGGCATCCGCGTGGTGATCGACCTGGTCATGAACCACACGAGCGACGCCCACCCGTGGTTCCAGGCGTCCCGCGCCGACCCGGACGGGCCGTACGGCGACTTCTACGTGTGGAGCGACGACGCCTCGCAGTACCAGGACGCGCGCATCATCTTCGTGGACACCGAGACGTCGAACTGGACGTTCGACCCGGTACGCCGGCAGTACTTCTGGCACCGGTTCTTCAGCCACCAGCCGGACCTCAACTTCGAGAACCCGCGCGTCGTGGAGGCCATGCTCGACGTCGCCCGGTTCTGGCTGCAGCTCGGCGTGGACGGGTTCCGGCTCGACGCCGTGCCGTACCTGTTCGAGGCCGAGGGCACCAACTGCGAGAACCTGCCCGAGACGCACGGGTTCCTGCGCAAGGTCCGGCGCATGATCGACACGGAGTTCCCGGGCCGCATCATGCTGGCCGAGGCGAACCAGTGGCCGGCGGACGTCGTGGAGTACTTCGGCACGGACGACGACCCCGAGTGCCACATGTGCTTCCACTTCCCCGTGATGCCCCGCATCTTCTACGCGATCCGGGACCAGCGGGCCCGCCAGCTCCTGGAGATCCTGGCGGACACCCCCGCGATCCCCGCGAGCGGCCAGTGGAGCACGTTCCTGCGCAACCACGACGAGCTCACCCTGGAGATGGTCTCGACCGAGGAGCGCGCCAGCATGTACGGCTGGTACGCCCCCGACCCGCGGATGCGGGCCAACGTGGGTATCCGGCGGCGGCTCGCGCCGCTGCTGGACAACGCGCGCAAGGAGATCGAGCTGGCCAACGCGCTGCTGCTGTCGATGCCCGGCACCCCCTGCCTCTACTACGGCGACGAGATCGGGATGGGCGACAACATCTGGCTGCCCGACCGCGACGCGGTGCGCACGCCGATGCAGTGGACGCCGGACCGCAACGCGGGCTTCTCCACGGCGGACCCGGGCAAGCTGTACCTGCCGCTCGTGCAGTCGCTGGTGCACCACTACCAGCACACCAACGTCGAGGCGCAGCTCGCGCAGCCGACGTCGCTGCTGCACTGGATGCACAACATGCTGGCGTTCCGGCGCCTGCACCCGACGTTCGGGACCGGCGACTTCACCGCGCTCGACTGCAACGACGAGTCGGTCATCGCGTTCACCCGGTCGTCGGCCGAGGAGACGCTGCTGATCGCCGCGAACCTGTCGGCCACGGCACGCTCGTCCACGATCAAGCTGCCCGGGTACGCGGGCTGGACGCTGACGGACGTGTTCGGCGGCGCCGCGTTCCCGAGCGTCGGCGACGACGGCATCCTGACGATGACGTGGGGCGCACGCGACTTCTACTGGCTGGTGCTGGCCCCGCCCGCGCCGGCCGGAACGAACGGCGCCGCGGAGACCAGCGAACCCGTCGGGCAGGCGCGAGAGGGGTGAGCCCGGCGCGACCCGTCCACGTCTCCCCCGGAGCCGCGCACCTCCCGCCGGAGGTGCTGCGGCTCCTGGACACGTGGCTGCCCGCGCAGCGCTGGTACCCGGTGCCCGCCGAGGGCGTGACCCACGAGCCGTGGCTCACGGTCACGTTCGGCGGCGTGGCCGACGTCGTCGTCGCGCTCCTGCGGCTGGTCGGCCCCGGCCTGGCGGCGGGCGACGAGTCGCTGGTGATCCAGGTCCCGCTCGTGCTGACCCCCACGGCGGAGCCGGAGGCCGACACCCCCGACACCGAGGCGGCCGGCCTCATCGGCACCGTCACCACGGCGTCGGGCACCGCGACCGTGCACGACGGCGGGGTCCACCCCGCGGCCTGGCACGCCTACTTCACCGCCGCCCTGCCCGCCGCGTGCGAGCCGGAGGACTGCGCAGAGCTCCGCGGCGCGCGGCGCATCTCCGGGGAGCAGTCGAACACGTCGGTGGTGCTCCCCGCCCTGCCGCACGCGACCGGGCGCGGCGGGATGCTCAAGATCCTGCGGACGGTCGCCCTCGGGCCGCACCCCGACGTCGTGATCCCGGAGGCCCTGACGCGGGCCGGCTGGGACGGCGTGCCGCGGTTCCTCGGTGCGGTGGAGCTGCCCGCGCCGGGCGCCGGTCCCGGGCCGGATGCCGGCCCCGCCCCGAGCGCCGGTCCCGCCGGCTCGCCCGGTGACTCCCGGAGCGGCGCCTCCGGACCCGTCGCGCACCTCGCGGTGCTGTCCGAGCTCGTGCACGAGGCGACCGACGGGTTCGAGCTGGCCTGCGCCTATGCGGCCCGGGACGAGGACTTCGGGGAGCGGGCCGCCGAGCTGGGCGCCGTCGTCGCGCACCTGCACGCCGCCCTGCGCGAGGCCCTGGGCCCCGGGCCGGCGCTCGAACCGGCCGGGTTCATGGGCGTGCTGCGCCGCCGGGCCGCCGAGGCCTTCGCCGACGTCCCCGTCCTGGCCCCGCACCGCGCGGGCGTCGCCGCCCTGTACGACGCGCTGAGCGCGCGACTGTCGGCGGTCGTCGAGCACGGCGACGTCGTGCCGCTGCAGCCGATCCACGGCGACCTGCACCTCGGGCAGGCGCTCTGGTCGCCGGACGGCTGGAAGGTCCTCGACTTCGAGGGCGAGCCGCAGCGTCCCGTGTCCGAGCGCACGGCGCCCGACCTGCCGCTGCGCGACGTCGCCGGGCTGCTCCGGTCGCTGGACTACGCCGCCGCCGTCGGGCAGGCCACGGACCCGCACTGGGTGTCGCACGCGCAGATCAGTTTTCTCGAGGGGTACCGCGAAGTGCAGAGCAGGGTGGTCGGCGGGGCGACGGCGACGGGCAGCCCGCTCGACGTCGGCACCGCCGAGCTCCTGCTGCGTTCCCTGACCGTGGACAAGGCGCTGTACGAGGTGGTCTACGAGTTCCGGCACCGCCCCGCGTGGACCCATATCCCGCTCGCCGCCGTGGACCGCGTGCTGACCTGAGGTTCTGTTCAGCCCACGAGGCTCTGCCCGCATCCGCGGGTTTGAACCGTTGCAACCTCGTGGCCTGAACAGAACTCCCGCGCGGCAACACAGCAAACCCTGTGGACACGGGGCACCACGATGTGGCGTCGGCTGCAATAGGGCGATGAGATCTGGAGCGGACCTTCCCCCACCTCTCCTCAAGGTCGCCCGGGGAGAGGGCGGCCTGGTGTCCACGGCGCAGTGCGAGGAGCACGCAGTGCTGACGAGCCGGCGCAGTCGACTCGTCGCCGCCGGCACCTGGACGCGACCGGCTCGTGGCGTGTACGACACGCACGAACGCGATGCCGCCATGCACGTGTTCGACCAGGAACGTTGGCGCGCCGTCTGGCTCGCCCTGAAGACGTATCCCAGGTCTGCGGCCGTCGGCGAGATCGCCCTCATGATGCACGGTGCCGAAGGGCTACCTCGGCGGCTCAACCCAGTGGTGGCACTGCCGGGTGGCACGTACGCCCGTCCGCGCGCCGGTGTACGGGTACGCCAGGTCGACCTGCGCGGCCACACGGTCAAGGTGCACGGCCGCCAGGTGGCCCGAGCTCCGCTGGCCCTGGTCCAGGCGATGCGGACGCTCTCACGGGACAGCTGGGTCAAGTGTGCGGACAGCCTGATGAACAAGAGGGTCATCCGTGCGCAGGACCTCGTGGAGGTGCGGTCGCTCGCACGCCGAGCGGGACTCGTCGCCCGGCTCCACTGGGTCGGCCTCGTCGACGGGCGAGCTGAGTCGCCCCTGGAGACCGAAGCACGGCTGCGGTGCATCGATGCCGGCTTTCCACCGGACGACCTGCAGCGCGAGTTCCGGGATGACGACGGGAAGCTCCTGGGGCGGGCCGACCTGGCGTGGCACCTCGGCGGGGGGCGCTGGCTGATCGTCGAGATCGACGGTGGTGCCTTTCACTCCTCCGACGACCAGCTCGGCAGGGATGCCGTCCGGCAGAACGACCTGCTCGAGGACGGCAGCCTGATCGTGTTCCGATTCCGTAGCGCACACCTCAGGCAGCCGCAGGGGCTGACGGACCGGATCGGTCGAGTATTGAACCGCTCCGGCTGGCACCCTGCACGGAATCTCCCCTCGGGCCGGTCCTGACATTCTGTTCAGCCCACGAGCCTTTGCCCGCCGCGCTCGGTCTGAAACGTTGCAAGCTCGTGGCTCGAACAGAACACCAGGTCGACGCGCGATCTGCCCCCGTACGTGTCGCACGCCACGCGCCCGACGTGGAAAGGTGAACCCATGGCTGACCTGCCCGACGTCGACCTCGAGGTCCTGACCGCTGTCGCGTCCGGAACCCACCACGACCCGCACACCGTGCTCGGCCCTCACCTGCTGGACGGGCCCTGGACCGTGGTGCGCGCCCTGCGCCCGCTCGCCGACGAGGTGGTCGTCGTCACGGCGAGCGCCGAGGTGTCCGCCACGCACCAGGGTGCGGGTGTGTGGGCCGCCGTCGTGCCGGCGGCCGAGGAGGATGACGGCTCCCGGCACGCGCCCGATTACCGGATCCGCACCCGGTCCGGCACGGACGCCTGGTCCTCCGACGACCCGTACCGGTTCCTGCCGACCCTCGGCGAGGTGGACCTGCACCTGATCGGCGAGGGCCGGCACGAGCAGCTCTGGCAGGTGCTCGGCGCCAACGTCCACCGGTACCCGAGCACGGCCGGCGACATCGCCGGCGTCGCCTTCGCGGTGTGGGCGCCGAACGCACGCGGCGTGCGGCTCGTGGGCGACCACAACGGCTGGGGCGGCACGCACCCCATGCGGTCGCTCGGCGCCACGGGCGTCTGGGAGCTGTTCGTCCCCGACGTCGGGCCCGGCCTGCGCTACAAGTTCGAGATCCTGGGGGCCGACGGCGTCTGGCGTGCCAAGGCCGACCCCCTCGCCAAGGCGACCGAGCAGCCGCCCGCCACCGCGAGCGTGGTGACCACCTCGACGTACGAGTGGGAGGACGACGCGTGGCTCGCCGCCCGGTCGTCGTCCGACCCGCACTCCGCGCCGCTGAGCGTCTACGAGGTGCACCTGGGCTCGTGGCGGCCCGGCCTCGGCTACCGCGAGCTCGCGGAGCAGCTCACCGGCTACGTCGTGGAGCAGGGCTTCACGCACGTCGAGCTGCTGCCCGTCGCGGAGCACCCGTACGGCGGTTCGTGGGGCTACCAGGTCACCAGCTACTACGCGCCGACGTCGCGGTTCGGCTCGCCGGACGACTTCCGGTACCTGGTGGACCGGCTGCACCAGGCCGGCGTCGGCATCATCCTGGACTGGGTGCCCGCGCACTTCCCGCGGGACGAGTTCGCGCTGGCCCGGTTCGACGGGACGCCCCTGTACGAGCACCCGGACCCGCGGCGCGGCGAGCAGCAGGACTGGGGCACGCTGATCTTCGACTTCGGCCGCCGCGAGGTGCGCAACTTCCTGGTCGCCAACGCCACGTACTGGTTCGAGGAGTTCCACGTCGACGCGCTGCGCGTGGACGCCGTCGCCTCGATGCTCTACCTCGACTACTCGCGCAAGGAGGGCGAGTGGACGCCCAACGTGCACGGCGGGCGGGAGAACCTGGAGGCCATCGCGTTCCTCCAGGAGGCGAACGCGACCGCGTACCGGCGCACGCCCGGCGTGATGATGATCGCCGAGGAGTCCACGGCGTTCCCCCAGGTCACGGGCCCGACGTCGAGCGGAGGACTGGGCTTCGGCCTGAAGTGGAACATGGGCTGGATGAACGACACCCTCCGCTACCTCGCGGAGGACCCGTACAACCGGCGCTACCACCACGGCGAGCTGACCTTCTCGCTGGTATATGCGTTCACGGAGCAGTTCGTGCTGCCGATCAGTCATGACGAGGTGGTGCACGGCAAGGGGTCGCTGCTGCACAAGATGCCCGGCGACCGGTGGCAGCAGCTCGCGGGCGTCCGCTCGTTCCTGGCCTACCAGTGGAGCCACCCCGGCAAGCAGCTGCTGTTCATGGGGTGCGAGTTCGCGCAGGACACGGAGTGGGCCGAGTCCGAGGGGCTGCGCTGGGACCTGCTCGGCGACGCCGGGCACTCCGGCGTGCAGCACCTCGTCCGGGACCTGAACGCGCTCTACCGCGCGACGCCCGCGCTGTGGGAGCTCGACTTCGACCCGGCGGGCTTCGAGTGGCTCGAGTCCGACGACGCCGACCACAACGTGCTCGCCTACGTGCGCCGGTCGCGCTCCGGGGACCCGGTGGTCGTGGTGGTGAACTTCGCGGGTGTGCCGCACGAGGGGTACCGGCTGCCGCTGCCGGAGGTGCCGTGGCCGGCGGCTCCCGCGGCCGGGGCCGATCCGGCGGGCGTGGCCGGCGACCCGGTCGAGGTGGTGCCGCCCGCCGAGCCGGTCGAGACGGCGCTCCGGCCGGGGCCGGCCGTGACAGGACCGCTGGTCGACACCGTCGAGCACCGCTCCGGTCCCGTGTGGCGCGAGGTGCTGAACACCGACGCGACCGTCTACGGCGGCTCGGGCGTGGGCAACATGGGCAGCGTCCAGGCCGAACCGGTCCCGCACCACGGCCGCGCCTGGTCGGCGACCCTGCGGGTCCCCCCGCTGGGCGCCCTCGTCCTGGTTCCGGAGCGTTCGGCCGTCCCGGAGTAACACGATCGCCTTTGAGGCCCGGCTTTCTTCGCTTTGAGGGGACTCAAAGCGAAGAAAGCCGGGCCTCAAAGGTGATCCAGCGAGGCGCGCAAACCGTCCGACCGACGGCACGCCCCGTCAGTACAGGCTGATCGCCAGGCGCTTGCGGGCCTTGCTCACCCGCGGGTCCGCGGTGCCGGCCACCTCGAAGAGCTCCAGGAGCCGCACCCGGATCTTCTCCTTGCCGTCGGCGTCCGTCTCGGGCAGCAGGTCGAGCAGGCGCGCGAACGCGTCGTCCACCTTGCCGCCCAGCATGTCCATGTCCGCCACGGCGAGCGCGGCGTCGACGTCGGACGGCGCCGACGCGGCGGCCTGCCGGACGGCGGCGAGGTCGGAGTCGCGCGTGCGCTGCATGAGGTGCACCTGGGCGAGGCCGGCCGTGGCGTCCGCGTCCTTCGGGTCCTGGCGCAGCGCCTTCTCGTAGGCGGCCGCGGCGCTCTCCAGGTCGTCGCGCTCGATCGCGTCGTACGCCTCCTGGTGCAGCGGCGGCAGCGGCGGCTCCACCTCGGGCTCCGGCTCGTCGGTCGCGGGAGCGCCGCCCGGGGCCCGGCCCGTGACGCCGTTCTGCTCGGCGGCGGCCAGCACCTGGTCGAGCACGCCGCGGATCTGCTGCTCGTCGGCCGCGCCCTGGAACAGGGGCAGGGGCTGGCCCTGCAGCACGGCGACGACGGTCGGCACGCCCTGCACCTGGAACGCGGCGGCGACCTGCGGCGAGGCCTGCGCATCGACGCGGCCCAGCAGGAACCGGCCGCCGTACTCCTGGGCGAGACGGCCCATCGTGGCGCCGAGCTCGGCGTTCGCCTGGTCCGTCGGGATCCACAGCAGGATCACCACCGGGTACGTGGCCGAGTCGCGGACCAGCTGCTCGAAGTTCGCCTCGCTGACGTCCACCACGAAACCACCGGCTTCGGGTGCGCCACCGGGTTCTCCGGGCGGCGGCGCCTGGGGACGGTTGAGGGCGGACAGGTCGACGGCGCCGCGCACCGCGAACTCGGGCTGCGCGCTCCGGGCGGGGCCGGGCTGAGGGGAGGTACTGCTCATGGGGGCAATCCTAATGAACCACGCGATCGATACCCGTCGACTCCGCTCTCGGCGATCATCCGCCTACTTGTTCGACACCGCGTAGGGCACCCGGTGGAAGCCCAGCAGGCTCATCTGCTCCGCCGAGTCGGCCGGCGGGACGTACAGCGCGACCATGTCGCGGTAGGCCACCTTCATCACCTCGGTGCCCTTCGCGTCGCCCCACAGCGCCTTGGCCGAGGGCGTGCTCGGTGAGAGCCGCCACCCCTTCTCCGCCGTCAGGGTCTCCTGGCTGAGCAGCGCGGCCAGCACGACGGCGCCGCCGTCGGACGTGCGGACCGCCTTGACCGGGTCCCTCGTCGCCTCGTACGCGACCTTGAAGGTGCCCTTGGCCTCCTTGTCCTCCTTCTTGATCGCCGCGAGCTGGCCGTCGCCGGTCGCGCGCAGCGTCGTCCGCAGCTTGTCGTCCGCGGCGGCGCCGAAGTTCGCGGCGTACTTTGACTTCTCGCCGGCGTTCAGGACCGACACGTACTGCGTGACGGCGTCCTGCGGCGTCACCTTGAGGCTCGGGTCGTCGGCCGGCACGGCCGGGCTGCCCAGCGCGGCCTCTGCGAACTGTGGCATCGTCACCCCGGATGCCAGGTAGACGAAGCCCCACATCTTGTACTGGTCGCGAGGCGCGGGCTGCTCGAACGCCGCGAGCATCGGCGTGCCCTTGGCCGGCTGCTCCGTGATGACGAAGCTGCTGCGCGGCCAGCCCTGCTCGGACGGCAGGATGAGCTGCTGCGTCTCCATCGGCATGCCGGTCAGCCCCTCGCCGCCACGGGCCGAGGCGATCCGCAGCTCGGCCCGGCGCAGCTCGAGCGCGGGACCGGTCAGCCGCGCGGCCAGCGCCTCCGCGCCGTCGGCGCCCTTCGCGCGGTCGACCACCCCCGTCACCTGGTCCAGGATCTTGCGCTCCTGCGTCTCGGTGACGACCGCGGCGACGACCGGGGCCTCGGCGACCGGGACGGGGAGCTCCGCCGTGCACCCCGCGAGCAGGAGCGACGTGATCGCGAGCGCCGCGGGCGGGACGAGCCCGGAACGTGGAAAGGGTGGCCTCCGTGAGTTCACGGGGGCCACCCTAACCATGGCTGACGCGCTGGTCAGCGAAAGATCAGCCGTTCGAGACCGACCACGGCACGTGCTCGTACCCGACCAGGCTGACCTGGTCCTCGGAGTCCTTGGGCGGCACGTACATCGCCACCATGTCCTTGTAGTTGACCTCGACCACGTTGGTCACGTCGGCATCGCCCCACAGGGCCTGGGTCGTCTTGGTCGGCGGGCCGATCTCGCAGCCCTCCTCCTTGGCGGTGATGGTCTCCTTGCTGATCATCGCCGCCATCACGAGGGCGCCGCCGTCCGCTGTCCGGACCGACTTGACCGGGTCCTTCGTAGGCTCGTACGCGACCTCGAAGGCTCCCTTGCAGTCCTCCTTGTTGATCGCGTCGACCTGCAGCTTGCCGTAGTCCCGGAAGAACTGGCGCAGGTCGTCGTCGGCGAAGTTGCCGGCGTACTTCGAGTCCTTGTCCACCGTGAGCACGGACGCGTACTGCTCCACGGCGGACTGGGGCGTCATCTTCAGGCTCTCGTCGTTCGCCGGGACCGCGGCGCTGCCGAGGTCGGCCTCCGCGAACTGCGGCATCGTGACGCCGGGCAGCAGGCGGACCCAGCCCCACATCTTGTACTGCTCGCGCGCGCTGGACTGGTTGAAGGCCATGAGCACGGGAGTGGTGAGGTCCTTGGGCTGGACCGTGATGGCGAAGCTGGTGCGCGGCCACTCCTGGTCGGAGGGCAGGATCACCTGCTGCATCTCCATCGCCAGGTCCGTCAGCGGTTCCTTGTCGTTGCGCGCGGCGGCGACCTTGAGCTGGGTCTCGCGGATCGCGAGGGCCGGCCCGGACAGGCGCGCGGCGAGCGAGTCGGCGTCGCTGGACTTGGTCACGCCCTCGACCACGCCGGAGACCTTGTCCAGGATCTTGCGCTCCTGCGACTGCGAGACCACGGCCGCCGCGACGGGCGCCTCCGGCTTGGGGACGGGGAGCTCCTCGGCGCAGCCGGCCAGCAGGCCCGTGGCGAGCACGGTCGCCACCACGGCCATGGTGCGGGTCGTGGTGCGTCTCATCGGTTACCTCCGTCGTCGTTCCCCGTGACGCCCCAGGTCTGGCGCCACGCAGCGGCGCGGCTGCTCGGGGTCTCCTGCTCGGGTTCGGGTTCGGGCTGCGGTTCGGCGGCCGGGACGGCCGGCATGGCGCCCGTCGCCGCCCGGCGCTGCGCCTGCTCGCGCATGCGCATCTCGCGCCGGGTCATCGGCTTGCCCGACGCCGGGGCGGCCTCGGCGGGAGCCGGTGCCGCGGGCCGCGCGGGAGCGGGCTGCGTGTGCTCGGGGACGGCGCCGCCGAACTGTGCGGGCGCGGGCTGCGCGGGCGCGGCCGGTGCGGGCGCTCCCGGGGCCTGGCTGCGCCGGCTGCGCCGCATACCGCGGATGGAGGCCGCGGGGGCGGCGACCGGCGCGGGAGCCGGCTCGGGCTCCGGTGCCGGGACGATCGGGGCGGCACCGCCGAAGGGGGCGGGCGCCCCCCAGGCCTGGGTGCGGTCCTCGTGGGGCTCGGGCGTGCCCGGCTCGGGCCGGCCCGGCCGGGGTCCGCCCGGTCGCGGCGTGCCCGGACGCGAGGAACCCGGCTCGGGACGAGCGCGGCCCGGACGCTCCGGGGCCGCCGGCGGGAAGACCGCCGTGCCGCCGTCGGGCGCGTCACCGGGTGCTCCGCCGGGCGCTCCGGGCGGTGCGGGCGGGAATCCGCCGCGGGTCTCCTCGGGGTGCTGCTCCGGCTCGGCGCCGTCCACCCCGAAGACCGCGTCACGACGCGGCAGCTCCGGGGACGACTGGCGCGTGCGGACCGCGGACGTCGACCCGCCCTTGCCGTTGCGCTTCTTGCGCCGGGAGCCGAGGAGCATGAAGACGCCGAGGATCAGGACGAAGCCACCGCCCAGCACGCCGGGCCACAGGTACGGCGTGTTGACCGGGCGCGGCCAGGTGAGCTCGAGCGTGGGCGCCTCGGCGCCCTTGCCGACACCGGCGGCCAGCAGCACGACGCGGCCGGGCTGCTCGGTCCAGCGCAGCTGAACGGTGGTCTCGCCGGTCACCTCGGAGATCCACATGTCGGACCCGGCGGGGTCGGGACCGGTGCTCGGCTTCTCAGCCGGGGTCTCCTCCGTCTCCTCGTCGTCCGTGGCGGTGGGGGTGCCGGGTGCGACGCTGAGCGTCTCCCACGAGGACAGGCCGGTGACCGAGTCGTAGGGGTCGCTGCCGACCCAGCCGAGCACGTCGACGTCGGACCCGAGCGCGAGCGTGACCTTCTGTCCCTCGGGGACAGTGGCCCGCACGGTCACCTGGTCGTCGACGAGGCCGAGGACTCCGGGCTCCGTCACGACCATGGTTCCGTCACCGCTGGGGGTCGCGGTCGCGACGACGGTGTCGGAATCGCGCAGGACGGTTGCCGTCGCGATCCCGAAACCGATCCCGCCGAGGCCGGCCAGGATCAGGAGGATCGCCAAAAAGCGTTGCACCACCGATTCCCTTCGAAGTGAGGGCGCGAGCCCGTCGATCAGGTGGATGTTCCAGCATAGGGACCGAACACAGAGCACTGTCCAATGACGGGTGTGCTTGTGAGGTTCGGCCGGGACTCTCACTCTTCCTTCACCGAGGTGTGCCTGAACCGCCACGGCGGGAGAGGGGTCCCGGACCAGCGGGCAGTATTCCACGCATTGCGTAGATTGCATCCCACTGCGGAGTATCCACATCCGCACAAGGCACGTATCCTGGGCGCCGGACGAGCCGATAAACGGCGTCCCAGGGGGGAGCCTGACCCGCGCCTCACCAAGTTCCGACACTGGAGGTCTGCACCGTGTCCGACGAGCGCTCGCTCTTCCCGACTGCCATGCGTGGGTACGACCGCGACCAGGTGCACGCACACCTGGACCGCCTGAACCACGCGCTCGAAGAAGCACGCCGGCAGGTCGAGGCCTCCGACGGTCGTGCCATGCAGCTCACGCAGGATCTCAACGATGCCAAGCGCAACCTGCGCGAGACCGAGAAGCCGTCGTACGCCGGCCTCGGTTCCCGCATCGAGCTCCTCCTGCGCTCCGCCGAGGACCAGTCGACGGACATCATCAACCAGGCCAACCAGCAGGCCGCGGACATCATGGCACGCGCCAAGCTGTCGGCCGGGCAGGTGCGCTCCCGCGCCGAGTCCGAGGTGGCGGAGATGCTCGCCAGCGCTCGCCGCGAGGCCGAGGAGATCCGCACGACGATGGCCGCCGAGGCCGAGGGCCACCTCCTCGCCGCGCAGCGCCGCGCCGAGGAGCTCGTCGGCTCCGCCGAGCGCGAGTCCGCGCAGATCGCCAGCGCGATCAACGCCGAGGAGAGCGAGCGCCGGGCCAGCCTGGAGCGCGAGCTCGGCACCCTGCGCTCGACGGTCGAGCGGGAGACCACGGAGCTGCGCGTCAACACCGAGCGCGAGACCGCCAAGCTCCGCGCCCAGGTGAACGCCGAGACCACGGAGCAGCGCGAGACCGCCGAGCGCGACTCGTCCGCGATGCTCGCCAGCGCCCGCGCCGAGTCCGAGCAGATCCTCTCCGAGGCCCGCCGCCAGGCCGCCGAGGCGTCCAACGCCGTCACCACCGAGATGGAGGACCTGCGCGAGCAGGCCCGCGCGGCGCTCGCCCAGGCCGAGCTCGACATCGCCACCCGCAAGGAGGCCGTGGAGAAGGAGCTCGCCGAGCGCCACGAGACGGCCAAGGCCGAGACCGCCAAGCTCGTCAAGACGGCCGAGGAGCACGCGGCCGAGGCCGAGAAGCGTGTCGCCGTCGCGCTGGAGCAGTCCGAGAAGATCCGCTCCGAGTCCGACGTCTACGTCAAGGACCTCGTGGCCGACGCCCGCAAGTCCGCGGACCGGATCGTGGCCGACGCCCGCGAGTTCGCGGAGCAGACCATCGACGACGCCCGTGCCGAGGCCGAGTCGAGCCGGTCCGCCGCACAGCACCAGCTCGAGGACCTCACGCGTCAGCACGACTCGATCAACTCCTACCTCGAGGAGCTGCGCGGCATGCTCGGGACGCCGGCCGCCCCGGCTGCTCCCGCCGCGACACCCGCCCCGGCCGCCAAGGCCGCGAGCATGGCGGGGGCCACCCCGGCGCAGCAGGCACGCTTCGCGGTCGTCGGCGACGGCACCGAGGCCGAGCCCGAGGTGCCCGACGCGGACGGGTCGATGCCGGCCTCGATCCCGCCGAGCAACCCGACGCCCGTGCCCGTCGGCACCGCGACCGTCGTCATCCCGTCGGTCAAGGGCACCAAGGCCAGCACGAAGGCCGGCCAGGCGGCCTCCGACTCGGCGTCCTCCCCCGCGGAGAGCGACGACGCCGAGGCGCCCGTCTCCGAGAAGGCCGGCGCGTCGAGCTGATCCGCTCCCCCGGCCGGACCGGGACGGAACGAGGGGCGTGACCCACCGCATGGTGGGTCACGCCCCTCGTTCCGTTCAGTGGTGCGCCACCACGTGCGTGTGCAGCAGGCCGAGGGCCGCGGCGACCGCCTGCGGTTCCTCGACGACGCTCAGGTGCCCCGCGCCGGGCACCAGCGTGAGCGCGGCGTCGCCCATCGCGGGGCCCAGGGGCGAGCCCGCCGCCCGGACCATGTGCTCGGCCTCGGTCAGGGGCGTGATCGAGTCCTCGGCCCCCACCACGACGGCGACCGGCGCGTCCAGGCGGTCGAGCACGTAGGTCCGGTCGGGCCGGGACGCCATCGCGCGCTGCGACCAGGCGACGCCCGCCGGCGACTGGGCGCGGATCCACGAGTCCAGGACGGGGAACAGGTTCCGGCGGTGCTCGGTGCTCGTGGCGCCGACCAGGTCGGCGGGCATCCCGAGCACCGCGTCCACGGTCTGGCTGGCGTCGACCGCGGCGGCGATCCGCAGCCGCTTGGCGCGCGCCTCCTCGGAGTCCGCCGTCGACTTCGTGTTCACCAGGCCCAGCCCTGCCACGAAGCCCGGGTGCCGCTCGGCCAGCGCGAGCGCGACGTACCCGCCCATCGAGTGCCCGACGACGACGGCGTTGCCCTCCCCCGCGTCGGTCATCGTCAGGTACACCGCGTCGGCGATGTGCTCGATGCTCGGCGGGAACCCGTCCAGGTCGCTGTGCCCCGCACCGGGCAGGTCGACCGCGATGGCCCGGACGCCCGGCGGGAGGTGCTCCGCGCACGCCACCCACATCCGGTGGTCGAGCGGGAAGCCGTGCAGCAGCACGAGCGGCACGCCCCCGCCGTCGCGCAGCGTGAAGGTCGCCAGGTTCCTGGTGGCTCGAGGGGTCATCGTCGTCCTCCTCCGGAGGTGCTGTGGTTGGTGCCTGGTGGTGTCTTTCAGGAGCTGCCCAGCGGCCCGTCCCAGTGGGTCGGCAGCGGGAGCGGGTGGTCGGGCAGGACGTGGGCGACGATCTCGTTCAGCGCACGGGCGACGGCGGGCTCGCCGACCCAGAGGTGCTTCGCGCCGTCGACGCCGATCACCTCGGCCTGCGGCACGCGCGCGAAACGCCGGCGGGCCTCGTCGGGCCGGAGATAGTCGTCGAGCTCCGGCACCAGGACGACGAGCGGCTTGCCGAACGCCGCCCAGCGGTCCAGGTCCTCGTCCGTCGCGCGGTGCAGCGGCGGCGAGAGCAGGATCGCGCCCTCGACGCTCGGGTCGGCGCCGTGCTTGAGGACCAGCTCGGTGCCGAACGACCAGCCCACCAGCCAGGGCCGCGGCAGCCCGCGGAACTCGGCGAACTCGATCGCGGCCGCGACGTCATACCTCTCCGCCTCGCCGCCGTCGAACGTGCCCTCGCTCGTGCCGCGCGGGGAGGAGGTGCCCCGGGTGTTGAACCGCAGCACCGCCAGGTCGGCCAGCGCGGGCAGTCGCCACGCGGCCTTGCGGTACACGTGGGAGTCCATGAAGCCGCCATGCGTGGGCAGCGGGTGGAGCGTCAGCAGGCTGGCCGCCGGCTCGGCGTCCGCCGGCAGGGCGAGCTCGCCCACGAGCGTGAGGCCGTCGGCGGTGTGCAGCTCGACGTCCTCCCGCTGCGCGGGCAGGACGGTGAGCGAGCGGATCTGGTGGGTCGTCTGGCCGGAGGCCGCGTCCGGCGTCGCTGCAGTGGTCATCGGCACCATTGTCCTCCCGCACGCGGGGGGACGCGCCGGCGTCGGGTGTGTGTCGCAGCACCCTGGCCGCGCTTCCGGCAGGCCGGTCGCCTCAGCGCAGGTTGGTCCGGCGCTGCCAGCAGCTCGTGTGCCAGTGCCGCCGTGCGTCCAGCCCGGCCTCGGGCCCGCCGAACCCGTCCGTCCGCCACGCGACGACGTGTGCCGTGCCCGGCGTGACCTCCTGGCGGCAGGCGGGGCAGACGTACGTCTTGTCGGACGACCGGATGCGCTGCACCACCCACTCGCCGTCCGCCGCCGACTCGCTGCGCCGCCCGCCCGTGGCCCGGTCCACGTCGAGGGGTACGTGGCCCGCGGCGTAGGGACGCTTGCTGGAGCGGCGGTTCGACGGCATGCCATCTATTCTTCCGCAGGGCGGAGCGGATGGCTCAAGGCTGTTCGGGAACAGCCCGCATCGCGCACCACACTGCCTGGGAGCCGCACTCATCTCCGCCCGCTAGAGTGTGGCGGTCCCCAGCAAGGCGCACACCTACCGAAGGACTACTCGTGAAGCACCGCACCACTGCCGCCCTGGCAGCCGTCGCGCTGGCATCCATCGCGCTCACCGGCTGCGCGAGCGCCGACGACTCCGGGAGCGACAACGCCGCCGCCTCCGACGGCAACGTCTGCGAGGTTGCGGCCGCCGCGGAGCCGTCGCCCATGCCCAGCCCGTCCGAGGAGGACGTCAAGGCGGTCGATGCGATCGAGGTCTCCGGCCCGGTCGGCAAGGAACCGAAGGTGACGTTCAAGGCGCCGCTCAAGGTCACGTCCCCGACGTCCCGCGTCGTGGACGAGGGCACCGGCGCCGAGCTCGTCGAGGGCGCCCAGGTGACCATCAACTACGTGGTCATCGCGGGCAAGGACGGTTCGACCAGCGGCTCGACCTGGGAGACCAAGAAGCCGGAGTCGTTCACGCTGGGCGACCCGCAGTACGACCTCCTGAACGACCGCCTGATCGGCCAGAAGGTCGGTACGCGCCTCCTCATGGCGAGCACCGCGATGGACCAGACCATCCAGGTGACGATGGTCGAGGTGACCGAGTCCAAGGAGATCCCGACGCGTGCCGAGGGCACCGAGGTGGCCCCCGAGGAGGGTCTGCCCACCGTCGAGCTCGCCGAGGACGGCCAGCCGACCGTGACGATCCCCAAGGACTACGAGGCACCCACCGAGCTCGTGGTGCAGCCTCTCGTCGAGGGTGACGGCGCCGAGGTCACCAAGGACCAGACGGTCACCGTGCAGTACGCGGGCTGCCTGCTCGACGGCACGTCCTTCGACTCCTCGTGGAGCCGTGGCACGCCGACGTCGTTCCCGCTCAGCGGTGTGATCCCCGGCTGGACCAACGGCATCGCCGGCCAGAAGGTCGGCAGCCAGGTGCTGCTGGTCGTCCCGGCGGACCAGGGCTACGGCGACCAGGAGAACGGCGCGATCCCGGCGAACTCGACGCTGGTGTTCGTGGTCGACATCCTCGAGGCCAAGGCGGCCTGACCCGATCGGCCCGCACGCGGGCCGGCCTGAGATCTCGCGCACGTACCGTGCGCATCGCCGCTGATCACGGCACAGACGTGGCGGGCACCCGAGCCGGGTGCCCGCCACGTCTCGTAGGGTCTTCCCATGACCTCGACCGACCTGCCGGCCACTGAGCCCGCTCCCGTGGAACGCGAAGTTCTCACGTGGGAGACCTTCCCCGTCGCGGTGCGCGACCTGGCCCACAAGGTGGTGGACAGCGGGTTCGTGCCCGAGGTCGTGATCGCCGTCGCGCGGGGCGGTCTGGTGCCCGGCGGCGCCATGGCGTACGCGCTCGGCACCAAGGGTGTCGGCACCCTGAACGTCGAGTTCTACACGGACATCGGCAAGACGCTCGACGACCCCCGGGTGCTGCCGCCCCTCATGGACACGTCCGAGCTCCCGGGCGCCAAGGTGCTCGTGGTCGACGACGTCGCCGACTCCGGCCGCACCCTCGCGCTGGTCATGGACATGCTGGAGAAGAAGGGCGCGGAGGCCCGGTCCGCCGTTCTCTTCACGAAGCCGCGCACGATCATCCAGCCGGACTACTCGTGGAAGGACACCGACCTGTGGATCACCTTCCCCTGGTCGGCCGAGCCACCGGTGACGGGCGCGCGGTCGATCGACGCGTGAGGCGCTGAGCCCCGGCGTGCACGGTCAGGCCCACGAGGCACGTGACCAGCACGCCGAGGGCCAGTCCGGAGGCGACGTCGTGCACGTAGTGGACGCCCGCGGCGACGCGGGCGCCCGCCACAGCCAGTGCGAGCGGCACGACGACGGGCCAGAGCCGGGGTGCGACCAGGAGGCAGGCCACGGCCAGCGCTCCCGCGATGGTCGAGTGGTTGCTCGGCCAGGACCAGTCCCCCGGGAGCGGGCACGCGAGCACGGTGGCGACGTCGACCGCCCGGCACGGCCGCTCCTCGGTGACCAGCAGCTTCACCACCTCGCTCGTGCCGTACGCCGCGGCAGCACCCGCCCCGGCAGCGGCGAGCAGCCAGAACCGGGGGCGGTCGCGGACCCAGGTGCTGAGCACCAGGCCGGCCGTGATCGCGACGAGCGCCAGCAGGCCCTTGTCCGCGACGAGACCCGCGAGGCCCGCCAGGGGTGACGCGGCGGTTGCGCCGGCGATGCCCTCGAAGAGGGTCCCGCGACCGGGCCAGGCCAGGAGCGCAACGGTGGACAGGACGAGCAGGACGCTGAGGGCCGCAGGGACGACGGCGCGCGGCACGGGGCCGGCGACCCGTCCGCCGGGACGGTGCGCTGCCGGTGCGTGGCGTGTGGTGGTCATGCCGAGAACGCTAGAAAGCGCCGAGCCCGTGCGGATCTGACGTGGGTCAGGAGTGACCTATGACCCTGGTCCTACGTCGCCCGCCCGAAGATCAGACCCGGGCTGGAAGCGTGCGCCCACCGCGTCGACGACGATGGTCCGGTGACCCAGCCGTCCACCGACACCGAGACCGCCACCGACAGCGAGTGGCCGACCGAACCGATCCCTGAGGCTGCAGCCCCGGCCGCCGCCCCAGGCGCTGCTCAGATCGCGGCTCAGACCGTTGCCGAGGCCACTCCTGTGCGCGCCGGAGCGCCTGCCGCCGGACTGTCCCTCGCGGCCGTGTTCATGGTGCTGCTCGTGCTCGCCGGCGTCGACCCCTGGTGGATGATCCCGCTCGCTGCGGTCGCCGCACCCCTCGGTCTGTCCGACCGCGGGGCGCGCCGGGGCGTGCTCGTCCTGGCCGTCGCTGCGGCGGCCGGCGCCGTCGCCGTCCTGGCGGGCTGGGCCGACCTGCGTGACGTGCTCGTCGCGACGTCCCGCGGTGTCGTCACCGGTGTGCTGCCCTGGTCGGTGGCGATGGCCTGGCGTACCCGCCGCGCTGCCGAGGCCGACGCCGCGACGGCGCTCGTCCGCGAGCAGGACGCGCGGCGGCTGCGCGCCGAGACCGAGCTGGCGCGGCAGCGGCTGCACCTCGCCGAGAGCCTCCACGACGACCTGGGCCACGCCCTCAGCCTCGTCGCCCTCAACCTGGGCCGGCTGGAGCTCGAGCTCGAACGTGGTCGGGACACCGAGGCTGACCCCGGAACCGCCGTCGGCCTGGAGTCCGAGCGCTGTCGACCGTCGGAGGTGTTGGCACGGGAGTCCGTCGCGCTGGCACGGCGGCAGATCTCGGACGCGGTGGTCCGCCTGGGCGCGTCCGTCCAGACGCTGCGCACCGGACTGCCCGACGGTCCGCCTGCCACGGGGGCCACGACGGGCTCCCTCGACGAGGTCGGCCTGGACGCGCTCGTCGAGGAGGCCCGCCGCGCCGGGGCGGACGTGGAGCTCAGCAGGTCGCCTGGCCCCGGGCGCCTCGCCCGTTTCGGGCCCACCGTCTTCCGCGTGGTCCAGGAGGGTCTGACGAACGCGCTCAAGCACGCGCCCGGTCAGCCGGTCCGTATCGTGCTGCAGGAGGACGGCGAGCGCCTCGTCGTGGTCGTGCGCAACCCGCTGCCCGCGGCGGACGTCGGGCGCCCGTCGGCAGGGCCGACGGGCGCTGGTCCGGCACGTGACGACCTGGCGCGCGGTGATCTGGCAACCACCGGTGGGGGCACCGGGGTACGGGCGCTCGAGCGGCAGGTACGTGCTGCGGGCGGATCGATCGAGGCCGGGCCGGCCGGTTCTGGTTACGTGCTGCGTGCGGCACTGCACCCGGCACTGCACGCGGCGGTGGTTCCGTCGTCTGGGCGCACCCCCGCCGATCGGCACGGCGGTCCGGGTGCAGCACCCGCTCGGGCTGCCGGCGTGGAGCCGACGCCAGCGCCACAGGGCGGGAATGCCGTCACCGACGGATTGACTCGTGCGCGGCGCCGGGGCGGGGTCTTGCTGCTGGCCGCGGTGCTCGTGCCGGCCGCCGCCCTGGTCGTGGTCGCGGGCGGGATCCAGCTCGCGGACCATCTCGCGGCCAGGCGCGCGCTGCTCGATCCGACCGACTTCGTCCGCATCGCGGTGGGCGACGCCCGCTCCGACGTCGCCCCCTTGCTGCCCGGGGCCCCGCTCGAACCACCCCGCGGAGCCGATCCGGCGTGCGACCACTACGCGGTCACGGCCGATCCGCTCGCGGACGCCTCCGGGGACGCTTACCGGATCTGCTGGTCGGGCGATCGCGTGACATCGACGGACCTCGTGGTCGGCGGCGCGTCATGAGCCGCCCGGGCGTTGCCGCTCCGCTCCGTGTCGTGCTCGCGGATGACGAGCCGCTCGTGCGCGCCGGGCTGGCCGGGATCCTCGAGACCGACGACGGGATCCGAGTCGTCGCACAGGGCGGCTCGGGTGAGGAGGCGCTGTCCGCGGTGCGTGCGCACCGGCCCGACGTCGTGCTTCTCGACGTGCGCATGGGCACGATGGGTGGCCTGGAAACCTTGAGGGAGATCCGGCGCACCGCCGGGTCCCTGCCGTGCCTCATGGTTACGACGTTCGGCGAGGACGAGTACATCGCGGAGGCCGTCCGGCTGGGCGCCGACGGGTTCGTGCTGAAGTCGGGCGACCCCCGCGAGCTGTTGCTCGCGGTGCGTGCCGCGGCGTCGGGGGGCGCGTTCTTCTCGCCCGCCGTGTCGAGGCGACTGCTGCAGACAGGACTGGGCACGCGCTTCATCGCTCAACAGGAGGCAAGGAGGCGATTCGATCGCCTCACATCGCGAGAACAGGAGGTGTTGGCCCTGCTGGGCGAAGGACTGGCGAACCCGGAGATCGCGGCGCGACTCCACCTCGCCGAGGGCACGGTCAAGGTGCACGTCACCTCGATCCTGCGCACCACCGGTGCCCGCAACCGCGTCGAGGCGGCGCTCATCGCGGCGAACGCCGACGTCAGGCCGCCGTAGCGGGGTCCCGCACACGTCCACGCGTCGGCAGCACCCAACTCGCCAGGTGTAGCGATGGCACACCGCCCCCGCGGCCCGGCCGCTACAGCTCGAACTGAGTCCAGCCGGCCAGGTCTCGCCAGCCGGCGACATCGGTCGCCCAGCCGACCAAGACCTGGTGCGCGACCATGAGGTCAGGGCAGGTCGCCTGATAGATCGGGGTGTCGGAGCCTTCGCGATACTCCACGACGAAGGCCGGCCCCTCGCCGTCGACAGTGGCCTGAGCGAACCTGTACTCGTTCGCCGTGTCCTCGACGGCGAAGAACTGCTGGCGCCCACTCCGTACCTGATGGAAGAGCATGAGCAGGTCGTACGGCGTCGGATCAAGGGTCGCCGCGCCCCGTTCGGGCCGCACCCTCCATCGGGCGGGTGCGGCCGTCGACACATCGGCGGGTAGTCGCTTGCGCCAGTCGGTCACCCGCACCCGGACCTTTGACCTGGGGTCCCCCGTCCATTCGACCTCAAGACCGTGACGGGTGACGGTCGTCGTGAGGATCTCCCCGACCGCGACGGCAGGCAGATCGCCGAACCCGCCGAACGACAGGAAGAGGTCGCCCGGAGCATCGGCGATCCGGTCTGCATCCTGGCTGTGGAAGAAGACGTACCCGAGCGGCTCTCTGCCCTTCCGGTCCGCCTCGTCACGGATCTCGCTGACCCCGCAGGTGGTGCAGCAGGCGAAGCACATCCTCGCCACCACGCCCTGGCTCTCCAGGTCCGCGAACGCGGCGGCCAGCGCCGAGTAGTCGCCCTCGTCGGCCCAGCTCGCCTGCTCGGCGACGCGCGCCTGCCACTCCTCGCGAACCGCTTCGGCAGCTGCCGTCCGCAGGCTGTCAGCTACATCCGGCTCAAGCATGTCGTCAGCGGCTTGGAGCACCCTGTCGAACGGGGTGAATCCCGCGCGAACCATGGCACGGGCCTGTTCTCGCACGTACTTCAGCTCATTGCCGCCGGCCAACGGCGCCACATCCATGTCGGTCACGCCGGTCACAGTAGCCGTCGTCACCGACAGCGAAGGCCGGTGACGTGTCGCGCGAGGACACCCGCGCGAACGGCCCGGAACCACAGCATGCTGCGGCTCCGGGCCGTTCGGTCACTTCAGGTCCGCTCGTGCGGGAAGGGTGCGACGGTCAGTCGCGGTAGTAGGGCTGCACCTCCGCCTTGCCGGCGCCGATCCGCACGTTCCGGAAGTCGGACCGGAACGTCGCGCCCGGCTGATAGTCCTTGTCCGTTCTCGACGAGGTTGCCGCCGTCGCCGATCCCAGGACCACACAGGGTGGGGTCCTCGATCGTCCAGGGCCTGCCCACGAGACCCATCGCGTAGCTGGGGACCTCGTCGACGGCGCTGTCTGCCGCGCCGGCGGATTGCGTGGTCGTCACGGCGGCAGTACCCACCGTGGCACTCAGGGTTACCGCCAGGGCGAGAGCCGTCGTCCTTCGAGCGAGCCGACCGGGAGTGGAGATCGGCATCCAGCGTGGAAAGCGAGGCTTCGAGGATCGCGGAGGCAGGGATTGGTTCCTGCCTCAGTCACGCCCGCGATGTCGCGAGGAGTCTGGTGTGCCGTGCGCCGTTGGTCGCCTCGTGCCGCCCTTTCGTGATCGCCGCTATGCGCCGCGGAGCATCTCCGCGAGTCGCGCCAGCGTGCCCTCGTTGCGTTTGTAGTGGATCCACTTGCCGACCCGTGTGGCCTGTACCAGGCCTGCCCGCTCGAGGATTGCCATGTACGAGGAGACTGTCGATTGCGCCAGCCCCGACTTGGCCTGCAGATGGCTGACGCAGACTCCGACCTCGTCCCGGTCGGCTATTGGCTCCCACTGAGCGAACTCGCCGTGAGGGTCCCGCAGCCAGTCCATGATCTGCAGCCGTGCAGGGTTCGCCAGCGCCTTCAAGGCCTCGACCGCAGCCAGAGGGGGCTCGTTCTCCGCGCCACCTCCTGAGTTCGTTGCCTGTGACGTCGCCACGGTCGCCTCCTCGCCTCTCACACACCATCATATCTCGATGTGACGAACCGAGTTCACCCCCGGGTAACACATTGACACATCGCGATATCGCGATATGGTCGTTGCGTTCTGGCCCCTCCGGTACCGGGCGCGCAACTGCCGTCCGCCGCGAACACCGGGGATACACAAGAGGAAGTACACGATGTCTGAGAGCAGCAAGCCGTTGATCGTCGTCGCGGGTGCCACCAGCAAGCAGGGAAGGAGTGTCACCACCTCCTTGCTTGAGAGCGGCAGGTTCCGAGTGCGAGCCCTGACCCGAGACGCCGGCTCCGCCCAGGCCCGGGGCCTGGCAGGACTGGGAGCGGAGATCGCCGAGGTTCCTCTCGCGCTGGGTCACCAGCGCGAGCTCGTCGACGCGTTCCGATCGGCCGAGGGGGCCTTCCTGATGACGCCGCCCCTCCTGCCGCCCGACTCCGAGGAGTACCTCATCGGGAGCCAACTTGCCGATGCCGCAGGCGAGGCCGGAGTAGGTCACGTCGTCTTCAGCACCCTGGAGAACGTCGAGGAGAGGACGTCGGGCACAAAATGGGCGCCGCACTTCACCGACAAGGCGCTCGTCGCCGAGCACATTCGGACTCTGCCGATGGCGCACACCTTCGTCTCGCTCTCGTTCTACTACACCAATGCGCTGGAGTACTACGTCCCGCACGTCGACGGTGACACGGTGGTCATGCCCTTCTACTTCCCCGAGGACTTCCGCGTCCCGTTCGTGGACCCGCTCACCGCGGCCGGCCCCGCCGTTCTGGAGGTGTTCTCCAACCCCGACAACTACCGCGGCGCCTGGCTACCGGTCGTCGGTGATCTGATCTCCCCGGCCGAGATGGTCGAGACGTTCTCCCGTGTTACTGGACTCAAGGCCGAGTACCGCAACGCTTACACGCGCGAAGGTCTTCTGGAGTACTTCCCGTTCCTGGGCGTGAACCCTTTGGCAGCCGACGAGACCATCGGCATGGTCGAGTACGCGGTGGAGTACGGATACTTCCGCGGCGACCGCGACCTCCAGTGGAGCCGACGCATCGATCCCAACACGCTGACCTGGGAGCAGTTCGTCCGCAACACCGGCTGGCGCGGGGAGCGGGTCGCCTTCGGAAACTAGATCCAATCATCGACGAGATCAGACAGGCGCCACGGCTCCCCGACCAACTGGGGCGGTTGCACCCCGTTTCCTTCGACATCGACCACGACATAGTCGGCAGTGGTCCAGTCCTGCTCATGCGTTGGTGTCCATGATCCCGTCTCGCGGCTTGCCGCAGGATCCCGAACACGCCGGACATCAAGACCCCCGCGCAGAAGCCGGTACGGTACGGGATCGGCTTCGCCTGCAGGGCAACCGACTCTGCCTCTCGACGCTTGGCTACCGCCAAGAGGGACGCCCGCGAGTGGCTGGCCAGGATGCACACCACGATCGCGCGAGGCCAGCGGTGCAGGTCTTGCCGCCCGGCGCCGGGTAGCGCACCTGCCATCGGCCCGAGGGAGCTTGCGCAGGCTCCCCAGTTCTCTCGCGTCGTCGTACTCATCGTGGCCTCGCGTGCTCTCGGATGGACGCTGACGGACTGCCGTGCCATCGCGTGCCAGACAGTCCCCGAGAGTGCTCGGATCCGCTAGATTCCGGCGTTCTCCTCCTGTGTCCACGGAGAGTCGGCACGCAAAGAGGCCCGGAACCGCAGGAATCTGCGGTTCCGGGCCTCTGATCAGCCGCTGTGCGCGACGGGCTTCCGACGTGGTGTCAGAAGTCCCAGTCGTCGTCCTCGGTCTCCACGGCCTTGCCGATCACGTACGACGAGCCCGACCCCGAGAAGAAGTCGTGGTTCTCGTCCGCGTTGGGCGACAGCGCCGCGAGGATCGCGGGGTTGACGTCGGTGTCCTCCTTGGGGAACAGCGCCTCGTAGCCCAGGTTCATCAGGGCCTTGTTGCCGTTGTACCGCAGGAACTTCTTGACGTCCTCGGTCAGCCCCAGCTCGCCGTAGAGCGAGTCGGTGTACTCGACCTCGTTCTCGTACAGCTCGAAGAGCAGGTCGAACGTGTACGCCTTCAGGTCGTCCTGCTCGGGCTGCGTCAGCTTGGCGAGGCCCTTCTGGTACTTGTAGCCGATGTAGTACCCGTGCACGGCCTCGTCGCGGATGATGAGGCGGATCAGGTCGGCCGTGTTCGTGAGCTTCGCCCGCGAGGACCAGTACATCGGCGCGTAGAAGCCGGAGTAGAACAGGAACGACTCGAGCATCGTCGAGGCGACCTTGCGCTTCAGCGGGTCGTCGCCCCGGTAGTAGTCGAGGACGATCTCCGCCTTCTTCTGCAGGTGCTCGTTGCTCTCGGACCACTCGAACGCGTCGTCGATCTCCGGCGTGGACAGCAGCGTGGAGAAGATCGAGGAGTAGCTCTTCGCGTGCACGCTCTCCATGAAGGCGATGTTGGTGTACACGGCCTCCTCGTGCGGGGTGAGCGCGTCCGGGATGAGCGACACCGCGCCGACCGTGCCCTGGATGGTGTCCAGGAGGGTCAGGCCGGTGAACACCCGCGACGTCATGGTCTTCTCGTGCTCGGAGAGCGTGTTCCACGACTGGATGTCGTTGGAAACCGGCACCTTCTCGGGCAGCCAGAAGTTGCCGACCAGGCGGTCCCAGACCTCGAGGTCCTTCTCGTCCTCGAGGCGGTTCCAGTTGATCGCCGTCACGCGATCGATGAGCTTGAGCTTGCCAGTTGGCGACATGGGAGTTCCTTCAGGAGCGACGGTGGTACGGATGAGCCTGGCGGTGCGGACCGGTCAGCGCGCTGCTGTCACAGCATGCAGCTGACGCAGTTCTCGACCTCCGTACCCTCCAGTGCCATCTGGCGCAGGCGGATGTAGTAGAGGGTCTTGATGCCCTTGCGCCACGCGTAGATCTGCGCCTTGTTGACGTCGCGCGTGGTCACCGTGTCCGGGAAGAACAGGGTCAGCGAGAGGCCCTGGTCCACGTGCTGCGTCGCCGCGGCGTACGTGTCGATGATCTTCTCGTAGCCGATCTCGTACGCGTCCTGGTAGTAGTCCAGGTTGTCGTTCGTCATGTACGGCGCCGGGTAGTAGACGCGGCCGAGCTTGCCTTCCTTGCGGATCTCGATCTTGGCCGGGACCGGGTGGATCGACGACGTCGAGTTGTTGATGTAGCTGATCGAACCCGTGGGCGGCACGGCCTGCAGGTTCTGGTTGTACAGCCCGTGCTCCATGACCGAGGCCTTGAGCGCGCGCCAGTCGTCCTGCGTCGGGATCGTCACGCCGGCGTCGGCGAACAGGCGCGTGACCCGCTCCGTGGCCGGCTTCCACTCCTGCTCGACGTACTTGTCGAAGTACTCGCCCGTGGCGTACTTGGAGTCCTCGAACCCGCCGAACTTCTGCTTCCGCTCGATCGACAGGCGGTTCGACGCCGCGATCGCGTGGTAGGCCACGGTGTAGAAGTAGATGTTCGTGAAGTCGATGCCCTCCTCGGAGCCGTAGTAGATGCGCTCCCGGGCGAGGTAGCCGTGCAGGTTCATCTGGCCCAGGCCGATCGCGTGGCCACGCTCGTTGGCCAGCTTGATCGACGGGACGGACTCGATCGAGGTCTGGTCGCTCACCGCGGTCAGCGCGCGGATCGCGGTGTCGATGGTGCGGCCGAAGTTCGGCGAGTCCATCGCCTTGGCGATGTTCAGCGAGCCCAGGTTGCAGGAGATGTCACGGCCGACCTCGTCGTACGAGAGGTCCTCGTTGAACGTCGACGGCGTGGAGACCTGCAGGATCTCGGAGCACAGGTTCGAGTGGGTGATGCGGCCCTTGATCGGGTTCGCCTTGTTCACCGTGTCCTCGAACATGATGTACGGGTACCCGGACTCGAACTGCAGCTCCGCGAGCGTCTGGAAGAAGTCGCGCGCGCTGATCGTGGTCTTGCGGATGCGGTCGTCGGCGACGAGCTCGTCGTACTTCTCCGAGATGGAGATGTCGGCGAACGGCTTGCCGTAGACCCGCTCGACGTCGTACGGGCTGAACAGGTGCATGTCCGCGTTCTTCTTGGCCAGCTCGAACGTGATGTCCGGGATGACCACGCCGAGCGAGAGCGTCTTGATGCGGATCTTCTCGTCCGCGTTCTCCCGCTTGGTGTCGAGGAACCGCATGATGTCGGGGTGGTGCGCGTGCAGGTACACGGCGCCGGCACCCTGACGCGCGCCGAGCTGGTTCGCGTAGGAGAAGGAGTCCTCCAGGAGCTTCATCACGGGGATGACGCCCGAGGACTGGTTCTCGATGTGCTTGATCGGTGCGCCGTGCTCGCGGATGTTGCTCAGGAGCAGGGCCACGCCGCCGCCACGCTTGGAGAGCTGCAGCGCGGAGTTGATGCCGCGCGCGATCGACTCCATGTTGTCCTCGATGCGCAGCAGGAAGCAGGACACGGGCTCGCCGCGCTGCGCCTTGCCGACGTTGAGGAACGTGGGCGTCGCCGGCTGGAACCGCCCGGAGATGACCTCCTCGACGATGTCGCGGGCCGTCTGCTCGCTGCCGTCGGCCAGGCCGAGCGCGACCATGGCGACGCGGTCCTCGAAGCGCTCCAGGTACTTCTTGCCGTCGAACGTCTTCAGCGTGTACGAGGTGTAGTACTTGAACGCGCCCAGGAACGTCTCGAAGCGGAACTTCTTGGAGTACGCGAGCTGGAACAGCTCCTTGACGAACGAGCCCGAGTACTTGGCCAGCACGGTCGGGTCGTAGTACTTGGCCTCGACGAGGTGCTCGAGCTTCGCCTCAAGAGTGTCGAACTCGACGGTGTTCGGGTTCACGTGCTGCAGGAAGTACTGACGGGCCGCCTCGCGGTCCTTCTCGAACTGGATCTTCCCGTCCGGCCCGTACAGGTTCAGCATGGCGTTGAGCGCGTGGTAATCCATCTGGATGCTCTCCAGGGGGATCTCGCTCAGGCCCTCAGTCAGGCTGAGAGGCTCAGTGGTTGTTGCTGCCAAAATCGTCCCAATCCGTTGCGGACGCGCGTGACGTCCTGCGCCGTTCCCAGAAGCTCGAAGGCGTACAGGTACGGGACATCACACTTCGCCGAGATGATGTCGCCGGTGATGCAGTACGCAGCCCCGAAGTTGGTGTTCCCCGCGGCGATGACGCCGCGGATGAGCGACCGGTTGTGTTCGTCGTTGAGGAACTTCCTCACCTGCCGCGGGACGGCCCCGCCCTCGTTACCGCCACCGTAGGTGGGGGCCAGGAGGACGTAGGGCTCGTCCACGCGCAGGAACCCGTCGGCCGGGCGGAGCGGGATCCGGTGCACGGACATCCCCAGCTCTTCGAGAGCGAGCTTCTCGACGAACCTGTGCGTGTTCTCGGACACGCTGGAGAAATAGACGAGAGAGCCCACGTCACGCCTCCTTGCCGACGTAGCGGTGGTGCAGGTCAGGCCGAAGCGGCCTGAAGCGCGGCGACCGCGCTGATCTGGTCGGGGCGAAAGCCCGACCAGTGGGTGTCACCGGCCACCACGACCGGTGCCTGGAGGTAACCGAGGCCGCGGACCATCTCCAGCGCCTCAGCGTCCTGCGTGATGTCGACGACCGTGTACTCGACACCCTTGCGATCCAGTGCCCGGTACGTCGCGTCGCACTGGACGCATGCCGGCTTGCTGTAGACCGTGACGCTCATGTCCGCCTCCTCTGACCTCGAAGAACACCCGTGAACTTACGTCGGTGTGCTTTGTTCGCGGGTCTGCGTCTCCCGCTGCACCAAACACTACACCTAGGGTCTGACACTCGCTCGGTCACGACATGTAGTGGTTCGGGACGTGGTAGGCACGACGTCGGGAACACTCGTGACGCTCATGGACCATGCTGCCACGAGCCTCTGACACCGCCAGGGAGGCCGCGCGCACGGGTTCCCGGGGCGTCGTCGGGGGAGCTGTCAGGACCGCGCGAACGGGCACCTCGACGGCCTCTCGGGGCCCGAAAAAAATCTGAGTCCACGGCGTGTCGCGCGCCTTCGGCGTGTCACCGGGACGGAGTTTGTCGGGCTCGCCACACGACGGACAGTCCCCGCCGGGAATACCTCGCCGCGGGGCGGCTACCCGGTCGCTCCGGGGCGGTGCCAGCCGGCCTCGTCGACGCCGCCGGGCACGGCGGTACCGGGGTCGTACGGGGCCCGCGTGAAGTGGAAGGTGCCGATGTCCAGCGCGACGGGCGCGCCGTCCGCCTCGACCGCCCGGAGCCGCTCGCCCAGCCAGTAACCGCCCTCGACGCCGCGCAGCTCGCCGCCCACGACGTCGAACAGCGTGCCGCGGCCCCCGCTGCGCGCGGACCGCAGGTCGACCCGTCCCGCGGCGTCGACCTGCACGACGAACGGGACCGGCCCCCAGTACCACGTGCCGGCGATCCCGGCCGGCACGCCCCCGCTCGCACCCGCCTGCCGCCCCGCGGGGCCGTCGTCGGACACCGGCGGAGCCGTGGGCGCCACCGGCGGCACCGTGGGCGCCCCGTCGCCCTGGAACGCCGCCAGCAGCGTCGTGCCGTCGCCGAACCCGCCCGTGGACGAGCCGCACACCGCCACCACGTCCCCGGTGGCGACGTCGGCGCGGAGGTCCGCGGTGAACCCCGGGACCGAGCCGCCGTGCCCGACCGTGCGGACCGTGCCGTCCTGGCGCACGCGCACGCCGAGGCCGTGGGCGGTGGCCCACGGGCCGCCCTCGGGTCCGGCGTCGTCGACCACCACGCGCGGGACCGCCAGGTGCCGGCGCAGCTCCAGGGGGAGAACCGCTTCGCCGGCGTCACGGTCCGCCTCTCGGCTGACGAGCCACATGCCGAACCGCACCAGGTCCGACGGTGTGGACCACACCTCGCCCGCGGGACCCGCCGCGCGGTAGTCGGGGACGGGCTCGTGGTGCACGAGGTCGGCGTCCGGGTGCACGGCGTACCCGTGGACGGCCGGGCCGACGGGGACCCGGCCGGTGGCGGTCATGCCCAGCGGCTCCCACAGCTCGTCGCGCAGCACCTTGTCCCACGCGCTGCCGCGGACCACCTCGACCAGACGGCCCAGCACGGCGAACCCGGGGTTGCTGTAGTGGTACCGCTCGCCCGGGTCCCAGAGCTGCTCGATGCCGGACCCGGCCAGCTCGTCCCAGGTCGGCCCGCCGTGCCGTTCCCACCACGGGCCCGGGAACTCGGCCTGCAGGCCGCTGGTGTGCGTCAGCAGGTGCCGGATCGTGGCGTCCGGGGCCGGGGCGTCCGGCAGGTGCCGCCCGATCGGGTCCGCGAGCGCCACGGCACCCTCGGACACCAGGCGCAGCACGGCCACGGCGACCATCGGCTTGGTGACGGATCCGATCCGGAAGGCGTGCTCCGCCGTCGGCTCGCCTGCCCAGGGGGCGGCCGCGACGTCTGCCCAGACCACCTCGCCCCCGCGTCCGACGGCGGCGGAGAGGGCGGGCACGCGGGCGGCGTCACGCAGCTCGAGGAGCAGCCCGCTCAGCGCGCTGCCGGGTGCGGTGCTGGTCACCTGGGACTGGATCATCCCCAGAAGGTACCCAAGGACCGGAACGAGATCGGTCGGTTGCCCTGAGATCGGTCGGTCGATGGACCGATCTCAAGGCAACCGACCGAAGTCAGCACCTACCCCGCCAGGAGGTCAGGCCGGCGAGACCTCGTCCACCGACGGCAGCGTGCTGGTGGTGGCCAGACGGCGGTACCAGTGCGCCGAGTCCTTCCAGGTGCGCTCCAGCGTCTCGTAGTCGACGCGGATGATGCCGAACCGGCGGTCGTACCCGTAGGCCCACTCGAAGTTGTCGAGCAGCGACCACGCGAAGTACCCGCGCACGTCCACGCCCTGGTCACGGGCGAGGCCCAGGGCCTCGACGTGGTCGTGCAGGTAGGCGACGCGCTCGACGTCGTGCACGCGCGCCACGCCGTCCTCGACCACGACGGTGTCAGCGAACGCGGCGCCGTTCTCGGTGACCATGAGCGGCTGGTCCGGGTAGGTGTCGCGCAGCGAGACCAACAGGTCCGTAAGACCCGCCGGCTCGATGTTCCAGCCCATGGCGGTGTACGGGCCGGGTTGCGGCAGGAACTCGACGTCGTCGGCCGCGATCCACGGCGTGCCCGCCGAGTCCTTGTGCCCGTCGGCCTGCTGCCGCTCCCCCTCGCCGGAGAAGTGCCGCACGCGCGCCGTCGAGTAGTAGTTGACGCCCAGCACGTCGAGCGGCTGCGCGATGGCCTCCAGGTCGCCGTCCTGCACGAACGACCAGTCGGTCACCGACGCGGTGTTCTCCAGCAGGTCCGCGGGGTAGGCGCCCTCCAGGACCGGCCCGAGGAAGGCCCGGTTGGCCAGCGCGTCCACCGTGCGGACGGCGCCCTGGTCCACCGCGGACGACGGGTCGTCCGGCCGGAACACGTGCAGGTTCAGCGTGATCGACGTCTTGGCGGAGTCGCCGAGCACCTCGCGGATCTGCTGGACGGCGAGGCCGTGCGCCAGGTTGAGGTGGTGCACCGCCTGCAGCGCGGCGAGGGGCTCGGTGCGGCCCGGCGCGTGCACGCCCGAGCCGTAGCCCAGGTAGGCCGTGCACCACGGCTCGTTGAGCGTGGTCCAGACGTCGATGCGGTCGCCCAGCTCCTCGGCCATCTTGCGGGCGTACCGCGCGAAGGCGTAGGCGGTCTCGCGGTTGGTCCAGCCGCCGGCGTCCTCCAGCTCCTGCGGGAGGTCCCAGTGGTAGAGCGTGACGACGGGCTTGACGCCCGCGGCGATCAGGCCGTCCACGAGGTCCGAGTAGAACCGGATGCCCTCGGCGTTGAACTCGCCGGAGCCGCCCGGCTGTACCCGCGGCCACGCGATCGAGAACCGGTAGGCGCCCAGGCCCAGGTTCTTGATGTGCTCGACGTCCTCCTGCCAGCGGTGGAAGTGGTCGTCGGCGACGTCACCCGTGTCGCCGTTCAGCGTCCGGCCCGGCGTGTGCGAGAACGTGTCCCAGATGGACGGGCCGCGCCCGCCCTCGGTCGCGCCGCCCTCGATCTGGTACGACGCGGTCGCCGATCCCCAGAGGAAATCCGTGGGGAACTTCCGTGCACTCACAGTGCCACCTCTCCCGGGCCGGTGGCCCGAACGGTCTTGCCTTCGTTCTCGACGCTCCATTCGCCAGGAGCGTCAGCACTGGTCACGTGCACGACGCCGGACTCGTACCGCACACGGAACGTCGCCGGGGCGCCGGTGCCACCGGGGACCAGGATCTCTTCGTCGAACCCTTCGGGCAGACGGGTGCAGCGTAACGTCACGCCCTCGGCCCACGCGTAGTCCGGGCGGTCGTCGCGCGCGCCGACGGGCAGCACCGTGCCCGGCCGCACGAGCACCGGCAGGGTGTCGAAGCCGTGCTCCTCCGTGACCCAGCGGGACCCTGGGACGGTCAGGGCCAGGTCGGACGCCGCCACCTCGGGCAGGCGCGTCCACTCCCCCTCGGGCACGTAGTACTCGGCGCGGGACTCGCCGAACACGGGCGCGACCAGCAGCGACGACCCCAGCATGTACTGGGTGTCCACGGTGGCGGCGCTCCGGTCGGACGGGAACTCCAGCACCATCGGGCGCATCACGGGCAGCCCCGCCCCGGCGGCCTCGGCACCGGCCCCACCGAGGTACGGCATGAGCCGCATCTTCAGCCGGGTGAACTTGCGCGTCACGTCGACGGCCTCGTCGTCGAACGCCCACGGCACGCGGTACGAGCTCGACCCGTGCAGGCGCGAGTGCGAGGACAGCAGGCCGAACGCCGTCCACCGCTTGAAGACGGCCGGGTCGGGCGTGCCCTCGAAGCCGCCGATGTCGTGGCTCCAGTAGCCGAACCCGGAGAGCGACAGCGACAGGCCGCCGCGCAGGGACTCGGCCATGGACACGAACGTGGACTCGCAGTCGCCGCCCCAGTGCACCGGGAAGGCCTGGGTGCCCGCCGTGGCGGACCGGGCGAACAGCACGGCCTCGCCGGTGCCGCGCTCCTGCTCCAGCAGGTCGAACACCGTCTTGTTGTAGAGCGAGGCGTAGAAGTTGTGCATCCGCTGCGGGTCGGACCCGTCGTGCCAGACGACGTCGGTGGGGATGCGCTCCCCGAAGTCGGTCTTGAAGCAGTCGACGCCCTGGTCCAGCAGCACGCGCAGCTTGTCCTGGTACCAGGCGGCGGCCTCGGGGTTGGTGAAGTCGACCAGCGCCATGCCGGCCTGCCACTTGTCCCACTGCCAGACGTCGCCGTCGGCCGTGGTCACCAGGTAGCCCTTCTCGGCGCCCTCGCGGAACAGGTGGGAGCGCTGCGCGATGTACGGGTTGATCCAGACGCAGACCTTCAGGCCGCGCTCGTGCAGCCGGGCCAGCATGCCCTCGGGGTCCGGGAACGTGGCGGGGTCCCACACGAAGTCGCACCAGTGGAACTGGCGCATCCAGAAGCAGTCGAAGTGGAACACGGACAGCGGGATGTCCCGCTCGGCCATGCCGTCGACGAAGCTCATGACCGTGGACTCGGAGTAGTCCGTGGTGAACGACGTGGAGAGCCACAGCCCGTACGACCAGGCGGGGACGACGGCGGGCCGCCCTGTCAGCGCCGTGTACCGGCGCAGGATCTCGGCCGGGGTGGGCCCGTGGATCACGTAGTACTGCAGCGACTGCCCCGGCACGGAGAACTGGGTGCGGCTGACCACCTCGGAGCCGACCTCGAACGAGACCTTCTCGGGGTGGGCCACGAACACGCCGTAGCCGCGGTCGGTCAGGTAGAACGGCACGTTCTTGTAGGCCTGCTCGCTCGCGGTGCCGCCGTCCTCGTTCCAGACGTCGACGCTCTGGCCGTTCTTCACGAACGCCCCGAACCGCTCGCCCAGTCCGTAGACGTGCTCGCCCACGGAGAGCCCGAGCTGCTCGTGCACGAAGTCGCCCTCGGGCGTGCTGGCCAGCCCGACGCTCCGCGCCGACGAGGTGGTGAGCACCGTGCCGCCGGCCACGAAGTCGACCTGCCACTCGCCGTCGGTCGAGACGCGGGCCGTGAGGCCGCCCGACGTCAGCTCGGCGGGGCCCTCGCCCGGAGCGGCGGGTGCCACCACCTTGACCACGCCCGGCTCCCGGTTCACCGCGAAGTGCGGGCCGGGGTCGCGGCGGCCCTGGTGGTGCTCGATGCGCACGCCGATGACGTCGTCGGCCGGGGCGTCGAACGTGACGGTCACGACCGGGCGGTTCAGCGTGTCGCCGCGCTTGGTGATGGGCGCGGTGGGCGCGTACACGGTCAGGGTGTCGTCGCCGGCCTCGACCGCGTCGACGTCGCGGGGTCGGAGCACGTCCACGCCGGGGCGCAGCTGCCAGTAGCCGTCGGTGAATCTCATGGCTGGGGCCTCACTCGTGTCTGGGTGGCTTCGTGGTGGAGCGCGGTCACTTGACCGCCCCGGCGGTCACGCCGCGCGTCAGGGTGCGCTGGAAGATCAGGAAGAAGATGACGGCCGGTACCAGCGACACGAGCGAGCCCGCGTTGATCGTGGGCGCGTCCATCATCCGGTCGCCCTGCAGGGAGGCCAGGGCGATGGGGATGGTCTGGGTGTCGTTGCTGGTCAGCATGACCAGCGGGATGAAGAACTCGTTCCAGGTCCAGATGAAGAAGAAGATCATCAGCACCGAGAGCGTGGGCCGCACGATCGGGAACACGACCTGCCAGAGGATGCGCCAGCGGCTCGCGCCGTCCAGGGCGGCCGCCTCCAGCAGCGCGGGCGGGAACGTGCCGAGCACGGACGACAGCAGGTACGTGCCGAACGCCGACTGGATGACGGTGAAGATGATGATCACCGACCACTGCGAGTTCGACAGGCCCACGGACTGCGCCATGGTGAACAGCGGGTAGATCAGCGCCTCCTGCGGCAGCATGTTCGCCAGCAGGAACAGGGCGACGATCCACAGCCGCCCCTTCACCCGGCCGATGCCGATCGCGTACGCGTTCAGCAGCGACAGCAGCGCGCCCAGCACGGCCACGACGGCCGAGATGAACACCGAGTTCCACAGCTTGACCGGGAAGTCGGTGCGCTCCCAGAAGGCCACCACGCCGTCGAGGAACAGGCCCGACGGCAGGGACAGCGGCCCGTTGGCCGCGTAGTCCTGCGGCGACTTGAACGCGTTGAGCAGCATGATCCCGAACGGCGCGAGCACGGCGAGGCCCACCAGGACGGCGGCGGCCAGCACGAGCCAGCGGCCCGTCCCGCGGCGGTAGCGGGAGTCGATCGCGGCGGCCCGCGCCCGGGGCGATCGGGCGGCGGGTCGCAGGTCTGTGGCGACGGCCATGTCAGACCCCCTCCCTCTCACGTCGTTCGGCCCGGTTCTGCAGGCCGAGGATGATCAGGGCCACGGCGACGATCACGAGCGTGAGCACCGTGGCGATCGCGGACCCGTAGCCGACCTGGGACTTGTCGAAGAAGTTCAGGTACGAGTAGTAGCTGGGCACCAGTGTCGAGCTCTCGGGCCCGCCGCGCGTCAGCACGTAGATGGGCCCGAACACCTTCAGGGCCGCCACGGTGCAGGTCAGCGTCACCACGAACGTCTCGGGGCGGATCTGGGGCACGGTGATGGCCCGGAACCGGTCCCACCAGCCGGCGCCGTCGAGCTCCGCCGCCTCGTACAGCTCGGGGTCCACGCGCTGGAGCGCCGCCATGAAGATGACCACGGGGTAGCCCATCTGGACCCAGATCAGCACGAGCATCACCGACGGCAGGGCCGTCGTCGGTTCGCCCAGCCAGTTCGGCGGGGACTCGATGCCGATACCCCGCAGGATCACGTTGAGCGCGCCCGTCTGGGAGTTCAGGATCCAGTTCCACAGCACGCCCGCCACGGCGACGGGCAGGATCTGGGGCAGGTAGTACGTGGCCCGCAGCACCGACGAGACGCGCTCGCCGAACCGCCGTCCGAGGTAGTCGAACAGCACCGCCGCCAGCACCAGGCCCAGCAGCGTGGGCACCAGCACCATGGCGACGATCATCGCGAGCGAGTTGCCGAACGACGTCCAGAACTTGTCGTCGCCCAGCAGGTCGACGTAGTTGCCCAGCCCGTTCCAGCGCAGCGGCGCCATCCCACCGCGCCACTTGAACAGGCTGAAGTACACGTTGGTCACCAGCGGGTAGCCGATGACCACGACGAACGCGACCGCGCCGGGCAGCAGGTAGGGCAGGTACGCCACCCACTGCGCCCGACGACGGCGCGTTCCGCGCGGCGCGCGCGGGCGCTGGTCCGCCCGTGCGCGCCGGTCGGTCACGGCGGTGTCAGCCATCGAGCAGGTCGGCCTTGCCCTCGTCGTACGAGCTCTGCAGCCCGTCCAGCACCTCGGCCGGCGTCTTGGACCGGTTGACCAGGGACTGCAGCTCGCTGACGATCACGTCGTAGTAGCCGGCCACGGGCCAGTCGGGGTAGTACGCCAGGCCGTCCTCGTCGAGGATCGCCTGGAAGTTCTCGGTGAGCTCGCGCGTACGCTCGTCCTCGATCACGGACGGGTCGCCGGCCACGGGCAGGCCGCCCTCGGTGGCCAGCACGTCCTGCACCTCGGGGCGCAGCGTGATGTCGATGAACTCCTCGGCCAGGCTCGGGGAGTCGGCGTTGGCGGGGACCACCCAGAGGTTGCCGGACGAGCCGGTGTGCAGCGAGTTGCCCGGGAAGTTGAACTGGCCCCAGTCGGCCTTGGTCTCGGTCACCAGGCGGCCGAACCACCAGGAGCCGCTGACCATGAGCGGGTACGTGCCGTCGATGAACGAGACGCCCATGTCCTCGGCGGTCAGGGCCGCGGAGTCGGAGGCGATGTAGCCCTTGTCGATCCACTCGTCGAGCTTCTCGGTGGCCTGCGTCATCGCGTCGTTGTGGAAGTCGACGTCGTTCGCGAAGAGCTGGTAGTCGTCCACGAGCTGGCGGTCGCCGTAGGCGAGCACGAGCTCGTACCAGAGCTGGCCCAGCGGGTACTCGGCGCCGGCCTCGGCCAGCGGCGTGATGCCCTCCTTCTTGAAGGCGGCCAGCACGTCCTCGAACTCGTCGAGCGTGGTCGGCACCTCCAGCCCGAGGTCGGCCAGCATCTCCTTGTTGTAGTAGACGCCCACGAACTCGCCGTAGTTCGGCACGCCGTACCACTCGCCGGAGCCCATGAGGCCCTGCTCGTCGTACGTCGCCGTGGTCGCGAGCGAGCCGGACAGCTTCTCGTCCCAGCCGCGCTCGGTGGCCGCGTCGGTCAGCGGGGTCAGCAGGCCCTGGGCCGCGAGCTGGCCCGCGGTCGCGTTGCCCTTGTTGAACTCCATGACGTCGGGCACGTCGTCGCCCGTGAGCACGATCTTGGCGTTCTTCTGGATCTGCTCGAACGTCTGCTTCTCGACGTCGACCGTGACGTCCGGGTTCTCCTCCTCGAAGATCTCGATGGCCTTGGCCCAGGCCTTGCCCATGGCCGAGTCCTCGTTCTCGTAGTGCCAGATGGTGAGCGTGCTGTCGTCGGTGTCGCCACCGCCGCCGCCCTGGCCGGTGCATCCGGCCAGTGCCATGGCGCCGGCCATCGCCGCCGCCACGACCGTCATCGTCCGCTTGTGCCTCATTGCATCTCCTTGGTCCACGTCCGGACTGCCGCGTCCGGATCGTCGAAGCGTTTCAACACGCTAAACCCAGACTCTCACACATGTCCAGTGGCTCTTTCAGTGCAGAACGCTAGTCTTCTGTCGAAGCGCTTCCCCAGCATGCGGCACACTGGTGTGCCGGCACCGCGCGCTACCTGCACCGGCACCGACCCGAAGGGAGCACCGTGGCTACGATCGACGACGTCGCGAGGACGGCAGGGGTGTCGACCTCGACCGTGTCCTACGTGCTGTCCGGCAAGCGCCCCATCTCCGCACCCACCCGGGCCCGGGTGGAGCGCGCGATCGAGAAGCTCGGCTACCGCCCCCACGCCGGCGCCCGGGCGCTGGCGTCCGCGCGCACCAACGTCATCGCGCTGATGGCGCCGCTCCGCGTGGGCGTGAACGTGCCGGTCATCATGCAGTTCGTGGCGGGCGTGGTCACGCGGGCGCGCGACTTCGACCACGACGTGCTGCTGCTGACCCAGGACGACGTGAGCGGCCTGGACCGCGTGACCGGCGGATCGATGGTGGACGCGCTGGTCATGATGGACATCGAGGCCGACGACCCGCGCGTACCCCTGGTGGCCGCCGCCAAGCAGCCCACGGTGCTCATCGGCCTGCCGCAGGACCCGGAGGGCCTGAGCTGCGTGGACCTCGACTTCGAGGCCGCGGGCCGGCTCGCCGTGCGGCACCTCGCGCAGACGGGCCACACCGACGTGGCGCTCATCGGCTCGCCGCCCGAGGTGCTGCGGCGGCACACCTCCTACGCCGAGCGGATGATGCGGGGCCTGCGCGAACAGGCCCGCAGCTCCGGCGTGACGGTCAAGGTGGAGGCGTGCGACTCGTCGCCGTCGGGCGCCTCGACCGCCGTCGACACCCTGCTGGCCACCGCCCCGGACACGACCGGCATCGTGGTGCACAACGAGGGCGCCCTGCCCCACGTGCTGTCCCGGCTGACCGAGCGCGGCCTGGTGGTCGGCCGGGACATGTCGGTGGTCGCGGTCTGCCCCACCGACGTGGCGCTGTCCCAGCGCATCCCGATGACCAGCATCGACCTGCCCGCCGAGGGCATCGGCAAGGTGGCCGTGGACATGGTGATGGCGCGCCTCGAGGGCGAGCAGCCGTCCGAGACCCGGCTGCTCGCCCCCGTGCTGACCGAACGCGAGAGCTCGGCGCCCGGCCCCGCCGCCGAGGACGGCTGACGGCGGGAGCGGGCCGCCGCTCATCCCTTGATGGCCCCGAAGATCACGCCCTTCGTGAAGTGCCGCTGCACCAGCGGGTACACGACCAGGATCGGCACGATCGCCAGCACCATCACGGCCATCTTGACCGGCAGGCCGGTCACGGCGCCGTCGGCCACGTCGACCTGGCCGACGCCGCTGCCCGGCAGCGTCACGCCCTGCAGCACGTAGGACCGCAGCACGAGCTGCAGCGGCCACTTCGCGTTGTCGTTGATGTAGAGCATCGCGTTGAAGAACGCGTTCCAGTAGCCGACGCCGTAGAACAGCGCGACCACCGCCACCACGGCCTTGGACATGGGCAGCACGATCTGCCCGAGGATGCGCCAGTCCCCCGCGCCGTCGATCTTGGCCGCGTCCGTGATGGACCGGTCGATCCCCATGAAGAACGCCCGCAGGATGAGCACGTTGAACGCGCTCACGGCCCCCGGGAGGATGAGCGACCAGTAGCTGTCGATCAGCCCCAGGTTGCTCACCAGCAGGTACGTCGGGATCATCCCCGCGCCGAAGAACATGGTGATGAGGAAGACGAACAGGATGGGCCGGTGGGCGAAGGAGCCCGGCCGGCTCAGGCCGTACGCCGCGAGCACGGACACCGTGGTCGAGAGCACGGTGCCGACGACGGTGATGCCGATGCTCACGACCGTGGCCCGCGTGACGATCCCGCCGGACAGGATCTGCTCGTAGGCCGCGAACGTCAGGCCGCCCGGCACCGTGACCAGGCCGCCGGACCGGGTGATGTCCGCCTGGGTCGACAGGCTGGTGAGCACCACCGTGTAGAGGGGATAGACGACCGTGGCCACGATGAGCAGCAGCGCCGCCCCCTTGACCAGGAGCCCCAGCGGGTTGGGGTCCTCCTCCCAGACCGGCCGGTTCCGGCCGCGCAACAGGGCGCGGTACCGGCTCGGGCCGCTCGTCGGCTGCCGGGGCCGGCTCGTTCCAGGTGTGGTGGACGACGGCGCCGGCCGCGCCGGCGTCGGCGTCGTCCGGGTCTCGTTCTCGTTGTCGGTCTCGGCACTCATGCGCGCTGATACACCCCCGCCTCGCCCACCAGGTGGGCGAGCTTGTTGGCCCCGAGCACCAGGGCGAGCGACACCAGGCCCTTGACGAGCCCCGCGGCCGCCGCGAAGGCCCAGTCGCCGTTCACGACGCCCTGGTAGTACACGAACGTGTCGAGCACCTCCGCGACGTCGGTGCCGACGGCACCGCGCTGGAGGATGAGCTGCTCGAACCCGACGGTGAGCGCGTCGCCCAGCCGCAGGATGAGCAGCAGGATGATCACCGGCCGCAGCGCGGGGAGGGTCACGTGCCACATCCGCCGCCACCGGCCCGCGCCGTCGACCACGGACGCCTCGTAGAGCTGGGGGTCCACGGTGGCCAGCGCCGCGAGGAAGATGATGATGCCCCAGCCCGCGTCCTTCCAGACGGACTGCGCCGTGAGCAGCAGCAGGAACGTGTCGGGGTTGGTCATCAGGTCGAAGCCCGTGTACCCCGCCTCCCGCAGCCGGCTCGCCACCATCCCGGCCCCGCCGAAGATCTGCTGGAAGATCGTCACGACGATCACCCAGGAGAAGAAGTGCGGCAGGTACACGATCGACTGGATGGTCGTGCGCAGCCCCGGTGACAGCACGCTGTTCAGGAGCAGCGCGAGCACGATCGGCACCGGGAAGAAGAACACGAGCTGGACCGCGGTGATGACCAGCGTGTTCGCCACGGCGTCGAGGAACAGCGGGTTGGTGAGCACACGCGCGAAGTTGGCCCACCCGATGAACGGGCTCTCCCGGATGCCGACGTACGGCGAGTAGTCCTGCCAGGCCACCACGTTGCCGAGCATCGGCACGTAGGCGAACACGGCCAGCAGCAGCACGGCCGGGGCCACCATGATCAGCAGCGTGCGGTCGCGCCGCGCCCGGACGGTCCAGGGGACCCTGCGCCGCGGCGCCGCGGCCGGCGGGCCGGACGCCGGTGAGGTCGAGGTGCTCACTGCTCGTCCAGGATGTCCTGGTAGAACGCGCGCAGCTCCTCACCGCCGCTGCTGCGCCACGTCTCCACGGCGTCGTCCAGGTCCGCGAGGGTCTTACGGCCGCGCGCGATGTCCTTCTCCAGGTCGACGAACGGCGTGCCGAGTGACGCGAACTGCGACGGCTCCGTGATCTGCCGGCCGTAGAAGAGGGGCTCCTCGACGTACTCGGAGGCGGCGGCCATCCACGTGCAGTAGGCCTCGACGTAGCCCTCGAACTGCACCTGCGCGTTCACCTTCGGCGGGTCCACGAGGAAGATGTACGACGGCGCGACGTCGTCGGCCGCGGCGTCCGTCGCGCGGGGCAGGCCGTCGCCGTCGATCTCGTAGTGCTCGCCCTCGACGCCGAAGTTGACGAGCTGGAACTCCGTGGTGCCGAACGGCGAGGCGAGGAAGTCGGCGGCGGCCAGGAGCTCCTCGATCTGCGCCTTGTCGTCCCGCTTCTTCAGGAACGAGAACATGTCCGCCGGGGCGCCCTTCCAGATCCGCGGCGTGCCGCCGTCGTGGGCGAACGGGTCGAACGGCCGCGGGTCGAAGCCCGGGTTGCTCGGCAGCACGCGGCCCAGGGACTCGTGCCAGCCGCCCACGCCGTCGTTGACGATCAGGATCTCGCCCGACTCGAAGAGGGGCTTCATCTCCTCGGGCTTGTCGGCCACGGCCGTCGGGTGCACCGCGCCCGACCTGTACAGCCGGGCCTGCCAGTCCAGCGCCGCCCGGTACTCCTCGGACTCGACGCGGCTGACCAGCGAACCGTCGTCGGCCAGCTTCCAGCCCTTCTCCGGGGGCACCGCGAACATCATGTTCGCCGTGATCCACTGGTCGGCCGAGCCCCAGCGCTTCCTGCCCGGGTCGGTCAGCTCCTTGGCGAGCTCGATGAACTCGTCGGCGTCCCGCGGCTGCTCGGTGATGCCGAGCTCGGCGAAGAGGTCGGCCCGGTAGAACGTCGCGAGGTGGACCAGCTCCCCGGGGAACGGCAGGCCGTAGAGCTTGTCGTTGAAGACGCCGTAGCGCCAGGCGTCCGTGGGGATGTTGGCGAGGTTCTTGTACTTCGTGACGTTGTCGCCGGACAGGTATGGCGTGAGGTCCTCGAAGAGGGCGTCGACGGCCTGCGCGAACCGCGGCGGGAAGTTCCAGGTGGGCACGCAGACCCAGTCCGGCACGTCCTTCGCGGAGGCGAGCACGGCCGCGAGCTTGTCGCCGTAGGTGTTGCCGTCGGAGATCTGGAACTCGACGGTGGTGCCCATCGCCTCGCTCACGGCGTCGAAGTAGGGGTTGCCGGACGTCTTGGGGATGGCGCTCCACAGCGGCGTCATCGCGGTGTAGCTGCCGCCCGACCCGGGCGGCGTCTCGAAGGCCGTGACCAGCTCGTCCGGGATCGCGGCATAACCGGCGGTGGAGCCGTTGACCGAGGGGAAGTCCGGCTTGACGTACTCGACCGGCACGTAGGTGGGCAGCACGCCCGAGCTCACGGTGGCGCCGCCCTGCGCGGGACCCGCCGCGCCCGTGGTGCAGGCGGTGAGCAGGGACGGGACGCCGACGACGCCGGCGCCGACCGCGAGGAAACCGAGGAACGACCGGCGGCTGAGCCCGCCGGTCAGGTGGGGTCCTGTCATGGCTCTTCACTCCTTTGTGGACAGCGCGGCACGTCTGTGTGCCCGGACACGTTGGAGATTCGGACACCTCGACGTCGAAGCGCTTCGACCTCCATCGTTGCCAGAACAGTAGGGCAAACGCAGAAGTCGAGGCAATGATTCGCCCAGAATTGGGCAATTGACCATTGAACCGTTTCGAGGACCGGGCCTACTCTTCGACCGGACGCAGACCGCCCGCGCCACCCCGACGCCAAGGGAGCACGACGACGTGCCGAACCAGATGCACCCCCTCTTCCGCGACCCCGCCGCGCAGCTCACCGACCGGGCCCGCGACCTGCTGGACCGCCTCACGCCCGACGAACGGCTGACCCTGCTGCACCAGCACCAGCCCGCGATCGAGCGGCTCGGCCTCGCCCCCTTCCACACGGGCGCCGAGGCGCTGCACGGCGTCGCGTGGCTCGGCCGCGCCACCGTGCTGCCCCAGCCCGTGGGTCTGGGGGCCACGTGGGACACCGACCTGCTCCGCCGCCTCGGTGACCTGGTCGCCACCGAGCTGCGGGCCAAGCACGCCGCCGACCCGGCGGTCTCCCTGAACGTCTGGGCGCCCGTGGTGAACCCGCTGCGGCACCCCGCGTGGGGCCGCGGCGAGGAGGGGTACAGCGAGGAGCCGCGGCTCGTCTCGCAGCTCGCGACGGCGTACTGCTCCGGGCTGCGCGGGGACCACCCGACGGTCTGGAAGACGGTCCCGGCGCTCAAGCACTTCCTCGGGTACGGCAACGAGACCGACCGCTCGGCGACGTCGTCCAACCTGTCGGAGCGCACCCTGTACGAGTACGAGCTGCCCGCCTACCGCGGCCCGGTCGAGGCGGGTGTCGCCGGCGCCGTGATGCCGTCGTACAACCTGGTCAACGGAGTTCCGGCACACACGTCGGGCGACCTGCTGGCCGAGCTGCGCTCGTGGGCGCCCGGGTCGGTGGCCGTGGTGTCGGACGCCGGCGCGCCCACCTTCCTGGTCACCGTCCAGCGGGCCTTCGACTCCCACGCCCAGGCCCACGCCGCGGCCGTGCGCGCGGGCCTCGACTCGTTCACGGACAACGACACCGACCCGTCGCTCACGCTGGACCGGCTGCGCGAGGCCCTGGCGGCCGGGCTGCTGACCCAGGACGACGTCGACACCGCTGCGCTGCGCCTGCTGGAGCTGCGGCTGCGCACGGGCGAGCTCGACAGCGGCGCGGACCCGTACGCGGGCATCGGCCCCGACGCGATCGACCTGCCCGAGCACCGGGTGCTGGCGCGCGAGGCGGCGGCGAAGTCCGTGGTGCTGCTGCGCAACGACGGGACGCTGCCGCTGGGCGCGCCCGGCCGCATCGCCGTCGTCGGCCCCCTGGCCGACCGGGTGCTCACCGACTGGTACTCCGGCACCCCGCCGTACGCCGTCCCGCTCGCCCGGGCCGTCGCGGAGCGCTACCCCGGCGCCGTCGTGGACGTCGTCGACGGCGCGGACCGGGTGGCACTGCGCGCCACGTCCTCCGGCCGGTACGTGACGGTCACCGCCGACGGCGAGGTGAGCGTGTCCGCGCCGGACGCCGGGCCGGCGACCCACCTGGACATGACCGACTGGGGCGACGGCCTGCTGACGCTCCGGTCGGTCGCCTCGGGCCGGCTCCTGACGGGCGCGGGCTGGATCCTGGCCGCCGACGCCGAACGGGTCGGCGGCTGGGTGGTGCAGGAGTCGTTCCGGCGGCACCACCACGCCGACGGGACGTGGTCGCTGCTGCACGTCGCGAGCGGGCGGTGGGTCCGGGTGCAGCTCGGGTCCGGGCTGCTCGTGGCCGAGGCGACACGGCTCGCGGACGCCGAGCGGTTCGCGTGGCGCACCGTCGTCGCGGGGCACGCCGAGGTGGCCCGGGTCGCGGCGGCCGCCGACGTCGTGCTCGTGGCCGTGGGCAACGACCCGCACCTGGGCGGGCGCGAGACCGAGGACCGGACGTCGCTCGCGCTGCCGGAGCAGATGGCCGAGACCTGGCGGGTCGCGCGCGAGGCGTGCCCGGCGGCGGTGCTGGTCATCACGTCGTCGTACCCGTACGTGCTGGGACCGGGGGTGCCCGACGCGCCGGCTGGGGAGGACGGCGCGGGCACCGGGGCGCTGGTGTGGGCCGCGCACGGCGGGCAGGAGGCCGGGAACGGCCTGGTGGACGTGCTGTCCGGCGATGCGGAGCCGTACGGGCGGCTCGCGCAGACCTGGCCGGCCACCGAGGCCCAGGTGGGCGACCTGTTCGACTACGACGTGGCCCGCCAGGGCGTCACCTACCGGCACCTGGCGGGCGAGCCCGCGTACTGGTTCGGGCACGGGCTGAGCTACACGACCGTCGCCTACGAGGGCCTGCGGCTGGAACGCGGGGCCGGCGGGACCGGCGCCACCGGCGGGGCCGGGCCGGAGCAGGGCGACGGGATCACCGCCGTGGTCGCGGTGCGCAACACCGGCGAGCGCCCTGTGGACGAGCTCGTCGCCGTGCACGGCCTGTCGCCCGACCTGCCGGTGCCTGCCGCCCGGCGCCAGCTCCTGGGCCACGCGCGCGTGCGGCTCGCCCCGGGCGCGACCGCCGAGGTGCCGGTGCCGCTGGACCTGGGCGCGCTCGCCGTCCGGCACGACGGCGCCATGGTGCTGCAGCCGGGCACGTACACGGTGGCGTCCGGGCCGTCGGCCGGGGACCTGCGGGTGCGGGCCGAGCTGGCCCTCAGCTGAGCTCGCGCTCGGCGTGCTCCCGGTCGAGGATGGCGAAGACCAGCTCGGTGGACCATCCGCCGTCGCGCACGTCGCTCTCCACGAGGCGGGCCTCCTGCCGCAGGCCCAGCCGCTGGACCACGCGGACGGACGGGAGGTTCTCCTCGTCGATGCGCGCGAACACGCGGTGGAAGCCGTAGGACTCGAAGGCCAGCCGCAGGGTGGCCCGCACGGCCTCGGTGGCCAGCCCGTGGCCGCCGACGTCGGGGTGCAGGGCATAGCCGACCTCGGCCTGCCGGGGACCGACCGCCCACTTGAGCATGGTCTCGCCGATGACGTCGCCGTCCGACTCGACGGCGAGCACCAGCACGTCGCCCGGCTCCTCGAACGGTGCGCTCGACCAGGTGCGGAGCTTCACGTCCGCCGTCTGGCGGTCCCAGGGCGGCTGGTACATGAACCGCACCACGTCGGGGCGGGAGCGCCAGGCGAAGAACGCCTCCGCGTCGTCCGGGGCGACTGGACGGAGCGTGAGGCGTGAGGTGACCACCGGCCAGCGGGGGTCGGCGCGGTAGGCGCGCGGGAGGCGGTCGGGCAGGCCGTCGGCCGGGCCGGCGGAGCCCGGGCCGGGCGGCGGTGCGGCGGGTCGGGGCGTGGAGGCGGGCGGGACGGAAGAGGGCACGGTCCGACCGTAGCGCCCGCGACCCGGGTTGCCACCGGAATTGGGGTGGTATCTCCGGGCGATTCGGCCGTGCCGGCAGGTCGTCGGTCAGCGCGCCTCGAACGGCACGCCCTCCCAGCCGGCCGGCACCTCGCGGGGCTCCCACGAGGTGTCGGGCGTCCAGTCGGCCCAGGCCTTGTCCCACCAGAGCTCGCCGGCGTCGAGCAGCCCGGCGATCCGGGCGCCCTCGGCGCGGATCTGCTCCATCCGGCCGGGGTACCGGTCGGGGCCGGTCTCCTCGAACTCGACGACGTCCTTGAACTCGTAGGTCTCGGCGTCGGCCGCCCACCACACGTCCAGCTCGTGGTCGAGCGTGTCGAACCCCATCGCGGTGCGGCGCGGCGCGTCCTCCAGGTTGAAGTACCAGCCCTGGAACGCACGCTCGGGGCCGTCCCAGAACAGGAAGAGGGAGTGCTCCACGCCGGCCCAGTGCAGCTCGAGGCGCCCGTGGCCGCGCCAGCGCGTGCTGCCCGCCAGCTTCCAGGGGTGCTCCCCCACCGGGAAGGTGCCCGAGGCCGGGTACGCCAGCGGTGTGCCGCCGGGCGTGTAGGTGACGAGCAGGTCGCCGTCGTCCTGCACGCAGACCTGCGGGATCGCGATCCAGGGCTCGCCGCGCATGATCTCGCGGCGTACCACCGTCTGACCGGGCCGGAAAACGGGAGACGTCATGGCCGGAACGCTAACAGCGACGAGTTACGCCCCGGCGACATCGACGTCAACACCGTGGCGCAGCACGCGGACGGGCCGCAGGTCGGCGTCCGTGACCAGCACGTCGGCGCGGGCACCGGGCGCCAGGGTGCCGACCTCGCCGGCCAGCCCCAGCACCCGGGCGGGCACCGCCGTCGCCGAGCGCACGGCGTCGACCAGGGGGACGCCGCCGCGCACGGCGTGCCGCACGACGTCGATCAGGTGCGCCGTGCCGCCGGCGATGGGCCCCTCCTCCTCCGGCTCGCCGGGGGCGGCCCGGGGAGCGGCGATCCGGGCGACGCCGTCGTGCACCACCACCGACATCGGGCCCAGCTCGTAGCGGCCGTCGGCCACGCCGGCCGCCGCCATCGCGTCGGTCACGAGCACCACGTGGTCCGGGCCCACCGTGTCGAACACCGAGCGGACGGTCGCGGGGTCGAGGTGCACGCCGTCGCCGACGAGCTCGACGACCATGTCGCCGCGGGACGCCGCCGCCAGGCAGGCCGCGATCGGACCCGGCTTGCGGTGGTGCAGCGGGCGCATGCCGTTGAAGAGGTGGGTGGCGGTCATGGGTCCGGGTGTCCGGCCCGCCGGGTGGTCCGCCGTGTGGCCCGCCGCCCGCAGCGCCGCCGTGACCTGCTCGATCAGCGCCTCGGCCTGCTCGGTGCTGCCGTCGGTGTGGCCCAGGGAGGGCAGCACGCCCGCCTCGACCAGCGCCTCGGCGACGCCCCCGGGTCCCGTCACGCCGGGCACCTCCGGCGCGACGGTCATGGTGCGCAGGTGTCCCCGGGCGGCCGCGGCCAGGTCACGGACCAGCTCGACGCTGCCTTCTTGCAGGTCAGCCGGGTTGTGGGCGCCCCGGCGCCGGTACGAGAGGAACGGCCCCTCCGCGTGCAGGCCCTCGATCTCGCCCGCCTCGGCGAGCTCGGCCAGCACCGCGGCCTGCCGCAGCAGCACCTCCGGCCGGGCCGTCACGAGCGACGCGAGCAGGGTGGTGGTGCCGTGGGCGCGGTGCTCCAGCACCCCGACCATCGCCTCGTCGGCCGAGGTGGCGTCCGGGAACGAGGCGCCGCCCCCGCCGTGGTTGTGCAGGTCCACGAGCCCCGGCAGCACGAACGTCCCGGGTGCGGGCGGCACACCGTCGAGGGCGGGTCCGTGGCCGGCCTCGAGGGCGTCGACCACCGACCCCGCGAACGCGACGCGCCCGCCGTGGGCGACGAGCACGCCGTCGTCCACCACGGAAGAACTCAGCACCAACCGCCCACGCACGACAAGGGATTCAGACACACGGACATCCTGCCACCCACCACACCCCACCCTGCCCCGCTGAGTGCGGGATATCTGCGGCATCGAATCGTTTCGTAGCCGCAGATAGCCCGCACTCAGCGGAAGGGGTGAGTCCTAGAAGAGGCGGGACGTCGGGTCGTCGACGCCGCGCATGGCGTCGTAGTCCAGCAGAAGCGTCTTGATGCCGCGGTCCTTCGCCAGGACGCGGGCCTGCGGCTTGATCTCCTGGGCCGCGTAGACCCCCTGGACCGGGGCCAGCAGGGGGTCACGGTTGAGCAGCTCCAGGTACCGCGTGAGCTGCTCGACGCCGTCGATGTCGCCGCGGCGCTTGATCTCCACCGCGACGGTGGAGCCGGAGCCGTCCCGCGCGAGGATGTCCACCGGGCCGATGGCCGTGGGGTACTCGCGCCGGACCAGGGTGTGCCCGGCGCCCAGCAGCGCGATCTGCTCGGCGAGCAGCTCCTGCAGGTGCGCCTCCACACCGTCCTTCACGAGGCCCGGGTCGATGCCCAGGTCGTGGGCGGAGTCGCTGTGCACGGTGAACAGCTCGACCTCGAGCCGGTCGTCCGACTTGGCGTGCTGGACGGTCCACACCTCGGTGACCCCGCGCTCGGCGGCCTCAGCGGAAGGCTCGCGCACCGTCAGGGTGCACGGGGGGCTCATCCAGTTCAGCGGCTTGTACGAGCCGCCGTCCGAGTGGATCAGCACGCTGCCGTCAGCCTTGACCACGAGCAGCCGCGTCGCCGGCGGGAGCATCGCGGTCAGGCGGCCCGTGTAGAGGGCGGAGCAGTCTGCCACGACCAGCCGCATCAGAGAACCAGATCCTGTCGTCCGGGAGGGGCGGCCTCGAGCCAGGAGGCGAGGCCGAAGTAGTCGCCGGCAGCGAGGTCGAGCTCGAAGTCGAGCCCGTCGTACCGGCACTGGACGAGGTAGTGGTCGCCCTGACCACGCTCGTCCGGGTCCAGCGGGGTGCGGCTCGTCACGGTGAGCCGCTCCCGGTACCACGTGCGGGCCGGACGGGGTGACAGCGACCAGCACCGCCACCACTCGATCCGGCCCACCGCGTACTGCGCGATGCCCGGCGTCCAGGAACCCTCGGGGTTACCGGTCGCCCGGGCACTGCAGTCGAACGATCCGACCCTCCGGGAGAGGGTCCGCAGCCGGGAGATCCCGGCCGCGATCACGAGCGCGAGCGCCCCGAGTACCGCAATCGCGATCCATACGACGCCCGGCACGCGCGCTCTCCCTCAGACCAGGGAGATCTCGTCGACCACGAGGGTGACGAGGTTGTTGTCCACGGACACGAAGCCGCCGGTGACCTGGGCCTCCACGGCCGGGCCCGACGCCGTCTGCACCTTGACGGTACCGGGGCGAAGCACCGCCAGCAGCGGCGTGTGGTTCGCCAGGATGCCGATCTGGCCGTCGGCGGACGGCGCACTCACCTGCGTCGCCGCGCCGCTCCAGACCTTGCGGTCCAGGGACACGAGGTCCACGCTCAGCTCTGCCACGAGAGCTCCTTCCGATGTAGCGGGCGTGCTGCCACCCCTGCCGGGTTGCCCGATTCTAAGGGGTCCGGCGGGGCGGCATCACGCACGGGGGGACGGACGAGACCTCAGGCCCCGTACTCCTTCTGGATCCGTGCCCAGTTCTCCTCGAGCATCTCAAGCCCGCCGATGTTGTAGAAGGCCTGCTCGGCGATGTGGTCGAACTCACCGGCGCAGATCTTCTTGAACGCCTCGATGGTCTCCGACAGCGGCACCGTCGAGCCCACCACGCCCGTGAACTTCTCGGCCATGTAGGTGTTCTGGGAGAGGAACTGCTGGATGCGACGCGCACGCGCGACGACCGTCTTGTCCTCCTCCGAGAGCTCGTCCACACCGAGGATGGCGATGATGTCCTGCAGCTCCTTGTTGCGCTGCAGGATCGACTTGACCTCGGTGGCCACATCGTAGTGCTCCTGGCCCACGTACCGCGGGTCGAGGATGCGCGAGGTGGAGGCCAGCGGGTCGATCGCCGGGTACAGACCCTTCGACGCGATCTCACGGGAGAGCTCGGTCGTCGCGTCCAGGTGGGCGAACGTCGTGGCCGGGGCCGGGTCTGTGTAGTCGTCAGCCGGCACGTAGATGGCCTGCAGCGACGTGATGGAGTGACCACGCGTCGAGGTGATGCGCTCCTGGAGGAGGCCCATCTCGTCGGCCAGGTTCGGCTGGTAGCCCACGGCGGACGGCATACGGCCGAGCAGCGTGGAGACCTCGGAACCGGCCTGCGTGAAGCGGAAGATGTTGTCGATGAAGAGCAGCACGTCCTGCTGCTGCACGTCACGGAAGTACTCCGCCATCGTCAGCGCCGACAGGGCCACGCGCAGACGCGTGCCCGGCGGCTCGTCCATCTGGCCGAAGACGAGGGCGGTCTTGTCGAAGACACCCGCCTCGTCCATCTCGGCGATCAGGTCGTTGCCCTCACGGGTGCGCTCGCCGACACCGGCGAACACCGACACACCACCGTGGTCCTGGGCCACACGCTGGATCATCTCCTGGATGAGGACCGTCTTGCCGACGCCCGCACCACCGAAGAGACCGATCTTGCCACCCTGCACGTACGGGGTCAGCAGGTCGATGGACTTGATGCCCGTCTCGAACATCGTGGTCTTCGACTCGAGCTGGTCGAAGGCCGGCGCCTTGCGGTGGATCGGCCAGCGCTCGGTGACCTCGAACTTCTCGCCCTCGGCGAGGTTCAGGACCTCGCCGGTGACGTTGAAGACGCGGCCCTTGGTGATGTCGCCGACGGGCACGCTGATGGGCTCGCCCGTGTCGGTCACCACGGCGCCGCGGACCAGGCCGTCGGTCGGCTTGAGCGCGATGGCACGCACCAGGGAGTCGCCCAGGTGCTGCTCGACCTCGAGGGTCAGGGTGAACGTGTTCTCGTCCTCGCCCTGGCCGGACAGGTCGATCTGGACGGTCAGCGCGTTGTAGATGTCGGGGATCGCGTCCTCGGGGAACTCGATGTCCACGACGGGGCCGATCACCCGAGCGACCCGGCCAGTTGCCGGCTCGGTCGGGGCCGCGCCGTGAGGTGATTCCACGGTGGTGGCGGTCATGGTTGCCTCGCTTCGGTGGGCCGGAGGGTCCTCCGGCGGGGAGTCTTTTCGGTTGGTTCAGGACGCCAGGGCGTCAGCACCGGAGACGATCTCGCTGATCTCCTGGGTGATGTCGGCCTGGCGGGCCTGGTTGGCCAGTCGGGTGTACGTGCGGATCAGGTCCTCGGCGTTGTCGGTCGCCGTGTGCATGGCCCGCTGCCGCGCGGCGAGCTCGGACGCGGCGGCGTCGAGCAGCATCGCGTAGATGCGCTGCTGCACGTAGCGCGGGAGCAGCTCGTCCAGCACGGCCTCGGGCGACGGCTCGAAGTCGTAGAGCGGCAGGGCCTCGTGCTCGTCGGCCTCGGAGACGCCCTCGACCACCTCGAGCGGCAGCATGCGCACCACGCGGGCGCGCTGCGTCACCATGTTGACGAACAGCGTGGAGACCACGTGCAGCTCGCTGACACCGCCGTCGGGCTCCTCCGCGAGGAACACCTCGAGCAGCGTCTCCGCGATGTCCTCGGCCGCCTCGCGCGTCGGCTTCTCCGAACCGTACGACCAGCTCTTGGCGATCTCCCGCCCGCGGAACGTGTAGTACGCGATCGCGCGGCGGCCGGCCACATAGAGCACGACCTCCTTGCCCTCGGCCGTCAGCTGCCCGATGAGCTTCTCGGCCTCGCGGACGATCGCCATCGGGTAGGAGCCGGCCATGCCTGCGTCGGAGGAGACCACGAGGACGGCGACGCGGTTGCCGCCCTCCTCCCGCGTGAGCGGGTGGTCGACGTCGGTGTGCGACGCGACAGCCGACACCGCGCGGGTGATCGCCTGTGCATACGGCGCCGCCGCCGCTGCCGCCGCCCGGGCCTTGCCGATGCGGGACGCGGCGATCAGCTCACGCGCGCGGAAGATCTTCTTCAGCGACTGCGTCGACTTGATCCGCGCCTTGTAGATGCGCTGAGCTCCACCGGCCACGGTCAGGCCTTCTTCTTGACGACGATCTGCTCCTGCTGGACGTCCACGTCGCCCTCGACCTCACCACCGACGAGCGCGGTGCCGTCGGCCCGCTGGAAGCCGGCACGGAAGTCGTCCACGGCGGCGCTGAGCGCCTCCTCCGTGTCGGACTCCAGCTTGCCGGTCTCGCGGATCGTGGAGAGCACGTCCGTCTTGCGGCGCAGGTGGTCCAGCAGCTCGGACTCGAACCGCTTGACGTCCTCGACCGCGACGTCGTCCAGCTTGCCCTTGGTACCGGCCCACACGGCCGCGACCTGGTCCTCGACCGCGTACGGCGAGTACTGGGGCTGCTTGAGCAGCTCCGTCAGGACGGCGCCGCGCTGCAGCTGGGCGCGCGACGCGGCGTCCAGGTCGGACGCGAACATCGCGAACGCCTCGAGCGAGCGGAACTGCGCCAGCTCCAGCTTCAGCGTGCCGGAGACCTTCTTCATCGCCTTGATCTGCGCGTCGCCACCGACTCGGGAGACCGAGATACCGACGTCCACGGCGGGGCGCTGGTCGGCGTTGAACAGGTCGGACTGCAGGAAGATCTGGCCGTCCGTGATGGAGATGACGTTGGTCGGGATGTACGCCGAGACGTCGTTCGCCTTGGTCTCGATGATCGGCAGACCGGTCATCGAGCCCGCGCCCAGCTCGTCCGAGAGCTTCGCACAACGCTCCAGCAGACGGGAGTGCAGGTAGAACACGTCACCCGGGTAGGCCTCGCGGCCCGGCGGACGGCGCAGCAGCAGCGACACGGCACGGTAGGCCTCGGCCTGCTTCGACAGGTCGTCGAAGATGATCAGGACGTGCTTGCCCGAGTACATCCAGTGCTGGCCGATGGCCGAGCCGGTGTACGGGGCCAGGTACTTGAAGCCGGCCGGGTCGGACGCCGGAGCCGCGACGATGGTCGTGTACTCGAGCGCGCCAGCCTCCTCCAGGGCGCCACGCACGGAGGCGATGGTCGAGCCCTTCTGGCCGATGGCGACGTAGATGCAGCGGACCTGCTGGTTCGGGTCGCCGGTCTCCCAGTTCGCCTTCTGGTTGATGATCGTGTCGACCGCGATCGCCGTCTTGCCGGTCTGGCGGTCGCCGATGATCAGCTGACGCTGACCACGGCCGATCGGGATCATCGAGTCGATCGCCTTGATGCCGGTCTGCAGCGGCTCGTGCACCGACTTGCGCTGCATGACGCCGGGCGCCTGCAGCTCCAGGGCACGGGTGCCCTCGGTGGCGATCTCGCCCAGGCCGTCGATGGGGGTGCCCAGCGGGTCGACCACGCGGCCGAGGTAGCCCTCGCCCACGGGGACCGAGAGCACCTCACCGGTGCGGCGGACCTCCTGGCCCTCCTCGATGCCGGTGAACTCGCCCAGGACGACCACACCGATCTCGCGGACGTCCAGGTTCTGCGCGAGGCCGAGCGTGCCGTCCTCGAAGCGCAGCAGCTCGTTGGCCATCACGCCCGGGAGGCCCTCGACGCGGGCGATGCCGTCCGCGGCGTACGCGACGCGGCCCACCTCCTCGGTGACCGCTTCCTGGGGCTCGTAGGCCTTCACGAAGCTGTCCAGTGCGGCCCGGACCTCGTCCGGCCGGATCGTCAGCTCAGCCATTGCTCTTCTCCTGTCGTGGCCGCGAGAGCCGCGGCGGAAGGTTCTTGTTCACGTTTTCAGCCGGCCAGACGACGCTGAGCGTCAGCAAGGCGCGACAGGACGGTGGAGTCGACGACGTCCGCGCCGACCTGGATGCGCATGCCCCCGACGACGGTGGGGTCCACGGTGACGTTCAGCTGGACGGGCTTGCCGTACGAGCGCTGGAGGATGGCGCCGAGGCGCTCCTCCTGCTCGCGCGTCAGCACCGTCGCACTCGTCACGGCGGCGACGAGGCGCTGACGGCGTTCCGCCGCGACCTCGCCGAACCAGCCGATCGTCTGCACGAAGCGACGGCCACGCAGCGACGACGTCGCGCGCTGCGCCAGGCGCTGGGTCACGGTGTCGACCTTGCCACCGACCAGTGCGTCCACGAGCGCCACACGGCGCTCCGGAGCGGTCGAGGCGTCCGAGAGGACCTGCTTGGCCTCCCGCTGGCCGACGAGCGACCGGCTGAGCCGGAACAGCTCGTCCTCGACCGTCTCCAGCGCGCCGCGCGCCTCGGCGGAAGCCAGCACGGCATCCACGCCGAGGCGCTCGACGGCATCGGCCAGGTCCTCGTCGCTCGACCAGCGTGCCCGGACGAGCCCGGACACGAGGTCGACCACGCGCTCGTCGAAGCCGCGCAGCAGGCTGGCCACCAGGCCGGCCTTGGCCTCGCCCTCGCGGGAGGGGTCGGCGAGCGAGCGGCGCAGCGCGGCGGAGTCGTCGAGCGCCGACACCAGGGTGAGCAGCTGCTCCCCCAGCGTCAGCGCGTCCGCACCCGCGGCACGCAGCACCGGCTCGAAGCGCTCCTGCGCCGCCGTCAGCGATGCCCCGCTCGATCCCCGCATCACGCCTCCTTGTTGCTTGCCACGGCCTGGCTCGCCTCGAGCTCGTCGAGGAACCGGTCGACCACGCGCGACTGCCGGGCCGAGTCCTCGAGGGACTCGCCCACGATCTTCGACGCGAGCTCGGTCGCGAGCGCGCCGACCTCGGTGCGCAGGGACACCGACGCGGCCTGCCGCTCGGCCTCGATCTGACGGTGCGCGGTCTCGGTGATGCGCTCCGCCTCCTCGCTCGCCTTGGCCTTGAGGTCCTTGACGATGGCGGTGCCCTCGGCACGCGCCTCCTCGCGGACCTGCGCGGCGTCGGCACGAGCCTCGGCCAGCAGCGCCTGCTGCTGCGCCAGAGCCTCGTCGGCCGCCTTCTGCGCGGCCTCGGCCTTCTCGATGCCGCCCTCGATGAGGGTGGCGCGCTCGTCCAGGATCTTGTTCATCGGCGGCAGGATGAACTTGTAGAACGCCACGGCGATGATCAACAGGATCACCGTCGACCACAGCAGGTCGTATCCGGCGGGCAGGAACAGGTCGATGCCCGCGGGCTCCTCTGTCTGCGCCGCCACGACCCCGGCAGCGCCCGTGAGCGCAGCCATCACGCGGCGGGGAAGAGGAAGCCGGCGACCAGGCCGAGAAGCGCGAGCACCTCGACGAACGCGACACCCAGGAACATGGTGGCGCGGAGCTGGCCGGCGACCTCGGGCTGGCGGGCCATACCCTCGATCGTCTTGCCGATGAGGATGCCGAGACCGATACCCGGGCCGGTCGCGGCGAGGCCGTAGCCGACAGCGTTCAGGTTACCGGTCACTGCGGCGAGAGTGGTGACGTCCACTTGCGTCTTCCTTCCGTTGGGCGCCGCACCGGATGGTGCGGCGTCGCGTGGTGTGCGAAGGCGCTGGTGCGCCCGTCGCGGGTTTTCCAGGTGAAGCTGTGCAGCGCCGCCCGGAGGAGCGAGCACCGTCAGTGCTCCTCCTCCAGCGACATGTTGATGTAGACCGCGGCCAGCAGCGCGAAGATGTACGCCTGCAGGAACGCGACCAGGAGCTCGAAGAGCGTCACGAACAGGCCGGCGGGCAGGGTCAGGATGCCGAAGGCCATCAGCCCGCCGCCCGCGGAGTCCACGACGAAGAACTGCGTGGCGGCGAAGCAGAGCACCAGCATGATGTGACCGGCGACCATGTTGGCCACGAGTCGGACCGCCAGCGAGCCCGGCCGGATGACCAGGAGCTGGAGCAGCTCGATCGGCGTCAGGATGAAGTAGATCGGCCACGGCACGCCGGGCGGGAACAGGTTCGCCTTGAGGTAGCCGCCCAGGCCGTGCTTCCGGATGCCGACGGCCCAGTAGGTGACGAACACCCAGAGCGCGAGCAGCAGCGGGATGCCGATCCGCGAGGTACCGGCCAGGTTCAGGCCCGGGATGACGCTGGTGACGTTGAACGCCAGGATCGCCAGGAAGATCGTGGTCAGCATGGGGACGAAACGCTTGGCGTTGTCCTTGCCCAGGATCTCCTCGGCGATCTGCACCCGGACGAAGTCCAGCAGGTACTCGACGCCGGCCTGGAAGCGGCCCGGCACCACCTTGGCGCGGCGCGCGGCGATCAGGAAGACCGACAGCAGCACCAGCGTGGCGATGATGCGGATGATCCAGATGCGGTCGATCTGGAAGATTGTGCCCTCGAAGAGAATGGCCGACGGGAAGAAGTCGGCGATCGACGGCGTGTGGAAGCCGCCCTCACCCTCGTGGCCTTCGGTGGCGGCGAGGATTACGGACGTCGCATACGTGGACAGGAGGACTCCCAGGTGGTCATTCGGCCCCGCGCGCGTTTCCCGCTGTGTGGCGGAACGGGCGCGCCGTCGGGCCTGGCCGTCATGGATTCGTCGTAAGCCTAACCTATGTCCCATGCGGTTCCGGCCGTAGAACCGCATGACACGGCCCCTTGTGACTTATTGCGCAACCCCGCGTCAGGTCGTGGGCCGCTCATGGGGTCCGGTCAGGGCTTGGTGTCGGGCTGAGCCTCGGGCTCGACGTACGGCAGGCGGCCGTTCCGGACCGCGCGGTAGTCGAGCAGCGCGGAGCCGACGGCGCCCAGCAGCAGCACGACGAACAGGACGACCCGGTCGTAGAAGTCGAACTGCGTGATGATCACCAGGACGACGATCAGCACCACCATCTTGGCGAGCCAGCTGCCCATCACCACGGCGCCCATGGCGGCCGGCCCCTTGCCGACGGTGTAGAGCATGGACCACACCGTGGTGGCGCAGAAGAACGCGGCGAGCGCGGCGCCGATCAGGGCGCCCCACAGCCCGGGCAGGCCCGCGACCAGCAGACCGACCAGCGACCCCAGGACGGCGAGGCCGCCCACGAGGATCAGGCAGTCACGCAGGGCCGCACGCAGCACCGCCTGCTCGGCAGCGCCCCGGGGCGCGTCGGGGGCATCGGGTGCCTGCTCGGTCATTCGACGGTCTCCTTGGTCTTGACGGTGGTCTGCGCGGCGACACTCTCCGTGGCGCTCTGCGGTGCGACGGCGGCCGGTACGCTGCCGGCCCCGACGGCGGCGGGCACCATGGGGGTCTGCCCCGACAGCGCGACGTCGTCGTCCAGGAACCGGCCGCGGTTGCGGAGCGGGCCGAGGGTGGCCAGCAGCGCGAGCACCACGAACACGGTGGTCCAGATCAGCACGATCTCCCAGTCCCACTGGACGAGGGCCGCGGCGCTGAAGGCGAACACGGCGGTCCACACGTACAGGATCACGACGGCGCGGCGGTGCGAGTGGCCGAGGGCCAGCATGCGGTGGTGCAGGTGCATGCGGTCGGGCGCCATGGGCGACTTGCCGGCGGCCAGCCGCCGGATCACCGCGAGCCCCATGTCCAGCAGCGGCAGCATGAGCACCGCCACCGGCAGGAGCAGCGGGATGAACGCGGGCAGGGCCTGCGAGCCGGTCATCACGTCGGGCGTGACGTTGCCGGTCACGGTGATCGCCGCGCCGGCCATGACGAGGCCGATCAGCATCGACCCGGCGTCGCCCATGAAGATGCTCGCCGGATGGAAGTTGTAGGGCAGGAAGCCCACGCACACGCCCACGAGCACCGCCATCATCAGCGAGGCCAGGGAGGAGTAGTCCTCTGCCGAGACCTGCTGGGTGAGCCCGTAGGTGTACAGGAAGAAGGCGGCGCCGCCGATCGCGACGATGCCGGCGGCCAGGCCGTCGAGGCCGTCCACGAAGTTCACGGCGTTCATCGCGACCACGACGGCCAGGACCGTCACCACGAGCGACATGCGCGACGACGGGATGGTCGTCCCGGCGATCGGCAGCGTGATGAGCTGGACGCCCTGCAGCGCCATGAACCCGGCGGCCAGCACCTGGCCCGCGAGCTTGGTGACCCAGTCGAGGTCCCACTTGTCGTCGGCCCAGCCGAGCGCGCACACGATCGCGGCACCGCCCACGATGCCCCACGCCTGGCGGTCCTCGAAGACCCCTGACAGGAACGGCATCTGGGAGGCCAGCATGACCGAGACGACGATGCCGATCAGCATGGCGAGCCCGCCGAGCCGGGGCGTCGGCACGGAGTGCACGTCGCGGGCCCGCACGGCGGAGATGGCCGAGGTCTTGAGCGCGACCCAGCGCGCGAAGGGCGTGGTCAGGAACGTGACCGCGGCGGCCACGAGCATCAGGAGCAGGTACACCCTCACTCGTCGTCCTCCGCGGCGGGGGCCGGGGGCGCGATCGGGTCGTCCTCCGGCGACGCCGCAGGGCCTTCGACATCCGTGATCTTCCGCAGCTCGTCCAGCGGCACGGCGCCCTCGCGGACGACCCGCAGCACCGGCCCGGTCGCGTCCACGATCGTGGAGGCGACGCCGCCGGGCGCCGCTCCCCCGTCGAGGTAGATCGCGACCGACGCCCCGAGCTGGGACACGGCGTCCGCCACGTCCTGCGCGGCGGGGCTGCCGGACTTGTTCGCGCTGGAGACGGCCAGCGGGCCGGTGCGCTTCAGGAGGGCGAGTGCCGCGGGGTGGTCCGGCATGCGCAGGGCGACGGTGCCGCCCGTGTCGCCGAGGTCCCACTGCAGCGACGGCTGCGCGTTCAGGATGACGGTGAACCCGCCGGGCCAGAAGGCCTCGACCAGCTTGCGGGCCTCGTCGGGCACGTCGGTGGCGAGGCCGTCGAGCGTCGCGACCTCACCCACGAGGACCGGCGGCGGCATCTGCCGCCCGCGGCCCTTGGCCGCGAGCAGGGCCGCGACCGCGACCTCGTCGAACGCGTCGGCCGCGATGCCGTACACGGTGTCGGTGGGCAGGACCACGAGGCCGCCACGGGAGATCGCATTCACTGCCTCGTCGATCGCGGGGCCCCAGGACTGCGGGTCGGTGGCGTCGAGCACGGGCTGCACAGGCACACTCACGCGGACCAGTCTTTCACGATCCGGGCCCGGGACGGTCCAGCCGGCGTGCGACCACCATGCGGGGCCGGCCGGTCAGGTCCTTGCGCGTCTCCGGCTCCCCGAACACGGGCCTGCCCTCGGTGTCGCGCGCGGCCGCGACCATCGCCCGCGCGGCCTCCGCCTGGACCTCCGCGTGCTCCATGACGTACAGGCCGCCGGCCCGCAGCAGGCGCGCGGCGGCGTCCGTGATGCCGCGCGGCACCTCCAGCCCGTCGGGCCCCAGCCCGTACAGCGCGACGGCCGGGTCGTGCTCGGCGACCTCCGGGTCCACGGGCACGGCGTCCGACGGGACGTAGGGCGGGTTCGAGACGACGACGTCGGCCGTCCCGTCGACCCCGTACAGGGCCGTGCGGGCGTCGCCCTTGACCAGCCGGACGATCCGCTCGGGGGCCGAGTCGGGGTCCGCCTGCGGGTCCGCCGCCGCGGCGGGGTCCAGGCCCGCGGCGACGGCGCTCAGGGTGTCGACGTTCCGCGCCGCCCACGCGTGGGCGTCCTTGTCCAGCTCGACGGCGTGCACCCGCGCGCCGGGCACCTCGGTGGCCACGGCCAGCGCGATGGCCCCGGACCCGGTGCACAGGTCGACGACGACGGCGCCGCCCCGCTCGCCCACGACCTTGGCGGCCTCGTCGATCGCCACCTGGGCGACCTCCTCCGTCTCGGGCCGCGGCACGAACACCCCCGGGCCGACGGCCAGCTCCAGGTGCCGGAACGGCGCGACGCCGGTCAGATGCTGCAGGGGCTCACGGGCGGCCCGCCGGGCGACCAGGCGCGCGAACGCGGCGGCCGCGTCGTCGGGTACCTCGCGACCGAGCACGGTCAGCCGCAGCAGCTCCCCGCGGTCCACCCCGAGGGCGTACGCCAGCAGCGCCTCCGCGTCTGCCTGGGGCGACCCGACCCCGGCGTCCGCCAGCTCCTCATGGGCCCACTTCAACAGCTGCGCGCTCACCGCACTCCTCCGACCACGACAAAAGCCTGCCCGACCGCGCCGCCGGCCGCCAGACCCGGGGCGCACGGACCGGGCGTGCGGCTCCCGGAGGCCGGGCCGGGCCCGGACGCCGGGCCGGCCTCGGAGCCCGGGCCTGCCACGGGCCCTCCGTCAGACACCGGAGGCCTCGGCGAGCCGGGCGGCCTCGTCGGCGTCGATCGCGGAGCGGACCACAGGACCCAGGTCTCCGTCGAGCACCTGGTCGAGGTTGTACGCCTTGTAGCCCGTGCGATGGTCGGCGATCCGGTTCTCCGGGAAGTTGTACGTGCGGATGCGCTCGGACCGGTCCACGGTACGCACCTGCGAGCGGCGCAGCTCGGCCGACTCGGCGGCCGCGGCCTCCTGCTGCGCGGCGAGCAGCCGGGCCCGCAGCACGCGCATCGCCTGCTCGCGGTTCTGGAGCTGCGACTTCTCGTTCTGCATCGAGACGACGATGCCCGTGGGCACGTGGGTGATGCGCACGGCGGAGTCCGTGGTGTTCACGGACTGCCCGCCCGGGCCGGAGGACCGGTAGACGTCGATGCGCAGGTCGTTCTGGTCGATCTCGAGCTCCCCCGGGTCGTCGACCTCGGGGAACACGAGCACGCCCGCCGCCGACGTGTGGATGCGGCCCTGCGACTCGGTGACCGGCACGCGCTGCACGCGGTGCACACCGCCCTCGTACTTCAGGCTGTGCCAGACGCCGTCCTCGGGGCCCTGGACACTCTTGGCCTTGATCGCCACCTGCACGTCCTTGTAGCCGCCCAGGTCGGACGCCGTGGCCTCCAGGAGCTGCGTGGACCAGCCGCGCTGCTCGGCGTACCGCAGGTACATGCGCAGCAGGTCGCCCGCGAACAGCGCGGACTCCTCGCCGCCCTCGCCGGCCTTGATCTCGAGGATCACGTCGCGGCCGTCGTCGGGGTCGCGCGGCACCAGGACCCGGCGCAGCTTCTCCTCCGCGGTCGACTCGGCCTCGCGGAGCGCGGGCAGCTCCTCGGCGAACGAGGCGTCCTCGGCCGCGAGCTCGGCGGCGGCCTCGGCGTCGTCGTGCGCCTGCTCCCACGCCTTGTACGCGCCCACCACCTGGTTGAGCTCCGCGTACCGGCGGCCCAGCGTGCGGGCGCGACCCGGGTCGGCGTGCACGGCGGGGTCCGCCAGCGCCGTCTCGATCTCGGCGTGCTCGCTGAGCAGCGGTCCGACGGCGGCGAACGCTTCGGTCACGATCTCTCCCTGGTACGGCGGCGGGTCTGGGCAAAGCAACAGCGCCGGTGGTCCGGCGCCCGACTGCCCCTGGAGAGGTTGTCGGACCGGACCACCGGCGCTGCGGAGTCGCTACTTGTCGGCGGCCTTCTTGCCGTAGCGCGCCTGGAACCGGGCCACGCGGCCACCGGTGTCCATGATCTTCTGCTTGCCCGTGTAGAACGGGTGGCAGGCGCTGCAGACGTCGGCGCTGATCTTGCCGGACGTCTCGGTGCTACGCGTCGTGAAGGTGTTGCCGCAGGTGCAGGTGACCTGGGTGACGACGTACTCGGGGTGGATTCCAGCCCTCATGTTGCTCCTTGGTGAGATGCCACTGGGTCGCCCTGCAGAACCGCGAGGACGTGAACCAGCGAGCCAGCCAGTAATTGTGCCACTACCTTGCCCGGATCGGCGAGGCAGTGGGGTGTGACATGGACCGTTCGGACTAGACGGTCTCGCCGACGTTGTCGTCCTCGGTGAGACCACCCGGCGTCGTCTTCTGCACGTGCAGCAGGAACTCGACGTTCGTCTTGGTCTTCTTGAGCTGACCGAGCAGCAGCTCGGCGGCCTGCGTCTGGTCGAGCGCGCCCATGACGCGGCGCAGCTTGTAGACGATCGCGAGCTCGTCCTTCGACATGAGGATCTCCTCGCGCCGGGTGCTCGAGCCGTTGACGTCGATCGCCGGGAAGATGCGCTTCTCGGCCAGGGACCGCGACAGGCGCAGCTCCATGTTGCCGGTGCCCTTGAACTCCTCGAAGATCACCTCGTCCATCTTCGAGCCGGTCTCGACGAGAGCCGTCGCGAGGATGGTCAGCGAGCCGCCGTCCTCGATGTTGCGGGCGGCGCCGAAGAACTTCTTGGGCGGGTAGAGCGCGGCGGCGTCCACACCACCGGACAGGATGCGGCCCGACGCCGGGGCGGCCAGGTTGTAGGCGCGCGACAGGCGGGTGATGCCGTCGAGCAGCACCACGACGTCCTGGCCCAGCTCCACGAGGCGCTTGGCGCGCTCGATGGCGAGCTCGGCGACCAGCGTGTGGTCCGAGGCGTGGCGGTCGAAGGTCGAGGAGATGACCTCGCCCTTGACCGAGCGCTCGAAGTCGGTGACCTCCTCGGGGCGCTCGTCCACCAGCACGACCATGAGGTGGACCTCAGGGTTGTTGGCGGTGATCGCGTTGGCGATCTGCTGCATCATCAGCGTCTTGCCGGCCTTGGGCGGCGCGACGATGAGGCCGCGCTGGCCCTTGCCGATCGGCGCGACGATGTCGATGACGCGCGGCGTCAGCTTGGTCGCCTCGGGGTTCTCCAGGCGCAGGCGCTCCTGCGGGTACAGCGGCGTCAGCTTGGTGAACTCGGGGCGCTCCCGCGCCTCCTCCGGCGTCATGCCGTTCACCGTGTCCAGGCGCACCAGGGCGTTGAACTTGTTGACCTTGGCGTTGCGGCCGGTCGGCTGCTGCGGCGGCTCCTCGCCCTCGCGCGGCTGGCGCACGGCGCCCACGACGGCGTCGCCGCGGCGCAGGCCGGCCTTCTTGACCTGGTTCAGCGACACGTAGACGTCGTTGTTGCCGGGCAGGTAGCCCGACGTCCGCACGAACGCGTAGTTGTCGAGGATGTCGAGGATGCCGGCGACGGGCAGCAGCACGTCGTCCTCGCGCACCTCGACGTTCTCGAGGCCCGCGACGTCCGGACCCTGGCGGCCGCGGCCGCGCTTGCGGTCCCGGCCCCGGTCGCGGCCCCGGCGGCGGCGCGAGTTGCGGTCGTCGTCGAGGTCGCCGGCGGCGGTCCGGTCGGCGCCGCGGTCCGCGCCGCGGTCGGCGGTGCGCTCCACGGTCCGGGTGGTGCCCCGCTCGGACCGGTCGGCGGTGCGGTCGCCCGCGCGCTCGGCGCCGCGGTCGGCACCGCCGCGCGCGGCACGGCCGTTGGCGGCCTGGCCGTTGCGGGTCTTGTCCTCGGCGGACTTGTCGGCGGTGCCGTCGGCGGCACCCTGTCCGGCGCCACGACGGCGTCCGTTCTGCTCCCGCGGCGCCGCGACGGCGTCGGCCAGCTGGGCGAGACGGGCGGCCTTGTCGGCTTCCGTGCTCGCGGCGGCGCGCACACCCGAGGTGGTGACCTCGGCGGCGGCGACCGGCGCCTCGCTACGGGCAGGCTTGTCAGTGGTGGGCAGCTCCGGGATCGAAGCGGCACGGGCCGGGCGCTTCGTCGCGCCACCCGTCTTCTCGCGGATCGAGTCCACGAGGTCGCTCTTGCGCATCCTGGAGGTGCCCTTCACGCCCAGGTCTCCGGCGAGTGCCTGGAGCTCGGCGAGGCGCATGCTGCTCAGCGCTCCGGTGCCGGCCGCACGGCCGGTGGCTGACTGAGCGTTATCGGTGGTGTCTGTCACGAAGGACCCTTCCCCCTCGAACTGCGGCTGGTCGCCTGATCGCGGGCCGCGGGATAGTGGGCGCCCGGCGCCGAACGGCCGGAACGCGGAAAACCTCGCATCAGTGGTACGGCGAAGACGGCTGACGGGGGCGTTGTCTGCCTTCTCGCGAGATGCGGTGGCCGTAGATCACGGCCTGCTACGGGCACGGCTGAGCGGCTGAGACTGTCGCTGGGTAGGCGGTGAGGAACCGATGTTGAATCCGTGTTCCCGCCACCATGGCTCAGGAGTGCTATCCCGAAGGTTCACTGCATACTACCACCCCGTACTGCTGGTGATCCTGGTCCGACATGACTTCTCTTTGCCCCCGACGAGCCGGACGATAGCGCACCCGTGTTACCGGCAATCCTCCGGGCACGCGCACCTGTCAGATCGATCCCGGGGCTCAGCCGGCTCCAGCCCGCGGTCTCGTCCACGAGATCCCGCAGGACGGCGTCGCGCGCGGCCCGGTGCCCGGGTCCGGCGAGCACCAGGACGGTGGGCCCGGCGCCCGACACGGTCGCCGGTACGCCCTCCTCGCGCAGCGCGCGCAGCAGCTCGGCGGAGGCGCCCAGGACGCCCGCCCGGTACGACTGGTGCAGCCGGTCCTCCGTGGCGTCGAACAGGAGCTCCGGACGCCGGGCCAGGGCCTCCACGAGGAGTGCCGCGCGGCCCGCCGTGAAGGCGGCGTCGCCGTGCGAGACCCGCGCGGGAAGGGCCGCCCTGGCGCGGGCGGTCGCGAGCCGCACGTCGGGCACCAGCACGGTGGCCTCGATCGCCGGGTCGATGTCCAGCCCGACCGCGCGCGGGCCGTCCCCGGTGGTCCACGCGACGGTGGCGCCACCCTGGATCGCGGGCGCGGCGTTGTCGGGGTGCCCCTCGAACTCCGTGGCCAGGCCCAGCACGGTGGCGGCGTCGATGGCCCGCGGGTCGGCCAGCAGGGCGCGCGCGGCGACGATCCCGGCCACGACGGCAGCCGACGACGACCCGAGGCCGCGACCGTGCGGGATCACGTTGTGGCACGTCATGTGGATGCCGGTGGGCACGGCGCCCGCGAGGTCCAGCGTGCGGCGCAGCGCCCGCACCACCAGGTGGTCCTCCCCGAGCGGGACCTCCCCGGCGCCCTCGCCCTCGACCTCCACGACCACGTCGGAGCTCGCCACCAGGCGCACCTCGACCTCGTCGTACAGGGCGAGCGCGAGGCCCAGCGAGTCGAAGCCGGGCCCGAGGTTCGCGCTCGTCGCGGGCACCCGGACCCGCACGTGGTCGGCGCCGAGCTGCATCAGAGTGACAGCGCGTCGGCGATCGAGACGACGTCGGCGGAGACCCGTACGGGCTCGACCTCGCCGCCGTCGGGCGTGCGCAGCGCCCAGCTCGGGTCCTTGAGCCCGTGGCCGGTCACCGTGATGGTGATGCGCGCCCCCGCGGGCACCAGGCCGCGCTCGTGCCGGGCCAGCAGGCCCGCGACACCGGCGGCGGACGCCGGCTCGACGAACACGCCGACCTCGGCCGACAGGATCCGGTGCGCCGCGAGGATCTGCTCGTCGGTGACGGCCTCGATGACGCCACCCGAGGTGTCCCTGGCCTGCTCGGCCAGCTCCCACGAGGCGGGGTTGCCGATGCGGATGGCGGTGGCGATCGTGTCCGGGTCGTCGATCGGGTGGCCCTTGACGATCGGGGCGGCGCCCGCGGCCTGGAAGCCCCACATGGCCGGGGTCCGGCTCGCGACGCCCGCCTCGGCGTACTCGGTGAAACCCTTCCAGTAGGCCGTGATGTTCCCGGCGTTGCCGACCGGCAGCAGGTGGATGTCCGGGGCGTCGCCCAGGGCGTCCACGATCTCGAAGGCAGCGGTCTTCTGGCCCTCGATCCGGTCCGGGTTCACCGAGTTCACGAGCTCGACGGGGTGGGTGTCGGCGAGCTTGCGGGCCGCCACGAGGCAGTCGTCGAAGTTGCCGTCCACCTGCAGCAGACGGGCTCCGTGCGCCACGGCCTGGCTCAGCTTGCCCATGGCGATCTTGCCGTCCGGAACGAGCACCGCGCAGACCATGCCGGCGCGCGTCGCATACGCCGCGGCCGACGCCGAGGTGTTGCCCGTCGACGCGCACACGACCGCGCGGGCGCCACGGCCGGCGGCCGCGGAGATCGCGGCCGTCATGCCGCGGTCCTTGAACGAGCCGGTCGGGTTCATGCCCTCGACCTTGACGTAGACCTCGGCACCCGTGCGCTCGGACAGCGCCGGGGCAGGCACCAGCGGCGTACCACCCTCGCCCAGGGTCACGATCTTCTGCTGGAGGTGGGCGGGCAGCCGGTCCGCGTACTCGGCGATCACGCCACGCCAGAGGCGCGAGGCAGGGGCGCGGTCCGGGCCGGCGGACGGGACGTTCGGTTCTGCGGGCAGTACGGGCACGGTTCAGCCTTCGACTCTCAGGACGGACGTGATCTCGCGGACCGGTTCGAGCGTGCGCACGGCCGCGATGGTGGCGGCCAGCGACGCCTCGCGGGCCGCGTGGGTGGTCAGCAGCAGCTCGGCGGTGCCCTCGGAGGGCCCGGTCTGGCGCACGGTGTCGATGGAGACGCCGTGGTCGCCCACGACCCCCGCGACCTGGGCGAGGACGCCCGGGAGGTCGGCGACGAGCAGGCGCACCTGGTAGCGCGTCACGGCGGCGTCCGCCGGGAGCAGCGGGCGGGCCGCGTACGTGGACTCCTGCGGGCCCTTGCCGCCGAGCACACGGTGGCGCGCCGCCGAGACGACGTCGCCCAGCACCGCGGACGCCGTCGGCCGGCCGCCGGCGCCCTGGCCGTAGAACATGAGGGGCCCCGCGGCATCGGCCTCGACGAAGACCGCGTTGAACGCGCCCTTCACGCCCGCCAGCGGGTGCTCCAGCGGCACGAGCGCCGGGTGCACGCGCACGGAGACGCCCTCGCCGGTCTGCTCGGCGATGGCCAGCAGCTTCACGGTGTGCCCGGTGCGGGCGGCCCACGCGACGTCGTCCGACGTGACGCCCGAGATGCCCTCCCGGGCGACGTCGTCCGCGGAGACGCGGGTGTGGAAGGCGAGGCTGGCCAGGATGGCTGCCTTGGCCGCGGCGTCGTAACCCTCGACGTCGGCCGTGGGGTCGGCCTCGGCGTAGCCGAGCTCCTGCGCCTGCTTGACCGCCTGGTCGAGGTCGAGCCCGCCGGTGGCCATCTGGTCCAGCACGTAGTTGGTGGTGCCGTTGACGATGCCCAGGACCCGGCGCACGTGGTCGCCCGCGAGCGACTCGCGCACGGGCCGCACGATCGGGATGGCGCCCGCCACGGCGGCCTCGTAGTAGATGTCGACACCCGCGGAGTCGGCCGCCTTGTAGAGCGTGGGGCCGTCCGCGGCCAGCAGCGCCTTGTTGGCGGTGACGACGGCGGCGCCGCCCTCGATCGCACGCAGCAGCAGGGCTCGCGCGGGCTCGGTGCCGCCCATCACCTCGACGACGATGTCCGCGCCGTCCACCAGTGACCCGGCGTCCTCCGTGAGGAGCTCGGGCGGGATGGCGGCGTCACGGGGGCGGCTCGCGTCACGGACGGCGATGCCGGCGAGGTCCAGCGGAGCGCCCGCGCGGGCGGCGAGATCAGTGCCCTGCTCCAGCAGCATCCGGGCCACCTCGGTGCCCACGACGCCACAGCCCAGCAGTGCGACACGCAGCCCGCGGGCGGGCTCGGGGACAGGCACAGCGATCCTGCTTTCGTGTTCGGGGGACGGTCCGCTCCCGGCGCGGTTCCGCACGGGTCGGGACGTTGCGACCAGGGTAACCGGAGCGTCCGACATACGGGCGCCCTGTCTCACGCCGGCGCCCGTCTCGCCGAGGCCGCGGTCGGCAGTCTGCTGCTGTGGTCGGCAGTTTGCCGCGCATGGTCGGCACTCTGCATCGAGGTCGGCACAGGCCTGTGCCGACCTCGATGCAGAGTGCCGACCTCGCAGGAAGCTGCCGACCGTGGAGGCAACGCGCCGGCCCCCAGCAAGACAGAACCCTGGCGAGGTAGAACCGCAGTTCTACCTCGCCAGGGTTCTACCTCGCCGTGGGGCCAGGCCGGGTCAGGCCTCGTTGATCCCGTGGCAGACCTTGTACTTCTTGCCCGAACCGCACGGGCACTGCGCGTTGCGCGGCGTGCCCGGGAAGGTTCGGCCGTCGCTCGTGGCGGCCGTCGCCTCGCCGTGCAGGGACGCCCGGCGGCGCGCGCCGTCCGACGACTGCATGAACGCCGAGCCCGTGCCGTCCTCGCTCGGGGCCGAGTACGTCAGCGGCTGCTGCTGCCGCGGGGCGTCGAGGCCCTTGGCGAGCAGGATCGGCTCGGTGGCCGCACCCGCCGCACGGCGCTGGCGCGGGGGCGGCGGCTGCTGCCCCTGCCGCGGGGCCGAGGCAGGCTGGACCACCGGGATCTGCGTGGTGGGCGGGGCGTCCGGCTGGCCCGTGCCCAGGCGGCCGCGCGGCGGGACCGGCCCGGCGGCGGGCAGCTCGGAGCCGCCGTCCTCCCCCTGCTCGGCGCCCGGCTGCTGCACCGTGACCTCGAGGTTGAACAGGAACCCGACCGACTCCTCCTTGATGGCGTCGGTCATCGCCTGGAAGAGCTGGAAGCCCTCGCGCTGGTACTCGACCAGCGGGTCGCGCTGCGCCATGGCGCGCAGCCCGATGCCCTCCTTGAGGTAGTCCATCTCGTAGAGGTGCTCGCGCCACTTGCGGTCCAGCACCGAGAGCACCACGCGGCGCTCGAGCTGGCGCATGGCCGGCGCCGAGAGCTCGTCCTCGCGTGCCTGGTAGGCCACCCGCGCGTCGGACAGGATCTCCTCCAGCAGCATGTCGCCGCCGAGCCGGTCGATCCCGCCGGCCTCCTCGACGACCTCCTCCGGCGTCAGGGACACCGGGTAGACGGCCTTGAGCGCCGTCCACAGCGCGTCGAGGTCCCACTGCTCGGGCGGGCCGTCGGCGGTCGCGTTGGTGACGTACTCCGTGATGGTGTCCGTGAGGAAGTGCTGCACCTGCTCGCGCAGGTCCTCGCCCTCCAGCACCCGCAGGCGCTCGGCGTAGATGACCGTGCGCTGGCGGGACAGGACGTCGTCGTACTTGAGGACGTTCTTGCGGATCTCGAAGTTGCGGGACTCCACCTGGCCCTGCGCGGACATGATGCCGCGCGTGACCATCTTGGACTCCAGCGGCATGTCGTCCGGGAACCCGGCGCGGTTCATCATCGACTCGGCGAGGCCGGAGTTGAACAGCCGCATCAGGTCGTCCTGCATCGACAGGTAGAACCGGGACTCCCCCGGGTCGCCCTGGCGGCCGGAACGACCGCGCAGCTGGTTGTCGATGCGGCGGGACTCGTGCCGCTCCGTGCCCAGCACGTACAGGCCGCCGGCGGCCTTGACCTCGTCGTGCTCGGCGGCGACGCGCGCCTTCGCCTTCTCCAGCGTCTCCGGCCAGGCGGCCTCGTACTCCTCCGGCGTCTCGACCGGGTCGAGGCCCCGCTCCGCGAGCTCGGCCACCGCCAGGTACTCGGCGTTGCCGCCGAGCATGATGTCGGTACCGCGGCCGGCCATGTTCGTGGCGACCGTGACGGCGCCCTTGCGGCCCGCCATCGCGACGACCGCGGCCTCGCGCTCGTGCTCCTTCGCGTTGAGCACGTTGTGCGGCACGCCGGCCTTCTTCAGCTTGGCGCTCAGCAGCTCCGACTTCTCGACGCTGGTGGTGCCCACCAGGACCGGCTGCCCGTAGGCGTGCCGCTCCACGATGTCGGCGACCACCGCATTGAACTTGCCGTCCTCGTTCTTGTAGACGAGGTCGGGCTGGTCGAGGCGCTGCGGCGGGTTGTTCGTCGGGATCGGGACGACGCCGAGCTTGTAGGTGCCCTGGAACTCGGCGGCCTCGGTCTCGGCCGTACCGGTCATGCCCGAGAGCTTGCCGTACAGGCGGAAGTAGTTCTGGAGGGTGATCGTGGCGAGCGTCTGGTTCTCCGCCTTGATCTCCACGCCCTCCTTGGCCTCGATGGCCTGGTGCATGCCCTCGTTGTAGCGCCGGCCCGCGAGGATACGGCCCGTGTGCTCGTCGACGATCATGACCTCGCCGTTCAGCACGACGTAGTCCTTGTCGCGCTTGAACAGCTCCTTGGCCTTGATGGCGTTGTTCAGGAAGCCGATCAGCGGCGTGTTCAGCGACTCGTACAGGTTGTCGATGCCGAGGTAGTCCTCGATCTTCGCGATGCCCGGCTCGAGCACGCCGACGGTGCGCTTCTTCTCGTCGACCTCGTAGTCCACGGTCGGCACCAGCCGCAGCACGACCTTGGCGAACTCGGTGTACCAGCGGTTGGCGTCGCCGGCCGCGGGGCCCGAGATGATCAGCGGGGTGCGCGCCTCGTCGATGAGGATCGAGTCCACCTCGTCGACGATCGCGAAGTTGTGCCCGCGCTGGACCAGGTCGTCCGTCGACCACGCCATGTTGTCGCGCAGGTAGTCGAAGCCGAACTCGTTGTTCGTGCCGTAGGTGATGTCCGCGGCGTACATCTCGCGGCGCTGCGCCGGCGTCTGGCCCGACAGGATGACGCCGGTGGTCATCCCCATGAAGCGGAAGACGCGGCCCATCAGGTCACCCTGGTACTTGGCCAGGTAGTCGTTCGTGGTGATGACGTGCACGCCGTCGCCGGACAGCGCGTTGAGGTACGCCGCGGTGGTCGCCACCAGCGTCTTGCCCTCACCGGTGCGCATCTCGGCGATGTTGCCGAGGTGCAGCGCCGCACCACCCATGATCTGCACGTCGAAGTGCCGCTGGCCGAGCGTGCGGCGGGCCGCCTCGCGGATCGCCGCGAACGCCTCCGGCATGAGCTCGTCCAGGTCGGCGCCGTGCTCGAGACGCTCGCGGAAGCGGGCGGTCTCCTCGCGCAGCTCGGTGTCGCTGAGCTCGACGAAGCTGGGCTCCAAGCGGTTGACCTGCTCAGCCACGTTATGCAGCTTCTTCAGGACACGTCCTTCGCCGATGCGAAGGACCTTGTCGAGGATGGACACGCGGGTTCTCCCAGGTCGTCGTCGAGTTTTCGCCGTCGCCCATGGTAGGCCGTAAACCTGAGCGGGTGGCCCAGAGCCGACGACGGACCGACGGGGTTCGCTCTCGGGGTAACGATCACGGGAAGCATGCGGTTCCTGAGCCCGCCATGGGTTCCTCGTGACGAACCGGAGACCGACACCGGATAGAGTGGTCACATCGCCCACCCGCCCGCGCTCGCGCGGCAAGCCGTCCAGTGCTCGACCCCGGGTTCGCACCTGGTACCCCTGGCACGACGTCCTGTCCACGAGCCCTGACAGGACGGAACGGACGTGCTTCCGGTACTCCTCGCTCACGGCGTCCTCGCGCTCGCCGCGCCAGCCCTCGTCAACCGCCTCGGTCGACGCGCCTTCTGGGTGCTCGCCCTCGGTCCCGCCGGGGCCGCTGCGTATGCCCTGTCCCAGACGTCCGCCGTGTACGCCGGCCGCACGCCCACGGAACGGGTGGAGTGGATCCCCGCGCTGGGCCTGGCCGTCGACCTGCGGCTCGACCCGCTGTCCTGGCTGATGCTGCTGATCGTCGGCGCGGTCGGCACCCTCGTCCTCCTGTACTGCAGCGCCTACTTCGCCAAGGACGCCCGCGGCCTGGGCCGGTTCGGCGGGTTCCTCGTGGCGTTCGCGGGCTCGATGGCCGGGCTCGTCACCGCCGACGACATGCTGCTGCTGTTCGTGTTCTGGGAGCTCACCACGGTGTTCTCCTACCTCCTGATCGGCCACTACGCCGACCGCACCTCGTCGCGGCGCGCCGCGATGCAGGCGCTGGTCGTGACGACCGCGGGCGGGCTCGCCATGCTGGTCGGCGTCGTCGTCCTGGGCGTCGCCGCCGGGACCTGGAGCGTGTCCGCCGTCATCGCCGACCCGCCGACCGGGCCGGCCGTGACCGTCGCCGTCGTCTGCCTGCTGGCCGGGGCGGCCACCAAGTCCGCCCTGGTGCCCACGCACTTCTGGCTGCCCGCCGCGATGGCGGCGCCCACGCCCGTGTCCGCCTACCTGCACGCGGCCGCCATGGTGAAGGCCGGCATCTACCTGGTGGCCCGGTTCGCGCCCGCGTTCTCGGACCTCACGGCCTGGCGCACGGTCGTGCTCGTGCTCGGCGGCACCACGCTGCTGCTCGGCGGGTACCGCGCGCTGCGCCAGCACGACCTCAAGCTGGTCCTCGCGTTCGGCACGGTCTCCCAGCTCGGCCTGCTCACGCTGCTGCTCGGCTACGGCACGCGCGCCACCGCGCTGGCGGGTCTCGCGCTGCTCGGCGCGCACGCCATGTTCAAGGCGTCGCTGTTCCTCGTGGTCGGCGTCGTGGACGCGGCGACGGGCACCCGCGACCTGCGCAAGCTCGCCGGCGTCGGACGGCGGCTGCCGGTCACCGCCCTGGCCGCCACGCTCGCGACCGCCTCGATGATCGGCCTGCCCCCGTTCGCCGGCTACGTCGCCAAGGAGGCCGCGCTGGCCGCCTGGGAGCACGACGGCGACGTGCTCGGCCGGGTCATGACCGTCGTGGTCGCCGTGGGCTCGGCCCTCACCGTCGCGTACGGGCTGCGGTTCCTCTGGGGCGCGTTCAAGCCGCGCCTGCCGGCCACGGCCGCGCCCCCGGAACGAGAGGTCGCGACGGCGCACGGCGCGGCACCCGGCAGCACGCCGACGACGACTCCCCCCGCCCTGCCCGAGGCCGCACCCGGCACGATCCACCCGCAGCCGTTCTGGATGGTCGCGCCGCCGCTGGTCCTCGCGATCCTCGGTCTGGTCGTCGCCCTCGTGCCCCAGGTGGGCCAGGAGCTGCTCGCCCCGTACGCGAACACCTACCCCGTCGGCGAGCCCGGGCACCTCACCCTCTGGGAGGGGTTCACGCCCGCCCTCGCGATCACCGTCGCCGTGTTCCTGGCCGGTGGCCTCGCCTTCTGGCAGCGCGCCCGTGTCGAGCGGCTGCAGGACTCGCTGTGGTCCCCCGACGGCGCCGACGTGCTCTACCGCCGCTTCATGCGCAAGCTCGACCGCCTGGCCAGCGACGTCACGGCGGGCACGCAGCGCGGGTCCCTGCCCTTCTACCTGGGCGTCATCCTCGTGACGCTCGCCGTGGGGCCCGGGCTCGCGCTCGCCTTCGGCCTGGTGGGCGAGCCGAACGGCCTCCCGGTCGCGCAGGACGCCGCCGGGCGCGACGGCGTGCTCCACCTCGGCCCGTTCGCCCTGGTGCCGTGGGACCGCCCGGCGCAGCTCGTCGTCGTGCTCGTCGTCGTGCTGGCCGCCGTGCTGACGGCGCGCGCCCGCCGCCGGCTCAAGGCAGTGATCCTGGCGGGCGTGGCCGGCTACGGCAACGCGGCCCTCTTCCTGCTGCACGGCGCGCCCGACCTGGCCCTGACCCAGGTGCTCTGCGAGACCCTGACCCTGGTGGTCATGGTGCTGGTGCTCCGCCGCCTGCCGCCGTACTTCTCGGACCGTCCCCTGGCGGCCAGCCGCTGGGTGCGGCTCGCGATCGGGGTGGTCACCGGCCTGGTCGTCATGGCGTTCGTGGCCGCCGCGCCGCTGGTGCGGGTGCACACGCCGGTCTCCGTCGACTTCCCCGTGGAGGCCGAGACCTTCGGCGGCGGGCACAACATCGTCAACGTCACGCTCGTCGACATCCGCGCCTGGGACACCGTGGGCGAGATCTCCGTGCTCCTGGTGGCCGCCACCGGCGTCGCGTCGCTCGTCTTCCTGCGGCAGCGCAGCGGTGACGTGCTGCGCCTCGACCGGGCCGCGAACCCGCAGGCGGTCCAGCCCGCCGACAGCGCCGGCGCCCAGCCGGCGCGGCGCGGCCGGTGGCTGCTCGCCGGGCCCACGCTCGACCCCGTGCAGCGGTCGATGCTGTTCGAGGTGCTCACGCGCGTGATCTTCCATCCCATGATGCTGTTCGCCCTGTTCCTGCTGTTCAGCGGGCACAACGCGCCGGGCGGAGGGTTCGCCGCGGGCCTCGTGGCCGGCCTGGCCCTGACCGTCCGCTACCTGGCGGGCGGCCGGTTCGAGCTGGGCGAGGCCGCCCCGGTGCACCCGGGCCTCGTGCTCGGCACCGGCCTGTTCCTCTCGGCGGGCGTGGGCCTGGTGGCGCTGCTCGCCGGGCAGGAGGCGCTCGAGAGCACGATCGTCGACCTCCACCTGCCCGTGCTCGGCGACGTGCACCTGGTCACCAGCCTGTTCTTCGACGTCGGAGTGTTCCTCGTGGTCATCGGCCTGGTCATCGACATCCTGCGCACCTTCGGCGCCGAGCTGGACCGGCAGGCGGAACCCTTTGCCTGGTCGATCGGCCAACGCCGGCGCGTCGAGGTCCGCACCGGGGGTGACCGCGCATGATCGTGCTCGACACCGTGCCCTCGGGGGCCCTGCTGCTGACCGTGGGCGTGCTGTTCGCCTCGGGTGTGTACCTGCTGCTGGAACGGTCGCTGACCCGGGTCCTGCTCGGCTTCGTGCTCATGGGCAACGGGGCCAACCTCGCGATCCTCGTGGCCGGCGGCCGCGCGGGGGCGCCGCCCATCACCGGCGCCACCGCGGAGCCGATGAGCGACCCGCTGGCCCAGGCCATGGTGCTGACGTCCATCGTCATCACGCTCGCCCTGGTCGCGTTCGTGCTGGCCATGGCCTACCGCTCGTGGCAGCTGCACGGCCACGACGAGGTGCAGGACGACGTGGAGGACACCCGCATCGCGCGGCTCGCCGTCGCGGACGCGCCGTCGTACGCCGACAGCGACGCCGAGGAGTCGGGGTCCACCCTGGACGAGGAGGCGGTGGCCGTGCGGGACGAGGTCGCGCTCCCCGACCCCGCCTCCGGGCCGGACGACGCCCGGAGCGGCACCGGCGCCCGCGGGGGTGCCGGCGCATGAACCTGTGGAGCACCGAGACGCTCGTCCCCCTGCCCGTGCTGGTGCCGCTGTTCGCCGCGGGCCTCGCCCTGGCGCTGCACCGGTACGAACGGGCGCAGCGGATCATCTCCGTGGTCGCCCTGTCGGTGGTGGTGGCCGCCGCCGCGGGCCTCGTGGTCGCCGCCCAGGACGGGCCGGTCGTCATCGACGTCGGCGGCTGGGCCGCGCCGGTCGGGGTCAACCTCGTGGCCGACCCGCTCTCCGCGCTCATGCTGCTGGTCAGCGGCGTGGTGCTGCTCTGCGTGCTGCTCTACTCGATGGCGCAGGGCATCGCCGACGGCGACGACCGGACGGCGCCCGCCACCAAGGACACGAAGATCCTGCGCGAGGCCCTGGAGGCCCAGGACCCCGACGCCGACGAGGACGTGCGCCGTGACGTGCTGCCCGTGGCGATCTTCCACCCGACGTTCCTCATCCTCGCCGCGGGCGTGGCGGACGCCTTCCTCGCCGGCGACCTGTTCAACCTGTACGTCGGCTTCGAGATCCTGCTCGCCGCCTCGTACGTGCTGCTCACGCTGGGCGGGACCGTCGAGCGCATCCGGGCGGGCAGCGTCTACGTGGTGGTCGCGCTGCTCAGCTCGATCGTGTTCCTCGTCGCCGTCGGCCTGGTCTACGCCGCCACCGGCACGGTGAACATGGCCCAGCTCGCCGAGCGCCTGCCCGACGTCGACCCCGGCGTGCGGCTCGGCATCCAGGCGCTGCTGCTGCTCGCGTTCGGCATCAAGGCCGCCATCTTCCCGTTGTCCGCGTGGCTCCCGGACTCGTACCCGACGGCCCCCGCGCCGGTCACCGCCGTGTTCGCGGGCCTGCTCACCAAGGTCGGCGTGTACGCGATCCTGCGCACCCAGACGCTGCTCTTCCCGCGGAACGAGACCCTGGAGAACGTGCTGCTCGTGCTGGCGCTCGCCACCATGATCGTGGGCATCCTCGGCGCCGTCGCGCAGGACGACGTGAAACGTCTGCTGTCGTTCACGCTGGTGAGCCACATCGGCTACATGATCTTCGGGGTCGCGCTCGCCACCCAGGCGAGCACCGCGGCGGCCATCTTCTACGTGGTGCACCACATCACCGTGCAGACGGCGCTGTTCCTGGTGGTGGGGCTCATCGAGCGCCGCACCGGGACCACGTCGCTCGACCGCCTGGGCGGCCTCGCCACGCTGGCGCCCGGGCTCGCGGTCCTGTTCTTCGTGCCCGCCATGAACCTGGCGGGCATCCCGCCGCTGTCCGGGTTCCTGGGCAAGGTGGGCCTGCTGGAGGCGGGTGTCGTGGACGGCTCCGGCCTGGCCTGGGTGCTCGTCGTCGGCTCGGTGGTCACCTCGCTGCTGACGCTCTACGCGGTGGTCCGAGCCTGGAACAAGGCGTTCTGGCAGCCCTGCCCCGAGAAGCTGCCCGAGCCGACGCCCCTGCCCTGGGGCATGGTGGGGCCGACGGCGGGCCTGGTGGCCGTCAGCGTCGGGCTCACCGTGCTGGCCGGCCCGCTCTACGACTACGCCGACCGGGCGGCCGAGTCCGTCATGGACGGGCACACCTACATCGAGGCCGTGTTCCCCGACGGTGCTCCGCGGGGCACCGGCGAGTCGAACAAGGTCACCGACGACACCGTGGAGGTGGAGCCGTGAACCACACCGACACCGTCCAGAGCCCCTGGCGGCGCCGGGCGCGCCGGGTCGTGACACTCTGGCCGACCATGGTCGTGGGGGCCGTGCTGTGGGTGCTCCTGTGGGGCGACCTGTCCTGGGCGAACGTGGTGTCCGGCGTGCTGCTCGGCGCGCTCGTCGCGCTCGCCTTCCCGCTGCCGCCCATCGGTACGGCCGCGACCCTGCGGTTCGGCCCGCTGCTCCACCTGCTCGGCCGGTTCGTCGGGGACCTCGTGCTGGCGTCGTTCCAGGTCGCGTGGACCGCCGTGGTCCCGCGCCGGAGGACGCGCGGCGGCCCGACGCCGCACGGCGCCCTCGTCTCGGTGCCCCTGCGTGCCGACTCGGACCTGTTCATCGCGACGACCGCGGGACTGTCGTCCCTGGTCCCTGGCACGCTCGTGATCGACCTCGACCGGCCCAGCCGGACCCTGCGGCTGCACGTGCTGGACATCGCGGCGTCGGGCGGGCCCGAGGGCGTCCGGAAGGCGACCCTCGACCTGGAGGCACGGCTGCTCCGCGCCTTCGCGCCGGGCGCCGAGCTGGCCCGGGTCGGGCTCGCTCCGTACACCCTGGACAAGGAGGAACGCCGATGATGCTCGCCGTCGGGGTGGTAGCGACCGCCCTGCTCGCCGTGGGCGCGCTGCTCGCGGTGGTCCGGATCGAGCGCGGTCCGACCATGCTGGACCGGACCGTGGCGTTCGACGTGCTCACCACCGCCCTCGTGGGTGCCATCGCGGTCGAGGCGGCGATCTCCCGCCGCACCGAGTCCGTGCCCATCCTCGTGGTGCTCTCGCTGGTCGGGTTCATCGGGTCCGTGACGATCGCCCGCTTCGCCGCCGTCGAGCCCCCCAAGAACGGCACCGCCGCGCAGCGGTCCGGGCCACGGCCGGGCGCGGTCGGCCCGGGGCCGGGCGGGTCGGGACCGGGCGGGTCGGGTTCGTCCGACTCGGGCGAGGTCGGCGAGGCCGGCCCGGGGGCGCCGTCGGGCGCCGTCGGCGGGCGGGAGGAGTCATGACCGTCGTGACCGACGTCGTCGCCGCCGTCTGCCTGCTGCTCGGCGCCTTCTTCTCGTTCTCCGCCGGCGTCGGCGTGATGCGGTTCGACAACCTGCTCTCGCGGATGCACGTCGTGGCCAAGCCGCAGGTCCTGGGCCTGCTGCTGCTCCTGGCGGGCGTCGCGCTCCGGCTGCAGGACAAGGGCTCGGCGACGATGCTCCTGCTCGTGGCGATCTTCCAGCTCATGACGTCCCCGGTGGCCGCCTACATGGTGGGCCGGGCCGGGCTGCGCACGCGGTGCGTCGACGCGACCCTCCTGGACACCGCGGACGACGCCTTCCCGGCGCGCACCTCGGCGCAGCGGGACCAGGCGTGACGCCCTGCTCGTGCCCTCCGGTGACCGGCCCGGTCACAGGGATGACGTCGCGGTCCTGCGCACGATCGGTGTCGTCGACGAGCCGGGCTCGCGCGATCAACGTGTCGAGCCGGCGGGCGACTCGATCGTCTCGTGATAGGTCCGTCCCCGGTTCATCCTGAGCACACCGAGGACCCTGCCTCGCGCGAGCGCCTCGGCGACGGCGTCGCCCAGGCGCGGCGACAGCGCTTCCGCGAGGAGGAGCATGTTCGCGGTCCGGGGCAGCACGATGCGACGCCGTCCGCGGCGGACGGCTACCACCACCGCCGCCCCGACGTCCTCCGGCGACAGCGGCGTCATGTGCCGGAACGGGGCCGGCAGCTCGTCCGGTTCTGTCTCCCGCAGCAGGTCGGTGGCGGTGAGCGCCGGGTGGATGACCGAGACCCGGATCCCGGTCCCGGCCAGCTCCTGGCGAAGGCTGTCGGAGAAGGCGGAGACCGCATGCATCACGATGGCGTACGAGCCGAAGCGCGCGAACGCCTTGCGCCCCATCACCGATGACATGTTCACGATGACACCGGAACCTTGGCGGCGCAGGACCGGAAGGACCCGCTGCGTCACGCGGACCGTCCCGAAGAGGCTCGCCTGCAGCGTCTGACGGACGTCCTCCTCGAAGGTCGCCTCCTCGACGTCGCCGACCCGGCCGATCCCGGCGTTGTTGACCAGCACGTCGATGCGGCCGAAACGGTTCGTCGCCGCGTCCACGAGCGCAGCCACGTCGTCGGCCGAGGTGACGTCGGTCGGTGCCACCAGGACCTCCGCCCCCAGGGCGCGGGCCTCGCGTTCCACCTGGGCCAGACGGTCGAGCGAGCGTGCGGCAAGAACCAGCCGTGCGCCTTCCTGTGCGAAGGCCAGGGCGATGCCCCGGCCGATTCCCCGTGAGGCGCCCGTCACGAGGACGACCTGGCCCTTGAAGGACATGTTCATGATCCGCTCTCCTTGTTGGTGTATATGCAACATATGCCGCGCACTCCGCCGCACGGCGGTTCGCCCCTACGCTCCCGGCGAGAAACCCAGACCGCTCGCCACCGAACGGACCGATGCCGCCCCGGCCGGTCCGAGGAGCCGTGCCGCCTCCTCCTGGGCCGACCGCCACTCGGGCAGCACCGACCGGACCTTGGCCCGCCCCGCTCCGGTGAGCCCGACCTCCCGGAGGCCCTTGGCATCCGCCGACACCACCTCGACCCACTCACGCTTCAGGAGCAGGGCCAGGTTGCGGCTGACGGTGGAGCGTTCGATCTGGAGCGCCTCTCCGAGCCGGGACGGGGCACACGGGCCGATCTTGCCCAGGGCGGCCAAGAGGTTGACCTGGGCGATGGTCAGTCCGTGCCCCTCGAGGGCCGTGTCGTAGATGCTCGTGATCGCGCGGCCGATCAGCCGGACCCGCAGGGCCAGGCACTCGTGCACGACCTCCTCGACCGCAGAATCGCTCATCCAGCCATTGTTGCATATACAGCAAGGCCCGCCGGTCTCCGGACGCGCCCTAGGCGGCACCGCCGCTGGCGGCCGGCTCGTCGGCGGGCTCGTCCGCCGCCTCGTCGGCGGGCTCGTCCCCGGCCGCCGCGGCGGACCGGCGCTCCGCCTGGGCGTCGCGCATCCGCTCGGCGGCGTCGTACCCGAGCGCCGCCTCGGCCGCCTCGTCGGCGAGGGCCAGGCCGGCCGTGCCGTACAGGTGGAACACCGCGTCGGCGCCGTGCCGCTCGAGCTCGGCCGCGTCGTCGTCGTACCGGGCGATGGCGGCGACCGTGCCCTCGAAGCCGCTCGCCCGCAGCTGGGACAGCGCGATGAGGTTGGCCGCGTGGAACGGCATGGCGAGGATGGCGAGGCGGACGGCGCCGGCACTGCGCACCCGGCCCCAGAACTCGATGTCCGTCGCGTCGGCCTGCACCACGGTGAAGCCCTCGGCGCGCAGGGCCGCGACGCGGGTCGGGTCGTGCTCGACGCCCACGACGTCCAGGCCGTAGTCCTCGCGGAGCTGCCGGACGGCGCCGCGGCCGACCCGGCCCATGCCGAGCACCAGTGCCTCCGCGCCCGAGACGTCGATGAGCCGTTCCTCGCGGTGCAGCCACTCGTTGGGCTTGGACGGGAAGCGCTTGGCGAGCGACATGGCGAACTCGTTGCCGCGCGTGTTGATCGCGGAGGACAGCACGAAGCTGGCGGCGACCGCGACGGCGAGCACGACGAGCCACTCGTCGTGCAGCAGGCCGGTCTGGGAACCGACCGCGACCACGATGAGGCCGAACTCGGAGTAGTTGGCCAGCACCAGCCCGGACAGGATCGCCGTCCGTTTGCGCAGGCGCATCAGGCGCAGCAGCACGGCCGTGACGATGGCCTGGAGCGGCAGCATGAGCAGCAGGAGCAGCCCGATGATCGCGGCCTGCCAGCTCAGCTCGCCGGAGAAGCCGATCGACACGAAGAAGCCGACGAGCAGCAGCTCCTTGACGGTGAAGAGGTTGCGGGACAGTTCGGTGGCGGCGGGGTGGCCGGCCAGGAGCATGCCCATGACGAGCGCGCCGAGGTCGCCCTTGAGCCCCACCGCCTCGAACAGCGCGTAGCCCGGGCCGAGCGCGACCGCCACGCCGAACAGTGCCTGCAGCTCGCCGTGTCCCACGCGCGACCACACCTTGCGCAGCAGCCAGGCACCCGGGATCAGGAGCACGAGGGCGAACGCCCACGGGCTCGGCGGGTGGTCGGAGGCGACCGACAGGAAGACGACGGCGATCAGGTCCTGCATGACGAGCACGCCGATGGCGATCCGGCCGTAGAGGGCGGACTGGTCGGAGCGGCCGTCGAGCACCTTGACCACGAACACCGTGGAGGAGAACGACAGGGCGAGACCGAGGAGCGCGAGGACGCCCAGGCCCTCGCCCGCGAGCATCGAGAAGCCGACCACGCCGAGCAGGCCGAGGAACCCGACGGCGATCGCAACGCTGACCAGCAGGTGCGCGACGGTGGTGAACCAGACGTCCTTGCGCAGCAGCGTCTTGACGTCGAGCTTGAGGCCGATGCCGAAGAGCAGCAGCGTCACGCCCAGGTCGGCGATGGTCCCGAGGTAGGCCGGCTCCTGGACCCCCGCCGCGTGGAGCGCGAACCCGGCCACCAGGAACCCGACCAGCGGCGGCAGCCGGAGCAGCACCGCGCCGAGCCCGGCCGCGACCGTGGCTACCAGGAAGATCGCAGCGGTGGCCATGCCCCGAGTTTAGTTGTCGCGTGTTTCAGGAAACCGCCGCCGCGGCACGCAGTGCGGGTGAAAGGGTGCCCTTGTCCTCGACGGTCACGCCCTCCAGGTCCAGCCACCTGGCCATGGCGTGCAGCTCGTGCGCCAGCCGGGCCGGCGTCTGGTCCGTCAGCGTCGGCTCGGCGTGCGCCGACTGGACCCGCAGGACACCCGCCGCGCGGTCTGCCTTGAGGTCCACGCGGGCCGTGAGCTGCGAGTCCTCGAGGAACGGGAGCACGTAGTAGCCGTCGGTGCGCTGGGCGGCCGGCGTGTAGATGCCGATCCGGTAGCGCATGCCGAACAGGCGCTCCAGGCGGGTGCGCTCCCAGACCAGCGGGTCGAAGGGGGCGAGCAGGGCCTGCCCCGCCGCGCGCCGCGGGCGGGCGGCGTCGCGATGCAGGAACCACTTCTCCGACCCGCCGGCCACCCGTGCGGGCAGCAGCACGCCGTCCTCGGCGAGCTCGGCCAGAGCCCGGTCCGCGACCGGTCCCTTGAGCCGGTAGTAGTCCTTGATGCTGCGTGCGTCGCCGATCCCCTGTGCCCGCGCGCCGAGCTCCAGCAGGGTCTTCTTGGCCTCGAACTCGGGCACCTCGACCAGGGCCGACGCAGGCAGCACGCGTTCCGGCAGGTCGTAGAGCCGCTCGAACTGCGCGTTGCGCCCCGCCGAGACCACCTCACCGGTGAAGAACAGGTGCTCGACCACGCGCTTCTCGGTGCTCCAGTCCCACCAGGTGCCGCGCTTACGACGCACCGAGCGCCCCTCGGAGACGAACCGGTCGTGGATCTGCGAGGCCGACAGCGGGCCCTCGGCGGCCACGAGGTCGTGCACCTCGCGGACCTGCGGCGCGTCCGGCAGGCGCACACCGTCCAGCTCACGCCAGTCGTACTCCTCGGCGAACCACCGGCGGCGGAACGCCAGCAGCGGCCAGACGTGCGGGGGCACATAGGCCGCGACGTGCGCCCAGCTCTCCACGAGCCGGCGGTCCGCCGCCGCACCCCGCGTCGAGCGCCGGGCGTGCCGGCCCGACACCGTGGCCCGGTCCAGCAGGTCGGTGTCGTACGAGCCGAGCCGGGAGAACAGCGGCAGCAGGTGCGCGCGGGCCAGCACGTTCACCGAGTCGATCTGGAACAGGCCGAGCCGGTCGATCACACCCTGGACGTGCCGCATGGTGCGCGGCCCGTCGGTGCGCGGGCGATGCAGGCCCTGGGCCGCCACGGCGACCCGGCGGGCCTGGTCGAGGGACATCTGGATCGGTTGCACGGCCCCATCCTGCCGCGTACCACTGACACTCCCCCCGCCCTGGCGCGTCGGACGCGCCCGCCCCCGGCGCGTCGGACGCGCAGACCACCCCGGGGGACCTGTCCGTCCGACACAGGCACGGGGCTGTGGACAACCGGCACCGGAGCACGGGGGCGGGCAGGGTGGGCGGATGCGTCCCGTCCGCGAGCTCGCTCACCTCCTTCTGCCCGTCGCCTGCCCGTGCGGCGAGCCCGACGTGCCCTGGTGCCCCCGGTGCGCGGTCCTCCTGGCCGCTCCGTTCGCGCGGGTCGAGCGCGGTGCGCCGCGCCTGGACCGGCTCGACGGCGTGCCGCCGGTGCCCGTGTGGGCGCTGACGCCGTACGCCGGCCCGGTGCGCGACGTCGTCGTGCACTGGAAGGACCGGGGGCGCGCCGACCTCGACCGCCTCCTCGCACCCGCGCTGTGCCGCGCCGTCGCCCGCCTCGGGCCGGTGCTCTCCCCCGCCTGCGGCGCACCGCTCGCGGTCGTGCCCGTGCCGTCCACGGGGGCCGCGCGCCGGGCGCGCGGCCGCGAGCCGGTGGCCGTCCTGGCCCGCGCGGTGGCCACGGGGCTGCACGACGGCGGGGTGCCCGCCCGCGTGGTGCCCGCCCTCGCCCGGACCGGTCGCGGGCGGGACCAGGTGGGCCTCGGCGCGCGGGCCCGCGGGCGCAACCTGAGCGGTTCCGTCCGGATGACGAGACGCGGGGCGCGGGCACTGGGACAAAGATCCATGTGCATTCTTGTGGACGACATCCTCACGACCGGCGCGACCCTCGCCGCCGTCGAACGAGCCCTGGAGGAGTGCGGGCACGACGTCCTGGGAGCAACCGTGCTGGCAGCGACCCCGGCCCCCGGGACGCGGAGCTCAGATCGTGGAAACGTGAGCGTCGGGTGAAAGCGACGTTCCGATCCGAACCTGAAAGTGTGACAGATCTGTGTCGTCTTGTTCACCGTTGGTTGGGACTGTCGTTACCCAGGCGACGGAGTTAGCCTGAACCTCCCACGCAAGATCCGAGGCTCGACGAAGTTGTCGGGCGACGCGACGGGAGGTGGTTCGTGCCCGGCACCAGCAGGGGGTGCCAGACCCAGTAGAGGAGGGCGCGCGCCGCCGGCAAGGGACGGCGTGGCCCAGTGTTCCCGGAGCGGAGATACGCACATGGAAATTGTCGTTGTCGGCAGGCACACGGACGTGGCAGACCGTTTTCGCCAGCACGTGGAGGACAAGCTCGCCAAGGTGGAGCTGCTGTCCCCCTACGTACGCCGGGTGGATGTGGAGGTCACGCACGAGAACAACCCGCGGCTGTCCGAGAACCGCGAGCGCGTCGAGCTCACGCTGCGCGCCAAGGGCCCGGTGATCCGCGCCGAAGCTGCGGCAGACGACCGCTTCGGTGCCCTGGACCTCGCGATCGACAAGCTGAACGAACGACTCCGCCGAGCCCGGGACCGTCGCAAGGACCACCGGAACAACAAGGTGCTCGCCCCCGTGGACGTGCGCCCGCTCGACGAGATCCTGACCGACGGCGGCTCCAGCGGACCCGAGCCCCAGATCTCGACCCCGGCAGCGCTGGCCGCGCCGGGTGACTCCGTGGAGACCACGATCGGCGACTCGCCCGTGGTGATCCGCCAGAAGCTGCACCACGCCGACCCGATGACCCTCGACGACGCGGTCTACGAGATGGAGATGGTGGGCCACGACTTCTACCTCTTCATCGACAAGGAGACGTCGCGTCCGTCGGTGCTCTACAAGCGCAAGGGCTGGTCGTTCGGTGTGATCCAGCTCGACAACCCGTGCGGCGGCGCCCCGGTCACCGACCTGACGTAGCGAGCAGGCCGGGACGGCACAGCCGAGAACAGGACGGCGGCGAGGCGGATGCGGTTCCGCCTCGCCGCCGTCCTGTTCCCGCGTCGGCTCAGCCCGGGTAGGCGACGAGGTCCACGTCCTCGGCGATCGGCTGCCAGACGCCGGTCTCCTCGTGCTCCAGGCTGCCGTCCTCGGTGAGCACGAGGATCCCCTGGTCGGTCACGCCCGCCGCGATCTGCGCCACGTCGGTGAGCCCCGGGAGCTGGCGCGACTGCCCGGCGGTGCCGGCCAGGCCGCCGACCCCCGCGTTCCAGACGGACGACGTGCCCTGACCGTTCCGGGTCAGGAGGGCGAGCGTGGTGAGCCCCGCCCAGCGGGCCTCCACGACGTCGGCCACCGGCGCGGCGACCGAGAGCGCCGCCGCCAGGCTGACCGGGGTGTGCTCGGCGTCGCGCACGATGCCCGCGACCTGCACCTGCCGGCCGGACGGCGTCTCGCTCACGACCGCGACGCGCGAGCCCTCCGGCGACACCGACACGCTGATCACCCGGCGGCCCTTGAGCCACTCGGGCTTCAGCTCGACCACGTCGAGCGTGTCCGTCGCGACCCGCAGCTCGCCCGCGTCGCCGCTGGTCCACGTGCTGCCGTACTTGTCCACCGACGGCGCCGCCAGGTCGGACCCCTCCAGGACCGGCACCGGACCCTCGCCCTCGTCGAGCGAGAGGTTGACGATCCGGTCCGTGCCGTCGCGCACCACGATGGGCGTGGTCCCGGGGCTGACGGCGAGCGCGGTCGGGTCGATGCCCGACAGGTCGATGGTCACGTCGTGCTCGACGAGCCGGCCGTCGTCCACCCGGTACAGCTTGTCGTCCTTGAGCACGATCGCCTGGGCGATCGTCGCCGGGACGTCCACGTTGGCCGCGTCCACCGACAGCCGGTTCTGGTTGCTGAACAGCTCGACGGGGACCACCCGGCCGGCGCCCTCGGAGAGGGTCGCGGAGAGCTGCGCCGCGATCACCGCGCGCTGCGCCGCCGGCACCTCGCTGATCTGCTCGGTGAGCCGGATCGGCACCACGTCGGCGTCGTCCCGGCCCGGGACGGACTGGGAGACGAGCCCGGTCCCGTCCGGCACCAGCGACTGCGTGGCGCCCTGGAGCCACTCGGGCGGACCGGCGAGGATCTGCTCCACAGCCACCTTCTGCCACAGCCGGCGCGGGAACCAGCGCAGGTCGGGCACCAGGGTCGTGATCTCGTTCGCGCTCGGGAAGTACAGCCGCGTGGCCCGGTACTGGTTGGCGAAGAGGTTGGCGGGCACGAGCACGCCGTTGTCGAGCGCGGAGATGCGCCACTCGCCGCCCACCATGACGAGCGTGAACCGGTAGCCGACCTCCCGCGGGCTGCCCACCTCGGTGTAGGCGCCGGTGCTGTCCAGGGTCGCGATGGTCGTCGCCCGGACGACGATCTCGACCGTGTCGGTCGCCCCGAGGTCGATCTCCTCCTCCAGCGGCTCCGGCAGCGGCGCCTCACGGACGACACGCACCGCCTCGTCCGGGTCCCAGGCGTCCGCGACCTCGCTGGTCAGGAACTCCCGGGCGGTCTGGAACTCCTTGGGCGACGTCGCCGCGGCCGCCGCCGCACCGAGGAAGCCCGACACGATCGCCTGGGGCTCCGTGCCGGACATGGGTCCGCGCGGCAGCAACGCGATGTCGGTCTGCGGCTCGACGGGCGCGGTGCCCACCCGGACGGGGCCGGACGTGGGGATCTGGGCGCAGGCCCCGAGCCCGACGGCGGCGAGCAGGGCGACGACGACGGCGACCGCCGCGTGCGTTGGCCTCCGCATCAGTGCACCTCCAGGTCGGTCGTCGCGGGTCTCGATCCGGTGCGCTCGCCGCGCTCGTCCAGGCCGTGGTCGGACAGGTCCGGGATCTGCGTCGGGGTCGGCCCGGCGGACGGGTGCACCACGGGGATCTGCCCCGTGCGCACGCCGGGCTCGTGCGAGGCGGGCGCCATGGTCACCGGCGGCTCCTCCACCTGGATGCCCGCGCTGCGCGGGAGCGTGAGGCGGAAGCTCGCCCCCTGCCCGGGTCGGCCCCAGGCGTCGAGGCGGCCCGCGTGGAGGTGGGCGTCCTCCAGGGCGATCGCGAGGCCCAGGCCGGAGCCGCCCGTGGTGCGGGCGCGCGCCGGGTCGGCCCGCCAGAACCGGTCGAACACGTGCTCGACCTCCTGCTTGGTCATGCCGACGCCGTAGTCGCGCACCACGACGGCGACCGCGCGGTCGTTCTCCGCGACGGTGACCTCGACGGGTCGTTCCTCCGCGTGCTCGATCGCGTTGACCACGAGGTTGCGCAGGATGCGCTCGATCCGGCGCGGGTCGAAGTCGGCCGCGGCGTCGCCGTCGGGCAGGCGCACAGAGACCCGGACGTCCTTGGTCTCGGCGAGCGGGGCGGCCTGCTCCACCACGGACATGACCAGGTCGCCCAGGTCGCGGCGCTCGGCGTCGAGCACGGCGGCGCCGGCGTCGAACCGGCTGATCTCCAGCAGGTCGGCCAGCAGCGACTCGAACCGGTCGATCTGGCCCAGCAGCAGCTCGGCGGAGCGGCTGGCGTCCGCATCCATCTGGTCGCGCGACTCGTGGATGATCTCGCTCGCCATCCGGATGGTCGTCAGCGGCGTGCGCAGCTCGTGCGACACGTCGGAGACGAACCGCCGCTGCATCGCGGAGAGCTCCTCCATGCGCCGGATCTGGTCCTGCAGGCTCTCGGCCATCTCGTTGAACGACCGCGCCAGGCTCGCCATCTCGTCGGCGCCGCGCGCGCCAGGCATGCGCTCCGAGAGGTGCCCCTCCGCCAGCCGCTCCGCCACGGTCGCGGCCCGCGTCACCGGCGTCACCGTCTGCCGGGCCATCGTCCACGTGACGACGCCGAGCAGGGCCAGCATCCCGAACCCACCCGCGAGCAGCACGCGGTGCACGAACGACAGCGTCTCCTGCTCGGGCTCCAGGGAGTAGAGGTAGTAGATCTCGTAGCGGGCGTCGGGCGCGGCCTGGACCGTGGAGCCCACGATGACGCCCGGCCGGACCACGCCCGGGTCGTCGGCCGCCGGGATGCCCACCGCCTGCAGCACCTGGTCGTCCTCGGAGGCGATGTTCGCCTGGCGCAGCTCGTCGGTGATGACGACGTCCGTCAGGTCACCCCGGGACACGACGTCGGACACCTGCGCGGTGCCGCCGGGCTCCTGCAGCAGGAAGTAGTCCTGCGCGGTGGAGCCGCTGGTGGCGGTGAGCGTCGAGACCGTGTCGTTCAGCAGGCTCTGCAGGTCGCCGTTCGACGTCGTCGCGGAGTTCGAGAAGTTCTCCGAGACCTGGGTCGTCAGGGCGGCGGCCTCCCGGTCGATCGCCGCGAGCCGCTGCTCGTAGATCCCGTCCCGCACCGACGTCGACAGGTACAGCCCGAGCACGGCGATCGCCGCCAGGCCGATCGCGAGGGCGGTGGTGACGACGCGCAGCTGCAGCGAGGAGCGCCACTGCGCGACCCCGCGGCGGGTGGCCCGGACCGTGACCACCCGGGCCCGTGAGACCACTCGGCGGAGCCGCGCGGCCAGGCCGGACGGCATCAGCGTGTCGCGCCCGCCTTGTAGCCGACACCGCGCACCGTCAGCACGATCTCCGGGTTCTCCGGGTCACGCTCGATCTTGGAGCGCAGGCGCTGCACGTGCACGTTGACCAGGCGCGTGTCGGCGCTGTGCCGGTAGCCCCACACGCGCTCCAGCAGCACCTCACGCGTGAAGACCTGCCACGGCTTGCGGGCCAGCGCCACGAGCAGGTCGAACTCGAGCGGGGTGAGCGCGATGCGCTCGCCGTCGCGCATGACCGTGTGGCCCGTGACGTCGATCTCGACGTCGCCCACGACCAGCCGCTCCGGGCCCGGGTCCTCGCTGCGGCGCAGGCGCGCCTTGATCCGGGCGACGAGCTCCTTGGGCTTGAACGGCTTGGACACGTAGTCGTCGGCGCCGGACTCGAGGCCCACGACCACGTCGAGCGTGTCCGACTTGGCCGTCAGCATGATGATCGGCACGCCCGACTCGGCGCGGATCTCGCGGCAGACCTGGACGCCGTCCTTGCCGGGCAGCATGAGATCGAGCAGCACGAGGTCGGGCTGATGGGTCCGGAACATGCCCAGCGCGGAGTCCCCGTCGGCGCAGAAGATCGCCTCGATGCCCTCGCCCTTGAGGACGATGCCGATCATCTCCGCCAGTGCTGTGTCGTCGTCGACGACAAGAACTCGTACCTTCATGCCCTCCAGTGTGCCAGCCTGGTCCAGCAAACCCGGCCTCGTGCGGCCCGACCTGGCGTGTTCGGCCCAGGTTCACCCGGTGGGGGTATGCGGGAGGCCGCAGGTGGACCGCAGCCCGGTACGGGGGTAAACCCCCGGAGAACCCGGCGGTCGACCCCATGTCGCCGCCACCCCGCAAGGGGCGAACCTGGCACCATGACAACCATGACCGCCGACCGGCTCGCACCCGCCGTCGTCCCGGACGGCGCCGCGCGGCCTGGCCCCGGCTTCCTGACCGCCCCCTTCGCCGCCCGCACCTGGCGCGAGCAGGGCTACCTGACGCTGGTGCTCCTGCTGGCCCCGTTCGCCCTGACCTACACGCTCTTCGCGGTCAGCTTCACCGCCGGGATCGCCGTCACGGTGGTCGGCCTGTTCGTGGCCGGGGCCGTCGTGGCGGGCGGCAGCGGCTGGGGCGCGATGTACCGCGGCCTCGCCCGCGACCTGCTCGACCTCGACGTCGCCGCGCCCGCCCCGTACGTGCGGCCGCGCGGCTTCTGGCGCACGATCGGCTCCCTGATCGGCGACGCCACCGGCTGGCGCGCCCTGCTGTTCATGTTCGTCGCGTTCCCGCTCGCCATCCTGTCCTTCGTCACGAGCATCACGTTCCTGGCCACCGGCCTGGGCGGCCTCACGTACTGGTTCTGGTACCGGTACCTGCCGGAGCAGACCGGCAGCGACGGCGCCCTGCACCGCGGGGCGCAGTTCGGCGACGCCTACTTCCTGGACACGCCCCCGCGCCTGGCCCTCGCCGCGCTCGCCGGGCTGCTGCTCCTCTTCTGCTGGCCGTGGATCACGCGGATGTTCGCGCTGCTCTTCCGGATGCTCACGGCCGGCCTGCTGAGCCCCACGCGGGCCAGCCTCCGGGTCGCCGAGCTGGAGCGGTCCCGCACCGGCACCGTGGACGACGCCGACGCCCGCCTGCGCCGCATCGAGCGCGACCTGCACGACGGCACGCAGGCCCGCCTGGTCGCCGTCGCCATGCAGCTCGGCGAGGCGCGCGAGCAGCTCGCCGACGGCGGTGACGTCACCCAGGCCGCCGAGCTGGTCGACACCGCGCACGCGTCGACCAAGGAGGCGCTCACCGAGCTGCGCGAGCTGGCCCGGGGCATCCACCCGCCGGCGCTCGACAGCGGCCTCGTCGTCGCCCTGGAGACCCTCGCGGCGCGGTCGCCCCTGCCCGTCACCGTTGACGTGGACCCGGGCGTGGAGGCGGACGGCCGCCTGGCCCCGGCCCTGGAGTCGATCGCGTACTTCAGCGTGGCCGAGCTCGTCACGAACGCGGCCAAGCACGCCCGCGCCTCCGGCGTGTACGTGCTGGTCGAGTCCGTGGGCGCGGCCGGCGGCGACGGGGCGGCGCTCCGGATCAGGGTGCGCGACGACGGCCGCGGCGGCGCCGTGGTCGTCGCGCCCGACGGCTCGGGGCTGCGGTCCGGCCTGGCCGGTCTGGCCGACCGGGTGCGGTCCGTCGACGGCACGTTCGACCTGTCCAGCCCGGTCGGCGGGCCTACGGTGGTCACCGTGACCCTGCCCACCCCTGACCCGGCCGGGCGCGCGTGACCGGCCCGGCCGATCCGACGCCGGGCACCGGCCCGACGCCGGGCACCGGCCCGACGCCGGGCACCGGCCCGACGTCCGGCGCCGGCCTGCGCGTGCTCGTCGCGGAGGACTCGGCGATCCTGCGCGACGGCCTCGCCGCGCTCCTGACGCGGCGGGGCCACACCGTGACCGGCGTCGGGGACGGGAACGCGCTGGAGCGCGAGGTCGCCCGCGCCGCCCGCGAGGACGCGCTGCCCGACGTCGTGGTGGCCGACATCCGCATGCCGCCCACGTTCACCGACGAGGGCCTGCGGGCCGTGCTGAGCCTGCGCGCCCGGCACCCGCGGCTGCCCGTGCTGCTGTTCTCGCAGTACGTGGAGACCCGGTACGCGAGCCGGCTCCTGGCCGGCGACGCGCGCGGCGTGGGCTACCTGCTCAAGGACCGGGTGGCCGACGTGCGCGACTTCGTCGACGCGCTCGGCCGCGTGGCGCGCGGCGCCACGGTGCTGGACCCCGAGGTGGTCACGCAGCTCATGGGCTCCGCCCGCCACGACGCAGCCCTGGAGCGCCTGTCGGCGCGGGAGCGCGAGGTGCTGGGCCTCATGGCGCAGGGCCGGTCCAACAAGGCCGTCGCGGACCTGCTGCACCTGTCGGCCGGGGCGGTCGAGAAGAACGTCGCGGCCATCTTCACCAAGCTGGACCTGCCGCAGGACGCCGCGGACCACCGCCGGGTCCTGGCCGTGCTCCGGCACCTCGGCGTGTGACGCGGCGGGTGACCGCCGGCGAACCCGACCGCAGAAACCGATAGACCCCCTAACGGTTCTTGTCTACGATGTGTCCGATTCGGCATGGACCGGATGAACCGGACAAGTGGACAGGGGAGATCTATGGGCAGAACGCAGAGGTTACGCCTCGCGGCCATGGCGGCCGCCGTGACCGTCACGGCGACGGTAGCCGTCGTCCCGACGGCGTGGGGCGTGACCGACACCGGCGCGCCGGTGGCCCGGGCGGCCAGGACCGCCGACACCGGGATCGTGTCGACCGTCGCGCCGGTCCTGAAGGCGGACGGCGCCGCCCGGCGCACCTACTCCGCGCAGGAGATGCAGCGGGTCGACGCCGAGGGCGGGGACCCTGCCGTGCTGGCGTACTGGACCGAGGAGCGGATGGCGGCGGCGAAGCCGCTGGACGCCCCCGGCGACCCCGCGCTCGTCGAGAAGATGGCCAAGGGCGTCGCGACGGAGCTCATGGCCGGCACCACGGTGGGCCGCGCGGGTGGCCTCCCGGCCACCCGGCCGGCCGACGACACCTCGGCGGGCACGACCGTGACCCGCCCGGTGGCTCCCGAGAAGGCCTCGGCGGGCGGGGCGCAGACCCAGTCGATCAACACGTTCCCGATCAGCACCGGCAAGCTCTTCATCGGCGGCTACGGGAGCGGGAGCTACTGCTCGGCGGCGACGATCAACACCAGGTCCAAGCGGGTGGTGATCACGGCGGGGCACTGCGTGCACGAGGGCCGGGGCGGCACCTGGCACAGCAACCTGGTCTTCGTGCCGAGGTACGACGGCAACGCGGCCGACCCGACGCCGTACGGGACGTTCCAGGCGCGCACCCTGCACACCTTCAAGACCTGGGTCCAGAAGGGCGGCACTGCGCAGGGCTGGTACCGCGACGTCGGGATGATCACGACGTTCGCGAACGAGGCGGGGCAGCGCGTGGTCCCCGCCGTCGGCGGCAACGGGCTGAAGATCGACCAGTACTACCGCTGGCCGGTGAAGGTCTTCGGGTACCCGTCGAACCGCGACTACGGCGAGGTGATGTGGGGCTGCCAGGGCATGACCCGCAAGAGCGGTGTCGCGGCCCGCACCTCGCTGATCAGCGGGTGCAACTTCGGCACCGGCTCCTCCGGCGGGCCGTGGGTCTGGCACTACAGCGACAAGACCCGCCTGGGGTACGTCCGCGGCGTCACCTCGTACGGGACCCCGCAGAACCGCTCCATCGGCGCGCCGCACTTCGACAGCGCTGTGCACCAGCTCGCCGTCCAGACCAACGGATGACCAGCAACGGAATGACCAGCAACGGATGAGCAGCAGCGCCCGGCCGCCCCTCGCGGCCGGGCGCTGCTGTCGTCGGCTCAGAGCCGGCCGGCGGCCTTGAGGGCCAGGTACTCGTCGGCGAGCCGGGGCGCGAGGTCGTCCGGCAGCGCCTCGACGACGTCGGCCCCGTAGCGGCGCAGCATCGTGGTGACCGCGGTGCGCTCCAGGTCGCCACGGGCGGCGGCCGCGGCGTCGTACACGTCGGCCACCGTCTCGCGGCCGGCGCGCAGCGCGGCGACCTCCTCGTCCGCGACGGAGGCGACGACCACGGTGTGGTCGCGGGCGAGCTGGTCCACCACGGGCAGCAGGCCGTTCTCCACCGCCGCGGGGTCCAGGGTGGTGAGCAGCACCACGAGCGCGCGCTGCGTCATCCGCGTGCGCACCTGCGCCACCACGCCCGGCCAGTCCGTCTCCAGCAGCACCGGCTCCACGGTGGCCAGCGACTCCGCCAGGGCCGGCATGAGCCGGGGTCCGGCGGCACCGGCCACCCGCGCCCGCACGGTGCGGTCGAACGCCACGAGCTCCACGCGGTCGCCCGCGTGCCCGGCCAGCGCCGAGAGCAGCAACGCCGCCTCGATGCTCGCGTCCAGGCGCGGCGCGCCCGTCGAGTCGGCCGCGCCCACGCGGGCCGCGGCCGTGCGACCGGTGTCCAGGACGATCAGCACGCGCCGGTCGCGCTCGGGGCGCCAGGTGCGCACCACGACCTCGCGCCTGCGGGCGGTGGCGCGCCAGTCGATCGAGCGGACGTCGTCGCCCACCACGTACTCCCGCAGCGAGTCGAACTCCGTGCCCTCGCCGCGGATCTGCACGGCGGCGCGGCCGTCCATCTCCCGCAGCCGCGCCAGGCGCGACGGCAGGTGCTTACGGCTGGCGAACTCCGGCAGCACCCGCAGCCGGCCCGGGACGGGCAGCGTCACCTGGCGGCCCGCCAGGCCCAGCGGCCCGAGGCTGCGGATCGTCACGCCGCCCGCCGCCCGGTCGCCGCGGCGTGTCGGCACGAGGACGGTCGGCAGGCGCGCGGCCTCGCCGTCGGGCAGGTCCACATGGTGGCGCCCCGGTCCGCCCGACGCCGGGCGCACGCGCTCGGACCGCCCCCGCCCCGGGCCGGCACCGGCCGACGGGCCCCACGCGTCCCGGACCACCGCCCGCAGGCGCCGGCCGGAGGCGTTGCGGACCACGAGCTCGCTCGTCGCCTCGGAGCGCAGCCGGACCGACGCCGGCACGCGCCGCTGCACCGCCACCCGGCGCGGCGAGGCGGCCAGGACGACGTCGGCCACGCACACCAGGACCACGAACGTGGCCCAGACCAGCACCGTCCCGTCGGCCGGCAGGAGCAGCACGGGCACCACGCCGAGGCCCATCAGGGCGGCGGCCCGCCACGTCACGACCATGCGGGCCTCAGCGCGGCACGGGCACGGAGGCCAGCACCGTGTCCAGCACGCCCTCGGCGGTGACACCCTCGAGCTCGGCCTCGGCGCGCAGCTGCACGCGGTGCCGGAGCGTCGGGTGGGCCAGGGCCTTGATGTCGTCCGGCGTCACGAACGAGCGGCCCGACAGCCACGCCCAGGCCCGCGCCGTGCGCAGCAGCGCGGTGGCGCCACGCGGCGAGACGCCGAGCGAGAGCGACGGCGAGAACCGCGTGGCGCGGCAGACGTCGACGGCGTAGCCCAGCACCTCGCGCGACACCTGGACGCGGGCGACCTCGGCACGGGCGCGCTCCAGCACCCCGGTGTCGGCCACGGGCGTCACGCCGGCGGCGGCCAGGTTGCGGGGGTCGAACCCGGCGGCGTGCCGGGCCAGGACCTCCACCTCCTGGTCCCGCTCGGGCAGCGGCAGCACCAGCTTGAGCAGGAACCGGTCGAGCTGGGCCTCGGGCAGCGGGTAGGTGCCCTCGTACTCGACGGGGTTCTGCGTGGCGATGACCAGGAACGGGTCCGGCAGCGGACGCGGCGTTCCGTCCACCGACACCTGACGCTCCTCCATGGCCTCCAGCAGGGACGCCTGGGTCTTCGGGGGCGTGCGGTTGATCTCGTCCGCGAGCACCAGGTTGGTGAACACGGGGCCCTCGCGGAACGAGAACTCGGCCGTGCGCGCGTCGTACACGAGCGAGCCCGTCACGTCACCCGGCATGAGGTCGGGCGTGAACTGGACCCGCTTGGTGTCCAGCTTCAGCGCCGCCGCGAGGGTGCGGACCAGCAGCGTCTTGGCGACACCCGGCACACCCTCCAGGAGCACGTGCCCCTGGCACAGCAGGGCGATGAGCAGGCTGGTCACGGCCGCGTCCTGCCCGACGACGGCCTTGCCCACCTCCGTACGGACCGCCGCCAGGGCGGCGCGGAGCTCCTGCGACGGGGCGGGCGGCTGAGCCGGGGCGGGCGGCTGGGCCGCGGCGTCGGCGGCGGCGGCCGGCGGCTCGGCCGCACCGTCGACGGGCACCGTCTGCACGGTCCGGGCGGCCTGTGGGTCGGACGTCGGCTCCGCGGGCCGGCCCGCGCTCTGCGGGGGGAAGGCTGGTTCGGTCACGGTCGGTGGACCTCGCTCTCCAGGGTGTCGAGTCGGCGCGCGAGCTCGGCGAGCGCGGCGTCGTCAGCGGGCGGTGGGCCGTAGAGCAGGTCTGCCACCTGCTGCGACGGGCGGTTCGTGGCGGCCACGACGGCGTCGACCACGGTGTTGGCGTCGGACGAGCGGGCCAGGCCGAGGCGCGAGGCGATCCGGTCGGCGGACGCCGCCCGAAGGCCGGCGGCGGCATGCCCGCGGGCGCGGGCGGCCCGGTACAGGCGGGCGCGACCACGCGTGGCCTCGGCCGAGCGGACGAGCACCGGCAGGTCCTCGACGATCAGCGGCCCCATGCGGCGCACGCGCCAGAGCGCGAGCAGCACGGCGGCGAGCAGCACCACCAGGGCGACGGGCGCGGAGCCGGGCGGCATGACCGCGTTCACCTGGCCGCGCTCGGCGGGGGTGGGCTCGTCGCTGCCGGTGCTGACGTCCATCGGGTCGGGGACCAGCCAGACGAGGTCCTCGTTCTGGCCGAGCATCCACAGCGCGAGCGCCGAGTTGCCCTCCGTCAGCACGGTGCCGTTGCGGAGCACCGAGGGGTCGCTGACCACGGTCACGGAGCGGTCCGGGAAGTCGAGGCGGGCGTAGGCGAACGCGCCGGCGCCGTCCGGCCAGCACAGGACCGGCCGCACCTTGTCGCCCGCGCCGGACGCGTCGTACAGGCCGGGCGCCAGCGTGACCGCGCCCGCGGCCTGCGCCGCCGGGTCGTCGCACTGCGGCTCGACCGGGTCGGGGCGCTCGCCGTAGGTGATGTCGAGCTCGTCGCGGCTGACGCCCGCGACCATGCTGTAGTCCGGGGCGAGGACGACGAGGTCGGCGCCCGTGCGGTTGAGCGCGGAGATCTGGTCGTCCGCGAAGAACGACGGGTTGGGCGTGACCAGGAGCGTGCTGTCCGGCCCGGCCGCGGCGACGGCGTCGGCCACGGAGGTGACGTGCGTGATGTGCACGCCCTGGTCCTTGAGCACCTCGGCCACGGCCATGGCCCCGTCCGCCTCCGGGTTGTCCGGCGCGTAGGACTCGGCGGACGTGGGCGTGCGGACCACCGCGAGGAACAGGACGAACAGTGCGACCGCGGCGAGCACCGTCAGCGGCCAGCGCATCCGCCGCCACCGGCTCGCGGCCCGTGACCGGCCCGTGGTGTCGTCGCCGATGACCACCGGCGGCTCGTCGACCGGGCCCGCGGCCGCGACGGGCACCGCCGAGGGCGGCGTCGGGGCGGGCGGCGCCGCGGGGGCGTACGGGGAGGGCAGCTGCGTGGTCATGCGGACACCCCCGGCTTCTCGTCCGCGCTCTCGGTCGTATCGGCGTGCGTGTCGTCGTGCGCGTCAGGGCCGGCGCCCGTTCCGGGCCCGGTGGCGGGGACGGCGGTGGGCCGCGCCGCGGTGACCTGGGCGTCGAGCTCGCGCAGCGCGGCGTCGTCGGCCGCCGTGGCGACCCGGTCGCCGTACTCGACGCCGTCGAACAGGTCGGCGCCGGAACGCAGGCCGGCGGCCTGACCGGGCAGGCGCTCGCCCGCGTCGCCCGCGGCCTCCTGCGCCGTGCGGCCGGGTCGCGGCTCGATGACCACCCGCTCCTCCAGGGACCGGACGACGGCGCGGAAGCGTTCCACGGTCGCCGTCCGCCAGTCGCCCGACGCCGCGGCGGCGTCGGCAGCGGCGCGCATCTGCGCCGCCGTCCGCGCGTCGTCGGCGTCGAGCACCTCGGCCTTGCCCGTGCGGTTGCGGCCGAGCTGCACCGGCCCGGCGATCAGCCACGCGACAGCCAGGACCACCACGGCGGCGATCGCGAGGACGACCCCGAGCTGGGGCCCGGACATCGCGGTGTCGGGCCAGTCGATGCCACTCAGCCAGTCCATGACCCAGCGGATCACGCGCGACAGCAGCGACTCGCGCTCCGCGTACTCGGGGCGCTGCAGCTCGCTCGTGAGCCACTCGCGTGCGGTGTCCCGGTCGGGGACGACGGGCAGATCGGCCCTCATGTCACTTGTCCGCCGCGGCTGCGGCCGCGGCCTGCAGCTGCACGTCCAGTCCCTCGCGACGCATCCGGGTGTCGATGTACAGCAGGGCGGTGACGCCCCCGAGGAACAGGACGCTCATGCCGCCCGTGATGACGTAGGTGACCCCGTAGCTGACGGCCACGGCGACGTCGCTGGCCGACATCATCGCCAGGCCCAGGACCGCGCCGATGGGCAGGGACACGATCTGGCCGATCACGCTCAGGATGATCGAGGTCAGCAGGTAGATGCCGAGCACCCGCCAGAACGAGCCGCGCGTGAGCTTCCAGGCGCGGGCGAACGTCGCCCAGAAGCCGCCGCCCTCGACCGCGAGCGCGGGCGGGACGAGGATCACGCGGGTGAACGCCCAGACGCCGACCACCACGAGCGCGGCGAGCACGACGAGCAGGCCGACCACGCCGAGCGTCGGGTCCACGGAGAACAGACCGACGACGATGCCGACGGCGAGCACGTAGGCCACGAGCACCACGAGGGTGCTGAGCAGCGAGAAGCCGATCAGGAACCAGGCCCGCTTGGCGACGCGGCGCCACGCGTCGGACACCGAGATCTTGCGCCCGATGACCGAGTCGCTGACGGAGATGGCCATGACGCCCATCGCCAGGGGCGAGGCGAGCATGAGCAGCAGGCTCGTGCCGAGCAGCGACCCGTAGGTCACCCCCAGCATGTCCTGCGTGAACCCCATGTCCTGCATGGCCGGGTCGTTCTCGAGCTCCGCGAAGAAGCTGCCCCACAGGTCGGTGAACCAGGTGGTGAGCGGGATGCTGACCAGGGTGCCGATCGCGACGGCGACGACCACGATGATGGCCGTGAGCCCGAGCGTGACGGCGGGGTTGTGCCGCACGGCGCCGAACGCGCCGTCGTACAGCTCGCCGAGGGTGAGCGGGCGCAGCGGGACGATGCCGGGCTTGTCGGCGGCGGGCCGGTAGCCGGGGACGGCGCCGCCGGGCGCGTGCTGGCCGTACTGGGTCTGGCCGTACTGCGCCTGCCCGTACTGGTTCTGCCCGTACTGCCCCGCTGGGCCCGCGGGCGGCGTGCCGTACTGCGGCTGCTCCGGAGCCTGCGGGGCGGACGGGTCGTACCCGGGCGCGTACTGCCCGTACCGCGGCGGCTCGCCCCAGCCGGCGGGCTGGGAGCCTCCGGACTGCGGGGGCGTCGGCTGCGCCGGCTGGTCGGGTGCGCTCTCGGGCGTCGTCATGGGGCGTGCTCCGGGTGTCGTCTGCGGTGATGCCTGTGCGCCGCAACCCTAGTACGGGGTACTGACAGGGGGCGGCGTCATTCGAGCGGGCGGGCGGGTCGCCACGCGATCGTCACCCCGCTGTGACCACCGTAGCGCCGGCCTCGTGCTCCGCGAGGTCGCCGTCCGCGCCGGCGCGCACGGCGCGACCGCCCAGCACGTAGACGTAGGTCCAGAAGGCGGCGAGCACGATCGCGCCGATGACGATCTTGAGCCACCAGAAGAGCTCGGAGCCGGTCACGAAGCCCTCCACGAGACCCGAGACCGCCAGGGCCGCCGCGAGCCCGATGACCGTGGTGATCAGGGCGCGTCCCTCGGCGGCCATCGCGACCGACCGCTTGCGGTGCCCCGGGTCGACCAGCGTCCAGAAGAGCCGCAGGCCCGCCGCGCCCGCGACGAAGATGCACGTCAGCTCCAGCAGGCCGTGGGGCGCGATGAGCGTGAGGAACAGGTCGAGCTCGTCGTGGGCGGCCATCATGCCGCCGGTGGCGCCGATCTGGACGGCGTTCTGCCACAGCACGTTCAGGGTGAAGAAGCCGGTGATGCCGCCGGCGACGGCCTGCGCCGCGATCCAGGCGTTGTTGGTGAAGACGACGCCGGCGAACCCGATGCCCGGGTCGTAGTAGGAGGCGAAGGCGTTGTTGACGTACTCCTCCTGGGCGGCGGGCGACATCAGGGAGTTCATCGCGTCGGTGTCGGACGCGATGTAGACGCCCGCGACCACCGCGACGAGCACGCAGGCCGCCGTCACCCCGTGCGACCACCACCGGATCCGGTAGAACGCCGCGGGCAGGGAGACCACGGCGAACCGCACGACCTCGCGCCACGCGGGCTCGTGCGAGCCGGCGATGCGGGTGCGCGCCCGGTTGAGCACGTCCGACAGGCGGGTCACCAGCGCGGGGTCCGGCGCGGCGGACCGGACGGTCGACAGGTGCGTGGCCACCGACTGGTACAGGCGCACCAGCTCGTCCGACTCGGCGCCGTCCAGCCGGCGCCGGGAGGCGAGCTCCTTGAGGCGGTCCCACTCTGCGGCGTGCACGGCGGTGAAGGCGTCGATGTCCACGACGGTAGTCTGCCGCACAGGGACCGCGGCACGTCCCGAGGGCCCGCACCATCCGACAGCACCCCGACCGGAGGAAACGTGCAGGACGGCATCGTCATCGGCGAGGGCGTGGTGCTGGACGCACGCCCGGCGTCGTTCATCACGCGCGCCATGGGCGCGATGCTCGACTTCCTCGTGATCGGCGCGGTCGTCGCGGTCGTCCTGATCGTCGGCGCGGTCTGGTTCCTGGAGAACGCCGTGCTGGGCGAGGACATCGCGGCGATCGTCTACGTGCTGGCGAACGTCGTGGTCATGGTGGGCATCCCGGTCACGGTCGAGACGCTGTCGCGCGGCCGCTCGGTCGGCAAGCTCGCCTGCGGCATCCGCGTGGTGCGCGACGACGGCGGCCCGGTCCGGTTCCGGCACGCGCTGGTGCGGGCGCTGATCGGCGTGATCGAGCTGTGGCTGACGTTCGGCGGCATCGCGGCGATCGCGTCGCTGTCCAACGCGAAGGGCAAGCGACTCGGCGACCTCGCCGCCGGCACGTACGCGGTGCGGGTGCGGGGCGGCAAGCCGGTGTCGGCCCCGGTCGTGATGCCGCAGTCCCTGGCCGCGTGGGCGCACACCGCGGACATGCGCCGCCTGCCCGACGGGCTGGCGCTGGCCGCCCGGCAGATGCTGGGCCGCGCCGCCCGCCTCGCGCCCGAGTCCCGGGCGCGGCTGGCCGACGACCTCGCCGGCCGTATCGAGCCGTACGTCGCCCCCGGCCCGCCGCCGGGCACGCACCCCGAGGCGTTCCTGCACGCGGTGCTCGCCGAGCGCCGCGAGCGCGAGCTCGCCGCGGGTCAGCGGGAGCGCCGGCGGGCGCAGGAGCAGGCGGAGCTGCTGCACCGCCTCCCGTTCGCGGTGGCCGACCCGCCGCGCTGAGGCCCGCCCCACAGAGCCCGGCCGCGCCGAGGCCCGCCCCACAGAGCCCGGCCGCGCCGAGGCCCGCCGCGCCCGCGTCGCGCGCAGGTCAGGTCCGGACGTCGTCCCAGGCGCGCATCAACCCGCGCGAGCGCAGCGCCCCCGAGCAGCGCAGCAGGCCGGCCTGCACCGCCCGGCGCAGCCGGGCCGACGTCGGCCGCTCGACGCCGTAGTGGATCGCCACCGCCAGGGCCAGACTCAGCGCGCCCGCCGCGAAGAGGGCGACCGTGCGCGTGGTCTCGTGGGCCAGGATGTCGATCACGGCGTACCCGAACTGGGTGTGCACCAGGTACACGGGATAGGTCAGGGCGCCGACCGTGCCGAGCACGGTCGCGACCCTGCGGGGCGGCGCCGTGCTGCTCCGGAGCGTCGTCGCCCAGACGGCCACGACGCTGGCGAGCATGATCATCACGGCGATCACCGGGTTCACGGTGACGCCCTGGAGGTCGGACGCGCGGCCCGCGGCCTCCTGCACCCGCAGGACGCACAGGACCAGGCCGCCCGCGAGCAGCGTGCTGGTGACCAGGTCGAACCCGTCGCGGTAGGCGAGGAACAGCAGCATGCCGACGGCGAAGTACGGGGCATAGACCGGCACGAGCCAGTCGGCGAGCCAGTGGGCGCCGAGCTCCTGCGCGGCCCAGCCGGCGAGCGGCCAGAGGGTGGCGAAGGTCAGCACGCGGTTGCGGGTGAGCGGGCCGAAGGCCAGCACCACGAGCACCAGCAGGTAGAACTTGAGCTCCACCAGCAGGGTCCAGAACACGACCTGGACGCCGGTCACGTCGAAGAGGTCCTGCACCATCGTGAGGTTGACCAGGGTCTCGGTGAGGCTGGTCTGCCGGCCGCCCGACCAGAACTGCTGCAGGCCGACCGTCAGCACGATGCACGCCCAGTACGCCGGGAAGAGGCGGCCCACCCGGGAGGCGACGAAGCCGGAGATCCCCCGGCCGTCGGCGCTGAGCAGGATCACGAACCCGGAGATCATGAAGAACAGCTCGACACCCAGCCAGCCGTACCGGGTCACCTCGTTGAGCAGCGGGAACGCCCGTTCGGGGTCGGCGCCCCAGTAGCTGGTCACCGTCGAGGTCGCCGTGAAGTGGTAGAGCAGCACGGCGGCTGCGGCGCCGAAGCGCAGGCCGTCCATGGCCACGAGCCGGCCGGTGGTCTTCCGGCGCTCACTGCCCGTGGTCGTGGGGTTCGCCTCGGGTACGGACGCGGTCAGGCTCTCGTCAGGACGGGTCATCGCCGCCGACCTTAGATCACGGAACGATAACGGTCAAAAATCACCCTACCAGAAGCGCCAGGAGCGTTTTGGCCGACGTGTCCCAGTCGTATCCCGCGGCGCGGAGCCGTGCGGCGGCCGACCGCTCGGCCCAGGTCCGCGGGTCGTCGAGCTCGCGGACGGCGCCGACGAACCCGTCCACGTCGTCGGGGTCGACGTACGCCCCGGCCGGCCCGCCGACCTCGCGGAACACGGGGATGTCGCTGACCACCAGGGGCGTGCCGAGCGTCATGGCCTCCACCAGCGGCAGCCCGAAGCCCTCGTCGCGGGAGCCGGAGACGAGCGCCGTCGCGCCGCGCAGCACGTCGCGGTAGACCTCGTCGGACGCTCCGTCGTGGAACACGAGCGTGCCCGCGCCGGCCAGCTCCGTCAGCCGCGCGCGCTGCTCGGCCGTGACCGGGCTCATCAGGTGCAGCTCCCACCCGGGCAGGCGGGCCATGGCGCGGGCCGGCAGCTCCACGTTCTTGTACGGCATGAACGAGCCCATGTAGACGAGCGACCGGGTACGGGGCGTGCGGGGCAGGTCCGGCACGGGGTCGGGCGCGTTCGGCACCACGGTCACCGGACGCCGGGTCAGCCGGTGCCGGGCGATCAGGTCACGCGTGGTCTCCGAGACCGTGACCACGGCGTCGGCCCGGTTCAGCAGCAGCCGCTGCGGCCACCAGGCCAGGTGGAACGCGCGCCACAGCAGCCGCACGGCGGCGGGTAGGTTCCGCGGGGGCGTGGGGTGCCGGTAGTAGATGAGGTCGTGCAGGGTCAGCACCACCCGGTAGTCCCGCCCCCAGGTGCCCATGGTCTGCATCGGGCTGAACACGACGTCGGCGCCCGTGCGGCCCACCTGTCGCGCCACGAAGGGCTCGCGCCAGCTCGTCGGGGCGCTCACGCGGTGCCAGGGCAGCCCGTCGGGCAGGTGGGCGAGCTGGCGCTCGTCGTCCACCAGCACCTCGATCGGGTGCAGCCGGGCCAGCGCCGTGACGATGCCCGCGGTGTACCGGCTGATCCCGTCGTGCCGGCCGACCCGCAGGTAGCGGCAGTCGACGACGATCTTCATCTGAGCTTCCCTCACTGTTCACCCCGCTCGCCGGTGGCCTGGAGACCGGCCAGGAATCCGGCCGTCTCCCGGGCCACGACGTCCGGCGCCTCGTAGTGGGCGAGGTGGCCGATCCGCGGGACGACGGCCAGCCGGGCGTCGGCGAGCGCCGCCGCGAGGACCCGCTGGGACGGCAGGGGTGCGACGTCGTCGTTCTCGGACGCGACGAGCAGCGTCGGCACGGTGATGCGCCCCGCGTAGGCGGAGACGTCGGTGCCGACCGACGCGTGGAAGGCCTCCAGCAGGGTGCGCCGGTCGGCGAAGCCGGAGAAGTACCGGTCGTGCTCCGCGTGGATCCAGCGCCGCAGGTCGGGGTCGTGCGAGGTGACCATCGCGAGGCTCGCGACGCGGGTGAACAGCGGGTGACGCAGCAGGCCGGTCCCGGCGCGCTCCGGCAGCGCCGCGGCGAGCCGGTGCACCCCCACGGTGACGGCGCTCATGGCCCGGCGGGGGCCGTCGAGCGCCGCCGTCGCGATCGGGTTGACGAGCACGAGCGCGCGCACGGGCGGTCCGCCCGGCGCCGGGCGGGCGGCCGGTCCGGCCACCGTCGCCGCCGCCACGATGGAGCCGAAGGAGTGCCCGGCGAGCACCGCGTCACCTCCCGGGGCGACGGCGGCCAGGAGCTCGGCGGTCCACCCGGCGTAGCCGGCGACGTCGTGCCCCCCGTCCGGCAGCGGTTCCGACGCGCCGAACCCGGGCAGGTCGGGAACCCATACCTGCAGGTCAGGGCGCTGCGCGATGAGGTGGGCCACGATCGGCTCCAGCCCGTGGTGGTCGCCGCGCAGCCCGTGCAGGAACACGAGCCGGTGCGGGGCCCCGGCGTCCCCGTACACCCGGACGTGCGCGCGGACGCCGCGGAGGCGAAGGTCCTCGTCGCGCGCGGGTGTGGCCGCGACGAGTCCCGCGTACGGTGCCTGGAGGTCGCGCGAGCGCGTGTCGGTGTTCATCGCGCTGACCCTAAGCACTCGAGGGACGGTCACGGGAGTGGTCGGAGAAAGATGGGGGAAAACCCCCATCTCATAACGGGGGGAAACCTGGTGGCGGAGAAGGGCGTCCTTACGTCACCGTTGTCCCATGCAAGCCATAGCGGTCGCCCTCGCCGTCCTCGGCGCCGCCCTGTTCGCCGGCGCCGCGGTCCTGCAGCACCGCGAGGTGGCCGACCTCTACGGGCAGCCCTTCCCCCGCGAGCGTGTCCTGTCCCTGCGCCGCCTCAGCCGGATCGTCCGCCGGCCCGGCTGGCTGGCCGGGTTCGGGCTCGCGGCGGGCGGCACGATCGTGCACGCGGTGGCGCTGGCGCTCGCGCCGCTCCGCCTGGTCCAGCCGATCGGGGTGCTCGCCGTGCCCGTGGCGGTGCTGCTCTCGTCGCTGCTGCTGCGGCGGGCGCCGGGCCGCAACGTGCTGCTCGGCGTCGCCCTGACCATGGCCGGGGTGGCGGTCTTCGTCGCCGCGTCCGTGAGCGCCACCTCGGGCAACGTACCGCCGCCCGGGTCCACGCTGCCGACCGTCCTGATCGTCGGCGGCGTCGTGGTGGGCCTGGGCGTCGCCGGCCTCGCGGCCGGCGGCTGGCTGCGCTGCGTCGCCTGCGCCACGGCGGGCGCCACCGCGTTCGGCCTGCTCTCCGCGCTGATGCGCGTGATCTTCCAGGAGCTCGCGGTCGGCACGCCCTGGTACGACCCGCAGGTGCTCGGTACCGGCGCGGCGGCGATCGCCGCGCTCGTGCTGGGCGGCTGGCTCGTGCAGCAGGCCTACCCGTCGGGCCCGCCCGAGGTCGTCGTCGCCTGCCTCACGGTCGTGGACCCGATCGTGGCCGTGCTGCTCGGCGCGGTGCTCCTCGGCGAGGGCGCCGACACGCCCGTCGCCACCTGGTTCGTCCTCGGGGGTGCGGCGCTCGCCGCGTCCGCCGGGGTCCTCGTCCTTGCCCGGCTCCACCCCGACGCCGTCGCGGCCCGCGCGGCGCGAACCGCCCCTTCGAGACTTCCCGGACCATCGAGAGGTACAGCACAGTGAACCTGCCTGGTACTCCCCGCACGATCTTGATCGGCGCCGATACCTACCCGCCCGCCGTGAACGGCGCCGCCCGGTTCGCCGGCAGCCTGGCCACCGGCCTGGCCGGCCGCGGGTACGAGGTGCACGTCGTCGCCCCGTCGCCGACGGGCCGCCCCGTGCGCGAGGTGCGCGACGGCGTCGTCCTGCACGGGCTGCGTTCCAGCCGGTACCCCACGCACCACAACCTGCAGATCTCCCTGCCCTGGGAGACCCGCCGGGCGATCGCGGACGTGCTCGACGAGGTCCGGCCCGACGTCGTGCACACCAACGGCAGCTTCATCGTCGGCCGTGCCCTGGTCGACGCCGCGCACCGCCGGGACCTGCCCATCGTGGCGACCAACCACCTGATGCCGGAGAACCTCGTCGGCTACCTGCTGGTGCCCGGCTCGATGCACCGCAGGGTCGGGCGCTGGCTGTGGCAGGACATCGGCCGCGTCTACGCGAAGGCCGACGTGGTGACCGCCCCCACGCCGCGCGCCGTGGACCTGCTCGCGCAGCACGCCGGGCTCAGCCACGCGATCCCCGTGTCCAACGGCATCGACACCGACCGGTACACCACCACCGTCCGTGACGGCCGCACCGAGCCGACGGTCCTGTTCGTGGGCCGCCTGGACCAGGAGAAGCGGGTCGACGAGATCATCCGCGCCTTCGCCCTGCTCCCGGAGGGCCTCCCGGGCCGCCTGGAGATCGTGGGCACCGGCGCGAAGGCCGACGACTGGGCCGCGCTCGCCGCCGAGTCCGGCGTCGCCGGACGCGTCCGGTTCCGCGGGTACGTGCCCGACGACGAGCTGCTCACGGCCTACTCCGAGGCCGACCTGTTCTGCATGCCCGGGGTGGCCGAGCTGCAGAGCCTGGTCACGCTGGAGGCGATGGCCTCGGGCCTGCCCGTGGTCGCCGCCGACGCGATGGCGCTGCCCCACCTGGTGCGCCCCGGCGTCAACGGCTGGCTCTACACGCCGGGCGACGTGCGCGAGCTGGCCAACCGGCTGGGCGACCTCCTGGCGGACGCCGGCCTGCGGCACCGGATGGGCGCCGCGAGCCGCGAGCTCGTCGCCGCGCACGCCGTGGACGGCACCCTCGACGCGTTCGCCGAGATCTACGAGAAGGTCCACGCCATGCGCGGGGCCACGGCGGCCGCCTGACCCGGCGCCTCTCGCACGTGTCAGACCCTCAGGTCACCCGAGGGACCTGAGGGTCTGACACGTCTCCCGCGGGAAGGGGTCAGCCGCCGAGGACCGGCGCCACCGCCTTGACCAGCTCGTTGCCGCCGAGCACCAGGAACATCGCGGCCACCAGCACCAGGATCACGTTGACCCACCAGCGGTTGCGCCACTGCTGCGGCACCGCCCTGCTGTTCATCAGGAACAGCAGCGTGAGGGCGAGGAACGGCATGAACAGCGAGCCCAGAGCGCCGTAGACCACGACGAGCAGGATCGGCTTGTCGAGGAACAGCAGCGCCATCGGCGGGAACGTCAGCCAGAGGATGTACCACCGGTAGTAGGTGCCGCCGGCGCCGCGGCGGTGGTCGTCGGCGGGCAGGTTGCGCATCGTGGCCACGAAGTCGGCGAACATGAGCGACACCCCGTGCCAGACGCCGATCACCGACGAGAACGTCGCGGCGAAGAAGCCGACCAGGAACAGCGGCGCCATGAACGCCCCGTACCGCTGGGCGAGCACGTCGGCGACGTCGACCAGCCCCTGCTCGCCGTCCGCCACCGCCAGGCCCGCCGAGTACAGGAGCTCGGCGCCCACGATCAGCATGGCGATCACGAACACGCCGGACATGAAGTACGCCCACGCGTTGTCGATCCGCATCACGCGCATCCAGCGGGGCGTGTCCCAGCCCTTCTCTGTGAGCCAGTACCCGTACGCGGCCAGGGTGATGGTGCCGCCGACGCCGCCCGCGAGGCCCAGCGTGTTGAGCACCGCGCCCTCCGGGATGATCGGCACCAGGCCGGCCAGGATCTCGCCGAGGTTCGGCGTCGTCAGCGCCGCCGAACCCACCACGGTCACGAACATGACGCCGATGAGCACGGCCATGACGTTCTCGAACGGCTTGTACTTGCCGAACCAGACCAGCAGCAGGCCGGCGACGCCGGAGAGCATGGCCCAGTACCGCACGTCGAGCACCGGGAACAGCCCGTTCAGCGCGAGGCCGACGCCGGACATCGCCGCCGCGCCGTAGCTGAAGCCCCAGACGACGACGTAGACGCCGAAGTAGACGACCGCCCAGAGGCCGAGCGACTTCCAGCCGTCGAAGATGGTGCGGCCGGTCGCGAGCGTCCAGCGGCCCGCACCCTCGACCAGCGCGATCTTCACGACGACGCCGAGGATCACCGCCCACAGCAGCGCGTACCCGTAGTTGCTGCCCGCGACCATCGTGGCGACGAGGTCGCCGGCGCCGATGCCGGTGGCCGCGACGACCAGACCAGGGCCGATGATCCGCCAGCGCGGTCTCTCCAGCGTCTCGCCGCCCCCGGGGCCGGCGCCCCCCGCACCACCGGCCGTGGCCTCAGTCTGCGGGCCGGCCGTCAGCCGGTCCCCCGGAACCCCCTGCGAAGTGACCTCATTGTCCTTTTCCATGGCGTGACTGTACCCAGGCATTTCACCCACCCAAAAGGGACGCGCCCCACACCGGCCCGTGTCACAGAGGTTTAACAGGACCGTTATGCATTGCATACACAGCCAACCCGTCGAGAGTGATTGTATGCAATCGTCCTTCTCAGACCCGGATTGGATTCTCCAGTGCGCACACCACTGCCGCGGCTGCGCGGCCCACTCGCCCCCGCCGCCGGCCTTCTCGCCGCGGCGCTCGTCCTGTCCGGCTGTCAGGAGGTGCAGACCGCCGCCCCCGCGCAGGAGACGGCGGACGTCACCGGCGTCACCCTCGACGGCCGGACGATCTCCGAGGGCGGCGACCTCGTCATGGCCCTGTCGGCCGAGCCCGACGTGCTCGACCCCACCACGTCGTCGTCGCTCTACACGCGCTACGTCATGCAGACGATGTGCGAGAAGCTCTACGACATCGACGAGGCGGGCGAGATCGTCCCGATGCTCGCCACCGAGCTGCCCGAGGTGTCCGACGACGGCCTCACCGTCACCTTCCCGCTCAAGGAGGGCGTGCAGTTCGCCGACGGGACGCCGTTCGACGCCGAGGCCGTGAAGACCTCGATCGAGCGCCACCTCACCAAGGAGGACTCGTCCCGCCGCAGCGAGCTGGGCCCGATCGAGAAGGTGACCGCCGTCGACGACAGCACGGTCGAGATCACCTACGAGACGCCGTTCGCGCCGCTCACCGCCGTGCTGGCCGACCGCGCGGGCATGATCATGTCGCCGACCGAGCTCGAGAAGGCCGGCGACGACTTCGGCGAGCACCCCGTCTGCGTGGGCGCCTTCAAGTTCGCCGAGCGCGTGCCGCAGACGTCCATCACGGTCGAGCGCGACCCGCTGTACTACGACGCCGAGAACGTGCACCTGGACTCGATCACGTACCGCATCATCACGGACGCCAGCATCCGCTCCGCCAACCTGCGCTCCGGCGACGTCCAGGTGGCCGACACCCTCTCGACCCAGGACCTCGCCGAGCTGGAGGACGCCGAGGGCGTGGGCCTCCTGGAGGTCGGCTCCCTGGGCTACCAGGCCATGACCGTCAACGTGGGCAACACCGACGGCGTCGGCGCCCCGCCCGGGAAGATCGACACCCCGATCGCCACGGACCCGCGGGTGCGCAAGGCCCTGTCGATGGCCGTGGACCGCGAGCAGCTCGTGAAGTCCGTCTTCAACGACCGCTTCGACCCGGCCTGCTCGCCCATCTCCCCCGCCTCCACGTTCAGCACCGCGGCGAGCGAGGCGTGCCCGGAGTACGACCCCGAGGGCGCCAAGGCGCTCCTGGAGGAGGCCGGCGCGGACGTGCCGTACAAGATCGAGATCAAGGTGACGAACACGCCCGACACCCTGCGTCTGGCCCAGGCCGTGCAGGCCTCGGTGGCCGAGGGCGGGTTCGAGCTGACGATCGTGCCCGTCGAGTACTCCTCGCTGCTGGAGGTCCAGGAGCAGGGCGACTTCGACCTGCTGCAGCTCGGCTGGTCGGGCCGCGTGGACCCGCACGGCAACATGTTCAACTTCCTGTCCACGGGCGCCGGCAACAACTACTCCGGGTACAGCGACCCCGAGGTCGACGACCTGCTCACCGAGGCGGCCACCGTCATCGACCCGGCCGAGCGGGCCGACCTGTACGGCCAGGTCGTGACCAAGGTCCAGGAGGACAACCCGATCATCTACCTCTACCGGACGCGCAGCCTGACCGGCTACGCCGACGAGGTGGCGGGCATCTCCACGTACGCCGACGGCGTGGTCCGGCTGAGCCACGCCGCGTTCGTCGACCCGAACGAAGGCTGAGAGCACCTCCGATGCGTCGTTACCTCCTCGTCCGCCTCGGGCAGTCGGCGATCACGCTGCTGCTGGCGTCGATGGTGATCTTCCTGGGTGTGCGCATGCTGCCCGGCGACCCCGCGCTCGCGATGGCGGGCGAGGAGGCCACGCCGGAGCGGCTCGCCATGATCCGCGCCGACCTCGGCCTGGACCAGCCGGTCTGGGTGCAGTACGGGCGGTTCCTCGCCGAGGTCGCCTCGGGCGACCTCGGCGAGTCCACCCGCACCGGGGCGTCCGTCGCCAGCATGATCGGCGCCACGCTGCCCGTCACGCTGTGGCTGTCGCTCTACGCGATCGTCGTGGCCGTCGTGACCGGCGTGGCGCTCGGCCTGCTCGCCGAGCGCTACCGCGGCCGCTGGCCCGAGTGGGTCGCCAACGCGGCCGCACTGACCAGCCTGTCCGTGCCGAACTTCTGGCTCGGCATGCTCGCGATCCTCTACCTGTGCATCGGCCTGGGCCTGTTCCCGGCGTCGGGCTACGTGCCCCTGACCGACGACCCGGTGGGCTGGCTGGTCCACCTGACCCTGCCGGCGCTGATCCTCGGCACGGGCCTGGCCGCCGTCATCATGCGGCAGACCCGCGCCTCCATGATCGAGGCCATGCGCACCGACTACGTGCGCACGGCCCGCGCCAAGGGCCTCGGCCGCACCCGGGTGCTGCTGCGCTACGGGCTGCGCAACTCCCTGATCGTCGTGGTCACGATCGCCGGGCTCCAGCTCGGCGGCCTCATCTCCGGCGCCGTCGTGACCGAGCAGATCTTCGCCCTCCCGGGGTTCGGCAAGCTCACCCTCGACGCCGTCTTCCAGCGCGACTACCCGGTGATCCAGGCCGTCGTGGTCCTCACCACGGTGGGCTACGTGCTGGTCAACCTCGCCGTGGACGTCCTGTACTCCGTCATCGACCCGCGTATCCGAGTGGGAGGTCGCTCATGACCGTCATCGAGCACAGCGATCTCTCGCCCGAGCCGGCGCCCGTCGCCGTGGGCCCGCGCCGCCTGCTGTCCCGGCTGCGCACGCCGCAGGCGATCACCGGCGCCGCGATGCTCGCGGTGGTCGTCCTGGCCGGGCTCCTCGCGCCCCTGCTGGCCCCGCACGGTCCGGCCGAGGTGCACTTCGACGCCCCGTTCCAGCTCCCCGGCACCGTCGGCTACGCGCTCGGCACGGACGACCTGGGCCGCGACGTGCTGTCCCGGATGATGTACGGCATCCGCGCGTCGCTCATGGTGGGGATCGTGGCGGTGGGCCTCGCCGTCGTCGTCGGCACGCCGCTCGGGCTGGCCGCCGGCTACTGGCGCCTGCTCGACGCACCCGTCTCGCGCCTGACCGACGTGACGCTCGCGTTCCCGTTCCTCATCCTCGCCGTGGGCCTGGCCGCCATCAACGGGCCCAGCCTGGCCGGGGCCGCGATCTCGCTCGGCATCGCCCAGGTGCCGACCATGGTGCGCGTGGTGCGCGCCGAGACGATGCGCCTCAAGGAGAGCCCGTTCGTGCTGGCCGCGACCGCGATGGACGCGTCCGGACCCCGGATCCTCGCGCAGCACGTGCTGCCCAACTGCCTGTCCGCGATCATCGTGCAGGCCACGGTGATCATGCCGGCGGCGGTCCTGGGCGAGGCCGTGCTCTCGTTCCTGGGGCTCGGCATCCAGCCGCCCACCCCGTCCCTGGGCATCATGCTCTCGGACGCGCAGCAGTACCTGGGCCGCGCGCCCACCGCCGCGCTGTTCCCCGGGCTGGCCATCGTGGCCATCTGCCTCGGCTTCAACCTCCTCGGGGACGCCCTGCGCGACGCCCTCGACCCGACCACCGACCGTAAGTGAGTGTCATGACCTCCGCTCCGTCCGCCCGGCCCACCTCGCCGTTCGTCCGCCCCACCACCCCGGCCACGCGGCCCGACCTGCGGGGCACGTTCGGGATGGTGGGCTCCACCCACTGGATCGCCACCGCGAGCGCCCAGGCCGTGCTCGAGCGCGGCGGCAACGCGTTCGACGCCGCGGTCGCCGGCGCGTTCGTGCTGCACGTCGTGGAGCCCCACCTCAACGGGCCGGGCGGTGACATGACCGGCGTCTTCGTGACGGCGGACGAGCCGGCGCACCCGCGCGTGCTGGTGGGCCAGGGTCCCGCGCCCGCGGCCGCCACCATCGAGCACTACCGGTCCGAGGGCCTCGACCTCGTGCCCGGCTCGGGCGCGCTGGCGGCGGCGGTGCCGGGCAGCGTCGACGCCTGGCTGCTGCTCCTGCGCGACCACGGCACCTGGGACCTGGGCGACGTGCTGGCCTACGCGATCGGGTACGCCCGCGACGGGCACCCCGTGCTGGAGCGGGTCACCGGCACCCTGCGCACCGTCGCCGGCCTGTTCCGGGACCACTGGCCCACGTCCGCGGCGCACTGGCTGCCCGACGGCGAGGTGCCCGCCCCGGGCACGATCATCACCAACCCGGAGTACGCCGACCTGCTGGACGCCGTGGTCGCCGCGGGTGCCGGCGGTACGGACCGCGCGACGGCGATCGACCTGGCCCGCGCCGCGTGGCGCGAGCGCGTGGGCGCGGCCGTCGAGGCGTTCGTGGCCACCCCGCACCGGCACTCCGACGGCGGCGACCACGCCGGCGTCATCACGGCGGCCGACGTCACGGCCTTCTCGGCGTCGTACGAGGACGCCACGACCGTCACCTTCCGCGGGTACACGGTCGCCAAGACGGGCGCCTGGGGCCAGGGCCCGGCGCTGCTGGCCACCCTCAAGATCCTGGAGGGGTTCGACGACGCCGCGCTGGACCCGTCCACCGAGCTCGGCGCGCACACGGTCATCGAGGCGCAGAAGCTGGCGCTGGCCGACCGCGACGTCTGGTACGGCGACCCGGCCGCGGACGACGTGCCGCTGACGTACCTGCTGAGCGAGGAGTACGCGGCCGCGCGCCGGGCGCTGATCACGGACGCCGCGAGCCACGAGCTGCGCCCGGGCGACGTGCCGGGGCGGGCGACGCCTCCGGTGCCGGTGCTGCGCACCGAGTACGCGACCAGCGCGCCCGCCGGGTCGCTGCCGGGCGCGCCCGGGAGCGGCGCGGCGGCGGGGGTGGGCGAGCCGACGGTGCCCGCGCCCGGCGTGGGCGAGCCGACCGTGCCGGCGCCCGGCGTGGGCGAGCCGACCGTGCCGGCGCCCACCACCGAGCCCGACTCGCCGGAGCACACCGGCGCCACCCGCGGCGACACGTGCCACATCGACGTCGTGGACCGCTGGGGCAACATGGTCTCGGCCACGCCGTCCGGCGGCTGGCTGCAGTCCTCCCCGACGGTGCCAGGCCTCGGCTTCTGCCTGGGCACGCGCCTGCAGATGACGTGGCTGGACGAGGCGTCGCCGTCGGCCCTGACGCCCGGGCGGCGTCCGCGGACCACCCTGACGCCCACGCTCGTGCTGCGCGACGGCGAGCCCGTGATCGCGCTCGGCTCGCCGGGCGGCGACCAGCAGGACCAGTGGCAGCTCCTGTTCCTGCTGCGCGTGCTCGTGGGCGGGTACACGCCGCAGCAGGCGATCGACGCGCCCGCCCTGCACACCACGTCGTTCCCCGGCTCGTTCTGGCCGCGCACCTGGACCCCGGGCGGGGCGGTCGTGGAGGACCGGCTGGGCGACGACGTCATCACCGCGCTGGAGGGCCGCGGCCACGTCGTGACCCGGGCCGGCGACTGGGCGCTGGGGCGCCTGTCCGCCGTGACCCGCGACCCGGCCACAGGACTGCTCGGCGCGGCCGCCAACCCGAGAGGAGCGCAGGGATATGCCGCAGGACGCTGACCACACCGCCGCGCCGCTGCTGCGCGTGCGCGACCTGGACGTCGCCTACGGCGACACCCCCGTCGTGCGCGGCGTCGACCTCGACGTCGCGCGTGGCGAGCGGGTGGCGATCGTGGGCCAGTCCGGCTCGGGCAAGTCGACGGTGATCGCCGCGTTCCTGCGGCTGCTGCCCGGCGCGGGCCGGATCACCGGCGGGACCGTCGAGCTCGACGGCGAGGACCTGGCCGCGGCCGGCGAGTCCCGCATGCGGGCCGTCCGGGGCGGCCGGATCGGGCTCGTGCCGCAGGACCCGGGCACCAACCTCAACCCGGCCATGCGGCTGGGCGACCAGGTGGCCGACGCGCTGCGCGCCGACGGCCTGCGGGGCCCGGCGGTGCGGCAGCGGGTGCTGGAGCTGCTGGCCGAGGCCGGCGTGCCCGAGCCGGAGCGCCGCGCCCGGCAGTTCCCGCACGAGTTCTCCGGCGGCATGCGCCAGCGTGTGCTCATCGCGATGGCGCTCGCCCGCGAGCCGGAGCTGCTGCTCGCCGACGAGCCGACGTCGGCCCTGGACGTGACCGTGCAGCGGCGCATCCTGGACCACCTGGTGGCGCTCGCCGAGGCACACGGGACCGCGATGATCCTGGTCACGCACGACCTGGGGCTCGCGGCCGACCGCGCGGACCGGGTGATCGTCATGCTCGACGGGCGGATCGTGGAGCAGGGCACGCCCGAGCAGGTGCTGCGCTCGCCGCAGCACGAGTACACGCGGCGGCTGGTCGCGGCGGCGCCCGCGGCCGTCGTCGCGCAGGGTGCGGCGGAGGCCGCGGCGGCTCCGGCCGGCTCGGCCACCGCGGCCGCGGGCGACGACGGCCCGGCGGGCGGCGCCGGCCCGGCGGGCGACGTCGGCCCGGCGGGCGACGTCGGCCCGGCGGGCGACGACGGCCCGGCGGGCGACGCCGGCCCGGCGGGTGACGTCGTCACCGTGCGGAACCTCGTCAAGGAGTACAAGGTGCGCGGGCGCGGCGGGCTGCTGCGCGCCGTCGACGACGTGTCCTTCTCCGTGCCGCGCGGCGGCACCACCGCCCTGGTGGGCGAGTCCGGCTCGGGCAAGACGACGGTCTCGCGCATCCTGCTGGGCCTGGAGACGCCGACCTCGGGCGAGGCGCTGGTGGACGGAGCGAGCATCGCCGGGGCGGGCCGGGCCGAGCGCCGTGCGCTGCGCCGCCGGGTGCAGCCGGTGTTCCAGGACCCGTACGCGTCGCTCGACCCGACCCACACCGTGGAGCGGGTGATCGACGAGCCGCTGCGCATCTTCGGCATCGGCGACCGGGAGTCGCGCCGGGCGCGGGTCGCGGAGCTGCTGGACCAGGTGGCGCTCCCCCGGGACGTCGCGCAGCGGCACCCGGGCGCGCTGTCGGGCGGGCAGCGGCAGCGGGTCGCTATCGCGCGGGCGCTGGCCCCCGAGCCGGAGCTGCTGGTGCTCGACGAGGCGGTCTCGGCGCTCGACGTGCTGGTCCAGGAGCAGATCCTGGACCTGCTCGCTGACCTGCAGGAACGGCTCGGTGTGTCGTACCTCTTCATCAGCCACGACCTCGCGGTGGTCCGCGGCATAGCGGATAATGTGGTGGTGCTGCGGCAAGGCCGCGTCGAGGAGCAGGGGTCCGTCGACGACGTGTTCCACTCCCCGCGGGCCGACTACACCCGAGACCTGCTAGGAGCCATCCCCGGTGCCGCCTTTGCCCGATGAGCCCGCGCTCCCCGCTCTGGTGCGACCCACCGTGCAGGACGCGATCCGGCGCGACATCATCGCCGGGGTCCTGACGCCCGGCGCCCGCGTGACGGAGGCCTCGCTGGCCCAGCGGTACGACGTCTCGCGGGTCCCGGTCCGGGAGGCGCTGCGCGGCCTGGAGAGCGAGGGGTTCATCGACTCCCGGCCGCACGTGGGCTCGCGGGTCGCCGCGATCCCGGTGCACGACGCCGACGACCTGTTCGCGGTGCGGGAGGCGCTGGAGGTGTCCACCGCGCGCAGCGCCGCCCGGCGGGCGGCGGCGCTCTACTCGGGCGACGAGAGCCCCGAGGACTGGTGGCGCCTGCGGCGGCAGATCGCCGCCCTGCTCGACGCCGGGGACGCGCACGTCGCCGCCGGCGACCTCGACCCGCTGGTCGGCATCAACGACCAGATCCACATCGCGATCGCCGAGCTCAGCGGCAGCGCGACCCTGACCCGGCTGCTGCGCCAGCTCTCCTGGAAGATCGAGTGGCTCTACGCCGCCGACATGCAGTCGCGCGGCAAGCGGCTCTGGCCCGACCACCGGGTGATCGTCGGGGCGATCGACGCCGGCGACGGCGAGCGGGCCGCCGCCCTGATGGCGGCCCACGTCCGGGAGTCGCGGATCGGCTACCTGGCGCGCTACGGCGTCACGCGGCCCAGCTCGGACCCCGAGGTCGCCGCGGCCGTCGCCGCGCGCTCGGCCGCCGCACCGGGCGGCAGCGCAGCGGGCGGCACCGTGCCCGGCGCGGATACCGTGGGGGCGTGACGAGCGACGAGCAGACGGGGGACGCGCACGACGGGGCAGGGCACGACGGGGCAGGGCACGACGGTTGCGGGTGCGGGTGCGGAACCCCGGGGCGGGAGGCGTTCGTCCAGCTCGGTTCCCGCCCGGCCGACGTCGCCGGGGCGCCCGCCGGGGGCCGGCACGACGTCGAGCAGACCCGGGTGCCCGCCGGCCGGTTCACCATGGGCGACTCGTCGGGCGACCGCAACCCCGGCGACGGCGAGACGCCGCGCCACGAGGTGACGCTCGACGCGTTCGAGATCGACGCGACCACGGTGACCAATGCCGACTTCGCGCGGTTCGTCGACGACACCGGCTACCGCACCGAGGCGGAGACGTTCGGCTTCTCGGCCGTGTTCCACCTCGCCGTCGCGGCCGACCCCGCCGACATCATGGGCCAGGCCGACGGCACGCCCTGGTGGTTCGGCGTCCAGGGCGCGGACTGGGCGCACCCGGGCGGGCCGCGCTCCGACGTCGACGGCCTGGACGACCACCCCGCAACCCACGTGAGCTGGAACGACGCCGTCGCCTACTGCGCGTGGGCGGGCCGCCGCCTGCCCACCGAGGCGGAGTGGGAGTACGCCGCCCGCGGCGGCGTCGAGGACGCGAAGTACCCCTGGGGCGACGCCGAGGTGGACGACGGCGGGTGGCGCGCCAACATCTGGCAGGGCGCGTTCCCGCGGACCAACACGCTCGACGACGGCTGGCTCACCACCGCCCCGGTGCGGACGTTCGAGCCCAACGGGTACGGCCTGTGGCAGCCGGTGGGCAACGTCTGGGAGTGGTGCCAGGACTGGTTCGACCCGGGGTACTACGCGCACTCCCCCGCGGCGAACCCGGCCGGCCCCGAGCGGGGTGCCCAGCGCATCCTGCGCGGCGGGAGCTACCTGTGCCACCTCTCGTACTGCAACCGCTACCGCAACTCGGCGCGCTCGTCGAACACCCCGGACTCGTCGATGGGCAACGCGGGCTTCCGCACGGTGGCGCTCAACGCCGCTGACTGAGGGCCGCTGAACGAGGGCCGCTGCCGAACGTAGGAGTTGTCGCCGCAAGAGCGCTCTTGCGGCGACTACTCCTACGTTGGGCCTCTGGGCGCAGCCTCACGCGACGCGCGCCCGGGCGCGCACGGCCGCCGGGGGTGGGCCCCACCGATCGAGTGAGCGCGGCGGGTCAGAACGTGCGGTGGGTCCAGCGGCCCGACAGGAGGGTCGCTGCCACCGGCAGGTCGCGGAGCGCCGTCGCCGCCGCGTCCAGGTCGGCGGCATCGGCGTCGCCCGAGCCCGAGCCGGCGTCCGCCCCGGGCGCGAGCGGGTCGGCGTCCAGGACCACCAGGTCGGCCGGCGCGCCCGCCGTCGGGACCAGGCCGCGGCCGTCCGTCGAGGCCTCCAGGGCCGTGCGCAGGCCGATCCGCTGCTCCGGGTGCCAGGGCGCGCGGCCGTCCCGCGACCGGCTGACCGCCGCCGCGACCGCGAACCACGGGTCGAGCGGCGCGACCGGCGCGTCCGAGCCCAGGGTGAGCACCGCCCCGGCGTCGTCCAGCGCGCCGAACGCGAAGGCGCGGCCGGTGCGCCCCGACCAGTGCCGGTCGGCGATGTCGCGGTCGTCCATGGCGTGCTCCGGCTGCACGGACGCGACCACGCCGAGCTCGGCGAAGCGGGCGAGGTCCGCGGGGTCGAGGAGCTGCGCGTGCTCGACCGAGCCGACCGCGCCGGTCGCGGCGAACGCGTCCAGCGCGAGCGTGTTGGCGTGGTCGCCGATCGCGTGGATCGCGCACCGCAGCCCGCCCGCGTGCGCGCGTGCCATGAGCGGGACCAGCTCGGCGGGCGGCACCGACAGGATGCCGTGCGCCTCGGGCCCGGTCAGGCCCGGGTACGCGTCGTGGCAGTAGGCGGTGCGCGTGTTGAGCGAGCCGTCGGTGACCACCTTGAACGGCCCCTGCTCCAGCAGGCCGCCCGTGCCGGGCAGCACGTCGCTACTGCGCAGGCCCTCGGCCAGGACGTCGTCGAGCCACGGGGTCCAGACCCCGGCGCGGACCCGCAGCGCGCCGAACCCGCCGGCGAACCGGCGGCGCCAGGCCGTGAGGTTGTCCGTGATCTCCAGGTCGACGACGCCGACCACGCCACGCGCCGCGGCGGCCGCGGCGGCGTCGGCCACCCAGGCGTCGGCCAGGTGGTCGGGCGCGCGGTCGACGGCGGCGGCCAGCGGCAGCCACTCGGCCTCCCGCAGCACGCCCGTGGGGTGCGCGCCGACGCCGACGAACCGCAGGCCTGCCGTGCTCAGCCACGCGCAGTGCAGGTCGCCGGACACGAGCACCACGGGCACCTCGCCCGCGACGGCGTCCAGCAGGTCCGCCGTGGGGACGTCGGGCCACAACCCGTCCCGGAAGCCGTAGGCGACCAGCGCCGTGCCGGGCTCGGGCGGCCCCGCGGCGAGCCGGTCGCGCACCAGGGCGGCGGCCTCGGCGGCCGAGCGCGCGCCCGACAGGTCGAGCCGGCGCCGCACGAGCGCCCACTGCGTGAGGTGCACGTGCGCGTCCCAGAGCCCGGGCATGAGGGTGCGCCCGCCGAGGTCGACGCGCTCGACGCCGCCGTCGCCGACCCGCCCGGCCGCCCCGACGGCGGCGACCACCCCGTCCCGCACCAACACGTCGACGGTCCCGCCGACAGACCCCCCGGCGGCCCCGCCGAACGTAGGACTGGTCGGCGCAACACCCCCTGATCCGCCGACGATCCCTACGTTCGGCACGCACCCGCCCACCAGGCGGGCGTTCGTCAGCAACAGGGGCTCGGCCGGGGTCATGGCGCGTCCGCCGGGCGGCGGTCGAGCTCGGCGCGCACCTCGGCCGCGAGCGCCGGCTGCGCGTAGTGCGGGTCGGAACCGAGCGCCGTCACGACGCGCTCGACGACGGCGCGCGGCTTGTCCTGGCTGAGCTTGGCCTTGCCCTGCCAGCGGTTGACGCGCAGCCGGAAGCCGGCAGCTCCGCGGGCGATGCGGTGGGCGTACTCCTCGACGCTCGGCAGCCGGACGGGCTCGGGCATGACCGACTCGTACCGGTCGACGGTGTCGGACAGGACCGCGTACGACTCCTCGGGCCCGAGCAGCTCGACCGTGCACCAGAGGTGGACGGCGAGGTAGTCCCACGTCGGCACGGCGGGCGTCATGTCGTACCAGCCGGGCGAGACGTAGCCGTGCGGGCCCTGCACGATCAGCAGGGACTCGCGGCCGCTGTCCAGGGCGTGCAGCACCTCGTCGGGCCGGCCGACGTGGCTGAGCAGGCTCATCGGTGCGCCCGGGGGCGTGTCCTCCAGCAGGACCGGCAGGTGGGAGGCGACCGGGGCGCCGTCGTCGGCCACGGAGACCAGGGTGGCCCAGCCGTGGGTGCGGACCAGGTCGCGCACGCGGGCCTCGTCCTGGATCTCGTAGTCGCTCGTGTGGATCACAGGGTCATCGAACCATCAGGGCAGGCCTGTGCGGGACCCGTCACGTGTGACCGCCGCGTAAAACTTTCATTTCCTTCTGAAACTTCATTGACCTTGATCGCCGGTGTGCGCTCAACTGTTCGCCACCCGAGCAGGACCCGGTGCGCGAGAGCGCGCTACCCGTGGAGGAACCATGAACCCGAGACTCCGGTCGCTCCCCTACCGCGCCGGTACGGCGGTGACCGCCCTCGCGCTGACCCTCGCCCTGTCCGCCTGCGGTGCGGCCGGCGCCGACGACGCCGCCGGTGACGCCGGCGGCGGCGCCATCAGCGTGGCCGTCACCGACCCGATCCAGACGATCCCCGGCCGCCAGACCGTCGCCTACGACCTGAACATGGCGGTCTGGTCCCCGCTGACCTGGGTGGACGCCGACGGCGAGCTCACCTACGTGGCCGCCGAGTCGATCGAGTCGGACGACGCCACCACCTGGACCGTGACGCTGCGCGACGGCTGGACGTTCCACGACGGCACGCCCGTGACCGCCCAGTCGTACGTCGACTCCTGGAACGCCGTCGCCTACGGGCCCGACGCCTTCGAGAACTCCGGCCAGCTCGCCGGCATCGCCGGGTACGACGACCTGAACCCGGCGGAGGGCGAGCCGAGGACCACCGAGATGTCGGGTCTGGCCGTCACGGACGACCTGACGTTCACCGTGACGCTGGACGGCCCCGACGGGCAGTTCCCGATGCAGGTCAGCCAGGCCCAGACCGCGATGTACCCGATGCCCGCCTCCGCCCTGGAGGACATGGACGCCTACAACACCCACCCCGTGGGCAACGGCCCGTTCCAGGTGGTCGGCGACTACGTGGAGAACGAGCCGATCGAGACCGAGGCGTACGCCGACTACCAGGGCACCGCCCCCACGGTCGACGCCATCTCGTTCGTGCCGTACGCCGACGCCACCACCGCCTACACCGACGTGCAGGCGGGCAACATCGACGTCGCGAGCGTGCCGGCGGCCCGGCTGCCGCAGGCGTCCGGCGACTTCGGCGAGCGCCTGTACACCTTCGAGGCGCCCGGCATCTCGTTCCTCGGGCTCCCGCTGTGGGACGAGCGGTACGAGGACGTGCGGGTGCGCCAGGCCATCTCCATGGCGATCGACCGCGAGACCATCTCCGACGTCGTCTACGGCGGCCTCTACACACCGGCCACCGCGTTCACCCCGGCCGTCGAGGCGGGCACGCCCGAGGGCATCTGCGGCGACTTCTGCACGTACGACCCGACCGCGGCCAAGGCCCTGCTGGACGAGGCCGGCGGGTTCGACGGCACCATCGACATCTACTTCCCGGGCGGAATCGGGCTGGACGAGCTGTACAAGGCCATCGCCAACCAGCTCCGCCAGAACCTGGGCGTCGAGGCCGTCGCCACGCCGAGCGCCGACTGGGCCGAGTTCTCCGAGAACCGCACCAACGGCGACATCGACGGGCCGTTCTTCTCCCGCTGGGGCGCCCTCTACCCCAGCCAGCAGAACACGCTGCGCTCGTTCTTCGTGGAGAACGGCGGCTGCCCCAACTGCATCCCGTACTACGAGGACGACGTCGCCGACCTGATCGCGGCGGCCGACGCCGAGGCCGACCCCGACGCGGCCGGCGAGGCCTACGCCGCGGTGCAGGAGCGCCTCCTGGAGGACTTCCCGGCCCCGCCGCTGTTCTTCGAGACGTACTCCTACGTGACCTCGGAACGCGTCGCGGAGCTGCCGACGTCCGCGGTGGGCAACCCGACCTTCTCCGCCGTCGTGCTCGCCGAGGGCGCATGAGCGGCACCACCACCGGGGGGCTCGACGCGAGCCTGCTCGACGACGTGCTCGACCGGGCCCGCGCCGTCCCCCCGATCAGCGACTTCCCCACGGTCGACGCGCTCCTGGACTGGTTCTCGGCCCTGGCCGACGACCACCCGTCGCTCGTGCGCCGGCGGCGCGTGGGGACGTCGCGGCTCGGGGAGCCGATCGAGATGTTCTCGGTGGGCGACGGGCCGCGGCCGCACCTGCTCTTCGCGGGCGTGCACCCCAACGAGCCCATCGGGTTCCGCACGCTCCAGCACCTGGCCGCCGAGCTCGTGGCCGACCCCGGGCTGCGCGCCTCGACCGGTGCCACCTGGCACCTCGTGCCGTGCATCGACCCGGACGGCACCCGGCTCAACGAGTCCTGGTTCGGCGACCCCGCCGACCGCGCCGCCTACGCCCGCGGGTTCTACCGGCCGGCGCCGTCGGAGCAGGTGGAGTGGACGTTCCCGTTCGCGTACAAGGGCGCGTACTTCGACGACGTGATTCCGGAGACCCAGGCGCTCATGCGCCTGATCGACGAGCTGCGGCCCGAGCTGATGGTCAGCCTGCACAACGCCGAGCTGGGCGGCGTGTACTACTACCTCAGCGAGGACCTGCCGGACGCCGTCGCGCCCCTCCACGCGGTGCCCGCCGCGCTCGGCCTGCCGCTCGACACGGGCGAGCCCGAGTCCCCCGCGCTGGAGCGGCTGGCCCCCGCGATCTACCGGGCGGGGTCGACCCGCAACGAGTACGACTACCTGGAGTCCCTCGGGCTGGACGCCCCGTCGCTGGTGGGCGGCGAGGGGTCGGCGGCCTACGCCCGGCGGCACGGGACGGTCAGCCTGATCGCCGAGCTGCCGTACTGGTCGCACCCGGCGGCGGACGACACGGCCGATTCCGGCGCCGACTACGTGGACGTCGTCCGGGCCAAGGCCGAGGCGCTCGTCGAGCTCGGGAGCACCCTGACCGGCCTGCTGGACGAGGCCCGGGGCGACCTGACGCTGCGCAGCCCGTTCCTGCGGGCCAGCGAGTCCTTCGTACCGATGATGACCGAGACGGGCACCAGCGAGCTCGTCCGGGCCGGGCGCCTGCCGTCGCGGCCCGCGACGGGCGCCGAGGTGTTCAGCAGCGAGGAGGTCGTGCGGATGTTCCGGCTGCGGTTCGGCGGCATGCTGGTCCGCGCCCTGGCGGCCGAGGCCACGGCCGGCCTGGCCACGGCCCGGCTGCACCGCGTGCACGCGCGGGCCCGGGACCTGTACGACCGTTGGCTGGCCGACGCCCAGTCCGTGGCCGGCCTCCAGGTGCTGCCGGTCGAACGGCTCGTGGGCGTGCAGTACGGCGCCACGCTGGCCGTGTCGCACGTGCTGGCGGCGCGCGCATGACCCGGCGCGTCACCCGACGCCTGGTCGACCTGCTCGTGGTCTTCCTCGGCGTAACGCTGATCATCTACCTCATGGTGTTCGCGCTGCCCGGTGACCCGATCGCCGCCCTCGGCGGCGACCGGCCCCTGGCCCCCCACGTGGTGGCCGAGCTGCGCGAGCGCTACCACCTGGACGAGCCCGTGCTCCAGCAGTACCTGCGCTACCTCGGCGGGCTGCTCCAGGGCGACCTCGGCACCACGTTCCAGGGGCAGTCCGTGGGCGACCGGATGGCCCTGCGCTGGCCCGTGACCATCACCCTGGCACTGACCGCCTGGGGCATCGAGGTGCTGCTCGGCGTGCTGCTCGGCCTGGTCGCCGGGCTGCGCGCCGGGGCCGTCAGCGACCGCCTGGTCCTGGCCGGCACCGTCGTGGCCACCTCGATCCCGGTGTTCGTGCTCGCCGTCTCCGCCCAGCTCTGGCTGGGCGTGGAGCTGGCCTGGTTCCCCGTGGCGGGCACCGGCGCGGGGTGGCCGACGGCGTACCTGCTGCCCGCCGCGGTCATCGCCGTGTTCGGGCTCGCCTCGGTGGCCCGCCTGATGCGCGGCTCCGTGGTGGACACGCTGCGCACCGACTTCGTGCGGACCCTGCGGGCCAAGGGCCTGCGGGAGCGCCAGGTGGTCGGGGTGCACGTGCTGCGCAGCTCCGCGATCCCGGTGCTCACCTACCTCGCGATCGACCTCGGGTACCTGCTCGGCGGGACCGTCGTGGTCGAGGGCGTGTTCAACCTGCCCGGCGTCGGGCAGCTCCTGTTCCAGGCGATCCGCGCCCACGAGGGCCCCACGATCGTGGGCGTGTCCACCGCGCTCATCCTCGTGTTCCTGCTGACCAACCTCCTGGTCGACCTGCTCGCCTCCGTCCTCGACCCGAGGATCCGCCATGAGTGAACCCCTGCCCGCCGCCCCCGCCGCGGGACCCCCCGCCGCGGGAGACCCGGCCCCCGCGGTCGCGCCGGCCGTCGCCCGGCGCGGCGTCTGGCGCACCCTGCGCCGTCGCCCGCTGTTCTGGGTGTCCGCGGCCGTGCTCGCCGTGCTGGGCCTGGTCGCGCTGGTCCCCTCGGCGTTCGCCGGCTGGTTCGGCCACCCCGACCCGCGGGCCTGCGACCTGGCCTCCAGCGCCCTGCCGCCCGGCGGCGGGCACGTGCTCGGCACCGACGTGCAGGGCTGCGACGTGTGGGCCAACGTCGTGTTCGGCACGCGCGCGTCGCTGACCGTGGGGCTGCTGTGCACCGCCGTGGCGCTGGCCGTCGCGCTGGTGGTCGGCACGCTCGCCGGCTACTACGGCGGCTGGCTCGACCGCGTCGTGGCCCGGCTGACCGACGTGTTCCTCGGGTTCCCGTTCCTGCTCGGCGCCGTCGTCGTGCTGACGTCGGTGGGCTCGCGGTCCGCCGTGTCCGTGGCCCTGGTGCTGGCGCTGTTCTCGTGGCCCACCATGGCGCGGCTCGTGCGCGGCTCGGTGCGCACCGTGCGTGACGCGCCGTACGTCGAGGCGGCGCGCGCCATGGGCCTGCCCGACCGGCGGATCATCGCGCGCTACGTGCTGCCCAACGCGCTCGGCCCGGTGCTGGCCGTCGCGACGATCATGGTGGGCAGCGTGATCGTGGCGGAGTCGACGCTCACGTTCCTCGGGCTGGGCCTCAACGCGCCGTCGATCTCGTGGGGGCTGCAGCTCTCCAGCGCGCAGTCGTTCTTCCAGACGTCGCCGCACATGCTGGTGGCGCCCGCCGTCGTGCTCACGATCACCGTGCTCGCCATGATCACCCTGGGTGACGTGCTGCGCGACGTGCTCGACCCGAGGGGTCGCTCGTGAGCCCGGCTCCTAGGGTGGGCGCATGAGCAGCCACACCCCCGCTGACCAGCCCGCCGACGCCGCCGACGACCCCGTGCTCGACGCCGCGGCCGAGCACTTCGTGGAGCAGTTCGCCCTGACCTGGGGTGCGTCGCACAGCCCGCGCATGGAGGGCCGGATCGTCGGCCTGCTCATGATCGTGGACCGGCCGTACCTGTCCTCGCAGCAGATCGCGCGGCTGCTCAAGGCCAGCGCCGGCGCCGTCTCCACGAGCACCCGGCGCCTGGTCGAGACCGGGTTCGTCAAGCGGCACGCGGTGCTCGGCGACCGCCAGCACTACTTCCGCGTCGAGGACGACATCTGGGGCAGCTTCCTCGCGAGCGAACGGGCCTACCTGGGCCACCTGCGGAACGTGATCGACGACGGGCTCGCGCTCGCGGGCGACGCCGACGGCCCGCACAAGCGGCTCGTCAACGCGCGCAACTACATGGAATGGCTTGCCGGGTACCACCGCAAGATGCTCGCCGACTGGGAGGCGTACCGCGACGCCCAGGCGGCGGACGGAACAGGAGAACCGTGACCGACGTCGCCACCGCTTCCGGCCCCTCGCCCGAGACCGAGCCCGGCACCGCGCCCGGCCCCGGCCCCGGCGCCGGCGCCGGCGCCGGCGCCGACCGTACCCCCGTGCTGGAGGTGCGCGACCTGACCGTCACGTTCCGGGTCGACGACGGCCACGCCCCCGACGTGCACGCCGTGCGCGGGGTGTCGTTCGACGTGCTGCCGGGCGAGGTGCTCGCCGTCGTCGGCGAGTCCGGCTCGGGCAAGAGCGTCACGTCGCTCGCCCTGCTCGGGCTGCTCGGCCGGCACGCGACGGTGGGCGGCAGCGCCCGCCTCGGCGGGGCGGGCCGGGAGGCCGTGGAGCTGATCGGGCTGGAGCGCCGCGCCCTGCAGGACGTGCGCGGGCGCCGCGTCGCGATGGTCTTCCAGGACTCCTCGGGCGCGCTGGACCCCGTGTTCACCGTGGGCTACCAGCTCGACGAGATGCTGCGGCGGCACGCGCCCGGCCTCACGCGCGCCGAGCGCCGGGAGCGGTCCGTGGAGCTGCTGCGCCTGGTCGAGCTGCCCGACCCGGCCGAGCGCCTGAAGTTCTATCCGCACCAGTTCTCCGGCGGCCAGGCCCAGCGCGTGATGATCGCGATGGCGCTGGCCTGCGACCCCGAGGTGCTGCTCGCGGACGAGCCGACCACGGCCCTCGACGTCACCGTGCAGCGCGAGGTCCTGGACGTGCTGCGCCGGCTGCGCGAGCGGGTCTCCACGGCGATCGTGCTGATCACGCACGACATGGGCGTGGTCGCCGACCTCGCGGACCGCGTGGTCGTGATGCGCGGCGGCGAGGTGGTCGAGACCGCGCCGGTGCGGCAGCTCTTCGAGGCGCCGCGTGCGGCGTACACGCGCGAGCTGCTCGCGGCCGTGCCCCGCGTGGGCACGCCGGACCGCCCGAGCGGGGCGGACGACGGCGGCCGGCCCGCCCTCGCGTTCGACGACCTGGTGGTGGAGTACCGCGACCGGCGGGGCCGCGCCGTGCGGGCCGTGGACGGCGTCACCCTCAGCGTGCAGCCCGGCGAGATCGTCGCGCTGGTGGGCGAGTCCGGCTCCGGGAAGTCGTCGATGGGCCGCTGCGCGCTCGGGCTGGCGCCCGTCACGTCCGGATCGGTCGAGGTGGTGGGGACCCGCCCCGGCCAGGACACCCCGCGAACGGTGCGTGCCGCCCGGGCCCGGATCGGGGTGGTGTTCCAGAACCCCGCCGCGTCGCTGAACCCGCGCTACTCGATCGGCGAGTCCGTGGCCGAGCCCCTGCGGGTGCACGCCGGTCTGCGCGGGCCCGAGCTGGAACGCCGCACCACGGAGCTGCTGGAGAGCGTGGAGCTGCCCGCGGCGTGGGTGTCCCGGTACCCGCACGAGCTGTCGGGCGGCCAGCTCCAGCGGGTCTCGATCGCGCGCGCCATCTCGCTGGGGCCGGACCTGCTCATCGCCGACGAGCCGACGTCGGCCCTGGACGTGTCCGTGCAGGCCACCGTGCTCGACCTGTTCCGCCAGGTGCAGCAGTCCCTCGGCTTCGCGTGCCTGTTCATCAGCCATGACCTCGCGGTGGTGGACGAGCTCGCCGACCGCGTCGCCGTCCTGCACCGCGGCCGGCTGGTCGAGACGGGCGCGCGGGTGCAGGTCCTGGGCCGCCCGGAGCAGGACTACACGCGACGCCTCCTGGCGGCGGCCCCGGTCCCGGACCCGGCGGAGCAGGCGACCCGCCGGGCCCAGGCGAGCTGACGGCAGCTGACCAGGGCGGCTGACGCCTCGGTGGACTGACAGAGATTCAGCAGGCGATCGGCGGCCGAGATCAGGACGTGACCTGCGGGCCATCCAGGCGTAAGGCGCGGGCCCTAGCGTGCCGACGTGCTCCTCACCCTCCCCGCCGCACCAGCCCCGGCCGCACCGGCCCGTCGGGTCGCCGCCCTCGACGGGCTGCGCGGGCTCGCCCTGCTCCTCGTGGTCGCGTTCCACCTCTTCGGCCAGGGCCGGGTCTCGGGCGGCGTCGACGTGTTCCTGGTGTTGTCCGGGTTCTTCGCGACCGGCACGCTGCTGCGCCGCGCCGAGGGCGGCACCCTGCGGCTCGCGGCGCACTACGCCCGGACGCTCGCGCGCCTGCTGCCCGCAGCGCTCGTGGTGCTGGCCGCCGTCACGGTCGCCCTGCTCGCGCTCGCGCCCCGGCTGCGCTGGTCGGCGGGCCTGCGCGAGGTCGGCGCGGCCGCGACGTTCTGGGAGAACTGGGAGCTGGTGCACTCCGCGCTCGCGTACGGCGCGGCCGGACCCGACGCCAGCCCGCTGCAGCACTTCTGGTCGCTCTCGGTGCAGGGCCAGTTCTTCGCCGTCTGGCCGCTGGTGGTGCTGTGCCTGGTCGCCGCCGCCCGACGCCGCGCGCGAGCCGGGCGCGGACCGTCGGCGCCCCGGCACCTGGTCACCGCGGTGACGGGCGCGGCCACCGCCGCGTCGTTCGGCTACGCGCTGTGGCTCGTCCGGGTGGACCAGCAGGTCGCCTACTTCAGCACCTTCACGCGGTTCTGGGAGATCGGCGTGGGGGCGCTGCTCGCCCTGCTCCTCCCGCACGCCGGCCGCGCGGTCGCCCAGGCCGGCCGCGTACGGAGCCGGCTCGGGTGGGCGGGCCTCGTCCTGGTCGTGGGGTCGGGCTTCGTGGTCGACGGCGCCGACGTGTTCCCCGGCGCCTGGGCGCTCGTGCCGGTGGGCGGCGCGGCGCTGGTGCTGATCGCGACCGTCCCGGGGCCGGCGGCGGGGGCGCGTCCCGCCGGCCGCCCGTCCCGCGGCGTCGAGCGGCTCCTGGACAGCGCCCCGCTGCGTCTCGGCGCGCGCGTCTCGTACGCGCTGTACCTGTGGCACTGGCCCGTCCTGGTGTTCTGGCTCCTGACGACGGGGGGCGCACCGCGCGACCCCGCTGACCGCCGCCGGGGTCCTGGTGGCCTCGGCCGCGCTCGCCTGGCTCACCACGCGGTACGTGGCCGAGCCGCTGCTCGCCCACGTCACGGCCCGTCTGGCCGCGCGCCGGCCCGCGAGCGCCGCCGCCCAGCGCGGCCCCGCCGACACGCCCGGCCCCGCCGACCTGGTCGGCGACGTGACCGCCCGGGCCACCGGGACGCCGTCGGGCCGGCAGACGCTCGCCGTGCTCGCGGGCGCCGCCGTGCTGATGCTGGGCGGCACCCAGGCCGCGGCCACCGCGCACGACCAGACGGTGCGGCACAGCGTCGACGGGCTGCTCGCCCCCTCGCCGGACCATCCGGGCGCCGCGGCCCTCGCCCCGGGCTCGCCCCCCGCGGATCCCGCGGACGCCGGCCGCGACGACCCGGACGCGGTCCCGTTCCGGCCCGCCACGTGGGTGGCCTACGACGACCATCCCGACCGGCCCGACTGCGTGCAGGGCGGCGACCGCTCCGAGCTGCTGGAGTGCACGGTCGTGGCGCAGGACGACCCGGTGGCCGTCGTCTACCTCGCGGGGGCGTCGCACGAGCAGCAGTACGAGGAGGCGTTCGCCGCGCTGGCCCGGGCGCACGGCTGGGAGCTGCGCGAGATGCTCAAGCACGGCTGCCGCCTCGCGACGTCGGGCGGCGGCGAGAGCACGGCCGGCACGGGGTCCGCGGGTGCGGAGGCCGCCAGCAGGGGATCCACGGGCGCAGGGCCCACGGGTGCCACGCCCGCCGCCCCCGTACCCCCGCCGTCGTGCGCCGGATGGAACGGCCGGGCGCTGGCCGCGCTGGTGGCGGCCCGCCCGGACGCCGTCGTGGTGGTCGGTTCGCGCACGTACGAGGACGGTTCGCCCGAGCAGGTGCTGCCCGGCCAGGTGGACGCGTGGCGCACGCTGGACTCCGCCGGGATCCGCGTCGTGACCGTCCGCGACAACCCCCGCTTCGAGTGGTTCGTGCCCGAGTGCGTCGACGCCGCCGGCTTCGCCGAGGCCTGCGGGCGTCCCCGCGCCGAGCAGCTCGCCGCCGTCTCGCCCGTGCCGACGGCGCCGGGCGTGCCCGCGACCGCGGTGCACCTGGACCTCACCGACTCGATCTGCGGGCCCGAGGTGTGCGCCGCCGTGGTGGGCAACGTGCTCGTCTACCGCGACGACGACCACCTGACCAACACCTACGTGCGCACCCTCACGCCCGTCGTGGGGCGGCAGCTCCGGGCCGGCGCGCCCTGGCTGTTCGAGGACGGACCGGCCGGGGACGGGCGCTCCGACGGGCGGAGCGCCGGACCGGGGTAACCTCTGCGGCGATGAGCAGCACGCGGCACGACCCGGGACCGGACCAGCTCAAGGGCATCCTCATGGTGCTCGTGATCTTCGGGCACACCTTCTGGCAGGGCGTCGGCGACTCGTGGACCAAGTGGATGATCTACGGCTTCCACATGCCGATGTTCCTGTTCCTGTCCGGGTACATGATCTCGATGGCACGGTTCGGCACCCGGCCGTGGGGCGAGCTGCTGCGCCACTACTGGAAGCGCATGATCGCGGCGTGGCTCGTGGTCAGCGTGCTGTGGCTGACAGTGCAGGAGCCCGACGCCTTCGGCTCGGTGCGGTCGTTCGTCGAGGTGCTGGTGCTGCGCCCCTCGTTCCACCTCTGGTACGTGCCCATGCTGTTCCTGAGCGTGCTGCTGCTGCGCCTGCTCGGCGGGCCGCTCGCCCGCTCCGTGGTGGCCCGGGCGGCGCTCGGCGTGGCCGCCGTCGCCGGCGCCCTGCTGTTCCAGACGCCGCTGAAGGAGCTGGTCCCGCAGGTCGTCCTGGACAACGTGGACGCCCGGTACGCGGGGTACTTCGTCTGGATCCTGCTCGGGGTGGCGGTGCGCAACGGGTGGATCCCGCGCCTCGCCCTGGTGTGGGTGCTGCCGGTGGTGGCCGTGGGCCTCGTCGCCCGGAGCTGGGTCTACACCTCGGACGGCGCCGGGCCGTGGTGGAGCGTCGCCGCGTTCACCGTGCTCTCGCTGGGCGCGTCCCTGTGCGTGCCGGCGCTCCGGGACGCCCTGCGCACTCCCCTGCCGATCGTCGGCGACGCGCTGCGCACCGTGGGCCACCACTCGCTGTACGTCTACCTGCTGCACCCGTTCGTCACGGACGCGCTGCACACGCCCGAGGTGGGCTGGCTGCGGTCGATGGCGCTCGGGGCCGCCGTCACCGTCGCGATCCTCGTGGCGAGCTGCGTCGTGGCGGGCGTGCTGGAACGGGTCGGGGCGCGGCGTCGCCGGTTCGCCTGACCGGCCGGCTCAGCCGGCCCGCTTAGCCGGCCGGCACCCGAGGGGTCAGTACCGCGGGTACGCGTAGTAGAGCACCTGCGACTCGCGCACCCACTGCTCGACGACGCCCCGCGCGCCGGACGGCACCGTGCCGGCACCCCCGGTGTTGCCGTGGATCACCTTGATCCGGGAGCCGTCCACCTGCACCACGTACATCACGTGCGACGCCTCGCCGGACGCGATGTAGGACACGAAGGCCAGGGCGCCGACGCGCGGCGTCGAGCCCGTGGGCAGGTTGCGCCGCACCGAGTCGCGGTAGGCGCCCCACGTGGTGGACTGCGGCACGAGCGTCGCGTGGCCGGACGCCTTGAAGAACCAGGACTGGTACAGGCCGCACCACGGCGCGTTGGTGCGCGCCCACGCGTTGTACTTGCTGTACCAGTCGTAGCGCGAGCCGTTGCCGCCGTCGTACCGCACCACGTAGCCCACCTGGGAGCGGGCCGCCGCCACGACCTCGCCCAGCACGCCGGTCAGCCCGGTCGACGCCTCGGCGCCGTCGCCGTTGGAGTACAGCACGCCGCCCTCGAACCGCTGCACGCAGCCACCGCGCGCCAGGCCGCACAGCGGGTCCATCACCGGGGCGCCCATACGGCCCGTGGCGCCGCCCAGGTGCCGGTACTCGGCGAGGATGCCGCCGTGCACCCACCACGTGCGGTCGCGGCCGGAGCGGGTCACCTTGACCAGGATCCCCTTCTGGTACGAGCGGGACACCACGGTACGCGTCACCTGCCGGTGGCCCGACGTCGGCCGGCCGATCGCCGCGCCCATCTGCCGCTCGCGGGACGTCATGGTCCGGTCCGCCGTGGTGAACCCGACGCCGATCCGCGCCGTCCACGACGACCGCGCGCTCGCGGAGCCCCGGTAGATCGCGCGGTACTCGTAGACGGCGCCCGCCCGGACCCGCACGCTGTACCGCCCCGACCGGTTCGTGGTGTCGGCGCCCACCGTGCGCCAGCCGGACTCGTCCATCCGCTTCTTCTGTACGACGACGGCGCGGCCCGCCGCGGGCGAGCCGCCCACCGTGAGGCGGCCGAACATCCAGAACGTCTCCCCCTTGCGCAGCCGCCGCTCGGTGACGGCGCCGGTCAGGGCGCTCGGCCGGGCAGCGGTGGCGACGGCGCCGGCGGTGGTGCCCGAGGCCTCGCGGGGCGCGGCGCCTGCCGCGCCGCCCGTGGTGGGCACGAGCAGCGCGACCGCCAGCGCCGTGCTGACCCAGCGGGGCGAACCGGTCTGCCGAGCGAAAGATCGCCACATGTCCGGCAGGCTACGTCCGTCCCGCGGAACGCGCAGGACGAACGCGGTCAGAGCCGCGCGGGCAGCGCCTCGCGCAGCCGGTCGGTCAGCTCGGTCATGTAGGTGCGCGTCACGTGGTTCGGGTCGCGGTAGACCAGCACGTTCCCGATCACGGCGGGGCAGGTCTCCTCGTCGCAGAAGTAGTCGAGGACGTCCACGGACTTGACCCCCGGCGCCTCCTCGAGCGCGCCCGGCACGGTGTCGCGGCCGCCCAGGGCGTCGCTCCTCGGCTGGTCGCACTGCGTCGGGTCGGAGTAGTTCTCGGTGACGCACTCGATGACGTCCTCGCGCGCGTGCGGGGTGTCCCGCAGCACCACGACCTGCGAGCCCCGGTCGGTCAGCTCGTTCCAGACCTCGGCGAGACCCGCGGCGCCGGAGTGCTCCTCCCCGTCGCGCGCGGCGAGCGAGTACGACTCCTGGAAGGTCGTGACCACCAGCTCGGGCGCGAGCTCGCGCAGCTCGGCGCGGGTCTGCGCGTTGGCCGCGTTGCAGGCATCGATCTCGGGGCTCGACCCGTTGCGCGAGTCCGCGCTGTACGGGCAGGCGGAGTGCAGGTACGTGACCACGCGCCAGTTGCGCTCCGTGGCGACCTGGACGAGCGGCTCGGTGAACATCGCGGCGTGCGAGTCGCCCACCACGGCCACGGTGGCCGCCGGGTCCTCGGTCGCGCCGAACTCGCACGGCGTCGTGACGGCGTCTCGCTGGCCCGCCTGGCAGGCGTCGACCTCGGGGCTCTTGTCCTGCGCCGCCTTGATCGGGTTGGGCGAGATCGCGGTGCTGCCGTCGACGAACGGCGCGAAGTCCCGCTGGATCCCCTCGGGGATGGTCTGGTCCGCCTCGTCCGCGGCCTCCTGGGCGTTGTGGTCCCAGCGCTCGATGATGCCCTGCACCCGCCACGGCAGGGTCAGCGTGAGCCCGGCCACGAGCACCATCGCGACGAGGGCGGCCACGAGCATGCGGCCGTCGGCCCGGAACCAGCGCGATGCGCGCACCGGCTGCTCCACGAGGGCGTAGCTGGCGATCGCCATGGAGAACGAGGCCAGGAGGATCACCATGATGTCGGTGAACCGGGGGTCGCGGCCGGTGTAGACGCCGAAGAACACGATCACCGGGAAGTGCCACAGGTACAGCGAGTAGGAGATGTCGCCGATGCGCTGCACGCCCCACGACTCGGTGACGGTGCGCAGCGAGCCCGGGCCCGTGGTGCGGCCCGCCAGGATCACGGCGCACGCGCCGAGCACGGGCGCGACGGCGGCGAAGCCGGGGAACGGCGTGCCGTCGTCGAACAGGCAGGCCGCCGCGACGATGGTCGCGGCGCCGAACACGGCCATGGTGCTGCGCAGCGGCGCGAAGCGCTGCGTGTCCCGGATCAGCAGGGCCAGGATGCCGCCCGCGGCGAGCTCCCAGACGCGGGTCAGCGTCGAGTAGTAGGCCACCGGGTCGTCCGCGAGCGACTGCCGGACCCCCCAGACCAGGGAGGCGGCGCCCACCACGGAGAAGATCACCAGCAGGACGCGGCGCAGCGACTCGGGGTCCTTGACCACGACGCCGCGGCGCGCGCCGCCCCAGATGCCGACGGCCAGCAGCACGAGCAGCGGCCAGACCAGGTAGAACTGCTCCTCGACGCCCAGCGACCAGAAGTGCTGGAACGCCGTGGGGTCGTTGCTGGCGGCCTGGTAGTCCACGGCCTCGGCCGCGAGCGCCCAGTTCTCGACGTAGAGCACGGAGGCGAGCGCCTGCCGCCACCAGGACTCCACGAGGGAGGGCGGCAGCAGCACGAGCGAGAGCACGATCACGCCGACGGTGGTGACCACCGAGGCGGGCAGGATGCGCCGGGCGCGGGCGGCCCAGAACTTCTTGAGGCTCACCGAGCCCGTGGTCGAGACCTCGCGCCACAGGTGGCCCGTGATGAGGAACCCGGAGATCACGAAGAAGACGTCCACACCGATATAGCCGCCCGGCAGGACCGTGGGATCGATGTGGTAGATCACCACGAGCAGCACCGCGAGGGCTCGCAGTGCCTGGACCTCGGGACGGAACTTGCGGGTGCGGACGGGGGCCTCGGAGTTCGTCGAGGCGTGGTCCTCGGTGGCGGCCGGAGCCGTCGTCGTTGCCGTCATGGAGTGTCAGGCTCTTCGCTTCGGGGGCAAGGACGGGGCCCACTGTCCCACAAAAACAGTGGGGTGAAGAATTTCGTGTTTCGCGCCCGTTTCAGTTTGTGCGGATGCGATGGCGATCCTGGTCAGGACGCGTAGGTTGCCCTACGGGGTCCCGCAGGGGGACTCGAACTTTCAGCCACTGGAGAGTGAAGCATGCGCATGTCCCACTCCCGTCGAGCACTCGCCGTCGCCACGGCGACGACGCTCGCGCTCACCGCGCTCGGCGGCGTCGCCGGCGCGGCGGACGAGCCCGAGTCGACCCCGGTCCCGATCGTCACGCCGGACGGGGCCCTGTTCTCGTACGTCGTGAACACGGAGCGGCCCGGGGCCGCCCAGGCGGCGCTCGCCACCCAGGCGATCAGGCGCGCGGACGGCGTCGTCGTGCAGAGCTGGCCGCAGATCGGCGTCGTCGTGGTGCACTCCGCGAACGGCTCGTTCCGTGAGGACGTGGTGGCGCTCGACCGCCTCGGCGTCATCGAGTCGGTGGGCGCGACGCGCACCGTCTCCCCCACGGAGGGCACGCCCGGCGGGGACACCCCGGCGGGCGCGAAGGAGAGCCGGTCCGTGGTGGGCAAGGGGCAGAAGGGCTCCGTGGGCGGCACCGTCGACGGTCCGTCCCGCTCCACCACGGCCGACCCCGACCCGGGCGAGGTGACGCAGTGGGACATGGAGATGATCAAGGCCGACCAGGCCGTCGAGATCAACCCCGGGTCGGCGCGCGTCACGGTGGGCGTGCTCGACTCCGGCATCGACGCGGCGCACCCGGACCTGGCCTCCCAGGTCGACGCCGACCAGTCCGTGAACTGCACCGACGCCGGTAAGCCCGACCTGTCGGCGACCGGCTGGCTGCCCACCACGTCCGACCACGGCACGCACGTGGCCGGCACCATCGCCGCGGCGCAGAACGGCACCGGCATCGTGGGCGTGGCCCCGGGCGTCAAGCTGGCCTCGGTCAAGGTCGTGAACGACGACGGCTACATCTACCCCGAGTACGCGGTGTGCGGCTTCGTCTGGGCGGGCCTGGAGCGCATGGACGTCACGAACAACTCGTACTACGTGGACCCCTTCATGTACTGGTGCGAGGACCAGCCCGACCAGGCCGCCGCCAAGGAGGCCGTGCGCCGCGCGGTGGAGTTCTCGACGAAGCAGGGCGTGGTGCACGCCGCCGCAGCGGGCAACGCGGCCACCGACCTGGCGAACAACACCACGGACAGCTCGAGCCCGAACGACTCGGCGGCGGTCCAGCGGACCATCAACTCCGGGTGCGAGGACATCCCGACCGAGCTGGACGGCGTCGTGTCCGTCTCGTCGCTGACCCAGGCGGGCAACCTGAGCTCGTTCTCGAACCGCGGCCTCGGCAAGATCGACGTCTCCGCGCCGGGCAGCTCGATCCTGTCCACCGAGCTCGACGGCACGTGGGGCCTCAAGAGCGGCACGTCGATGGCGTCGCCGCACGTCGCGGGCGTGCTGGCGCTCCTGAAGTCGGCGCACCCGCGCTGGTCGCCCGCCCGGCTGGAGGCGGCCGTCCGGGCACAGGCCGACGACCACGAGTGCACCACCACGACGGCCGGCCCGGCCTGCGTGGGCACGCCGGCGGAGAACAGCTTCTACGGTGACGGCATCGCCGACGCCCTGGACGCCGTCAACCGCTGACTCCGCGTCCTGAACGTGTCAGACCCTCAGGTCCCTCCCGGGACCTGAGGGTCTGACACGTTCCTGGGTCAGAAGCGGGTGCGTACCGCCGGGGGCTTCATCGGGTCCACGAACAGCCACGGCGCCTTGACCCGCAGCGCGTTGTGCAGCGGGCGGGCGAGGGTCCCCGCGTAGGTGGCCGTCATGTGGTTGTCGTCGCGGTAGATCAGCACGTTGCCGACGACGCCCTGGCAGAGCTGGTCCCCGCAGATGTACCGGGTCAGGTCGAGGTGCACCGCCGAGTCCGGCACGCCCTCGGCCTCCTCGACCGGGTTGACCGGCGAGTACACGTCCGCACGGGCGCGGGCGCACGCAAGGCCGTCGGCGTGCTGCTCCACGCATGCGGGCACCTGGAAGCCGAACCGCGGGTTGTCGCGCAGCGTGACCACCCGGATGCCCGCGTCCGCGAGCTGCCGCCAGGCCCGGGCCTCCGCCGGGATCACGGTGTCGCCGGGCTCGGAGGTCGACGTGCGGCTGCCGATCACGACGACGGCGTCCGGCTGCAGCTCCTCCAGCCGCTCCAGCGCGTTGATCCGCCACGACCAGCACATGTCCGCCGGGTCGGTCGCGCCCACGGGGGCCGCGAGGCGGCAGCCGCGCCGGGCCAGCAGCAGCACCTCCCAGTTCTCCCTGCTGCCCACCTCCGCCATGGCGGGTGCCCACTGGATCATGTGGGAGTCCCCCACCATGACCACCAGGTGGTCCGCGTCCGGCGAGCCGGTGACCGTGCACGTCATCGGCACGTCGGTGCCCGGGTTCACCACGTTGTCCTGGATGCACCCGTCGTCGTCGACGGCGGGCAGGTCCAGCGCGGCGACGGCGGGCGCCGGCAGCACGTCGACGTCGACCGGCACGTCCGCGCCGTGCGCCGGGCTCAGGGCGAGCGCCCCGGGGTAGGACCGCGCGTCCGCCTGCGCGGCCGCCTCGGCGGCGGCGAGCAGCGCGGCGTCCTGCCGCTCCAGGAGCCGGATGCCGACGACGGCGCCGCCCGCCACCAGCGACACGGCCACCGCGGTCGCCACGAGCGCACGCGAGCCGCCCACCGCCTCCCGGAACCGCTGCGCGGGGTCGGCCACCAGCTTGGTGGTGAGCCAGGACAGCGCGACCGAGACCGCCATGATCGCCGCGGCGCCGAGCGGGTCCACCCGGTCGCGCCCCTCGTGGTGCAGGTAGGCGATGAGCAGCGGCCAGTGCCACAGGTACAGCGCGTAGGAGATGTCGGCGACGAAGCGCAGGGGCGCCACCTGCAGCAGCCGGCGCGGCCCCCAGGCCGCGGCGCCGCCGGAGCCGAGCAGCACGAGCAGCGCGCCGGTGACCGGCCACAGGGCCCAGGGCCCCGGGAACAGCGCGCCGCCGTCGAGCACGAAACCGCTGGAGACCACCAGGCCGAGGCCGGCCCAGCCGAGCAGCGGCCGCAGGCCGTGGGGCACCCGCAGCCAGGGCAGCAGCAGGGCGAGGAAGCCGCCCACACCCAGCTCCCAGAACCGCGCCCACGAGTGGAAGTACGCGACCGGCTGGTCCGCGCCGTGCAGGGTCAGCGCGAAGACGAACGAGGCCACCGTCAGCGCGCCGACCACCACGAGCAGCAGGTCGCGCGAGCTGATCCAGAACCGGCGTGCGACCGCCACCACGAGCAGCACCACGACGGGCCAGGCCAGGAAGAACTGGCCCTGGACGGACATCGACCAGAAGTGCTGCAGCGGGCTGGTCTGCGGGCCGGCCGCGCCGTAGGAGAGCTGGCCGGCGATCATCTCCCAGTTCACGTAGTACAGCGCGGAGGCGAGGAGCTCACGGCCGGTCTGCACCCACGTGCCGCGCGGCAGCACCCACCAGGTGAGGGCCGCCGTCGCCGCGAGGACGAGCAGCGCCGGGGGCACCAGCCGGGCGAACGTGCGCCCGTAGTGGTCGCCGAGGCGCAGGCTCCGGGTGTCGGCGCGGCGCAGCAGCGAGCCGGTCGCCAGGAACCCCGAGAGCACCAGGAACACGTCGACACCGCCGGAGACCCGGCCGTTGCCGAACAGGTGGAACGCCACCACGAGCGCCAGGGCCAGGCCGCGCAGGCCGTGCAGCTCGGGGATGTGCGTGCTCGCGCGGGGCCGGACGACGGCGAGCGGCACCGACCGGTCGTCGGGCGCACCGGCCGGGCCCGCCGTCACGCCCGAGGGCGGCAGCGGGTCGGAGACAACGGTCACTGATCCTCCGGGTCGGTGCACGGAGCGTGTGGTCCGGCGGGGGAACGAGCGCCCTGGCCAGGGACCACTTCGGCAGCGTCGGAGGGCCGCCGACCGAGGTCGGCGGCCCTCTGGCGCTGCGGAGCGTATCAGGACCGGGTGGACGCACCCAGCGCTGGCCGGACCCCGCCCGAGCGGTGACCCGGAGGTGACTCAGTACTGGTGCGCGGCCCCGCCGATCATGCCCGCGGCCACGGTCTTGTTGGTGGCCTCGTCGACCAGGATGAACGCACCCGTCTGGCGGTTGGCCTGGTAGGAGTCCACGAACAGCGGCTGGGTCACGCGCAGGCGGATGCGCGCGATCTCGTTCAGCTTGATCTCCGTGGCCTCCTCGTCGCGGTGCAGGGTGTTCACGTCGACGCGGTAGTTGATGTTCTTGACCATCGCGCGTGCCCACCGGGTGGTGTGCTTGATCGCGTACTTCTTGCCCTGCACCAGGGCGGCCGACTCGTCCATCCAGCAGATCTGCGCGTCGACGTCCTGCGTCACCGTGGGCGCGTTGTTCGGGCGGCAGATCATGTCGCCGCGCGAGATGTCGATCTCGTCGGCCAGCCGCACCGTCACCGACATGGGCGGGTACGCCTCCTCGACGGGGCCGTCGGCCGTGTCGATGGACTCGATCGTGGTCTCCAGCCCGGCGGGCAGGGCCAGCACCCGGTCACCCGGCTTCATGACGCCGGACGCGACGGTGCCCGCGTACCCGCGGTAGTCGCGCGCGTCGTTCTGCTGGGGCCGGATGACGTACTGCACCGGGAACCGGACGTCGACCAGGTTGCGGTCGGAGGCCACGTGCAGCCGCTCGAGGTGGCTGAGCAGCGGCGAGCCGTCGAACCACGGCATGTTCTCGGACCGGGTCACCACGTTGTCGCCCGCCAGGGCGGACACCGGGATGAAGGTCAGGTCGGGCACGCGCAGGCGGGAGGCGAACTCGGTGAACTCCGCGCGGATCTTCTCGAAGACCTGCTCGTCGTAGTCCACGAGGTCCATCTTGTTCACGCAGACCACCACGTGCGGCACGCCCAGCAGCGTGGCCAGGAACGTGTGGCGGCGCGACTGCTCCACCACGCCCTTGCGCGCGTCCACGAGGATGAGCGCCACGTCCGCCGTCGAGGCGCCCGTGACCATGTTCCGCGTGTACTGGATGTGGCCGGGGGTGTCCGCGATGATGAACTTGCGCTTGGGCGTCGCGAAGTAGCGGTACGCCACGTCGATGGTGATGCCCTGCTCGCGCTCGGCGCGCAGCCCGTCCGTCAGCAGCGACAGGTCCGCGTAGTCGTTGCCGCGGTCCCGGCTGACCTGCTCCACCGACTCGAGCTGGTCGGCGAAGATCGACTTGCTGTCGAACAGCAGCCGGCCGATCAGGGTGGACTTGCCGTCGTCGACCGAGCCGGCCGTGGCGAACCGCAGGAGGTCGCCGCTGGCGACCTCGGGGTGCGCCGCGGCGGCGTCGGGAAGAGTCGTCGTCATCAGAAGTAGCCTTCCTTCTTGCGATCCTCCATGGCGGCCTCGCTGACCTTGTCGTCGCCGCGGGTGGCGCCGCGCTCCGTCAGGCGGACGGCGGCCACCTCCTCGACGACGTCGCGCAGCGTGGTCGCGGCGGACTCGACGCAGGCGGTGAGGTTCGCGTCGCCGACCGTGCGGTAGCGCGTGGACAGGACCTGGGCGCTCTCGCCGTCCTTGAGCGGGGTGAAGTCGTTGACCTCGTAGAGCATGCCGCTGCGCTCCACGACCTCGCGCTCCTTGGCGAGGTAGAGGTCGGGCAGGTCGATGTCCTCGGCCTCGATGTAGGACCAGATGTCCAGCTCGGTCCAGTTGGACAGCGGGAACACCCGGATCGACTCGCCCTGGTGCACGCGGCCGTTGTAGAGGTTCCAGATCTCGGGGCGCTGGTTCTTCGGGTCCCACTGGCCGAAGTCGTCGCGGAAGGAGAACACGCGCTCCTTGGCGCGGGCCTTCTCCTCGTCGCGGCGGCCGCCGCCGAACAGGGCGTCGAAGCCGTGCTTCTCGGCCGCCTCCAGCAGCACCGGCGTCTGGATCCGGTTGCGCGAGCCGTTGGGCTCCTCCTGCACGAGGCCGCGGTCGATCCCCTCCTGGACGGAGGCGACGACGAGCTGCACGCCCGTGCGCTCCACCCAGCGGTCCCGGCAGTCGAGCACGGTCTGGAAGTTCAGCCCCGTGTCGACGTGCATGATGGGGAACGGGACGCGCGCGGGGGCGAACGCCTTGACCGCGAGGTGCAGCATGACGATGGAGTCCTTGCCGCCGGAGAACAGCAGACAGGGCCGCTGCATCTCGGCGACCACCTCGCGCATGATGTGGATGCTCTCGGCCTCCAGGCTGCGCAGCTGGCTCAGGACGTGACTCTTCACTCCTCAAGCACCTTCTTTGCTATCTGCCCCGACCACGGACTCGACACCGACGGAGTCGAGCAGCTCACGCAGGCGCGGAGCGAGGGCCGGGGGGCATACGAACAGGTCGGGGAGCCAGGGGTTCTCCCGGTTGTACTCGAGCTCGGATCCGTCGAGGCGGGTGCAGACGAGACCGCGGGACCCGGCCACGGCGACGGGCGCCGCGGAGTCCCACTCGTACTGCCCACCGCCGTGGACATAAGCGTCAACTGTAGCGTCGGCGACCGCGAGCACCTTGACCCCGGCGGAGCCCATGGGCACCAGCTCGACGTCGGCGCGCTCGGCCAGCGCCGCCACGAAGGCGGGCGGGCGGCTCCGGCTCGCGGCGATCCGCAGCGGCCGGTCCCCGGCCAGCACCGCGGCCGAGTCGTCGTCCCGCAGGACGGCGTCCGCGGTGGTCAGGACCTGCCCGCGGGCGGGCAGGGCGACGGCGCCGGAGGTGAGGCCGGGGCCCCGCTCCCAGAGCGCGACGTGAACGGCGAAGTCGTCCCGCCACTGCCCGGCCAGGGGCCCGTCGGCGTGCCGCTCGGCGAACTCGCGGGTGCCGTCGAGCGGGTCGATGATCCACACCCGGTCGGCGCCGGTGCGGACGGCGTCGTCCTTGGCCTCCTCCGAGAGGACGGCGTCGGCGGGCCGGGCCTCGGACAGCGCGGCCGCGAGCCAGGCCTGGGCGGCGGCGTCACCCGCGTCCTTCAGCTCCTTCGCGACGAAGGAGCCGCCCGCGGCGTCGACCTCGGCGCGGAGCGCGAGCAGCACCTCCGCCGCTCCCGAGGCGAGTGCGCGGGCGAGGGCGTCGTCGTCGAGCGACGCCGGAGGGAGCGTGGGGGACGGCGCGTTCATCGGTCTCCAGGGTGGACGGCTTCCGGCAGATCCGGCCGTCCTGACGCGACGCTCGACAGGGGGCCAAGGTGCCACAGGTGCAGTCCGGCGGACGCGCCGAGGCTACCATTCCGGCATGCGATCCAGCGCCAGTGGACCAGTAAGCATCACTACCGGCAGCAGGGAGCGCTAATGACCACTATTCCGATGAGTTTGATCGGGAAACCGACGATCAGTTCCCGACCCGTGGTCCGCGCCGGATGAGCGTCGACCTTCCCCTGGTCCTGGGCGGTCTCGCCGTCGGCTTCGTCGTCGGCCTGACCGGGATGGGCGGCGGCGCCCTCATGACGCCGATGCTGATCTTCGTCTTCCGCGTCGACCCGCTCGTGGCGGTCTCCAGCGACGTGGTCGCCAGTCTCTTCATGAAGCCCGCCGGGGCGATCGTGCACCTGCGGCGCCGGACGGTGCACCTGCGGCTCGTGCTGTGGCTGTGCATCGGCTCGGTGCCGGCCGCGTTCTCCGGCGCCCTGCTCATCAAGGCGCTGCCGTTCGGCGACTCCCTCGACACCGCGCTCCAGACCGTGCTCGGGGTGGCCCTGCTCATCGCGTCCGGCGGCCTCGTGCTGCGCGCCGTGCTGCAGATGGTGCGGAGCCGCTCGGCGCTCGGCGAGGGCCCGACACCGGCGTCCGCGCCGCGCGAGCTCGTGGTCCGGCCCGTCCCCACCGTGATCCTCGGCGCCGTGGCCGGGCTCCTGGTGGGCATGACGTCGGTCGGGGCCGGCTCCGTGGTGATCGTGGTGCTCCTGCTCCTCTACCCGGCGCTCAAGGCGTCCCAGCTCGTGGGCACCGACCTGGTCCAGGCAGTGCCCCTCGTCGCCGCGGCGTCGCTGGGCCACATCCTGTACGGCGACTTCTCGCTCGGGCTGACCACGTCCCTGCTCATCGGGGCGATCCCCGGGGCCTGGTTCGGCGCCCACGTGTCGTCCCGCGCGCCGGGCGGCATCATCCGCCGCGCGCTGGCCATCCTGCTGCTCGCGTCCGCGCTCAAGCTGCTCGGCGCGAGCCTGCCCGTGGTGCTCGGCGCGGCCGGGGCCGCCCTGGTGGTCGGCAACCTGGTGTGGTTCTGGGTCAAGCGCCGGTTCGGCGCCGGCCGGCCCGCATCCGTAGCAGACTCGGCGGACGAGGACCGGCACCCGGCCGGTCCGGCCTCAGGCACGGCCGGGCCCACCGCCGAACCCGCTGCCGGACACACGACCGCACCCACAGCCGGACCTGCTGCCGGACCGCCGGCCGGCCCCGCACCCGAACCCGAGACCGCCGACGACCCGGCAGAGACGAGCCCGCACCGATGACCGACTCCCCCGCCCGCGTCCTGTCCGACGACGAGCTGGACGTCCTCGAGCTCACCCTCGGCGGCGCGCTCCCGCCGTCGGCGCTCGTGACGGCGCTGCGGCCCGGCCCGGCTCACGACGTGCCCGCCGCCGACGCTCCGGCCGACAGCCCGGTCGCCGACACCGTGCCCGCCGCCACCCTGCCCGCCGCCGCCCTGCCCGCCGGCATCCTGCTGACGGATGCCGAGAACACGCCGCTGGCCCGGCTCACGACCCGGCCCGGCGAGGCGCCCGCGGTCGAGCCGCTCAAGCCGCTCGCCGCGGCGATCGGGCCGCAGTGGGACGCCGCCGTGCGCCGTCCGGCCCGCGAGGTGCGGGCGAGCCTCGGCGACGGCCCGGGCGCCGGCCTCGGCCTGCTCGTCACCGAGGTGCCGACCCGCGAGGAGACCGACGCCGCGGTGGCGCTCGCCTCCGGCAGCGACGCCGGCTCCGGCTCCGGCTCCGGCAGCGACGCCGGCTCGGGCGTGCTGCTGCTCGTGCCGGTCGCGCGGCACGCCCCCGGCCCCGGCGTCGTCGGCGCCCCGGGGCTCGTGCGAGCCGCCCAGGGCCTGGCCGCCGCCCTGACCGAGCGCACGGGCGCGCGGGTGACCACCGTCGTCGTGCCGTGGTCCGGGCGGGGCGGCGCGTCCCTGGACGACGTCGCCGCCGCCTACGGCGCGGCCCGCGTCGAGCGGCTGGCCGCGCACCGCTCGCCGGCCACGGCCGAGCGCGTGGCGGCCCTGCCGGGCGTGCGGGACGAGGCGGTCCGCGCGCTGTACCCGCCGGCGTCCGCGGCCGAGCTGACCCGCGCCGCGAGCGGGGCCCACCGCCGCGGCGCCGTCGTGTTCTTCACGGGCCTGTCGGGTTCCGGCAAGTCGACGGTGGCGCGCGCCCTGGCGGCCGAGCTGGAGGACGACGGCCTGGGCACCACGCTGCTCGACGGCGACGAGGTGCGCCAGCACCTGTCGAAGGGGCTCGGGTTCGACCGCGCGTCCCGCGAGACCAACGTGGAGCGCATCGGCTACGTGGCGGCGCTCGTGGCGCGGCACGGCGGCATCGCCGTCGCCGCGCCGATCGCGCCCTTCGCCGCCGGCCGGGCGCGGGTGCGGGCCATGGCCGAGGAGGCCGGCGCGCACTTCGTCCTGGTGCACGTGAGCACGCCGCTGGAGGTGTGCGAGGCCCGCGACCGCAAGGGCTTCTACGCCCGGGCCCGCGCCGGCGAGATCGCCGAGTTCACGGGCATCTCCTCCCCCTACGAGGAGCCCGACGACGCCGACCTCGTGATCGACACGACCGACGTCCCGGTCCCGCAGGCGGTGGAGCAGGTGCGCCGCCACCTCCAGACCCTGCTGGGTTGAGACAGCGCGGCGCAGGGTGATCGGCAAGAAGTCAGGTGATCGGTAGAAGGTCAGGTGGTCGGCAGCCCGGGCTGCCGACCACCTGACCTTCTACCGATCACCCACCGGGCCCGTCAGAGCCCCGGGTTCAGGCCGTGGCCTCCGCGGCCTTCTTGGCCTCGGCCTTCTTCAGCTCGGCCTCTTCCGCCTTCTTCCGCGCGGCCTCCTCCGCCGCACGCTTGCGCTGCAGCGCCCGCCGACGGGCCGGGCCCATGCCGGGACGCTGCGCGCGCACGAAGTTCTTGTACGCCTCGGCGACCTCGTGCACGGGACCATCCATCACGAGCTGCCCCTGGTGCATCCACAGCACGCGCGTGCACATGGCCTCGATCGTCGAGATCGAGTGGCTCACCAGGAAGACGGTGCCCGCGTTGGCGCGGACCTCCTCGATGCGCGACTTGCTGCGCTCCTTGAAGGCGGCGTCGCCGGTGGCGAGGGCCTCGTCGATCATCAGGATGTCCGGCGACGCGGCCGACGAGATCGCGAACCGCAGGCGCGCGCCCATGCCGGAGGAGTACGTCCGCATCGGCAGGTAGACGAAGTCGCCGATGCCGGCGAACTCCACCACCTCGTCGAACTTCTCGTCGACCTGCTTGGGCGTGAGCCCGAGCGCGAGGCCGCCGATCATGATGTTCCGCTCGCCCGAGAGCTGCGGCATGAGCGCCGCGTTCACACCGAGCAGCGACGGCTCGCCGGACACGTGCACGCTGCCCTTCTTGGGCGGCATGAGGCCGGCGATCGCCCGGAGCATGGTGCTCTTGCCCGAGCCGTTGACGCCGACGATCCCGACGGACTCGCCGTGCCGCACCGTGAAGGAGACGCCGCGCACGGCGTGCACCTCGCTCACCGCGCCGACGTGCCGGCGTCCGGCCTGGAGCAGCCGCTTGTGGAAGGGCACCTTGACCTTGATCTCGCGGACCTCGGCCCCGCCCTTCTCGGCCTCCTTGCGGGCGCGGCCGCCGATGACGCGGTACACGACGTGCAGGTCGTCCACCACGAGGCAGGGGTCGCCCAGGTCGGTCTCCAGCGCCTCCTGCCCGGCGTCCTCGGGCTCGACCTCGAGGTCGAAGTCCATGTGCTCGTCGGCCTCAGTCACGTCCGTACCTCTCCTCGCCGCGCCAGAACACGATGAACCCGGCCACGAAGAACACGACGGCCCACACGCCGCCGAGCGCCCACATGAGACCGCTGGGCGGGAACTGCTCCTCCTGCATCAGCACGGAGCGCACCAGGTACAGGTACACCGCGACCGGCTGGTACTCCAGGATGCCGCCCACGATCGCCTTGGACGTCTCGGGGATCTCCATCCGCGCGACGTAGTCGGCGAGCGGGAAGATGACGCCGGAGGCGTACATGACGACACGCATGATGAACGGCAGCACGTTCTCGATGTCCGGCGTCGTGGCCACGTACCGCGCCATGAAGAAGGCCAGCCCGGTGTTGAAGATCCACATCAGCGCGACGGCAGCGGGCAGCAGGAGCCACCACCAGGTGATGTGGATCATCTCGTAGCCGGGCAGCAGCCCGCTGAGCAGCGACACGATGCACATGACCACGATCGCGGGGAGCAGCGTGGTCAGCAGCGACAGCACCGTCGACATCGGCAGCACGGCGCGCGGGAAGTGCAGGGAGCGCAGCAGCTGGGTCTTGCCGCTGATCGACTTGGCGCCGCCGGTCACCGACGACTCGATGAAGCGGTACATGAAGACGCCGATCACGATGAACGCGATCGAGTTGTCCACCCCGCGGTTGAGCCCGAGCAGGATGCCGAAGATCAGCACGTACACGGTCGCGTTCAGGATGGGGTTGAGCACTGCCCAGAGCTGGCCCAGGTAGTTGTTCTGGTTCTTGGCGTACGCCGTCGACGTGGCCAGGACGCGGATGAAGGCCCAGCGTCCGGTCAGGTCGCGGATGTACTCGCCCAGCGGCGGGCGGACGTTCAGGGGGCGCAGCCCGTACTTCTTCGCGAGAGCGAGCCGCTCGGCAGACGTCGTGCCGGGGACGAGCGGCGGCGGTGGCTTCTTAGCATCACCGCTGGCGGCAGGCTTTGCTGGCGCGGCCGCGTCGGTAGTAGGTGTGCTCACGGTCTGGGAAATACCTGTCTGGTCGGGGGCACTGCCGGTGACGATCCGGCCGTTCGATCCTAGCGGGTCACGAACCCTAGCAGTGTGGTCGGGATTAGCGGAGGACCGCACGGAACCACGCCCGCCGGACCTCGGCGGACGTGTCACGTGAGAGACTGCCACGCGTGCAGCACCCCCGTCCCGCTCCTCGAACGACCGACCCGGACGCCACGTTCCCGCGTGTCGCCGGCGCCCTGGTCGAGTCGCCGCTGCAGCTGCTCTGCACGGTGGAAGCGCACGCCGCCGGGTACGGCGGTACCGAGACGCACGTGCACGTGCGCGACGACGTCCCCGCCCTGGGCGACGCCCTGTCCGCGGTGCGCGAGCTCAGCCTCCCCGACGGACTGACCTTCGACCTGGCCGGCCGCCGCAGCGCCCTGACCGCGCGCGAGCCCGTCTGGCTCGTGGGCGACGCCTTCTCCGGCCTGTTCCAGGCCACCGCGCCCCTGCGGCGCCCGGAGCGCATGGTCCTGGTCGACGACGGCCTGGCGACGCTCGAGCTGTGCCGCCTGCTGGTGCGCCGCGACCCGCTGGTCCGGATCGGCCGGCCCGCGCGTGCCCCCCGCCGCCGGCTCGGCGCCGTCGCCGCCGGACGTCTGCGGTCGCTCGCCGCCGACGGCCGCGTCACGATCTTCACCGCCATGCCGCTCACCCCCGAGCTGTCCGCGGGCCTGCGGGCCCAGGGCTTCGACGTGCGGCACAACCAGTTCGGCTGGCTCACCGCGCAGCCCGCCGACGAGGCCATGCCGGAACCCACGATCGTCGTCGGGTCGGCGATGGCCGCGGACCAGCTGATCGACCCGCACCGCTACGTCGACTGGATCCGGTCGCTGGCCAAGGAGAGCGCCCTGCGCTACGTGCCGCACCGCCGGCAGACGCCGGAGCTGCTCGCCACCCTGGCCGAGATCGACGGCGTGACCGTCGACGCTCCCGGAGCCCCCGTCGAGATCCGGCTGCGGGGCCTGCGGGCGGGCCAGCGGGTGCTCAGCCTGCCGTCGACATCGACCATCCTGTTGACCACTATCATTTCACCGCTCGGTGTCCCCGTCACCGCGCTCGACGTGCCCGCCGACTGGTGGACACCGCGCGCCACGGCCGAACAACGAGCACACCTGACCAGCGTCGTCGAGCTCGCCCGGCAAGCCCGGGCAGCAGCCGACGACGCTTCGGAAACCGACTCCCCGGAGGCGAACGAATGACCATCCGCGTGCTCGCGGTCGCGGACAGCGACTCGTATCTGAAGTGGGCATGCGCGACGCTCGACAGGCTCGGCCCGGCCGACGAGAGCGGGCTCGACCGCTCGGCCGTGATCGTCAAGACGCCGATCGCGCCGACCACCAGTCAGATCGCCGCCGCTGTCGCCGGGTCCTCGGTGGTCCGGCCCGCCGTCCTGCCCGTCCGGGACCTCGCCGCGCAGATCCGGGACAACACCCCCGACGTCGTGCTCATCGCGGCCACCGGGCCCGTCGCCGAGGTCGTGGCGCGCGCCGTCGTCGCCGCGGCGGGCAAGCGCCGCCCCGCCCTGATCACCGGCCTGCCCGGCATGGCGCTGCCCGCCACGCCCGAGGGCACGGGCTGGCGCCGCTGGTGCGACGCGTTCGTGGTGCACAGCCGCCTCGAGGTCGACGCCTACCACGAGGCCTTCGCCGCGCACGGGGTCACGCCCGAGGTGCCGCTGGCCCACCTGCCGTTCCTCGAGCACATGGCCACGAGCCTGGGCGCCGAGCCGGTCAAGCGCGTCGTGTTCGCCGCGCAGGCCAAGGTGCCGGACAACCGGCCCGACCGCGTCACCCTCCTGGACCGCCTGGCGAAGCTCGCCGAGGACGACTTCGAGGTCATCGTGAAGCTGCGCGCCCGCAAGGGCGAGCGGCAGACGCACAACGAGGCGTTCCCCTACGACGAGCTGTGGGACACCGAGCACGAGCGCCTGGGGCACCGCAGCGACGCGCTGCGGTTCGTCGACGGTCCGATGGCGGAGTGGCTGCAGGCCGGCTCCGCGCTCATGACCGTCAGCTCGACCGCCGCGATGGAGTCGCTGGCCCTGGGCCTGTCGACCGTCATCATCGACGACTTCGGCGTGACCCCCGAGCTGCTCAACGCGCCGTTCGCCGGCAGCGGCTGCGTGATGCCGGTGGCCGACGCCGGCGACGCGTTCCGCGCCGGCGGGCCCCAGCCCGACACCGCATGGCTCGAGGACAACTATCTGCACGCCACCGACTCGGAGCTGCCGGCGACGGTCCGGGAGCTGGCCGCGCGCCGCGAGGCGGGGACGCTCACCGAGCTGGCCCAGGTCAAGCCGTGGCTGCGTGCCCGCTACCTGCGGATGGCGCTGCAGATGTACCTGCCCAAGTTCGTCTACGACACGATCCGTCTGACGACCCGTCCGGTGCGGCTGCTGTTCCTGGACAAGAAGGCCTGACCACCCTCGTTGAGTGCTGGGTATTTGTGGCTCCGAGAGCGGAGAACCCACAAATACCCAGCACTCAACGAGGACTAGACGCCGTCGTCGACCCGCACGCGCTCCGTGAGCCCGCGCAGGAACCCGGCGCCCCACGCCATGTGCATGGTCACGAGGGTCGCCGGCAGGGCCAGCGCCGAGCGCAGGTCGAGCCGCGGGCGGCGTGTCGCCGCGTGCGCGGACGCCGCCAGCACGCCGAGGAGGTAGGCGGCCGGCGGCACGAGACCCACCAGCGTCACGGGCAGCGAGCCCGCGACGGCGCCGCCGATCGCCACGAGCACGGACACGCCCAGCACGACGACGGCGGTCGGCGGGGCGAGGTAGCGCAGGTTCGCGGTGCCGGGGTTGCGGCGCACGACCTCGCGGCGCCACATGCCGGTGCGCCAGAACTGCGTGGCGACGGCGCCCAGGCTGCGGCGCGGCTTGTACTCGACCACGAGCGACGGGTCGAACCACAGCAGGCTGCCGCTGGTGCGCAGGCGCAGGCACAGCTCCCAGTCCTGGGCGCGCACGTACACGGGCGAGTACCCGCCCACGCGCTCCAGCGCCTCGCGCCGGAAGGTGCCCAGGTAGACCGTCTCGGCCGGGCCGGCGACGCCGCCCGTGTGGAAGGACGCGGCGCCGAGTCCCGCCGGGTGGCTCATCGCGCGCGCGACGGCCTTCTGCACCGGGGTGTCGCCGACGGGCAGCATCCGCCCGCCGACGCCGTCCGCGCCGGCGGCCTGGAGGGCCTCCACGGCGCGGCGCACGTACGTGGGCTCGGCCACCGTGTGGCCGTCCACCCGCACGAAGATCGAGTGTCCCTCGGGCATGCGCTCCAGGCCTGCGTTCAGGCCGAGCGGCTTGGAGCCCGTGGGGTTGTCCACCACGGTGACGCGTCCGGTCTCGACGGCGAGCTTGTCCGCGATCTCGCGGGTGCGGTCCTTGGACGGTCCCACCGCGAGCACCATGTGCAGCGGGTGCGGGTAGTCCTGGCCCAGGATCGAGCGCACCATCGCCTCGAGGTAGGGCTCCTCGTCACGTACGACGGCGACCACCGTCACCAACGGCATGCTCGCCGCCTCTACCCGCTCGGGCACGAGGCCTCCTCTCGTTGACGCGCTGGCGGGACCCAGGGGTCCACGATCTCGTGTTCAGTCGGTCTTCGGAAACATCGGAGGCGGGCGCCGCGCGTGCGGTGCCCGCCTCCGACGACTCAAGCAGTGGTGCGGTGTCAGGCTCTGTGGCTCAGACTCTGTTCTTCTGACGCCTGAGCCTGCGGTTCCGCTCCGGGCGGGTGCCTCGTTCCTCGGCCCCCACCCTGCGTTGTACCTTCGGCTCAGGCGTCGACGCGACGCAGGCGCGACATCGGCGAGAACTCGCCGGGCATGACGCGCTTCTGGCCGTCGCCGAGCGCCTTCTCGAGGATGCGGATGTCGCGCACCAGGTTCTCGAGGCCCTTGGGCTCGAGCGAGGAGGCGTGGTCCGAGCCCCACATGGCGCGGTCGAGCGTGATGTGCCGCTCGACGGCCACGGCGCCCAGCGCCACGGCGGCGAGGGAGATCTGCAGGCCGGTCTCGTGGCCCGAGTAGCCGACGGGCACGCCGTAGCGCTCCTGCAGCGTCGTGATGGTGCGCAGGTTCGCCTCCTCGGGGGGAAGCGGGTAGGTCGACGTGGCGTGCAGGATCACGAGCTTGCTCGTGTCCAGGATCTCCACGGCGGCGTCGATCTGCTCCAGCGTCGACATACCGGTCGACAGGATGATCGGCTTGCCGGTGGCGGCGAGCGCACGAAGCATCTCGTGGTCGGTGACCGAGGCGGAGGCGACCTTGTGGGTCGGCACGCCCATCTTCTCCAGGAAGTCCACCGAGGGAGCGTCCCACGGAGAGGCGAACCACTGGACGCCCTTCTCCTTGGCGTACGCGTCGATCTCCGTGTACTCGGGCTCCTCGAACTCGACCTTGTACTTGTACTCGAGGTACGTCATCTCGCCCCAGGGCGTCTGACGGATCTTGTCACGCTGGTCCTTCGGCGTGCTGATCTCCGGAGTGCGCTTCTGGAACTTCACGGCCTGGCATCCGGCCTCGACCGCGACATCGATCAGCTTCTTGGCGATCTCGACGTCACCGTTGTGGTTGATGCCGATCTCACCGATCACGTACACGGGCTGGTCGGCGCCGACCTGCAGGTCGCCGATAGTGACCGGCGCGGGCTGCGCGTTCGTCGCGCTCATAAGAAGGTCCTTCCGAAAGGGTCGAGCACAGGGTAGTGCTGTTACGTGTCGTCGGGACTAACCGGTGACGACGGGGGTCTGGGTGGCTGCCGAACTGGCGGTGACTTCACCCGGACGCGCAGCGAGTATACGGTCACAGATCTCACGGATAGCACCGTTCCCGCCCTCGCGGGACAGCACCAGCCGGGCCTGAGCCTTGACCTCGGGACGCGCGTCGGCGACCGCGACGGGCCACCCGACGACGGCCATGGCGGCCAGGTCGTTCACGTCGTTCCCGACGTACGCGACCCGTGCCGGGTCGAGGTCCTGCTCGGCGATCCACGCCCGCAGGGCGGCGGCCTTGTCCTCCACACCGTGCATGACCTGCACCTTCAGCTTGTCGGCGCGGGACGCGACCACCTTGTTGGTCTCGGTCGAGAGGATGAGGAACGGCAGGCCGGTCCGGCGCAGGCGGGACACGCCCATGCCGTCGCCGCGGCTCACGCGCACCTGCTCGGTGCCGTCCTGGTCCACGTAGGCGTGGTCGTCGGTGTGCACGCCGTCGAAGTCGGTGACGAGCGCGTCGACGTCGAGCGGCACCGGCGCGGCGTCGCTCTCCTGGTCGACGAGCTGACGGGCGAGCCAGAGGTCGCGCGGCTCGTCGATCTCGATGGACCACTCGGGCGCCAGCGGCTGGATGCCGACGTCGCCGAAGAAGCGGCGGCCGGTCTCACGGAAGCCGTCCGTGCGCATCACGTAGAACGCGCCGGTCTCGCGGAAGTGCGGGGCGCGGTCCTGCCGGCGCGGGCGGAAGTCGGTGGTGTGGCCCACGGGTGTGGCGACGCCGTCGTCGATGCGCCACTGGAAGTCGTGCGTCTCGGAGACCGCGACCACGACGTCCTTCTCGCCGCGCGTGACGCGGCGGATGGCGGTGTCCAGGTCCTCGGGGTCGATGAACGGCGAGGTGCACTGCACCAGCACGGTGACGGGCGGGATCTCCTGGGCGGGCAGGCCGCCGTCGCCGGCCTCGACGCGGTCGAGCACGTGCAGCAGGGCCGACTCGGACGACGCCGTGCTGCCGGCGATCTCGGCGGGGCGGACCACCACGCGCGCGCCGTGCAGCCGTGCCTCGGCAGCGATCTCGTCGTGGTCGGTCGAGACGATGACCTCGGCCACCGAGGGGGCGGCGAGGGACGCCTGGACGGCCCGTCCGACCAGCGTGATCCCGTCCACCCGCGCAAGGTTCTTCAGGGGTACGCCCTGCGAACCTCCCCGGGCCGGGATGACGACGACGGCGGACGGGGTTTCACCGGGTACTGACATACGTGGCACTCTCGGATCGGGACTGGACGGGTACGCCGTCCACACTAGCGCGACCCGCGCCGTCCGACGCACACGGGCCCGCCCCCGGCGCCGGGCAGGATGTGGGATCCTGCCGTAGCGCGGCGACAGCCGCCGGTCCCCCAGAAGAATCCCCACGAAACGGTATGCGGCGCCCCAGAAGCCGGCGTGACCGTGCCGAGAACGGAGACAGCTCGAGTGCCCGGAACCGAAGGTCGCATGGCGAACTCCCCGCACGACGGCGACGTGCCTCGAGCCGTTTCCCGGACCAAGCGGCGTGAGAACGCGCAGCGTACCGCCGAGGTGATGCGCGCTCTGCAGCGGGCCACGGGCTCCCGGCCGAAGCTCGACGCGGCCACCACGCGCGCGCTCGCGCGAGGCGTGATCGCCTGGAAGCACGTCCCCGCGGTGCGCGCGGCGCTGCTCGCCGGCGCGAGCACGGCGATCGACCGCGGCGACCTGCCCGCCGCGGCCACGCTCACCCGGCTGCTGCGGACGGGCGCGCCCGACGCCGAGACCCTCCGCCTCGCGGGCATCGTCGCCCTTCTCGGCGGCGACGCCGAGGCGGCGGAGCAGCACTTCTACGACGCCTCCAAGGGCACCGGCTCGGTGGCCCGCCGCCACGCCAACGCGAAGCGAGCCGTCGAGGACATGCAGCAGTTCGTGGAGTTCCGCGCGGGGATGCGCAACGACGACGGCCCGGCGGAGCTGGCCGACCTGCGCGAGCTCGCGGCCACGGTCTCCCTCGCCAACCGCAAGGCGGCCGACGCCGCGTTCGGCCGGTACCTCGTCGCGTGCCTGACCCACGGCGTCGAGGGACCGCTGGGCGACCTCCTGGACGCGTTCGCCGACGCCGGCCGCATGACGGTGCTGGAGGCACGGCCCGACCTGCTCGACGTCGCCGTCGAGAACGCCGAGTACATCGCGGCCGACGGCGACCACGCCGGCGCGCTGCACCTGCTGCAGGGCACGTTCCGCCAGTACGGCATGGTCACCGAGCGGTACCTCGTCGCCCTCGGCACCACGCTGTCGGCGCTCAGCCGGTACGACGCGGCGCGCCGGGCCTTCCGGATCGCCAGCCCCGGCCTCGGCTCCGCCCGCGCGGCGCAGGTGGCCTGGATCATGCACGACGACGAGTCGGCGCACGCCCTGGCCCGCAAGGCGATCCGCCACGACATGCCGCGCTCGTCGGTGCGGACCGTGCTCGCCCGGTCCGAGAACCCGATCACGCCCGCGGAGGCGGACGCCCCCACGGGCGGCATGGGCCACGTGGCGTTCTACGTGGACCGCGGGGAGAACTTCGGCGACATCGTCCTGCCGGACGCCGTCCGGGACGCGATCACGGAGCCCGCCGGCCCCACCGAGTGGACGCCGTTCCACGCCCACCAGGTGTTCGACGACGAGTTCGTCCGGATCGCGAACGCCCAGCGCGCGCTCGTCGTGGGCGGCGGCGGCCTCTTCCTCCCGGACACCTCGCCCAACTCGAACAGCGGCTGGCAGTGGAACGTGCCGCCCGCCTCGCTCGACGCGCTGACGGTGCCCGTCTACGCCTTCGCCGTCGGCTTCAACCTCTTCACCGGGCAGCGGTTCAAGGGCGACCTGTTCCGCCGCAGCCTGATCGAGTTCACGCGCAAGGCCGAGTTCCTGGGCCTGCGCAACACCGGCTCGATGGAGCGCGTGCGCGACCTGCTGCCCGCCGAGCTGCACGACAAGGTGCGCTTCGTGCCCTGCCCGACCACCGTGCTCGAGCACATCCGCCCCGAGCTGCCCGCCGGACGCACCGGCTCCGGCACGGTGCTGATCAACGCGGCCTTCGACCGCAGCGAGCGGCGCTTCGGCGGCGGGTACGCGGACTTCCTCGAGCAGATCGTCGAGCTCGCGGAGAAGGCGGGCAAGGGCGGCGCGGAGGTCCGGATCGCCGCGCACACCCGCGGCGACCTGAAGCTCGCGAAGGACCTGGAGGAGGCGCACGACCTGGTGCTGCCCGTCGACGAGCTGCACTACATGGACCAGGCCGACGCGCTCGCCGTCTACCGGCAGGCGTCGCTCGTGATCGGCATGCGCGGTCACGCGACCATGATCCCGTTCGGCCTGGGCACCCCCGTCCTGAGCATCGTGTCGCACCCGAAGATGCGGTACTTCCTGGAGGACGTGGAGCGCCCGGACTGGGGCTACGACGTGGCGGACGCCGACCTGGGCGCCCGGCTCGCGGAGCGGACCCTCGACGTGCTGGCCCGGGAGGACGAGTACCGGGCCGACGTCGCGGACCGCCAGCTGCTGCTGCTCCCGCACGTCCGCGCCGCGGCCGCGGACGTCGCCAAGGCTTGACCTCTCGTGTCACCACATCGCCGTTAGACTCAACCGGTCTCAGTACACCGAAAGGGAGTTATCTCGATGCCCACCATGCGGAGCGTGCCGCTCGGCCGTGAACCGGGCGACGCGGAGATCGCATCGTTCGCCGACCTGATCGACAGGCCCCTGCTGATCGTCGGCAACGGGCCGTCGTCGGCCATGCCTCCCTATCACCGGATCCCGGCGGACGTGGTCGTCTTCCGGATGAACTGGTTCTTCCTGGAGAGCAACTACCACTTCGGTGACCGGGTCGACGCGTACTTCAGCGCCATCCCGAACGAGAAGCTGGAGAAGCTGCTGCAGGACGAGGTCCGCTCGGGACGCTACGACGTCCGCCGGATCCTCAGCCCGATGCGGCACGCCGCGAACCGCGACGGGGACAAGTACGGCCTGGACCCGCTCGCCGGCGTCGAGGAGCTGGACTCCTGGTCCATCCCGGCGCGGCACCCCCGCCTCGCCCGCGCCTTCATGAGCCGGCCCGGCCTGCCCACCACGGGCATGCAGGCCCTGGCGTTCGGCCTCGGGGTCGGCTTCCGCGAGATCTACCTCGCGGGTGTCGACCTCTACGAGTCCAAGGACAGCCGCTACGGCTACACGGTCACGCAGGCCGCGGAGTCCGCGCTCAAGGACAAGGACCTCACGCCGGGCTACGAGTCGGCCCACGGCCTCGACTCCGACCTCGCGTTCCTGCGCTCCTGCCTCGCCGAGTTCCCGGACGCGACCATCCGTTCGGTGAGCCAGTCCGACACGCTGCACCTGTTCGTGCCCCCGGCCGACGAGCTGACGGAGCGCCCGCACCTGACGCCCGAGGCGGTGCCGACGCTCGCCGCCTCCAAGGACACGGTGGACCTCGAGCTCCCCGAGGTCGGCGAGGACACCTCCGTGATCGTCCCCGCGGTCGGCGGTCCGCTGTGGAAGGAGATCGGCGGGCGCAAGTGCGCGTACGTCACCGTGGTCTCCGGCTCGTACCACCACGGCGCGCGCGCCCTCGCGAACTCGCTGCGCGAGCACTCCGACGTCCCGCTCATCGCGCTCGTCACGCCCGACGCCGACCGCAGCGCACTGGCCGCGAGCGACATCCGGACCATCCAGGTCCCGGGCATCCGCAACCCGATGAACTCGGGCGGCAACAAGATCCAGGCGCGCTTCGCGATGACGTACACGAAGCTGCACGTGTTCCGGCTCGACTTCTTCGACCGGGTCGTCTACCTCGACAGCGACACCGTCGTGAAGGGCAGCCTGGACGAGCTGTTCGAGGGCGACGACTTCGCCGCCGTGCCGGACGCCGGCCTGGACCTGCCCGACGGCAACGTGTTCAACTCCGGCGTCTTCGCCGTGAACCCGTCGCACGGCATGTTCGAGAAGATGATGTCGCAGCTCAGCCACACGACGTCCTACGACGGCGGCGACCAGGGCTTCCTCAACCAGTTCTTCTCGGACTGGCGCAAGCTGCCGCTGGAGTACAACACCACCAAGCGCATCTACTCCCACCACCCGCAGGTGTTCAACGAGGAGGACGTCAAGGTCCTCCACTACGTGGGCCGCAAGCCGTGGGAGCCGACGTCCAAGGGCGAGCGGTACGACCAGCTCGACTACGCCTGGCTCGACTACCTCTCCGACTGGGAGAAGAACGAGCTGGTGCGCGAGCTGCGCCACACCGCGGCCGGCGGCAAGCCGCCGGAGGCCGGCAGCAGCAGCCCGTTCCGGCAGGCCCAGCTCGCCAACCGGACCAACAAGGCGAACGAGGCCGTGCGCCTGCTGGAGGGCGTCATCGCGGAGCGTCAGCCGACGTCGGGCGAGCTGCGCGAGCTGGCCAAGGCGTACCGCCGCCTGGGCCGGCACGACGACTGCGCGCGCGTGCTCAAGCAGGCGTACGCCATCGACCCGCGCCGCAGCGTGATGAAGGACATGATGCTGGCGCAGGCACGCTCCATCAAGAAGAAGCTCGCCTGAGCCGGAGGCGCAGTGCAGGGTGGGGGCCGAGGAACGAGGCACTCGCCCGGAGCGGAGCCGCAGGCTCAGGCGACAGACAAGCAGAGCCTGAGCCGGAGGCGCAGCGCAGGGTGAGGGCCGAGGAACGAGGCACTCGCCCGGAGCGGAACCGAGCACGACGCAGCCCGTGGGGCGGGAACCGGACGGTTCCCGCCCCACGGGTTCTTGCGTCACCGGTTGAGGACGCGCCGGGCCCGGCGGCGGCCGGCCCGGACGATCCGGCGGAAGGTGGCCAGCGACCCCTGCTTGCCGGAGGCCGCGTGCGCCGCCGAGCGGGTCGGCCGCGCCGTGCGCGCGGCGGCCGCGCCGCCCGCCGGCCCCTGCGCCCGTGCCCCGGCCTGCGCGGCGTGGGCCTCCTCGGCCAGCCGGCGCCGCTCGAAGTCCGCGTCGTAGCAGGCCTGCGCGAGGCTGAGCTCCCGCTCGCTGTAGGGCACGAGGTCGGCGTCGACCTGTTCCCCGGTGAGGCGCTCGTAGATGACCGAGAGGTTGTGCCGGGTCGTGTCGACGAAGCGCTGCTGGGTCGCCGCGAGCTCCGCGCGCAGCACCGCGCGCTTCCGGTCGGCCTCGTCGATCCGCGCGAACGCGTCGGTCGCGAAGTCGCTCCGCCACGGGTCGACCAGGAACTCGGGGTGGCCGATCTCATGGGCGAAGTACTTGATCTTGTTGTTGGTGCTCAGCGAGAGCGGGATGTTGTTCAGGCCGAACGGGATCATCTGCGAGTGACCGCGTGCCCCGAGCACCAGCGGCAGGTGCGCGTAGGTGTGCACGCCCTCGAACAGCACGCGGGTGCTCCCGAACAGCCGGTGCCCCACCAGCCCGAGCTCGGCGCCGTACTCCTGGAAGAACTTCATGTCCGTGCGCTTGTGGCCCAGGAACTCGACGGCCCAGCCGTCCTCCTGGAGCGCCCGGACGAGGTCGCGCAGGCGCGGGAAGATCGCATCGGGCTCAAGACCCGAGCTCACGTGCGCCGCCTCCAGGCCCACCTGGATACCGATCCGCCGTGCGTCCTCGTCGGGGGGCTCGCTCGCGAGGCGGGGCAGCAGCACGCGCGCGATCGTCGTCGGGCACGGCTGCAGCGTGAGCTGCGGGGCGTCCTCCGGCGCCTCCAGCCAGTCGCGCATGTCCTCGACGGCGCCGGTCGAGCGCAGCCCGAAGAAGACGCTCTGCGCCATCGTCTGGTTGACGTGCCTGCGGAACACCTCGTTGTACCGCTCCGGGTCGAACGGGGCCGGGTTGCCGGCGCCGAACACGATGATCGGCTTCCTCAGCCGCGCCAGGAGCTCCGTGGTGATGTTCCACTGCCAGCCCGAGGCGGGGGTGGCGTTGGTGCGCCGCGGGAAGATGCCCCCGCCGCCGATGACCACGCCGTCGAAGTGCTCGTTGATGTCGTCCACGAACGCGGTGGTCGCCCGCTCGCGGAACGGGCTGCTGCTCGTGAGCTCGAACTGCTCACCGCCGCCCCAGGAGTTGAAGGTCTGGCGGACGAGCTCGAAGAGGAGCTGGTCGCCGTAGCTGTAGACGGTCTTGAGGTCGAGGTGCAGAAGGCGTAGACGTCGCATGGTCCCCTCACATCGCGCGGCTGCCCCCTCTGAGGGGAATATAACCGCGGGCCGCCCGACCTGCGCGGGGACCGCGACGACGTCACCCGGTGTGTGAGCGGCGACGTCAGCCGGCTCCGGGCAGGTACGGCGACGTGCCGTCCGCGCCGATGCAACGGTGCAGGGCCTCGTTCGACGGCGCGAGCGTGGCGAGCAGCTCGGCCCGCCGCTCCGGGGTCAGGAGCCGGGGCGGCGGGTGCGTCAGGTTGGAGAAGTGCGCGTCCAGGAAGTGGCGGAGCTCCCGCGTGTCCTGCTTCTCGAGCAGGCCGTTGCCGAGGAGCGCGATCTGGAGTGCCACGTCCGAGTAGCCCCGGTTGACGCTCGCGGTGTTGAACGAGAACGTCGGCGGCACGCCCGCGCCGGTCGCCGCGAAGAAGTCCCGCACGAAGCCGCGCGACCCCAGGGTCTTGATGCTCTCGAAGTACTTGACCCGCAGGTCCGCGCCGTCGGGCAGCGCCGCCCGCATCCGGTCGACGAGCACGTCCCAGCGCAGGTACTCGTCGGCGACCGGCTCCATGAACTCCTCGAACGTGAGGGTGGAGCCCATGCGGACGGTCTGCAGGTAGGCGCTCTCCACGAACCGGTCCTGCCGGCGCACGTAGAACAGCACCGTGACCCGCTCGGGGCGCAGCTCGTCGAGGGCGAGGCGCAGCACGTCGCCCGCGGCCCGGTAGACCGGCCCGTCGCGGAACGACTGCACCGTCGCGAACAGGTCCTCGTGCGACAGCACGAGGCTCTCGTGGTCGAGCTGGTCGCGCAGCCGCGCGAAGCCGAGGCCGACGTTCTCGATCCCGGCGCCCTTGCGGCGCCACCGGGCGTGCGCCCCGCCGGTGGCGGTCTCGTAGTCGTGGCGGACCAGGACCGCGTAGCCCTTCGCCCCGAGCTTCTCCCGGTTGGCGTTGAGGGCCTTCTGCACGAGCGTGCTGCCGGTCTTGGCAGCGCCCGCGTGGAGCACGAGGTGCTTCATCGCACCGAGAGTACGCGCGGGCGGGCCCGACGGCCCGGATTTCCGCGCACGACGAAGCGCCGGGGCGGTCGGCGGACCACCCCGGCGCTTCGGCTCACCTCAGGTCAGCCGCCCATGAGGCGCTTGCGCAGCGGGCGCAGGCGCCGGCGCAGGCCGTCCGGGACGAGCTGCTTGCGGGGACCGCCCACGGCCTCGAGGTCCTTACGGGCCTTGTTCAGCTCGCGCTTGAGCCGGCCGTTGTCCTGCTCGAGCTTGTCGAACCGCATGGACGAGTCGTACGCCCGCGCCGCGGTACGGCGCTCCTGCGGCGTCAGCGCGCGGAAGGACGGCGTGACCGTCTCGCCCGTGAGGTTCTTGTAGATCGTCGAGAGGTTGTCCATCGACGTGTCGAAGAAGCCCTGGCGGACGCCCGCCAGCTCCTTGCGCAGCTCCGGCTGGCGCTCGTAGGCCTCGTTGATGGTGCGGTACAGGGTGTCCTGGAAGCCGTCCGCGCGCGGGTCGATCGCCCAGTCCGCGTGGCCGATGTCGGTCGCGAAGTAGCGGATCTTGTGGTGCACGTACAGGGACAGCGGGATCGCGCCCATGCCGAACGGCACCATCTGCGCGTGACCGCGGGTGCCCAGGATCATCGGCAGGCCGGCGAAGTACTCGATGCCCTGGTAGAGCACGTCGCGGTTGCCCCACAGGACATGCTCGCTGTCCACGATGCCGCGCTCGGTGAGCCGGTCGTGGAAGCCCATGTCAGCGCGGGCGTGCGGCACGCTCTCGATGCGCCAGCCCTCGCCCGAGAGCTTGGCCAGCACGTCCACCTGGTCGGCGTAGATCTTGTCGGCGTCGAACCCGGCGCGCGCCTGGCGCTTGCCCACGATCGACTCGGCCGAGATGCGGCGCTCGTGCGGGATCTCGTCGCGGAACAGGTCCGGGTACAGGAACGACGAGAGCGTCGTCGGGCACGGCTGGTACGTGACCCGGTCCCGGTTGGACTCCGTGATGTACGGCTTGATGGTCTCCACCGAGCCGTGGTTGCGCAGACCGAAGAACACCGACTTCTCGAGCGTCAGGTTGACGTGCTCGCGGAACGGGTCCTCGAAGTCCGGCTGGTCGATGAAGCGGTTGTTGCCCACCGCGAAGATGATGAGCGGCTTCTCGATGCGGCGCAGCAGGTCCAGCGAGATGTTCCACTGCCAGCCGGAGCGCTGGTTCGGGTTGGTGTCGCTGAGGAACAGGCCACCACCGCCGACGACGACGGCGTCGACGTTCTCGTTGATGAAGTCGACCAGACGCGCGGTCACGGGGTCGCGCAGCTGTCGGCTCTGGACGATCTCGAAGGCGTCCCCGCCCGCGAAGCCCTCGAAGAGCTCGCGCACGGTCTCGAACAGCAGGGTGTCCCCGTAGTTGCCGTACGTCTTGATGTCGAAATGGAACAGTCGAAGTCGCTTCATCGTGTCACGCGCCGGGTCTTGGAATGCACGGGAACCATCCTTGATCAGTGTGGTCAGATCTGCCAAGCCCGCCGCCCCCTGGGCGACGGAACGTCATGTCGCGGTGCGGGTCACTTCCCGCCGCGGAGGTACGGCGACTCGCCCTTGTTCACCGCGAGGTCCGCCGCGGCCTGCGAGATGCCGGGTGTCACCATCCCGTGCAGCGCCTTGTTGGACGGCGCGAGCTCGGTCAGCATCTGCTCGCGCTGCTCCGGCGTCAGGAGCAGCGGCGACGGGTGCGTCACGTTCGAGAAGTTGGCGTCGAGGAACAGGCGGAGCTTACGGCGGTCCTCCGCGTCGAGCTCGCCGTTGCCGACGAGCGCAAGCTTCAGTGCCGCGTCAGAGTACCCGCGGTTGACGGCCTCGGTGTTGAAGGAGAACGAGGGTGTCACACCCGCACCGGTCTGCTGGTAGAACTCGCGCACGAACGGCCGCGAGTGCAGCTCCTTGATGCCCTCGAAGTAGTTGACCCGCACCTCGGCGTCCGCGGGGACGGCCCCCTTGATCGTCTCGACCAGGGTGTCCCACCGCAGGTTGTCCGAGGTCACGGGCTTCATGAACTCCTCGAACGACTGGGTCGAGCCCACGCGCACGGTCTGCAGGTAGGAGCTCTCGACGAACCGGTCCTGGCGGCGCACGTACAGCAGCACCGTGGTGCGCTCCGGCCGCAGCACCTCCTGGGCGATCCCCAGGACGTCGCCGGCGGGCGCGTACAGCGGGCCGGTCCGGAACGAGTGCACCGAGGCCAGGAGGTCCTCGTGCGAGATGATCAGGCTGTCCTGCGTCGCCGCGTTCCGCACCATCTCGAAGGCCCGGGTCACGTTGCGGAGGCTGCCGCCCTGCCGGCGCCACCGGGAGTGGTATCCCTCGGTGAGGTTCTCGTACTCGTTGCGGATGAGTACGTCGTAACCACGCGCCGCGAAGGCCTCACGGTTCGCACGGAGGGCCTTCTGCACGAGCGTCGTACCGGTCTTGTGCGCGCCGACGTGCAGGACGAGGTGCTTCACGGGAACCAACCTTTCGGGGCGGATGAACGCCCACGAGGATACAGGCGGTCCCTACCCCCTCCGTGAAGTGCTTCCTGGCAGGCTCACCACCGCACGAACGCCACCCCGCTGACCCGCACCCGGGCGTCGTCGAGCGTGCGCAGCGTCACCCGCCCCGACATGGTCCGCGGGAGGCGGACAGTGAGGACCCGCTGGGCCGCGCTCGGCCGGTCGGTGTCGAGCACGCCCACGCGGGTCGACCCCACGTACACGGCCAGCCGCCCGCGCCCGGGCGCCGTCGCGGTCATGACCCGCACCTGCGTCACGCGCTCGACGTCGGACACCACGAGCCGGCTGTCGGCGTGCACCGTGGACCACGCCCGGTCCCGGTAGTAGGAGCCGTTGCGCACCAGCGCCCAGGTGCCCGTGGTGCGGGCCATCGAGGCGAACGGCACGGGGCGGGTGGTGCGCACGAGGTGCGAGATCGGGCCGAGCCGGCCGTTGCGGTCGACCGCCCGCACGGCGTACTGCACCGACAGCCCCTCGGCGGCGTACAGGTTGGCCGAGGTGCCCGTCACCGTGACGATCCGCCGCCAGTAGCGCTCGTTCGGCATGGGCGACCGGTAGCCGGCGTACCGCTCCAGCACCTGGTAGCGCACCGCCCCCGGTTCGGCGGCCCAGTGGAACCGCGTGCGGGCCGGCCACTGGATCGGGTACTGGTTCCCCTTCGCGGCCCGGGCCGTGATCGTGCCGGTCGTGAAGCGCACGGTGCCATAGCGGTCGAGCGCGGCGTTCTTCATCGCGTTCACCGCCCGGCGGATCGCCGGGAGCCGTTCGGCCAGGCGGGTCCCGGGGCACGCGGTGAAGTTCGTGGTGCGGTGGCCGAGGATGCGGGGCACCCGCACCACGTCGCCCGGGTCGCTGCGCGTGCCGGATCCCGAGCTGCCGCCGTTCGGCAGGCCCACGGTCCCGGTCACGGGCATGTGGTAGCGGTACGCCTTCCACGCGAGGACGCGCTCCAGGCTGCGCAGCAGGGACGACGTCGGGGACGCCGAGTCGAAGCTGCCCATCGCGGAGATGCCGATGGTGCCGGTGTTGAAGCCCCCGGCCTGCGCGCCGATCGGGTTGTCCGTCGCCGCCTCCCGGCGTCCCACGAACACCGTCCCGTACCGGTCGACGAGGAACTGGTAGCCGATGTCCGGCCAGTCCCGGGACTGCGTGTGGTAGGCGTAGATGCCGCGGACGATCGCCGCCGACTGGCTCCGGCTGTACGAGTTGGTGCCCGCCGTGTGGTGCACGTACATCGCGTCCAGCCGGCCCGACACCTCGGGCCACACCTCGCCCAGCGACTCGTCGGCGCCCCAGCCGCTGCGCGGCACCAGTGCCGGCCGGATCTCGTCACCGGTCGCCGCGTTCGCCGAGCCCGCCGGCTGCGCCGTCGCCCCCGCGTTCGCGTCCGCGGCCGTCGCGCCCGGGTCCACGACGTCGACACGCAGGCCGGACGGCGTCCGCCCGCTCACCGTCCGCACGCGGGCCTGCACGGCGTCGGCGCCGGCGGACAGGAACGGCTCGGTCCCGGCCCGCCCGCCCGGGACGCCCGCGCCGTCGGCGCCGACCTCCTCGACGCCGACCGACTGCCAGGCGCCCCAGGCGTCGTCCTCCCGGACGCGCAGGGCGACCTCGGTGACCTCCTCGTCCGAGCCGGCGTCCCAGGTGACGCCGGCGACGAGGAACTCCAGGGTCTCGGTGCGGGGGCTCAGCGCCGCGAGCCGGCCGGGCGCCGCCCCGGCGTCGTCCGCGGACCCCGACTGCGTGCCGCCGGCCGTGCCACCGTCGTCGTCCTTCGCGTCCGCGGGGGCGTCCGGGTGGGCGTCCGCGTGGGCCTCGTCGTGGCCCTGCGCCGCGCGCAGGGCGCTCGGGTCGCGCCGCGCCGCGGGGTCGACGCCGCGCACGCGGACCTCGTCGACCTCCGGTGTCACCGCCGAGGCCTCCGGAAGGGGCAGCTCGACGGCCGGCAGCAGCACGCCACCGGCGGAGAGCACGAGTACCAGGGATGTCGTGGTCGTTCGCCGCACGAGTGGCTTCATGGCCCCGACCGTAGGCAGGGCCGGGCGACACCGCACCCATGGCGGCATTAATCACCCGTTTCGGGTGAGGGCGGGTGACCTGTGGGTGACCCCGGGTGCCGAGCGGCGGGCCGTGATGCAGAGTGCAGTGAGGAGAGATCACCATGAGCACACGAGCCGGCGCCGAACGACCCGTCCCCTCCCCCGCCCCGCGCGGCGGACGCGAACGCCAGCCCGGGCGGCGTCGCCCGCACCGCTGGCGCCACCTCCTGCTCCCCGTCGTCCTCGCGGCGGCGTCGCTCGTCGCGGCCCCCGGCACCGCGAGCGCGGCGGTGCCCGACCGGTTCGTCATCGAGGGCTCGGGCTTCGGGCACGGTGTGGGGATGGCGCAGTACGGCGCCTACGAGATGTCCCGGCGCGGGCACTCCGCCGCCGGCATCCTCGCGCACTACTACCAGGGCACCGTGGCCAAGCGGGTCAACACCAAGACCCTGATCGACGTGCAGGTCTACGGGCCCGACCCGTACTCGTACGCGAGCTACGGCGACGCGGGCGCGACCAAGGTCACGGTGCGCGGCGGCGGGTGGCGGCTGCGCGTGGGCGAGCGGACCGTGGCCTTCGGCCCGGCGGGCACGCTGAACGTGTCGACGGCCAAGGGCGACGTGCTGGTGCGTACGCCGGACGGCAGGCTGCACCGGCACGACGAGCTCACGCTCCAGTGGGCCGGGACGCCCTCGTACAAACCCGGCGCGAGCCCCGCGACGGCGAGCGTCAAGGGCGCGCACGGCTCCTACCGGTACGGGCGGCTCCTGCTCAGCGCGTCGCAGGGGGTGCCGAACGTCGTCAACCGGCTGCGGCTGAACACCGACTACCTGTACGGCGTGGCCGAGATGCCCTCCTCGTGGGGCTCCGCCGGGGGCCAGCAGGCGCTGCGCGCGCAGGCCGTCGTCGCCCGGTCGTACGCGGTGCTGGAGACGGCGCAGCGCAAGGCGGTCTGCCGCTGCCACGTCGTGGACGACATCCGGGACCAGCAGTTCTCCGGGTGGAAGAAGGCCTCGGGCGAGGGCAGCGCGTACTGGCGCAAGGCCGTCAGCTCCACCACCCGCTCGCTCAGCCGGGCGAGCGTGCTGACCTACGGCGGCCGGCCCGTGGCCGCCCACTACTACTCGTCGAGCGGCGGGAGCTCCCGGTACGGCTGGCGCAGCGCCCGGTCCGAGGACGTGTGGTCGTCGGCCGTGCCCTACGAGCGGTCCGAGACGGACCCGTACTCGAAGGCCGCCCCCGGCAACGGCATGGTGCGCTGGGAGCGGGCGCTCAGCCAGGCCAGGGCGCAGCAGCTCTTCGGCCTGGACCGGGTCGCGTCGATCAAGGTGACGGACCGGTACTCGAGCGGTCAGGTCAAGCGGCTCGTGGCCACGGCGCCGAACGGCGCCACCCGGAGCGTCTCGGGCAAGGCCGACCAGATCCGGTCCCGTGTGGGCGCGAAGACCTCGGCGGGCAACGTGCCGTCGTCCTGGTTCACGAGCATCCGGCCAGGCTGAGCCCGGCCGGCTGCTCGCCCGTCCGGCCGCTCAGAGCGGGCGGGCGTCCGACTCCAGCAGCACCGGGATGCCGTCGCGCACCGGGTAGGCCAGCGGCCGTTCGGGATCGGTCGAGTGCAGCTCCGGCTCGCCGCCGGGCCCGACGCCGTCCGTCAGGGTCGCCCCGGTCACGGGGCAGCGCAGGATCTCGCGCACCCACGGCTCCAGCGCCTCGGTCTTGGCAGTGCTCACGGTGTCTCTTCTCCCTCGGCCGGCTCGGCGGCCGGATCACGCACGAGCGACAGGACGTCGTCGCGCACCTTCTCCATGATGTCCTGGTCGGCCGCCTCGACGTTCAGCCGCAGCAACGGCTCGGTGTTGGACGCGCGCAGGTTGAACCACCACTGCGGGTGCGACTCCCAGTGCGAGACCGTCACCCCGTCCAGGGTGTCCACCACGATCCCCGGATACGCCGCCCGGTACGCGTCCAGCACCCGCTCGGTCGCCGCCGCGGCGTCCGGCACCGTCGAGTTGATCTCCCCCGATCCGACGTACGGCTCGAACATCTCGGCCAGCTCCGACATCGTGTGGTCCTGCGTCCCGAGCGCGGCCAGCACGTGCAGCGCGGCCAGCATCCCGGTGTCCGCGAACCAGAAGTCGCGGAAGTAGTAGTGCGCGGAGTGCTCGCCGCCGAACACCGCGCCGTGCCGGGCCATCTGCGCCTTGATGAACGAGTGCCCCACCCGGGTGCGCACCGTCTCCGCGCCCGCCGCGGACAGCAGGTCCGGGACGGCGTGGGACGTGATCAGGTTGTGGATCACCGTCGGCGTGCGGCCGGCGGTCAGCTCCTTGGTCACCTCCGCGAGCCCCACCAGGGCCGTGATAGCGGACGGCGAGACCGCGCCGCCCCGCTCGTCCACCACGAAGCACCGGTCCGCGTCGCCGTCGAACGCGAGCCCCAGGTCCGCCTCGTTCGCCACCACGGCGGCCTGCAGGTCGATCAGGTTGGCCGGCTCCAGCGGGTTGGCCTCGTGGTTGGGGAACGTGCCGTCCAGCTCGAAGAACAACGGCACCACCTCCACCGGCAGCCCCGCCAGGCCCGCGGCATCGCCCAGGACGGCAGGGACCGTGAGGCCGCCCATGCCGTTGCCGGCGTCGACCACGACCTTCAGGGGCCGCACGCCGGACAGGTCCACCAGCTCCCGCAGGAACCCCGCGTAGTCGGCGAGCACGTCCTGCTCGGTCACCCGGCCCGGCTCGGCGACCGGCTCCGGGAGCCCGTCGTCCAGATACCCCTGCGCCAGCTCCCGGACCTGCGCCAGACCCGTCTCCTGCCCCACCGGACGCGCGCCCGAACGGCACAGCTTGATCCCGTTGTACCGCGCCGGGTTGTGGCTCGCGGTGAACATCGCGCCCGGCACGTCCAGCCGCCCCGACGCGAAGTACAGACCATCCGTGGAACACAACCCGATCAGCGTGACGTCCACGCCCTGACCCGTCACGCCCCGCGCGAACGCATCCACCAGCTCCGGCCCGGAGTCCCGCATGTCCCGGCCGATCACCATGGCGGGCCGGCCCGCCGCGGCCTCGTCGGCGTCCGCGGAACCGGCGCCGGCGTCCGCGAGGACGACCGCGCGGGCGAACGCGGCCCCCAGGGCCTGCGCCACGTGCGGGGAGAGCTGGTCGGGGACGACACCGCGTACGTCGTACGCCTTGACGAGGGTGCTCAGATCGATGGCCACGCCGCCAGCCTACGGAACGCGGACGGCCCACCGCGATCAGGGGTGCCCCCCATCCGCGGGTCGGGGTGCCCCGACCACCCCTGTCCAGGAACCGGATGTTTCGTACGGTTATCCTTGCGCGGTGCTTGCGATTGCCCAGTTCCACTCCCCGCTCCCGCTGACCAACACGATCCAGCGGTACGACTGGGGATCCGTCGACGCGATCCCGCACCTGCTCCGCGCGGAACCGGACGGTGAACCGCAGGCGGAGATGTGGCTCGGCGCACACACCAGCGCGCCGTCCGTCAGCGCGATCGCGCGCGACGGCGAGGTCGACCACGTCGCCCTCGACCGCCTGGTCCGCGAGGCGCCCGTGCAGACGCTCGGCCACCGGGTCGCGGAGCAGTTCGGCCCGCGCCTGCCGTACCTGCTCAAGGTGCTGGCCGCCGGCAAGGCGCTGTCGCTCCAGGTGCACCCCTCGCCGCGGCAGGCCCGGGAGGGCTTCGCGCGCGAGAACAAGGCCGGGATGCCGCTGACCTCGCCGAAGCGGTCGTTCAAGGACGACCAGCACAAGCCCGAGATGATCGTCGCGCTCTCGCAGTTCGAGGGGCTGGCGGGCTTCCGCACGCCGCGCACCATCCTCGACGTGCTGGAGGGCCTGGCGGGTGACATGGTCGCCGGCGTCCGCGCGGCCCTGCTCAACGACCGCAGCCACGACGGCATGCGTGAGGCGTTCAACCACCTGCTCTCCGCGCGTGCCGACGAGGCCTGCGCCGCCGACATCGAGGCGACCCTCGAGTCGGTCCGGGCCCGCCTGGCGGCCGGCTCCCCGTTCGAGCGCGCCGACCGCACCGTGATCGACCTCGCCGAGCAGCACCCCGGCGACCCGGGCGCCATCGCGTCCCTCATGCTCAACCGGTTCTCGCTGGAGCCGGGCGAGGCCGCGTTCACGCCCGCGGGCGTGGTGCACGCCTACCTGTCCGGCGTCGGCATCGAGATCATGGCCAGCTCCGACAACGTGCTCCGCGCGGGCCTGACCACCAAGCTCGTGGACGAGGAGAACCTCGTCGCGTGCACCGTGTTCGCCCCGCAACAACCGTCCGCCCCCGAGGTGACGACGGCGGGCAGCCGCGGGCAGGTGCACACCTACCGTGTGCCGGTCACGGAGTTCGCGCTGACCACCGCCGACGTCGACCCGGGCGAGCCCGTGGCGCTGCCCGCGACGGGGCCGCGCATCCTGCTGTGCCTCGACGGCGAGCTGGTGCTCACCGCCGACCGCTCCGAGGAGGGTCCGCAGCGCCTGGCGCAGGGCGAGTCGGTCTTCGTGCCGCACGACGCCGGCAACCTGGAGCTCTCGGGCGCGGGCCACGCGGTCTGCGCCTGGGTCCCCTGACCCGCCGCGGCGCTGCACGCCGGACGACGCGCGGTTCGACCACGCGGTTCGGATGATCGGCAGAAGGTCAGGTGATCGGCACCCCGGGGTGCCGATCACCTGACCTTCTGCCGATCACCGACCCTTTTGCCGATCAGCCCGGCGCGGGCACGCCGGCCACAGCGCGGCCGACCGTCAGGCCGAGTTGTCGTCGTCCGCGCGCAGCACGCGGAGGTGGCCGCGGCGGGCCGTCTCCGTCACCGTCGGCGGTTCTGCCGGACGACGCCGGCGGCCGGCCTCGCGCACGGCGTCGGCCAGCGCGGACAGGTCGTCGGGGCTCGGCCCCGCGTCCTCGAACTCGGGCATGAGGCGCACCACCTCCCACCCGCGCGGCGCGGTCAGCCGTTCGGCGTGCTCCGCGCACAGGTCGTAGCTGTGGGGCTCGGCCAGGTGCGCCAGCGGACCCAAGACCGCGGTCGAGTCCGCGTACACGTACGTGAGCGTCGCCACGGCCGCATTGGTGCAGGCCGAGCGCGAACACTGTCTCACCGATCTCACGCGCCGAGACTACGCCGCTGACCGGGTAGGACGCGCCGAACACGCCGGGCATTCACGGGCGTAACGGCGGTGATCCGGCACGAATTCGTCCGGCAGCCCGGGCGAGCAGCAGCCCCGCACCCGCGAACGCCAGGTCGACGAGGGTCAGGACCACCCGGCTGACGAGCACCGCGAGCCCCGCCGCCGGGCCCGGGAGCACCCCGGCGAGCACCGCCGCGAGCACCAGCTCGCGCACGCCCGCGCCCGCCGGCGCGACCACGAACAGGAACCCGGCGGTCCACGCGAGCGCCCAGCCGCCCGTCGCCAGCGCGAGCGTCCGGGCGGTCGGGGGCAGGCCCAGCCCCAGGCAGAGCACCCAGAGCTGCAGCCCCGCCACCAGCCAGCCCGCCACCGACCACGCGGCGGCGCGACCCAGGCCGCCCCAGGTCATCGAGGGTTCCGGCGTGCCGCGCCGGGCGAGCCGCAGGGCCACCGTGATCAGCCGGTTCAGCACGGGCGGCGCGAGGACCACCACGACCACCGGCGCCGCCCACACCACCCAGGACCACGCGCCGAGCGCGCCCGCGGACACGAGCGGCAGCGCCACCGCGCCCACCGCCGCGCCGGAGGCGACGGAGACCGCGACGGCCACCAGCATCGCCGCCGCCGACCGGGCACGCGGCACGCCGTGCCCCGCCCCGACCTCGGCGGCGGCCACGACGTTCCACACCCCGCCCGGCACGTACTTGCCGAGCTGGCTGGTGCCGAAGACCGCGACTGCGCCGCGCAGCGGCAGCGGCGAGCCCAGGTCGGCCAGGACGGCGCGCCACGCCAGCAGCGTGCACCACACGTACAGCACACCGAGGACGACGACGAGCGCCACCTCGCCCCCGGACAGCCCGGCCGCGGCCCGCACCAGCGCCTCGCGGTGGGCGACCACGTACCAGAGCGCGAGCGTCAGGGCGACGCCGAGAGAGCCCCACCGCACCCAGCGCGACCGGAGCGCCGCGAGCACGCGCACCGACATCGGACGACGGGCCGGCAGCGGACGACGGGCCCCGGACCGCGACCCGGGGCCGGCGCCGTCCGCCGCGGGCGAGCCGGCCGCCCCCTCCGCCGGGACCTCGACGCCGGCCGGCGCTGTGCGGGGCTCGCTCACGAGACGCCCCGGCGCCGCAGCTCGGCGACCAGCGGCTCGGCGACCGCCGGGGGCCGGATCCGGTCGCGCCCGCGCGCGGCCCGCTCCCGGGCGTCCGCCAGCGCCCCAGGGGTGCCCAGCCGGACGAGCTCGGCCGCGAGCGCCGCGGCGTCGGCCGCCGGGACCAGCTCGACGTGCTCCCCGAGCGCGCGGCGCTGCGGCGGGGTGTCCGCGGTGATCACGACGCAGCCGGCCGCGAGGCCCTGGTACACCTTGTTGGGCACCACCCGCAGGCCCTTCGGGGTGTCGCTGAAGATGCCGAGGCAGACGTCGTGCGCGGCGACCAGGGCGGGCAGCGCGCCGGGCTCGACCCAGTCGTGCCAGGTCACGCCCGGGGTGTCCGCCAGGATCTCGCGCGTGCGCGGCAGGTCCTGGCCGGCGCCGACCATCGTGACGCGCAGGGGCGCGCCCGCCGCGACGGCGTCGCGCACCGCCTCGGCGATCACGGGTGCGCCCTGGAGCGGGGTGTACAGCCCGTAGAAGACGACGGACAGGTGGTGCCCGTCGGACGCGTCGGCCGCGCCGGCCCCGTCGGACGCGCCGGCCCCGTCGGACGAGCCGGCCCCGCCGTCCGGCCGCGACCCCGCCGGCGGGGCCAGGGTCTCGCTCGCCGTCCGCCACTCGTCCGGGGCACCGACCAGCACGACCACGCCCTTGCCGGGGTCGGGGAGCATCCGCCGGTGCTCGTCGGTGTCGGTGACCACCACGTCGGCGCACGCAACGGCCAGCCGGTCCAGCCCGGTCAGCAGCCGGACGCGCAGGCCGGCGGCCCCGCGGTCGGCGGCCGTGTCCCCGGCGAAGACGAGGTGGTCGAGCACCACCGTGGAGCGGGGGTACAGCAGCCGGGCCAGGAGCACGTCGAAGTGGCCCAGGTACCCCACGAGCACCGCCGCGGGCCGGCCCTCGGCCTGCCGGTGCCGCGCGGCGTCGCCCACCAGCGCGGCCCAGCACCGCAGCAGTCGGGCGGCGAGGACGGGCAGCCGCCAGGGCTGCTGCAGCATCCGGACCCGTTCGGCGGTGGACAGGCCGAGGGGGCGGTTCAGCTCGGTGACCTTGATCCCGTGGGCGCGCAGCCCGGCGACGAGGACGGCGGTGCGGGGGTGCCGCGCGGCGTCGTAGGTGCCGAAGGTGATCACTGGGCGCCCGCGGGGACGTCCGCGAACCCGCCGTTCTGCGCCCCGCCCGGCGCGGCGGGACCCGTCGTCGTGCCGTACTGCACCTCCTTGAGGCGCTCCAGCGTCTCCTCCAGCAGCACGCGGTTGGTGCGCTGGAGGTCGGCCAGCACGAGCAGGGCGAAGCTCAGCAGCGCGCCGACCATCGACGTCGCCCCGAGCACGATCGACTGGAGGTGCTGCCCGGCGGTGCCCGTCGCCAGGAGGACGGCGTACCGGCCGAACGGCACCAGCGCGCCGAACGCGAACAGCAGGCCGAGCGTGACGAACACCGTGTGCGGCTTGAACATCACGTAGGACCGGCTGATGGCCTGGGCCGACTTGGCGATGTGCTGCCACATGCTCGTGAAGAGCCGGGACTCGCGGGTCTTCGGGTTGGTGGTGACCGGCAGGCTCGCGATGCGCATCCGCTTGTGCCCGGCCTGGATGATCGTCTCCATGCAGTAGCTGAACTGCGTGACGACGTTGAGCCGCAGCAGCGCACCGCGCGAGTAGGCGCGGAACCCGCTCGCGGCGTCGGGCAGGTCGGTCCCGGCGGCGAAGTTCACGACGGCGCTGCCCGCCTGCTGCAGCAGCTTCTTGAGCGGCGAGAAGTGCGCGATGGTGGCGGTCTGCCGGTCGGCGATCACGATGTCGGCGTTCCCGAGGACGACGGGCAGCACCAGGTCGCCGATCCGTTCCTGCGGGTACTGGTTGTCGCCGTCGGTGTTCACCACGACGTCCGCGCCGTGCCGCAGCGCGTAGTCCACGCCGTCGCGGAACGACCGGGCCAGGCCCATGTTCCGGGTGTGCCGCACGAAGTGGCGCACGCCGAGGCGGCGCGCGACCTCCACGGTGTTGTCCGTGGACCCGTCGTCGACGACCAGGATCTCGATCTCGTCGACCCCCGGGATGCTGCGGGGGATCGTGGCAAGCACGTCAGGAAGGGTCTCTTCCTCGTTCAAGCAGGGAATCTGCACGAACAGCTTCATGGCCCTGTGCCTTCGATGAGCAGTGTCCGGAGGAGCAGTGACTGGCTTCACGAGCGTAGGAGCGGTACATGACCAGAGCGTGAACACTGCGTTCCCAGGAATGACTGTTACCCGGCCGTGACCAGGGCGCCCGGTCGGGGCAACCTGCCGTGGCTACCCTGCACGCGTGTCCCGACCCCGCACCGTCCCCGGCGTGGTGTGGCTGATCGTGCTCCTGCACCTGGCCGTCATGCTCGCCCAGACCGCGGTCTTCCCCAATGTCCGCTCGCCCGACGAGCGCCAGCACGTGGACCTCGTGCTCCAGGTGCGGCAGGGCGACGCCTGGCCGTGGCCCGGTCCGGGCACGGCCTACGTCACGCGGGGCGTGACGGCGGGCGGCTTCGTCGGGGCCGACAGCCTGGACGGGCCCCAGCACCTGGCCGACCGCGACGACGTCCCGCCGCGCGGCGAGCGCCCGTCGTACCGCGCGGCCGGTGGCTCCGCCACCCTGACGGCGGAGGGGGCCGACGGGCGGCAGGAACCGGTGTTCAACCAGCTCGTGCAGCACCCGCCGCTGTACTACCTGCTGGGCGCGGGCGTCGTGGGCCTGGTGCCCGGGTGGCAGGATGCCCCGCTGGACCAGGTGTGGCTGCTCCTGCGCTGGTGGAACGCGCTGCTCGCGCTCCCGCTGCCGCTGCTCCTGTTCGCGACGGCGCGGCGGCTGCGCCTCCCCGAGCCCCTGCCGGTCGCGGCCGCCCTGGCCCCGCTCGTGGTCCCCGAGCTGACGCACCTCGAGTCCGCGGTGAACAACGACAACCTGCTGGTGGTCCTCGGCGCGTGCGCCACGCTGCTGGTGGCGCGGGTCCTCACCGGTGACCTGGGCCGCCGCACGGCCCTGCTGCTCGGGCTGGTCTCGTCGCTCGCGCTGCTGACCAAGGGCTTCGCCCTGATGTTCCCCGCGTGGGTCCTCCTGGCCTACGTCGTCGCCGCCTGGCGGCACCGCCGCGCCGGGCAGCTCCGCTCCGCCGCGACGTCGCTGCTGGTGGTCGCCGTCGTCACCGTGCCGGGGATCGCGTGGTGGGTGCGCAACGTGGTGGTCCACGGCATGCTCCAGCCGCACGGCACGCACGTCACCCCGCCCGACCTCACGCCCGTGCACGGCTGGTCAGACGGCGGCGTCACCTGGCTCGGCCGGTTCGCCGAGCGCATGGTCACGCTCTTCTTCGTCCAGGACCACGCCGCCGCCCGCGCGCACGACGCGTCGTGGTGGGCGGCCCGCGTGGCGCTCGTCCTCGTGGTGGCCGGGATTTCCGCCGCCCTGGTGCGCCGGCCGCTCCCCCGGCCCGACGCGCTCGTGCTGCTGTTCCCCGTGCCCGCCCTGGCCGGGATCGTCGCCCGCGGGTCGTGGGAGCAGTTCGCGGCGTTCGGCGACGTGGGCGCCGCGCAGCAGGGCCGTTACCTCTACACCGGCCTCGTCGGGCTGCTGGTCGTCGCACTGGCGGGCGCCGCCGTGCTGCGGGCCGGGTGGCGCCGCGCGACGCCGGCGGCGCTGCTCGCCCTCGCCGTGGGCATGCACGCGGCCTACCAGTACGACGTGTGGTGCCTGTACTGGTGGCCCGCGGACGGCGGCCCCGGCGCGCTGGGCCGCGCTCTGGGCGCCGTCGGCCACTGGTACCCCGTCCCCGCCGCGGTGCTCGGCGCCGTGGTGGCCGCCGGGGTGGGGCTCGCCCTCGCCGTCACGGTCTCGGTGGTGCGGACCGCCGTCGCCCCCGGGCCGCCGGACGACGCCGCCCGGAGCCCCCGCGCCGACGCCGACCCGGTGCCGGCCGCATGACCGGGCTTCGAACCGGGCTTCGAGCCGGGCTGCGTACCGGGCGGAGGACCGGGCGGACGCGGACCGGGCTGACGGGTACCGAGCGGGCCGAACGCCTGGCCCTGCTGCTCGCGGTGCTCTCCGGGATGCTCCTGTCCCTCACCGTCGCGCTGGCCGACGCGCCCTACGCCACCGGCGACGAGCCCCCGCACGTGGACTACGCCTACCAGGTGTGGCACGGCGGGCTGCCGGTCTTCGAGGACGGCCTCGTCCTGCGGCCCGACGGCGCCTGGCTCGCCCCCGTGCAGTGGACCGCCCAGCATCCGCCCCTGTACTACTTCCTGATCGCCCCGCTCGTGGGCCCCCTGGCGGACGCCGGCCACCCGGTCGCCGCCGTCTACGCGGCCCGCGGCGTGAACGTGCTGCTCAGCGGCGTCCTCGTGCTCGCGGCGTGGTGGAGCGCGCGCCGGCTGACCCGGCCGGGCAGCGCGCTGCCCCCGCTCGTGGCGTTCCTCGCGGGGGCCATGCCGGCCGCCGCGCACGTCGGCGGCAGCGCGTACAACGACCTGCTGGCCGCCACCGGCGTGACCCTCCTGTTCGGGCTGGCCGCGACGGCGGTCCGCCGCGGGCTGGACGGCCGGCTGATCACGTGGCTGTCCTTGGTCGCGGCGGCGTGCGCGCTGACCCGGCTGTCCGCCGCGCTGACCGCCGCCGTGGTCGCGGGCGTCGCCCTCGCCGCCGGGGCGGTGCGGGCCGCGCAGGGCCGGGGCCGGTGGGCGCACGTCGTCGCGCTGGCGCTGGCCGGCCCCGGCGCCGTGCTGGCCGGCAGCGGCTGGTTCTACCTGCGCAACCTGGAGCTGACCGGCACCGTCACCGGCTCGCACTTCGACTGGGCGCTGGCCCACCAGAACCGGCAGGAGCGTCCCGTGTGGGCGGTGCTCGCCGACCCGGAGACCTGGACCCGCCTGCCCGACCTGTTCTGGTGGGCCGGGCGCCTGCCCCCGAACACGGCGCTCACGCTCACCACGATGATCGTCACCGCCGCGCTGCTCGTGTGGACACCCCTGGTGCTCGCGCTGGTGACAGCGGTCCGACGGCGGCGGGCGGGCGCACGGGGCCTCACCGCCCCCGCGCCGCCGGGCTGCCGCGACCAGCACGGCGGCGCACCCGCCCACCGCACGGACCGGCTGCTGCTGCGCGCCCTGCCCGCCGTCGCCGTCGCCGTCTCGGTGACCGTGCAGGTCACGTACGCCGCCAGCAGCGGCGGCGTCTACCCGCGCTACCTGCTCGTGGTCTCGCTCCCGCTGTGCCTCGCGGTCGCCGCCGGCCTGGCGGTGCGGCCACGGCGGCTCGTCCCCGCCTGGACCGCCGTGACGCTGCTCGACCTGGCGGTCTGGCTCACGGTCGAGCTGACCACGCCCGCGCCGCCGGGGTACTACGCCGAGCTGCCGCTGCCGGCCGCCGCCGCGGGCGTGCTCGCGGCCGGGGCGGTCGCCGCGTCCGCGGCGCTCGCGCTGCGGGCGAACCGGGCCGTGGCCATCACGGCGGCGGTCCCGCCGGCCACGACCGCGAGGCCGACCAGCACGAGCTGAGGGCCCGTCAGCGGGCTCCACCCGGCCCAGCGGGCCGCGGCGTCGGCCACCGACTCGCCCGGGCCCTGGTAGAAACCCCAGAACCCGTAGGCGAGGCCGCTCGCCGCGGCCAGGCCCGCCGCGGCGACCACCCACGGGGTCGCGCGGCGCAGGCGCGCTCCGAGCAGGGCGAGCAGGCCCAGCGCCACCCCCGCGCTCAGGGCGAGGAGGCCCGCGAACAGGTAGCGGCCCTGCACCGCGGAGATCCAGCCGTGGGCCGCGTAGTCGGGCCAGGCGTTGACCAGCACGCCGCACCACAGCGCCGCCGGCTGCAGCAGGAGCACCGCCGTGGCGCGCCGCGCGGGACCGCGCACCACGGCCAGCGCGCACAGCGCGGCGACCACGACGGCCGCCGTCCAGAACACGGCGTCGGGCAGGCGGACCTCCAGCCAGCCGAAGTTGCCGAAGAACGACCTGGTCAGGCTCGTCACCACGGTCCGCAGGAAGTACCAGAGGCCCCGGGACTCCGCCTCGGGGAATCGGTCCGGGATGCCCACGGGCTGCACCGTGCCCAGCACCAGCAGGTTGCGCAGCCACCACCAGCCGCCGACGACGAACGCCGTGCCGCCCGCCAGCAGGGCACCGGCCACCCGCCGGCCGCGCGGGCCGGACGCCAGCAGGTACGCGGCCCCGACCACGGGCAGCGCGAACGCCGCCATCACCTTGGTGAGCAGCCCCAGGCCCACCGCCGCGCCGAGCGCGACCGCCGTCCGCGCCCCCAGGCCGCCCGTGAGCACGCGGACGGCGAGGTACGCGGTCGCCGCGCCGGTCAGCGTGACGAGGGCGTCGTTGGTGACGCTGCCCAGGATGTGCGCCACCTGCGGCACGAACAGCGTGAACGACGCCGCCACCAGCGCCGCCGCCCGCGACCCCGACAGCCGGCGAGCGGCCGCCGCCGCCAGCAGCGGCAGGGGCGCCAGCAGGACGACGTCGAACAGCCGCAGCGCCAGCAGCTGGCGGTCCCACCGCGCCTCGGCCAGGCCCGTGGCGTGCAGCACGCCTGCCGCCACCGCGTAGTACAGCGGCGGGTGCTGGGTCATCTGGTCCACGGCCTCGGTGTCGAGGTGCCGCGTGGCGGTGCCCGGCGGCAGCGGGTCGGCCAGGGCGTTCGCGCCGGTCACCCTGGCGCGTTCGGTGTCCGGGGTGGGCGGCACGCCGACGTACGCCGGGATGCCCTCGCGGTCCAGGTGCCGCCCGGGCACGTCGGTGTCCAGCGCCGCCTGCTCCCGCGCCGCGTCGACGGCGGGGCCCACCAGCGCCTCGCCCGCGGGCGGCCAGCCGCCGCCGTACGCGAGGCGGAGCACGCTGTTGACGTGCTGCGGCTCGTCCGGGGCGCGGAACGCCGGGGTCAGCACCGCCCACAGCCCGCCGACCAGGACGACGAGCGCGGTGACCAGCGCCAGGGCTCTGCGGTACGCCGCCTCGGCGGGATCGTCGCGCACGGCCACAGGATAGGGGTGCGAGGTGAAGCGGGCGCCGCGTCGTGGCGATGACCGACCGCACCCCCGATCCGACGTATCGTCAGGAGGTGCCTCCGTTTTCTCCTCGCGGCCGGAACCGGCGGTCGGGCCGTGGCTCCGGCCCCGCCGGCAGCTCGTCCAGCGGCTCCTCCGGCAACGGCTCCTCCGGTACCGGCTCCGCCGGCGGCTCACCCGGCCCCAGCGGGGTCTCCCAGGCCTCGCAGGCCGACCTCCTCCGGCTCGCCGCCGCCCGCCCCGGCTCGCCCGGCGAGGCCGGCGGGCAGTCCACCGGGGAGGATGCGGGGCCGCGGCGGCGGGACCGGCGCGGACGCGGGCTGCGCGGCCCGATGTTCCCGCCGGGCACCCCCGCGCACCGCACCCGGGCGCAGCGGTTCGACGAGCTCGTGCTCGACGTCGTCGAGGACCTCGACCGGACGTGGGCCACACACCTGCAGGGCACCGAGTTCGCCGTGGAGGACGTGCCGCCGTCAGACCCCGCGCCCTGGGAGGACGGCGGCGTGCTGCTCGGCCGGTTCTTCCCCGCCGAGGCCGGCCGCCCCGGCCGCGTGGTGGTCTACCGCCGCCCCGTGGAGGTGCGGGCCGTCGACCTGGACGACCTCGCCGACCTGGTGCGCGACGTGGTCGTGGAGCAGGTGGCGCACCTGCTGGCCCGCACGCCCGAGGAGATCGACCCGAACTTCGGCGAGCGTTCCTAGTCCGGACGGCGGGGCGCGGCGTCAGCCCGCGGCGTCGACCCGGCGCACGCGCACGTCGCCGTCCGCCGCGAGCGGCGGCGTCGGGGCCAGCACCGAGAACAGGCTCGCGTCGTCGGCCTGGACCAGCCGCACCGACCAGACCACCTCGGGCTGGTCGGCAGGCTGCTCGGCGACCACCGCCACGGCGTCGCCGAGCTCCGACAGCTCGGACCAGCCCACCTCGACGGTCTGCCCGGCGGGCACGTCGACCGGGTGCGTCCAGGCCACCTCGCCGTCCGGCCCGACGCCGCGCAGCGTCACCTCGGTGCTGCCGGTCGCGTCCTCGATCTCGTCGGGCCCGCGCTCGTCGGGCACGCCGCTCAGCGTCACGCCGTACACGACGTCCTCCGGCACGGCGACGGCGCCGTCGGCGGTCCCGGTGCCCGTCTGCCCCGCCCCCGCCTGACCGGCCACCGCCTGACCGGCCAGCCAGGCCCGGTCGTAGGGGTCGTCGTCGATCACTGCGGCCATCCCGTCACCCTCCGCGGCGGCGCCCTTGCGGTCCACGGCCGCGCCGGCGACCACCGGCACGTCGGCGTCCACCACCACGGTGTAGCTCCCGGCGGGCAGGCCGCCCAGCGGGAGGGTCGTGACCTGCCCCGGTTCGAGCGGCAGCTCCTCGCCGCCGCGCAGCCGCACCGGGCCGTCGGGCCCGAGCACGGCGAGCCGCGCCGTGCCGGCCCGCGTGCCCGGCGTCAGGACGTCGAGGCGCGGGGCGTGCGGGTCGTCCACCGTCTCGCCCGTGCTGGTCACGCCGGACACCGCCGTCGTGGCCGACGGCGCGGCACCCGACACGACGAGGTCAGCGCCCGCGGGCACGAGCCCCTCGATCCGGTGGTGCTGCACGTAGGCGCCCACCCGGCCGCCCTCGGCGGTGACGTGCAGGGCGAGCCGGCCCTGGTCGGGCGCGACGGCCTCCAGCATGGTGACCACCTGCTCGCCCGGGGGCACGACGACGAGCGACTGGCTCCCCAGCACCACCGGGCCGGACGCGCCCCAGGCCTGCAGGGTCACGGTGGCCGCGGTGCGGCCCGGGTTCTGCAGCACGAGGCGGCCGCTCGACCCCACCGAGGTGCTGCCGCCCACCAGCCAGTGCTCGACGGCGGGCTCCACGCACGGCCCGGCGACCAGGCCGCGCAGGTCGCCCTCGGTGGTCACGGACGCCACGGTCCCGGCGGCGTACGTCGCGGTGCCCGGCGTCAGGCGCAGCACGCGCGCGCCCGGCAGCCTGCCGTCGAGCACGGCCGCGTCGGCGCCCTGCTCCAGCGGCCCGGTGAGCTCCGCCTCCTCCTCGCCGTCCAGCGTCGTGACCGCCGGCTCCTCGCCGTCGGCCCCGTCGAGCACGGCGGCGGTCAGCGACGTGGTCGTCGCGACGGGGGCCGCGCTGAACGCGTCGTCCCCGACGTCGGGCTGTTCGAGCTGCGCCGGCGTGGGGCAGACCAGCCCCGTCCCGGTGGCCGCCACGGGGACGGTGCGCGCGTCGTCGACCGCCGGGGCCGCGTCGCGCGCGGCGCCGCCCGGTTCGGCCGTGCCCGTCGTGGCCAGGGCGCCGACCGCGAGCGCGCACAGCAGGGCGCCCACCGTGGCCGCGGCCCGCCGGACCGCGGACCCGGCCGCCAGGTTCTTGCGCTTCATCGACCCCTCCTGCGTCCCACCGGCAGCGCCAGCAGGGCGAAGACCACCAGCGTGAACGTCGTCAGCACGAGCCAGGCCGTGCGGTGGGGCGCCTCGTAGCGGACCACCAGGTGCCCGGCGTCGGCCCCGAGCGTGAAGGCCTGCAGCCCGGCCGCCTCGTCCGCGGGGACAGGCTCCAGCCGCCGGCCGTCGAGCGACGCCTGCCAGCCCCGGCCCGCGGACTCCGCCAGCACGACGACGCGGTCCGCGCCGCCGGCCTCGACCTCGGTGTGCACGGCCGTGCCGCCCGAGGGCAGCACCTGGCGCGTGGCGCCGTCCTCCTCGATCCGGGCCCAGCCGGGCGCCGGCTCCTCGGCGGGCGCCACGCGCCACACCGAGACCGCCTGGCCCTCGGTCACGCGGCTCATGCCCGGCACCATGTCGAGGGTGGCCACGAGGTCGCCGACGGCGGACCCCGCAGCCGAGTCAGCCACCTGGTCCGTCGCCGAGTCGGTCACCGGATCCGTCGCCGCACCCGCGGACCGGACCTGCACCGCCCCGATCCCCAGGTCGGCGAGCTGCTGCGGCACCCCCTCGGTCGTGCCGGCCGTCAGCGCGGCCACGACCACGTCGAGCGCGGCGGCCGGGTCGGTCGCCGGGTCCGCCGCCGAGTCAGCCACCTGGTCGCCGGCGAGACGGGCCGCGACCCGTGGCGCCACCGAGGCGTCGGCGAGCTGCGAGCCGTCGGCCCGCAGCAGCGTGTACCGCACCGTCCCGTCGGCCGAGAAGCCGACCTCCAGCACGCGGGCCTGCCGGGGCGGCGCCTGCATCTGCTGCCCGACGGCGGGCACGACCGGGTCGGTCGTCACGTGCAGCATCCCGGCCCGGCCGCCGTGCGCGACGCTGCCGGAGCCGGCCAGCCACACCACGGCCTGGGTCGCGGGGAGCAGCACCGCGACGACGGTCAGGCCGACGACGGCGACCGTGCGCGCCGAGCCCAGGAAGCCGCCGAGGGACGCCCCGTGCCCGGTGAGCACCCCGACGCCCGCGACCGCCGCGGCACCCAGGCCGAGCAGCAGGAGGGACAGCCCGGGACCCACCCAGCGCCCGTCGTCCTGCGCGAGCACCGCCGCGGCGAGGCCCGCGGCGGCGACCAGCCAGCCGACCAGCGCCGTCGCCGTGACGTGCCGTGCGGCGTCGGTACCGCCCCTCCGGCCGATCCCGGCGAGCGCGCCCACCAGCCCGACCACCGCGAGCGCGAGCACCAGCCCGCCGAGCACCCAGGGCGCAGCCGCGACGACGGCGCCGGCGGCGGTGAGGAGGGGCCCGCCGTCGGGCACGTCGAACCAGGCGGCGGGAGCGGCGGGCAGGCTGAGCAGCAGCTCCAGACCGGAGGCCGTGCCGGGGTCCGGGACGCCTGAGCCCGCGAGGGGTTCGGCGGTCAGGAGGCCGAGGTCGCGGTCCCGCACCGCCGTCCACCAGAGCGGGGCGCCGACCACGAGGGCCGGCGCGAGCGCGAGCGCCAGGTGCACGCGGCGGCGCGGGGCGACGAGCATCGCCCCGGCCAGCACGAGCACGGCGGCGGGGAGCAGCACGGGCGCGCCCGCGATCACGCACGCCAGCAGCAGCCCGCCCGCGCCGGCCGCACCGAGCGAGCCGGTGCCGGTCCGGGCGGCGTACGCCCACGCGCCGTCAGCGCCGGTGTCCCACGCGCCGTCGGCGCCGGTGTCCGGCGCGCCGGCCGGGCCGCCGTCGGCGTGCGCCACCCGGTCGACGGCCTGGGCGCCCACCGCGCGGACGAGCGCCACGGCGGTCCAGGGCAGCAGGGCATGCACGAGCACGCCGCCGAGCAGGCCGCCGTCCAGGGCGCCGAGGAACGCGGGGGCGACGGTCCACGCGAGCGCGGCGAGCGTGCGCAGCCACACGGAGCGCGTCACCGTGCCCGCGGCGGCCCAGGCGCCGACGGCGGCCAGCGGCAGCGCCAGCAGGAGCAGCGCGTTCACCGCGTGCTGCAGGGTGCCGCCCGCGAGCACCGAGAGCCCGGAGAGCACGAGGAGGAGGGGGTCGGCCGGCGCGGCCGTGCCGAGCCCGTCGCGCACCCAGCCGGACGTCGCGGCCGACCAGGTGGTCGCCGTCGTGCCGCCGGCCGGGAGCAGGGCCCCGCCGACCAGTCGCCCGCCGGAGGCGAGGGCGCCCAGCCCGGGGCCGAACAGCGCGGCCGCGAGGCCCACGGCGCCGACCACGACCACGGCGAGCGCCGAGCGGCGCCGCACGGCCAGGACCTGCAGCTCGGCCTGCTCCAGCTCGGACGGCGCGGCGTCGACCGGGTGGGCCTCGCCGCGCGCGAGCCGCTTGTCGCGCCGCTCCGCGGCGACCTCGCGCCAGGTGCCCAGGAGCGGCCGCAGCACGCTGCGCGGCACGGTCGACGTGCGCGCGATCCGGCGTCGGGCCCGCAGCAGCGGACCCAGCCGGAACACGGCCCATAGCGGCGCGACCAGCTCGTCGCGGGCCCGGTCGGGGTGCTTCATCGCGAGCCGGTAGCTCGCGGCGAACGGCGCCCACGCCACCATGGCGAGCATCGCGAACGGCAGGACCCACGGCGCGACGGACGTCAGGCGCAGGTAGAGCTGGCTGCGGCGGCGTGCGCCCGCCGAGCCCGGCGCGTGCAGGGCGACCTGCGCGTGCCGCACCACGGCGTCGGGCACCACCACGACGCGATGGCCCGCGAGCCGCACGCGCCGGCAGAAGTCGGTCGAGTCGCCGAACTGGCCGTACGCCGGGTCGGTGCCGCCCACCTCGCGCCACACCGACGCGCGCACCAGCGCCCCGGCGAGCCCGACGGCGAGCACGTCCTCGCGCGAGTCGTGCTGCCCCTGGTCGATCTCGGTGTCGTCGACACCGGTCATGCGCCGGCCCAGGGGCGACACGGTGTGCCCCACCTCGACCAGCACGCCCCGGTCGGCCGCGTCCGGGTCGAGCGGCAGCCCGTCCGGGCCCGACGCCCAGTGCCGCTGCTTCGCCCCGGCCACCGCCACGGCGTTCGAGTGCTCCACCGCCCGCGCCAGCGCGGCCAGCGCGCCGGGCGCGGGGGCGGAGTCGTCGTGCAGGAACCAGAGCCAGCCGCGCTCCGGGACCCCCGTCGCGGCCAGCATGGCCTGGACCGCCTCGCCGAACGTGCGGGCGCCCGCACCGGCCACGTACCGGGCGCCGCCGAGCTGCAGGTCCTGGTGGCCGGACGTCGCCGGGGCGGTGTCGACGTCGACCACGACCACGTCGTCCGGGGTGCGCGACTGGGCGCGCAGCGCGGCGAGCGTCGCGGCGAGATAGGGGCTGCTGCCGCGGGTCACCACGACGGCGGTCACCGTGACCGCCACGGGCGGCTGCACGGAGGGCTGGGCCGGGACCTTGGCCCACACCGGACCTGCCGGGGCGGCATGGGAGCCCCGGTCCGGGCTGGGGGCCGACAGGCTGTCGGTACGTGGAGCGCTCATCTCGCTTCACATCATGCGGCGCGTCCTCGCCGACACGCCGCAGACGCGCCGAACGGCGCGCTGGTTGCGTGGGCCCGGTCTCGCGTTCGCGTCACGTGCTCAGACCCTGCTCTTTGCCGTCTGAGCCTGCGGCTCCGCTACGGGCGCGTGCCTCGCTCCTCGGCCCGCACCCTGCGCTGCACCTCCGGCTCAGACGGCGCGGCGCTTGAGCTTGCGGCGCTCCCGCTCCGACAGGCCGCCCCAGATGCCGAACCGCTCGTCGTTCTCCAGCGCGTAGTCCAGGCACTCCGCCCGCACCTCGCAGCCGGAGCAGACCTTCTTGGCCTCGCGGGTGGACCCGCCCTTCTCCGGGAAGAAGGCCTCCGGGTCGGTCTGCGCGCACAGGGCGCGCTCCTGCCAGCCGAGCAGGGAGTCGTCCGGCTCGGTCAGCACATACAGCTCGCCGAAGAGGGGCAGGACCGGTGCCACCGGTGCGACCTCGCTCTCCGCGTCAGTCGGGAACTCCACGTCCGATTCCAGCATGTTCCACATGACGTGCCCCTCCATGCCGTGTCCGTGCCCCGAGGCCTGGCCGGTAGATCATGTGATCCACCGACCCATCAAGCCTGTCTGGCCAGACCTGCAGTTTCAGGCCCCGTTGCGTATTCGCTACGAAAACTGCATACATGGAATTACACGCGTGTCGCCTGGAGTCGTCAAGCGGAAATGTGCTATCGCCCACTGGTTCCACGGGTAATTCACGAGTCCTTCCGCAGGTCGTGGCGCACGTCTCACTCGCCGGTCGCTTTTCCGGCCTGCGAAACCCCCGGCGCGCCGACACGCCGGAGTGTCCTTCCCGGCCCCGCAGACAATGGCCGGCGACGACGAGCACGACCCGGTCGCGATATGGGGCACGTGCCCGACATGCCGTCAGGGCGTGCCACGCACGCAGCACGCGCACACACCCGCCACCCCGCGCACGGGGTCGCGCCACGTCCTCCCCCCGGGTTCACACCTAGGCTGACGGCATGCAGATCGCGCCCCGCACCGGCGGCTCCGTGCCCGACGTCGCCTCGCTCCTGGCCCGCCTCGCCGCCGACGGCGGCCGGCCGCGCCTCACCTGGTACGGCGACGACGGCGAGCGGGTCGAGCTCTCCGGCGCCGTCCTCGCCAACTGGGCCAGCAAGACGGTCAACCTGCTGGTGGAGGAGTTCGACGCCGCGCCCGGCACCACCGTCGTCGTCGACCTGCCCGTGCACTGGCGCACCGCCGTCTGGGCGCTGGCCGCCTGGCGCACGGGCGCGACGGTCGCCCTGCCCGACGCCGCCGTAGCACGGCCGGACGTCGTGGTCACCGACACCCCGGAGCGGTGGGCGGACGGCGGGGCGGACCTCGTCGTCGTCTCCCTGCCCGCGCTCGCCCGGAAGTACGACGGCGACCTGCCGGCCGGCGCCATCGACGCGGCGTCCGCGGTGATGACCTACGGCGACGCGATCGCCTGGGTGCCCGAGGTGGACCCCGACCAGGACGCGCTGGTGACCGCCGCGGGCGCCGTCGGGCACAAGGTGCTGGTCCCGGAGCCCGGCGACGGGGCGCGCGTGCTCGTCGACGGACGCGGGCCCGTCGCCGAGGTGCTGCGCGACCTGCTCGGCATCTGGGCCGGCGGCGGGTCGGTGGTCCTCACGTCGTCCGCCACGGCCACCGCGCTGGAGGCGGACGCCGACCGGCTCGCGCGGCTGCGCGGCAGCGAACGCATCGACTGAACCGGGCAAAGCCCGGACCACAGGACTTCCCGGTCACCACCGGGTACGGACCGGTCGAAAAGGGCCCAGGCCGATCGGGCCAGGGCTTCTCCACGAACCCTCTACGGTCCGCCCCCGGGCGGTGCGCCGCCGTGCAACATGCAGCCTCTAGGATCGGTGGCCGTGACATTTCCCGACTTCAGCGCCTCTGGTGCGACGAACCCCTCCCGGGGGCCGTCCCATGCCCGGGCGCTGGGACAGCTGAGCAGCGCGTCCCGCGCGATCGCCATGGTGGTCGTCGCGGTCCTCTCGCTGGCCGTCGCCGGCGGTGCCACCGCGGTGACCCAGCTGACCGGGAACATCGAGACCGCCGACATGGCGGCGCTCGGCACGAACCGGCCCAAGCAGGTACTCCCGAAGGACCCGAACGCGGGCATCCCGCTGAACATCGTGGTCATGGGCAGCGACTCGCGCAGCGGGGACAACGACGCGCTGGCGGGCGGCGGCGAGATCGGCGCCCGCTCGGACACGACCATCGTCATGCACATCTCGGGCGACCGGTCGCGGATCGAGATGATCTCCGTCCCCCGCGACTCCACGGTGGACGTGCCGAGCTGCACCACGGCCGACGGCGCGACCACGGCCGAGCTGTACGGCACCAAGTTCAACGCCGCGTTCTCGCAGGGCGTGCAGGTCGGCGGGACGGTCGCCGACGGCGCCCTGTGCACCGTCAAGACGATCGAGGAGCTCACCGGCGTCTACATGGACGGGTTCATCGTCGCGGACTTCGCCGGCTTCTCCGCGATGGTCGACGCCGTGGGCGGTGTCGAGGTCTGCGTCGAGGAGGAGATCTACTCCGCCGACGCGAACCACCTCTCGCTCTCGCCCGGCACCCACACGCTCCAGGGGCAGAAGGCCCTCGACTACGCCCGGGCGCGCAAGGGTGAAGGACTCGGGGACGGTTCCGACCTCGGCCGCATCGGTCGCCAGCAGGAGGTCATGGCCTCCCTCTCGCGCAAGGTGCTCAGCCAGGACGTGCTGACCAACCCGTCCAAGACGCTCAAGTTCCTCAAGGCGGTCACCGGCTCGCTCACCATGAACGAGGAGCTGGCCAGCATCGACGGACTCGCCGGGTTGGCCTACTCCATGCGGAACGTGCGGCCTGACACGATCACGTTCATGACCGTCCCCAACGAGTACGACCCGAACAACGCGGCTAACGTCGTATGGACGGACGACGCCGTACAGCTGTGGGACAACGTCAAGCACGACCGGCCGATCGACAGCGACCCGGACGCCCCGTCGGCGGGCCCCTCGGGCTCCGCGACGGACGACGGTACGGCGACGGACGAGGAGAGCACGGAGACCGACGCGGGCACCGGGACCGGGACCGACGCCGGAACAGAGGCCGGCGACGGCTCCGGGACGGAGCCCACGCCGGAGTCGACCGAGATCAAGCAGGCCGGTGAAGAGGCCTTCACCGGCGCCGACACCACCAAGGTCTGCGGCTGAGCCCATGTCAGATCCCAGAACGTCGAACCGTTCGGCCCCGCAGGCCGACGACGACGTCACGCGTGTCCGGATCCCGCCCAGCTTCACGCCCCAGGGCGCGAGGAGCGGGCGTCCGGGCGCCGACGACGCGATCCCGGTCGGTGACACGGGCGAGCGCCCGCGGACCGTCCCCGGCGCGGCGTCGAGCAAGCAGCAGCAGGGCGGACCCGCTAATGCGGAGACGCCCGGCGTCGGGGTTCCCGGCGTCGGTGGCGCCCACCGCATCGGACGGCCGGAAGGCTCCGACGAGGCGCGCTACGAACCACGTATCCGTCGACAGTCTTCACGGGAGGTACCGGTGTCCGGCGAGCGCAGGGGGACGAATCCCCCGCCCGTTCCACCACGAAGGTCGGGGCTGCCCGCGCGCAGCGAGTCCGCCGGGCAGGTGCCGAGGTCCATCCCACCGCGGTTGGCGCCGCCGGGCACCGGCGGCCAGCCGCCGCAGGCCATCCCGCCGGGCCGCCCGGTCCGGGCGAGCGCCGGGCCCGTGCGCCCGACGCCGGTGCGCAGCGCGCCCCGTCCCGCACCCGGCGGCAACGGCCGGGGCGGCGGCTACCCGCAGCAGGGCGCCCTCGCCTCCGGCGGGCGCGGCGGCAGCAATATCCGCATCCGCAAGGGCCGCGTGGCCGGCGTCATCGCGGTGCTGGTGCTCCTCGCGGTCCTCGCGTGGCCGATCGGTCTGCTGATCTGGGCCAACGGCAAGATCCAGCACGTCGAGGCGCTCTCCGGCGCGGACAACACCCCGGGCACCACCTACCTGCTCGCGGGCTCGGACGCCCGCGGCAGCGGCGGCATCGACGACTCCACGAGCGGTGCCCGCACGGACACGATCATGCTGCTGCACAAGCCGCGGTCGGGTCCGGTGGCGCTCATCTCGATCCCCCGCGACACGTTCGCGGAGATGCCCGACGGCTCGGGTAGCAACAAGATCAACGCCGCGTACTCCTACGGCGGCGCGCCGATGCTGGTCCAGGCCGTGGAGCAGCTCAGCGGCCTGACCGTCGACCACTACGTCGAGGTCGGCTTCGGCGGCGTCTCGGGCGTCGTGGACGCCGTCGGCGGCGTGCGGCTGTGCTACCCCGACGACGTGCACGACGTGAAGTCGAAGCTCAAGTGGGAGAAGGGCTGCCACGTCGCGGACGGCAAGACCGCCCTCGCGTTCTCCCGCATGCGCTACTCCGACCCGAAGGGCGACATCGGCCGCGCGGAGCGTCAGCAGCAGGTCATCGCGCAGATCGGCAAGAAGGTCGCCGACCCGGGCGTGCTGCTCAACCCGGCCTCCCAGGTGGGGCTCGCGGACGCCGGCCTGGCGGCCGTGGTGACCGACACCGACACGGGGATCATCGACATCGCGATGCTCGGGCTGGCCTTCCGGTCCGCGAACGGCGACGACGGCGTGACCGGCACCCCGCCGATCGCGACGATCAACTACCGGACGCCGTCGGGCGCCTCGGCGGTGCTGCTGGACGAGAACCAGACCGGCGAGTTCTGGGCCAAGGTCCGCGACGGCAAGTACGCGGCGGGCGAGAAGATCGGTGGCGTGCCGGGCTCCTGACCCGCACCCGCCCCGGACGTGTCAGACGCCCAGGTCCCTCGGGGGACCTGGGCGTCTGACACGTTGCGGGAGCGGACTGGATCAGAGCTGGGCGCGCAGCTTCTCGCCCTTGGCGTGCGCCACCTTGCTCAGCTCCTCCTGGAACGCCTCCATGCGCGCGCGCAGCGCCGCGGCCTCGTCGCCCCCGCCGGACGCGAGGATCCGCGCCGCGAGCAGACCCGCGTTCCGCGCCCCGCCGATCGACACCGTCGCGACCGGCACGCCCGCCGGCATCTGCACGATGGAGAGCAGGGAGTCCATGCCGTCGAGGTACTTCAGCGGTACCGGCACCCCGATCACGGGCAGCGGCGTCACCGACGCCAGCATGCCGGGCAGGTGCGCGGCCCCGCCCGCGCCCGCGATGATCACGCGCAGCCCCCGGCCGGCGGCCTGCCGCCCGTAGTCGATCATCTCGGTGGGCATGCGGTGCGCGGAGACCACGTCGACCTCGACGGGCACGCCGAACTCGCCCAGCGCCTCGGCCGCCGCCTGCATGACGGGCCAGTCGGAGTCGGACCCCATCACGATGCCGACCTGGGGGGTGGTGCTCATGCGTTCGCCTCTTCCTCGGTGGTCACGGCTACGACGGCGGGCACGGCGTCCGCGGGCACGGCGTCGGCCGGCGTCTCGCCGCGCAGCAGCGCCGCGGCCGCGACGGCCCGGCGCCGCACCTCGTCCAGGTCGTCGCCGCTCACGTTCACGTGACCCAGCTTGCGGCCCGGGCGGATGCCCTTGCCGTACAGGTTGACGCGCGCCTCGGGGAACGCGGCGAGCACGTCCGGCAGCGCGTCGGTGAGCTCGTCCAGCGTGGAGCCCAGCACGTTCGCCATGACGGTCCAGGTGGCCGTCGGCTCGGCGGCACCCAGGGGCAGGTCCAGGACGGCGCGCAGGTGCTGCTCGAACTGGCTGGTCACGGCGCCGTCGATGGTCCAGTGCCCGCTGTTGTGCGGGCGCATCGCGAGCTCGTTGACCAGCACCGTCGGCGCCCCGTCCGGCCCGGGCACCTCGAACAGCTCGACGGCCAGCACGCCGGTCACGTCGAGACCCTCGGCCACGGTCGCCGCGATCTGCCGGGCCTGCGCGTCGAGGCCGGCGGACAGGCCGGGCGCGGGGGCGATCACCTCGGAGCAGACGCCGTCCCGCTGGATCGACTCCACGACGGGCCAGGGCCGCACCTCGCCGGAGGGACGCCGGGCCACCAGCGCGGCCAGCTCGCGCGTGAACGGCACCTTCTCCTCGACCAGGAGCTGCGGGCCGCCGTCGGCCACGGCCGCGAACCAGTCGGCGACGTCGTCCGGCGACGTGACCACGCGCACGCCCTTGCCGTCGTACCCGCCGCGGGAGGTCTTCACCACGGCGCTGCCGCCCACCTCGTCGAGGAAGGCCGCCAGGACGGCCCGCCCCTCCTCGGGAGACGACGCCGGGAGCGGCGCCCACCGCGGGCACGGCACGCCGAGCTCGGTCAGGCGCTGCCGCATCACGATCTTGTCCTGCGCCTGCACCAGCGCGTGCGGGCCGGGCCGCACGGGCGTCCCGTGCTCGATCAGGTCCGTGAGCAGCGCGTTCGGCACGTGCTCGTGCTCGAACGTCAGCACGGCGGCGGCGCGGTCGCCGTCCGGCGCGATGAGCGAGCGGATCGCGGCCTCGTCCGACGCGACGCCGACCGGGGCGTCGGTGACGACCTGCGCCGCGGACGACGCCGGGTCCTCGACCAGGACGCGCAGCCGGATGCCCAGCTCGCCGGCGGCGGGGGCCATCATGCGGGCGAGCTGCCCGCCGCCGACGACTGCTACGACGGGTGGGCCGGACTGACGGAACTCTGTTGCACTCACGTCGGTGAAGCCTACCGGCGGCCGCGCACCTTCTTCTGACCGAGGGTGGAGATCTTCGACCCCACCGGCAGCACCTGGTGCGGGTCGAGGGTCTTCGGCACGCCCGACAGGAACACGGAGAACACCGGCGGGGTGCGCTGCGTGAGCTGCAGGTTGCCACCGTCCGCCGCGACGAGGTCGCGCGCGAGGGCGAGCCCCAGGCCGGTCCCCGCGCCGGACGTGACGCCGCGCTCGAAGATCTTGCCCTGCATGTCCTCGGGCACGCCGTCGCCCTCGTCCGTCACCTCGATGGCCATCGCACCACGCTGGCCCTCGCGGATCCGGAGCGTGGTGGTGCCGTCGCCGTGCTTGAGCGAGTTCTCCAGCAGCGTGGACAGCACCTGGGCGAGCGCACCCGGGGTCGCCAGCACGCGGGCGCCGCCGGAGTCCTCGACGTTCAGGTGGCGGCCGGCCCGCTCGAAGGACTCGCGCCACTCCTCCTCCTGCTGGAGGAAGACGACGGCGACGTCCACCGACTCGGTGGTGCCGCCCTGCGCGCGCCGGGAGCGGGCGAGCAGGTCGTCGACCACGCCGACCAGGCGTTCCACCTGTTCGAGCGAGATCCGGGCCTCCTCCTGCACCTCGGGCTCGCTGGAGGTGAGCGTGATCTCCTCCAGGCGCATCGTCAGGGCCGTGAGCGGGGTGCGGAGCTGGTGCGAGGCGTCGGACGTGAACTGCCGCTCCACCGCGAGCCGCGCCGCGAGCCGGTCCGAGCTGCGGGCCAGCTCGGCCGCCACCAGGTCGATCTCCTCCACCCCGGAGGGGTCCAGCCGCGGGCGCACCTGTCCCGCGCCGAGCTGCTCCGCCGACGCCGCGAGGTACACGAAGGGCTGCGCCAGCCGGTTGGCCTGCCACGCCGCCGTGACGGCGCCGGCGGCGAACGCACCCACGCTGCCGAACACGACGAGCACCACGACGTTGATCGCCTTGATGTACGCGGGCCAGGCCGAGACCGAGACCAGCACGCCCATCACGGGCTGCTCCTCGGAGATGAGGCCCCGCTCGATCGTCGCGCCGGCGATGGGCTCGCCCGAGGTGAGCTGCACGCCGTTCGGCTGGTTCACCGTGACGTAGGCGACGATGTCGTTGGCCTGGGGCTGCACCGCCCGGTCCAGGACCGACTGGTCCACGAACCCGGCCTCGGCGGCGGAGCGGTTGCGCTCGTAGGAGTTGACGGAGGAAGCCAGGAGGTCCTGCACCCGGGTCTCGACCCGCTGTTCTTCCTGGCCGTAGATGTAGCGGGCACCGAAGATCGCGAGCGGGATGCCCAGGAGCAGGACCGCGACCGCAACCGCGGCGATCGTCGCCTGCAGTACGCGGGCGCGCATCTGGCTAGCTCGCCCCGATCTCGAAACGGAAGCCGAGGCCGCGCACGGTGGAGACGTAGCGCGGGGCGTTCGCGTCGTCACCGAGCTTGCGGCGCAGCCACGACACGTGCATGTCCAGCGTCTTGGTGGAACCGACCGGGTCGGAGCCCCACACGTCGCGCATCAGCGTGTCCCGGACGACCACGGAGCCGGCGTTCTGCACGAGGACGCGCAGCAGGTCGAACTCCTTGGTGGTCAGGTGCAGCTCGCGGTCGCCCTGGAAGGCGCGGTGCGCGGAGACGTCGACACGGACGTCCTGCGCGTGCAGCTCCTCCTCCTCGCCCGTCTCGCCGTGCGAGCGGCGCAGCAGCGCCCGCACACGGGCGAGCAGCTCGGCCAGGCGGAAGGGCTTGGTGACGTAGTCGTCGGCACCGGCGTCGAGGCCCACGACGAGGTCGACCTCGTCGGCACGGGCGGTCAGCACCAGCACGGGCACGGTGAGGCCGTTGGCCCTGATCTCGCGCGCGACATCGAGCCCGTCCATGTCGGGAAGGCCCAGGTCCAGAACGACGATGTCCGCACCGGTCGAGCTCTCGATCGCACCTTTGCCGGTTCCTTGCACGACGACGTCGTATCCCTCACGGGAGAGCGCTCGTGCCAACGGCTCGGCAATGGCCGGGTCGTCCTCGGCTAGGAGTACGTGAGTCATTTCGCCATCGTAGGGCATAACCGACGCTCTGGCGCTACCCGGTCACGGCTCTTGACAGCCGTCATACCGAATCCTTTCGGCTGACACCGCCATGGCGCAAGTGCTACCACGGTATGACGCGCCGGCGCAACGGTTCCACCTACTCTGACCTGCATGGGTTGGTACGAGCGGTGGCAGGGGTGGACGGAGCGGCACAGGTTCCTCGTGGACCTCACGTGGACCGTCCTGTTCGGGCTCCTCGCGCTGGTCACCTCGACCGACCTCTACTCGTCCGGACCGACGACACAAGCCATCATCATCTCCGCCACCGTGCTGGCCCCGATGCCGTGGTGCCGCACCCGTCCGGTGATCTCCTGCGCGCTCGTCTTCGTCGCCTGCATGGTGCACATGACGTTCCTCGGGGTGCCGGTCGTCCTGCCCGCGGACCTCGTCGTGCTCGTGTCGCTGTACTGCGTCACCGTGTACGGGCCCCGGTGGTCGTACCTGGCGGCCGGCGGTGCCGCGGTCGTCGGGGTGCTGACGCTGGGCATCTCGGGCTGGATCAACTTCGGCAGCAGCCTCGCGCACGGGATCCCCACGATGATCGGGGCCGGCTCGCTGCTGGCCACCGCCTTCGCCCTGGGCCTGGTGCGCAGGTCGCGCCGCCTCATGATGGAGGCGCTGCGCGACCGCGCCGAGCGTCTCGAGATCGAGCGTGACCAGCAGGCGCAGATCGCCACCGCCGCCGAGCGGGCCCGCATCGCCCGCGAGATGCACGACATCGTGGCGCACTCCCTGTCCGTGGTCATCGCGCAGGCCGACGGCGGACGGTACGCCGCGGCCGCCGACCCGGCCGCCGCCCAGCGCTCGCTCGGCACCATCGCCGAGACCGGCCGCGCGGCGCTGGCCGACATGCGCCGGCTGCTCGGCGTGCTCCGCGAGGGCCCGGACGACGGCGGCATCCCGCTGGGCCTGGTGGCGCCGGACGGTGCGTCGTCGCGCCGCCCCCGGTCGGCGTCCGGCACGGGCGGCGGCGGCGCGGCGCTCGGTCCGGACGCCGACCGGGCCGGGGGCGCGGGGGCCGCCGTCGCGGTCCCGGAGGGCGGGGCGCCCCTGCGCCCCCAGCCCGACGTCACGGACCTGCGCGACCTCGTCGACCAGGCCCGGGCCGACGGCCTGCGGGTCTCCTGGGCCCGGGTGGGCGTGGAGCGGCGGCTGCCGCCCGGCGTCGGGCTCACGCTGTTCCGGGTGTGCCAGGAGGCGCTCACCAACGTGCGCAAGCACGCCGGCCCCCGGCCCGCCGTCACCCTGCTGCTGCGCTGGGGCGAGGACGAGGTGGAGCTCCGCGTGGACGACGACGGCCGTGGGCTGGCCGCGGCCGGGTCCGCCGACGCGGCCGAGCCGCAGCCCGCGGCCGGCTTCGGCCTGCTGGGGATGCGGGAGCGCGCCGAGATGTTCGGCGGGACGCTGACGGCCGGGCCGCGCGGCGGCGGCGGGTTCTCGGTGCGGTTCGTCGTACCGATCCCACGGGCCGAGGCTCCCGAGCCGGCCACCCCCGCGGAGCCCGCCGAACCCGTCGCGCCCGGCGCACCCACCACCGAACCGAGCACCACGCCGAAGGAGAACGATGACTGACGCCCTCGACACACCCGTACGGGTCGCCCTGGTCGACGACCAGCCGCTGGTCCGCGCCGGGCTGCGGATGGTGATCGACTCCCAGCCCGACCTGCGGGTGGTGGTCGAGGCCGACGACGGCCGCGACGCGCTGCGCCTGCTCGCCGCGACGGCGTCCGACGTGGTGCTGATGGACGTGCGCATGCCGGGCATGGACGGGCTGTCCGCGACGCGGGCGCTGCTGGGCGAGGGCGGGGTGGCGGCGGGCGACCCCCGCGTCGTCGTGCTCACCACGTTCGACCTGGACGAGTACGTGCTCGACGCGATCCGGGCCGGTGCCAGCGGGTTCCTCCTCAAGGACGCCCAGCCGGAGGAGCTGCTCACGGCGATCCGCACGGTGCACCAGGGCGACGCGGTGATCGCGCCGTCGTCCACGCGGCGGCTGATGGAGCGCCTGGTCACGGCGCTGCCGCCCGAGGAGGCGGCGGGCCCCCAGGAGGCGCTGGCCGGCCTCACGGGCCGCGAGCGCGAGGTCCTGGTGCTCATGGCGCGCGGGCGGTCCAACACGGAGATCGCGTCGGACCTGTTCGTCGCGGAGGCGACCGTCAAGACGCACGTGGGCCGCATCCTCGCGAAGCTCGACGCGCGCGACCGCGTCCAGGCCGTGGTGACGGCGTACGAGACGGGCCTGGTCCGCCCGGGCGCCTGACCCGGTCACTCGGCGGCGAGCGCCGCGACCGGGTGCGTGCGGACGGCGGCGCGGGCGGGCACCACGGAGGCGAGCAGCCCCGCGACGAGCGCGACGGCGAGCACCACCCCCACCTCGGTCCACGGGACGACCAGCGGCACCTGGCCGAGCACGGACAGGGCCGTGGTGGCGCCCACCCAGCCGTAGACCAGGCCCAGCACGATGCCGAGCACGGCACCGACGCCCGCGATGACCATGCCCTCGACGGCGAGCGTGGCCCGGAGCTGGCCGCGGGAGAGCCCGATGGCCCGCAGCATCGCGTTCTCGCGTGTGCGTTCGATGACGGACAGCGACAGTGTGTTGGCCACGCCGACCAGCGCGATGAGCACGGCGACGGTGAGCAGCCCCACCACGATGGAGAGGATCACGTCGACCATCCGCTGGTAGGCGGACCGTTCGACGACCGTCCCGGTGACGCCGACCGTCTCCCCCGTGGTCGAGACCGCCGCCTGCACGGCGGAGACGACGTCGGCGGCGTCGCGGTCGTCGTCGACCTGCGCCCACAGCTCGCCGGCGGCCAGGCCCGGGGCGAAGGCCGCGAGGTCCTGGGGCGTCAGGTAGGCGCGGTCGGAGCGGGAGCCGCTGTGCACGACGTCGAGGGTCACGCGGCCGCCCGGACCGGTGAGCACGAGCGTGTCGACGCCCACCAGGTCGTACAGCGTGGCGGCCCGCTGCGGCACGACGATCGTGCCCGGCCGCAGCCGGTCGGCGTCGGCGGGGGTGTTGGCGACGGACCGCAGGTCCGCCGGGTCGACGGCGGCGACCTGCACGGGCGTGCCCCCGTCCGCCCGGCGGGCCGACGCGTTCGTCACGGGGACGACGGCGCCCAGCCCGTGGACGCCGGCCAGGGCGTCGGTGACCACGGCGGGCACGGCGGCCGCGGCGCCGGCGGCGGCGTGCGCGGTGCTGGTGAGGCGCAGGTCGACGGGGAACCGGGCGTCGAGCTGGTCGTTCATCGTGAGCCGCGCGCTGGCGGCGCCCGTGGTCATCATCGAGACCAGGGTGACGCCGATGAGCAGGGCGGTGGAGGTCGCCGCCGTCCGCCGGGGGTTGCGCAGCGCGTTGGCGGAGGCCAGCCGGGCCGTGGCGCCCCCGGCGCCGGCCAGGCGTCCGAACAGCGCGGCGACGCGGGGCAGCCAGAAGACGGATCCCACGATGATCCCGACGAGCGACACGGAGCCGCCCAGGACCGCGGCGAACAGCCCGGTGTCGATGCTGCCGGACCGGCCGAGGGCGACACCGGCGGCCATCACCGCGAGCCCGCCCAGGGTGGCGAACGCCGCGAACACCGCGCGGGCCCGGCCGGTCCCGGCCGGGTCGAGGCCGGCGGCCGGGCGCAGCGCGGCGAGCGGGGCGACCCGCGACGCGGCGCGCGCCGGGGCGACCGCGGCGGCGAGGGTGACCAGCAGCCCGGCCGCGAGCGGCACGAGGAACGCCGTCGGGGTCAGCGGCACGGCCCGCGGCAGGGCCACCCCGAGGTCGAAGGCCGGCGCGACCAGCAGCCCGGCCTGCACGAACAGCGAGCCGACGACGATCCCCGCGACCGAGGCGACCGAACCGAGCACCACCGCCTCGAGCAGGACGCTCCGGTGGACCTGCCCGGTGCCCGCCCCCACGCAGCGCAGCAGCGCGAGGGTGTGCGACCGCTGCGCCACCAGCACCTGGAACGTGTTGGCGATGACCAGGCCCGCCACCACCAGGGACACGGCGGCGAGGGCCAGGACGAACACGAGGTAGACGATGTTCTGGCCGCCGGAGATCCCCGCCACCACGTCCTCGGCGTACTCCTCGGGGGTGGTGACGCCGGTCGCGGACGGGACGGCCGCGGCGAGGGCGGCCCGGACGTCCGCGACGGCGGCCTCGTCGCCCGGCCGGTCGAGGGCGACGACGACGGTGCGCATGCCGGACGCTTGGCCGGACGCCGCCCCGGCCGCCGACCCGGCGAGCTGCCGTCCCAGTGCCGCCGGGGTGACGACGGCGACCCCGCCGCCCGCGGCGTACGCCGAGACGGGGTCGTCGACCAGGCCCGAGACCGTGAGCGTCTCGACGGCCTCCTGGCCGCCGTAGCACTCGGCGCCGCGCTCGCCGAGGCCCGGCCCGCCCGCGCCGGGCCTGCCCGCGCCGGCCTTGCCGGCCCGGAGGCAGCGGGTCGACGAGACGGTGTCGCCCACGCCGACGCCGAACAGCTCCGCGACGTCCACGGGGAGGGTGATGCGGTCCGGGCCGTCCGGCCAGGTGCCGTCGGCCAGCACCAGCGGCGTCAGCCGAGGGTCGGACGGCGCGGCGACGAGCGACTGGCGGACCGTCCGGCCGCCGTGGGCGAGCTCCACGTAGGTGCCGCGGAACCCGTCGGCGGCCGCGACACCCTCGACGGCGCGCACCGCGTCGACGTCCGCCGGCGTCATCGTGCCCGCCCGGTCGAAGACGACGAGGTCCGCGTCCGCGTACTGCGCGGCCACCTGGTCGTACGTGGTGCGGGTGACGACCGTCCCGGCCTGCAGCGTCGCCGCGACGAACGCGGTGCTGATGAGCACCGCGAGCCCCGCGGCCGCGAGCCGGCCGAGGCTGCGCCGCATCTGCGCGAACGTGAGGCGGACCGTGGGGCCGACGGTCAGCACGCGCGGCCTGGCCGGCCCGACGGGAGGTACACGATGGGGGTCCACGGGATCTCTCCTCGGGTCGTCGCGGCTGCTGCGTGCTGACCGTCCGTGCCGGGCGCTACTCCGCGGCGAGCGCCGCCACGGGGTGGGTGCGCACGGCGGCCCGCGCGGGTACGACCGAGGCGACCAGCCCCGCGACCAGGGCGACGCCGAGCACCAGCGCGATGTCGGTCCACGGGACCACGAGCGGCACCTCGCCCATCACGGACAGCGCGGTCGCGGCGCCGGCCCAGCCGTACAGCAGGCCGAGCAGGACGCCGAGCACGGCGCCGACCCCGGCGATGAGCATCCCCTCGATGGCGAGGGTGGCCCGGAGCTGCCCCTTCGAGAGGCCGATCGCCCGGAGCATGGCGCTCTCGCGGGTCCGCTCGATGACGGACAGCGACAGGGTGTTGGCCACGCCGATCAGCGCGATGAGCACCGCGACGGCGAGCAGTCCGACGACGATCCCGAGGATCACGTCGATCACCTGCTGGAACGTGTTCCGCTCGACGACCGCGCCGGTCACCTCCACGACCTCGTCGGTGGTGGACACCGCGTCCTGCACCGCCGCGACGGTGGCGGCCACGTCCTCGCCGTCCGCCACACCGGCCCAGACCAGGTTCGGCCGCAGGTCGGGGTAGATGGCCGCCAGGTCCTCCGGCACCATGAACGCCCACGCGTACTGCACGTCGCTGCCGACCACGTCGAGCGTCGTCGTGCCGCCGGGACCCGTCAGCTCGATCTCGTCGAGGCCCTCGAGCCCGTAGCTGGTGGCGACCTGGTCGGGGACCACGAGCGTGCCCGGCCGCAGGTCCCCGAGCGCGTCGGGGGTGTTCACCACGGCGCGCAGCGCGTCGGGCGCCACGGCGATCGCGGGCACCACCGACCCGTTCTCGTCGTCGGTCGTCGCGGTGACCGAGGTGACCTCGGTGACGCCCCGCAGGCCGGGGACGCCGTCGACGGCGTTCGTGACGACCGACGGCATGGCGGCCTGCTGGCCGTCGTCGTCGTACGTGGTGGACGCGACCTCGAGATCGACCGGGTACCGTGCGTCGAGCTCGTTGTCCATGGAGACGCGGGCACTGGCCGCGCCCGTCGTCATCATGCCGACGAGGGTGACGCCGATGAGCAGCGCGGTCGACGTCGCCGCCGTCCGCCGCGGGTTGCGCAGGGTGTTCGCCGCCGCGAGGCGGGCCGACGGGCCCGCCGCGCCGACCAGCCGGCCGATGCCCGCGGCGACCTTGGGCAGCCAGAACACCGAGCCGACGATCACGCCGATCAGCGACACCGTGCCCCCGCCGACGGCGGCCAGCAGACCGAGGTCGATGGTGCCCGACAGCCCGAGCGCGACGCCCAGGCCGAGCACGGCGAGGCCGCCGACCGTCGCGAGGACGGCGAAGACGGCGCGCAGGCGCCCGGCGCCCTTCTGCAGGGTCGGCGCGTCGCTCGGCCGGAGCGCGGCCAGCGGCGCGACCCGGGCTGCCGCGAGGGCGGGGGTCAGGGCGGCGACGAGGGTCACGACGATGCCGACGGCGAGCGGCGCGACGAACACGGGCCAGCTCAGGGTGATGGCCTGGGGCAGCGGCACGCCGAGGTCGAAGGCCGGCGCGATCATGAGCCCCGCCTGGACCAGCGCCGAGCCGAGGACGATCCCGGTCACGGACGCGACGGTGCCGAGGATCGCCGCCTCCAGGAGCACGCTGCGGTAGAGCTGCCCCGTCGTCGCACCGACGCAGCGCAGCAGCGCGAGGGTGCGGGCGCGCTGGGCGACGAGCACCTGGAACGTGTTGGCGATGACCAGGCCGGCGACCACGAGGGCCACGGCGGCGAACGTCATGACGAAGACCAGGAAGATGATGTCCTGGCCGCCCGACATGGAGGCGACCGACTTCTCGGCGTACTCCTCGGTCGTGGTGACGTCGGTGGCCGCGGGGACGGCGGCGGCCAGGGCGGCACGCACCTCGTCGACGGCGTCGGCGTCGGCCGACGGGTCGAGCGCGACGACCACGGCGCCGGCGGTCGGCTCGGTGTCGGGCCCCGCCTCGTCCGCGAGCCACCGCGCGAGGGTCTGCTGCGCCACCACGGCGGCACCGCCCATCGCGCCGTAGGCGGCGTACGGGTCGTCGACGAGGCCGGTGACCGTCAGCTTGTCGACGACCTCCCCGCCCTCGTACGTCTCGCTGCCGTCGTCCGCGACGACCGGCTCGCCCGCGACCCACCGGGACGACGCGACCTCGTCGCCGAGGCCGACGCCGAGGCGGTCGGCGACGTCGGCGGGGAGCGCGATCTCGGCGGCCGTGGCGGGCCAGGCGCCGTCGGACAGCTCGAGCGGGGTGAGCCGCTCGTCCGAGGCCGTGCCGACGATGCCCTGGAAGATCGAGGTGCCGGCGTGGTTGAGCTCGGTGTAGGACATCGCCTGGGGGTCGGCGGCGACGACGCCCTCGACGCCCCGGACAGCCTCGACGTCGGCGTCCGTCAGGGACTCGTTGTCGTCGAAGACCACCAGGTCGGAGTCGGCGAGGCCCGCCGCGACCTGGTCGTAGGTCGTGCGCGTGATGACGTTGCCGGCCAGCAGGGTCGCCGCGACGAACGCGGTGCCGATGGTGATCGCGATGCCCGCGGACGCGAGGCGTCCGAGGCTGCGGCGCATCTGCGCGAGGGTGAGGCGTGCCGCCGGTGCGGTCCCGGCCATCAGGCGCCGGCCCCGGTGGTGACGGCGGGCTCCAGGGTGCGCAGGGCGTCCAGCCCGGCCATCGCGGACTCCGGCGTGGGGTCGCTGATGTCACCCGCGATCCGGCCGTCGGCGATCAGCACCACCCGGTCCGCATACGCGGCCGCGGACGGGTCATGGGTGACCATGATGATCGTGCGACCCAGCTCCCGCACCGAACGACGCAGGAACGACAGGACCTCCGCACCGGACCGGGAGTCGAGATTACCCGTGGGCTCGTCGGCGAACACCACGTCCGGCTGCGCGATCAACGCACGCGCGATCGCGACACGCTGCTGCTGCCCACCCGAGAGCTCACCCGGGCGGTGGGTCAGCCGCCCGGTCAGACCCAGGGTCTCCACCAGGGTGTTCAGCCACGCCCGGTCCAGGGTCGCCCCGGCCAGCTCGACGGGCAGCGTGATGTTCTGCTCGGCGGTGAACATCGGCAACAGGTTGAACTGCTGGAACACGAACCCGATCCGGTCGCGCCGCAGACGCGTGAGGGCCTTGTCGTTCAGGCCGGTGATCTCGGTCTCGCCGAGGAAGGCCTGCCCGCCGGTGGCGGAGTCCAGACCGGCCAGCAGGTGCATCAGGGTCGACTTACCCGAACCCGAGGGGCCCATGATCGCGGTGAACCGGCCCTGCTCGAAGTCCACGTCCACGCCGTCCAGGGCGCGCACGATCGCCTCACCCTTGCCGTACGTCTTGGTCAGGTTCCTGGCTCGGACGGCACGGGCGGCCCTGCCCGAACCCGGAGCCGGCTGGTCCGCCGGGACGTACACGGTGGTGTCCACGAGATTCTCCTCGGTGATCGACGCTGCTGGATGCTGGCGCTGCCGGATGCTGGCGCTGCTGCGTGCTGCACGGGTCGCCGGTGGCGGCACGCGCCGGGCGTCGCCTGCGGGAACCTGTCCCGTCCGCGGCCCGGAAGTGGTCCGGCCTTCCCGGGGAGGACCCCGGTTCGGCCGGCAGCTACGAACCTACGGAGCCGGGGCCGGTCTGGACATCGGGCGTCGGCCTGATCCTTCCCTGGTCATGTCATCCCTTGGTCGTACATCTCGTCAGCCCCGGGTAGGGGCAGTCCCCCAGGGGTTGTGCCCCAGGGAGCGCGACGAAGAGCCTGTGGAAACCGGGGTCGTGCACAGAAACCCTGGTCAGGGCCCTGGACGCGCCAACCCGTGGCCAGGCTGGGGGGCATGACCGCAACCTCGGCGTCCGACGGCGCCGTACGCCTGACCCTGCACCCGGGCGAGGACGTGCTCCTGCGACCGGGCACGCGCCTCGGCGCCGTACGCGCGCCGCTGGCCGCGCTCGTCCGCCGCCCCGAGCTGCGGTGGGCGCCGCTGACGGTCGACGGTGTGCGCCTGACCGACGACCAGAAGGTCGGCGCGCGCCCACTGCTGCCCGGCGCGGTGCTGCGGGTGCGGCGGCCGGAGGACGCCGGGGCGGATCCGGGGGCCGGGGCGGGGTTCCGGGCGGATGCGGGGGCCCGGCTCGGCGTCGCCGGTCCTGGTGGGGCCTGGCTGGTCGTCCGGGTGACCGGACCCGACGCCGGGACGGTCGTGCGCGTCGACGGACCATGGGCGGCCCTGCGCGCAGCGGCCCGCCTGCGCCGGGGCGGACGGCTCGCGATCCGCCGGTCCCGGGATCCGGCCGACCTGCTCGCGCCCCGGCCGGCGTCCGCCGCGCCCGGCGGCGTCGCGTGGCCGCTCGTGCTGCTCCCCGCGATCGCGTCGCTGGTGCTCGCGGCGGTCCTGCGCCAGCCGGTCCTGGCCGTGTTCGCCCTGGTAGGCCTGGTGGTGGCCGTCCCGCAGCTGCGCGCCGCCCGGCAGCGGACGGCGGGCCGGACCGCCGCGCTGGGCGGGGCGCGCGAGCTGCCCGGGCCGGCACGGTTCCTCGCGTTCGCGCACGCCGCGCTCCACGTCTCGCCGGGCGCCTGGACGGCGGCGCGGGCGGCCGGGGCGGCCGTCCGGGCAAGTCGTGCGGGACCCTCCGGCGTCCTGTTCTCCGGCGTCCTGTTCTCCGGCGCGCTGTCCTCCGGCGCGCTGCCCGGACCGGTGGACCTCCCGTCAGCACCGGACGGCCCGTGGGCCGCGCTGCTGCGGGACGGCGCGGTCGCCGTGCTCGGCCCCGCGGACCTCGCCCGGTCGGTCGCCCGCGCGCTGGTCGCCGGGCTCGCCGCCCGGGGCACGGCCGTGCGGGTCGACGGCGACGCCCCGGGCTGGTCCTGGGTCCGCTGGCTCCCCGACGGCGAAGCGTCGGTGCAGGTGGTCGACGGCGGGTCGGGCGGCGTGGCAGGCGGTGCCGCGGGCGGGCCCGCGCCGCCGTCCGCCCACCTGGTGGTGACCGTCGGGGCCGTGCCGCCCGGCTGCCGGGCGGTGATCCAGGTGCTCGACGCGCGTCGGGTCCGGATCACGGGGCCGGACGGCGCCGCGCGGACCGTGCCGCTGGTCGGCGTCAGCGCCGAGTGGGCGGACCACCTGGCCCGGCTGCTGGCGGGCGCCGCCTGGCTCGGCCGGACGGCAGGCACGCTGCGGGGCTCGACCGCCGGCAGCGGCAGCGAGACCGGCCACGCGCTCGTCGACGGCGGCACCGGCAGTGCCCTCCCCGGGACCCCCGATGCCCGGCGGAGCCTCGCGACGGCACACGCCGACGACCCGCGCCTGCCCGCCGCCGTGCCCCTGACCAGGGCGCACGGTCTCGACGAGATCCCGGGGCCGGACCAGGTCGCCGCTCGCTGGGCGCGCGCCGACGCCTGGTCCGTGCCGCTCGGTCTCGGCGCGGACGGCGCGCCCGTGCCTCTGGACCTGGTCCGGGACGGACCGCACCTGCTCGTCGCGGGCACCACCGGGTCGGGCAAGTCCGAGCTGCTCCAGACCCTGGTGCTCGGGCTGGCGCTGGCCCGGTCGCCCGCCGACGTCGCGCTCGTGCTGGTCGACTTCAAGGGCGGCGCGAGCCTCGGCGCCTGCGGCCGGCTGCCGCACGTGGTGGGGCAGGTGACCGACCTCGAACCCGGCCTGGCCGCACGGGCGCTCGCCGGGCTGCGCGCGGAGCTGCGGCGCCGGGAAAGGATCCTCGCCGAGCACGGCGCGGCCGACGTCGTCGCCCTCCCGCCGGGCGTGCTGCCCCGGCTGGTCGTCGTGATCGACGAGTTCCGCGCCCTGGCCGACGACCTGCCCGCGTTCCTGCCGGCGCTGCTGCGCATCGCGGCGCAGGGCCGGTCGCTCGGCGTGCACCTGGTGCTCGCCACCCAGCGGCCGGGCGGTGCCGTCGGACCGGATCTGCGGGCCAACGTCAGCGCCCGGCTGGCGCTCCGGGTCACCGATCCGCTGGAGTCGCGCGATGTGATCGACGATCCCGCCGCCGCGTACCTCCCGGGCACGACGCCGGGACGGGCCGTGCTGCGCATCGGATCGACGCCACCCGTCCTGCTCCAGTGCGCACACGTCACGATGCCGCCCGAGGCACGACCGCCCCTGGTGCGCCGCGCACCCGCGCACACGGCAGGCCGTGCGGCGGTACGACGCGCCGCCGTCCCGGACACCCCAGGACCGGACGTCGCCACGCTGGTCGTCGACGCCGTCCGCCGTGCCGCCACGACGCTGGGCCATCGCCCGGGCGCGCCACCCTGGCTGCCGCCGCTCCCCCGGTCCGCGGGGGCCGCCGACCTGCCCCCGCGCACCCGGCGCGACCGGGACGGCCTCACGTTCGCCCTGGGCGACGACCCGGAACGGCAGCGCCGCACGACGATCGCCTGGCGCCCCGGGGACGGCCACCTCGCGGTGCTCGGCCGGGCCCGGTCGGGCCGCACGACAGCCCTGGTCACGGTGGCCCTGGCGGCGCTGCGCCAGGGCTGGCGGGTCCACGGGGTCACCCGCGACGCCGCCGGGCTGGGAGCGCTCCGGGACCGTCCCGGCTACGCCGGCACCAGCCACCCGGACGACGCCGAGGCACTGGGCCGCCTGCTGTCCGGCGAGCCCACGGCACCCCGCACGCTGGTGCTGATCGACGGCGTCGAGGACGTGCGCGCCACCCTGCCCGTCGCGGCGCTGCGGTCGGGCGTGACGTTCGCCGTCACGGCCGACGGCCCGTCCGTGGGCGGCCTGGCCGCGCGCTTCGGACCGCACCTGGTGCTGCTGAGCGCCGACCGCGCGGCCGACGTCGTGCTCGGGGCGCCGGCGACGCTCGCGGGTGCGGGTGGGCCGCCGGGCCGGGCCGCCTGGTGCGGCCGGGGCGATCCGGTGCTGTGCCAGGTGCTGGAGCCGGAGGCCGCGCCACCGGATCAGACCGGACCGGACCGGCCGAGGGTGATCAGTCCTCCGAGCGGGTCCCGGACGTCGCCGCGACGACGGAAGGCGTCATGAGCAGCACGGCCACGCCCACCGCGATCACGAGGGCCGCCCACCCGCCCGGGACGGAGGGTCCGCTACCGCTCCCGATCGCCGCGATCGACCCGATGATCTGAAAGAGCTGCCAGGTCACGACGGGTCCGCGACCGGACCGACGACCCGCGAGAAGTGCACGGCAGCACACCACGAGAACCCAGGCGACTCCCAGGAGGAACAAAACCAGAAAGAGGCTCACTCCGACCGACATGGAACCGCCCGTAATGAGTTCGCCAAGGAGCACCAGAGCGAACGCAACGAGGCCGATCACCTCGGCCACGACGCCGATCACGAGGGCACGAAGAAACGGCGGGACACGAGGCGCGAAAAAGGCTTCCAGTACGGGCACGACGGACTAGGATACTTGCGGGACGGGTATTCACAATAGTGTGACGGATACCTCAGGGTTCATGGCCCAGAAACTTCGCCGTAACCCCTTGTGCGAGCGTTCACGAGCGTGTGAACCTAGATGCAGCAATCCCACACACCCCCGAACACACCCCCGTCGGTCGCCGCCTGGCGTTCAGGGATCGGAAAACGATCCACAACCAGACCTGCGCGCCCCAGACGCACGACGACGATGCTCCCTCGTGGCGAGCCGGACGGTGGGAAGTTCCTTCCAAGGAGTACGTGACCATGGACTGGCGCCACCGCGCAGCATGCCTCGAAGAGGACCCCGAGCTGTTCTTCCCCATCGGCAACACGGGCCCCGCCCTGCTGCAGATCGAGGAGGCCAAGGCCGTGTGCCGTCGCTGCGACGTAGTCGACACCTGCCTCAAGTGGGCGATCGAGTCCGGCCAGGATGCCGGCGTCTGGGGCGGCATGAGCGAGGACGAGCGCCGTGCGCTCAAGCGCCGCACCGCGCGCGCTCGTCGCGCAGGCTGAACCGACAGCACAGCACCACCCCGCACCACGATCTCCGCGAGCCACGCCTGAGCACGCCCCCTCCGCCCAGGCGTGGCTCGCGTCTTTCCTGACGCCGTCAGGAGCGGGCCGGCTCCGCCACCCGGAGCACGAGCTGCAGCACCACCTCGGTGCCACCGCCGGGCCGCGCCGACCACTCGATGGTCCCGCCGAGCTCGTTGGTGACGAGCGTGCGCACGATCTGCGTGCCCAGGCCGCTGCCGGGGCCCCGCCCGCCGGCACCGCCGTTCTCGGGCAGCCCCACGCCGTCGTCGGCCACGACCACCCGCAGGTCGGAGTTCTCGCGCTCCACGGCGATCTCCACCGTGCCCGCGGAACGCCCGACGAACCCGTGCTCGACCGCGTTGGTGACCAGCTCCGTCAGCACCAGGGCGAGCGGCGTCGCGTCCTGCGCCGGCACCATGCCGAACGAGCCGGTGCGCACGGTCCGCACCGAGGTGTCCGCCGAGGCGACGTCGGCGGTGAGCCGCAGCGCCCTGCCGACCATGTCGTCGAGCTCGACCTGCTCGTCGAGCGTCTGGGAGAGGCTCTCGTGCACCAGCGCGATCGTGGAGACGCGCCGCATCGCCTCCTCGAGCGCCTCCTTGGCGGCCGGAACGTCCATGCGCCGGGCCTGGAGCCGCAGCAGCGCGGCCACGGTCTGCAGGTTGTTCTTCACGCGGTGGTGGATCTCACGGATCGTCGCGTCCTTGGTGATCAGCTCGCGCTCGCGCCGGCGCAGCTCGGACACGTCGCGGCACAGCAGCACGGCGCCGATGCGCTGGCCGCGGTCGGTCAGCGGCATCGCCCGCAGCGACAGGGACACCCCGTGCGCCTCGATGTCCGTGCGCCAGGGGGCACGCCCCATCACGACGAGCGGGAGCGACTCGTCCACGGGCTGGAGCTGCTCCACCATGTCCGCCGTCACCTCGACGAGGGACTGCCCCACGAGCGGGCCGATCACGCCGAGCCGGTGGAAGCACGACAGCGCGTTGGGGCTGGCGTACAGCACCTCGCCCTCGGAGTTGAGGCGGATCAGGCCGTCGCCGACGCGCGGTGCGCCGCGGCGCGACCCGGTCGCGGCGTTCGGCAGCGGGAACTCGCCCCGCGGGATCATCGCCACGAGGTCGTCGGCCGCCTCGACGTAGTTCAGCTCCAGGCGCGACGGCGTGCGACCCGAACCGAGGTTGGTCTGCCGCGCGATCACGGCGACCGCCGTGTCCTTGTGGACGACGGGGATCGCCTCCTCCCGCACGGCGTACGCGCCGAACCAGCGCGGCTCGCGGGCGCGCTGCGCCTTCGCCTCGGCCATCGCCCTGGCGAGCTGCGGGCGCTGCCCCTCGGGCGCGAACGAGCCGACGACGTCGTCGTAGTGCACGGTCGCGCCGGTCGAGGGACGACACTGCGCGATCGCGACGAACCGTCCGTCGTCGGTCGGCAGCCACAGGACGAGGTCCGCGAACGCGAGGTCCGAGACCACCTGCCAGTCGCCGACCAGGAGATGCAGCCACTCCACGTCGGCCGGCTCGAGGTCGGCGTGCTCAAGGATCAGGTCACTCATCGCGGACACGCGCCCAGCCTATGTCGGAACCGGCTCGTGGCCCGATGAGGGCGCGGCGCGTACCCGGGGCCCGCCCACGGCTCCCTCGGATCGGACGTGCGCAACGCGTCGGTTAGAGTTCGACCACCGGCATGCCCCGTCGGCGCGAGGAGGAGAGCCCGTGCACCTGACAGTGGACCTGACGTTCCCCGCAGACATCGACGACGTCTCCGCGATGCTCGCCGACGAGTCGTTCGTGCGGTGGCGCGCCCAGCGCTCCACCGGCTCGGTGAACGGCGTGGTCGAGCAGGCCGACGTCACGGGGAGCGCGGTCACCGGTTTCACCGTGGTGGTGCGCCGCACCCTGCCGACCGACATCATCCCCGTGCAGGCCCGCCCGTTCGTGGGTGCGCACCTCGAGATCCGCCAGGCCGAGGCCTGGGAGGCGGCGTCCGACGGCCGCCGGACAGGCACCGTGGCGGTCGAGATCCTGGGCGCGCCGGTACGGGTGACGGCCACCGCCGCCCTGACCGCCCTGCCCGACGGCGGCACCCGCCTCACGTACGCCGGTGACGTCCGGGCGACGGTGCCGCTGTTCGGCACCGTGATCGAGGAGGCGGCGGTCAGCGCCGTGCGCACCACCCTCGAGACCGAGGCCGCGGCCGGGCGCGACTGGCTGGCCGGCAAGCGCACCGGAACGGCCTGAGCCGTCCCGAGACGGGACTTCCCCTGAGGGGGAGGCCCCTGCCAGGATGCCCCTGCGGACCGCGCCGGACGGTGCGGTCCGGCTCAGATCCTGACGAGTTTTTTCCCTTCCAGGCACGACTGCGGCATTTCAGACATCGTTTGCTAATTGGTACTTTACGTTCGTTCCACCTCGTTCGTTTCCCGACGGCGAGGTGCTGGAACCTGAGCGAACATTCGTGTCGGATGTAGGCGAGTTTGTGCTCTGATATCGCTTTCACGCATCCACACGCGTACCGAACCCGAGGAGTATCAGTGCCCACCAAACACGGACCGGTCCGAAGCCGGACCGTCGCCACCCGCCGCGCGGCTGTCGCTACGCTCGCGGCCTTCGTCCTGCCCCTCACCGGATGCGGTTCGCTCCTGGGTGAGGACACCGCGGGCTCCGGCGACGACGACGCTCCGATCACCCTGACCGTGTCCACGTTCAACGACTTCGGGTACACCGACGAGCTGCTCGCCCGGTACACCGAGGAGCACCCGAACGTGACCGTCGAGCACATCGTGGCGCCGACGTCCGACGAGGCCCGCCTGCAGATGCTCAAGGCGTTCACCACGGGTGACGGCTCCGAGCTCGCCGACGTGGTCGCGGCCGAGGTCGACTGGCTGCCGGAGCTGATGGAGCACTCGGAGCTCTTCGAGGACCTGACGGATCCCGAGGTCACCAAGCGCTGGGTGGACTGGAAGGTCGCGCAGGCGACGACCACGGACGGCGAGCTCCTGGGCTACGGCACCGACATCGGCCCGGAGGCGATCTGCTACCGCGCCGACCTGTTCGAGGCGGCAGGACTGCCGACCGGCCGCGACGAGGTCGCCCAGCTGCTCGGCGGCAAGGACGCCACGTGGGAGCGCTACTTCGAGGTGGGCCGTCAGTTCACGGCGCAGTCCGACGCCGCCTGGTTCGACGGCACCACCGGCATGTTCCAGGGCATGGTCAACCAGCTGCCCGCCGCGTTCGAGGACCCGGCGACGCAGAAGCCGACCGACCTGGCGACCAACAGCGAGGTCCGCGCGATCTACGACCAGATCACCTCCGGCATCAACGACGGCCTCTCGGCCGGCCTGGAGCAGTGGACCCCGCAGTGGACGGCCGGGTTCCAGCAGAACGCGTTCGCCACGATGCTGTGCCCGGGCTGGATGATGGGCCCGATCGAGTCCTACTCCCAGGGGGTCAAGGGCTGGGACGTCGCCAACGTCTTCCCTGGTGGCGGCGGTAACTGGGGCGGCTCGTTCCTGACCGTGCCGTCGGCCGGCCTGCACACGGACGAAGCCAAGGAGCTGGCCGCCTGGCTCACGGCGCCGGAGCAGCAGACGGAGGCCTTCACGACGGCGGGTGCGTTCCCGTCGCAGATCGAGGCCCAGGACTCCGAGGCCGTGCAGGGCTACGTGAACCCGTTCTTCAACAACGCGCCGGTGGGCAAGATCTTCACCGCGCGAGCCCAGTCCATCGACGGCGCCCCGCACAAGGGCCAGTACTACTTCGCCATCCGTGACGAGGTCAACAACGCGCTGGCCGCCGTGGACGCCGGGACCAACAGCCCCGAGATCGCCTGGAACCAGGCGGTCCAGACCGTCTCCGGCTTCCGGGTCAAGGAGTAGGCGAACCAGGCTTCGCCCACTCCCCGCCTTGACACGGCGGGGCACAGAACGCAACGATCAGGTCGCGTGGTAGCGCTCCCACACCCCAGGAGTGGGAGCGCTCCCAATGCCGGTACGCGGATGTGCCGAGCCCGGCACCAGAGCGCGACCCGCAGGAACCCGCAGAACCCGTAGGACCAGACCGCACGACAAGGGAGTCCCCAGTGCTGAGCAGTACCCGACCCACGCGGCGCGCAGCCGCCCGTACCCTCCAGGCGACCGCCGGCGTGGCCGCTGTCGCCCTGGCCCTCACCGCCTGCGGCGGCGGATCCGACGAAGGATCCGGCGAGGAGGACGGTCCGATCACCCTGAAGGTCGCGACGTTCAACGACTTCGGCTACACGGACGAGATGCTCGCCGAGTACACCAAGGAGCACCCGAACGTCACCGTGGAGCACGTCAAGGCCGCCACGACGGACGACGCCCGCAGCAACATGACCACCAAGCTCGCCGCCGGCGGCGAGGGCCTGGCCGACATCGAGGCCATCGAGGTCGACTGGCTGCCCGAGCTCACGCAGTACCCCGACCTGTTCACCGACCTGGCCGACCCGGAGCTCGACGGCCGCTGGGTGGACTGGAAGGTCCAGCAGGCCACCACGCCCGACGGCAAGATCATCGGCTACGGCACCGACATCGGCCCCGAGGCCATCTGCTACCGCGCCGACCTGTTCGAGAAGGCCGGCCTGCCGACCGACCGCGAGGAGGTCGCCGAGCTGCTGGGTGGCGAGGACTCCACGTGGGAGGACTACTTCGCCGCGGGCCGCAAGTTCGTCAAGAAGTCCGACGCCGCCTGGTACGACAGCTCCGCCGGCACGTTCCAGGGCATGATCAACCAGCTGCCCGCCGCGTTCGAGGACCCGGAGACGGGCGAGGCCAAGGACCTGGGCGACAACGCCGAGGTCAAGGCGATCTACGACGAGATCGTCGGCTCGGTCGACGACGACCTGTCGGCCGGCCTGGAGCAGTGGGGCGACGACTGGGTCGCCGGCTTCCAGAACGACGCCTTCGCGACGATGCTCTGCCCGGCCTGGATGACCGGCCCCATCGAGCAGAACTCCGGTGGCATCGAGGGCTGGGACGTCGCCGACGTCTTCCCCGGTGGCGGCGGTAACTGGGGCGGCTCGTTCCTGACCGTCCCGGCCTCCGGCGCGCACACCGAGGCCGCCAAGGAGCTCGCCGCGTGGCTGACCGCCCCGGAGCAGCAGACCAAGGCGTTCGAGACCTCGGGTACGTTCCCGTCGCAGATCGAGGCGCAGGAGTCCGAGGCTGTCCAGAGCTTCACCAACGAGTTCTTCAACGACGCCCCGGTGGGTCAGATCTTCTCCACCCGCGCCCAGGCGATCGAGGGTGCCCCGTACAAGGGCGCGCACTACTTCGCCATCCGTGACGAGGTCACCAACGCGCTCAACCGCGTCGACATCACCAAGTCGCAGGACGCCGACGAGTCCTGGGACGAGGCCGTCGAGAAGGCTGCCGCGCTCGGCTGAGCAGGCTCTGCCTGAACCGGGCCCTGGGCCCGAACTGCTGGCCGCGACCGGTGGTCGGGCTCGTCGAGACACCCGTCTCGGCGAGCCCGGCCACCGGTCGCGCCACGCGGGCGTCGCACCGAAGCGACGACACGACGATGACACAGCGGAAGATGACCGGAAGATGACATGGCCGTCCTGACACCTCAACGATCGGCACCGGGGTCCGGTGCACCACAGCGCGAGTCGCGCAGACTCGGCTTCTCCCAGCGGCTCGGCCGCTGGGACGTGAAGCTCTCCCCGTACCTGTACATCTCGCCGTTCTTCATCCTGTTCGCGGTGACCGGCCTGTTCCCCCTCGCGTACACGGCCTACGTGTCGGTGCACGAGTGGAGCCTCCTGGGCGGCCAGGGCGACTTCGTGGGCCTGCAGAACTTCGTGGACGTGCTGAACCAGCCGACGTTCTGGAAGTCGCTGGGCAACACGCTGTCGATCTTCGTGCTGTCCTCCGTGCCGCAGGTGATCATCGCGATCACCATCGCCGCGCTGCTGGACCAGAACCTCCGGTCCGCGACGTTCTGGCGCATGGGCGTGCTCATCCCCTACGTGGTCGCCCCCGTGGCCGTGTCGATGATCTTCGGCCGCCTGTTCGCCGACCAGTACGGCCTGATCAACTCGCTGCTCGGCCTGGTCGGGCTCGACCCGATCGCCTGGCACGGCGACCGGCTCGCCAGCCACGTCGCCATCGCGAGCATCGTGAACTACCGCTGGATCGGCTACAACGCGCTGATCTTCCTGGCCGCCATGCAGGCCGTGCCGCGCGACCTCTACGAGGCCGCCGTCATCGACGGCGCGGGCCGCGTGCGCCAGTTCTTCTCCATCACCGTGCCGCAGATCCGCGCCACGATCATCTTCGTCGTGATCACCTCGACCATCGGTGGCCTGCAGATCTTCGACGAGGTCCGCATGTACGACGCCACCGGGCTCGGCGGTCCGGACAAGAACTGGATGACCACCGTCCTGTTCCTGTACGACGTCGCGTGGGGCAACCAGCACAGCCTCGGCCGCGCCTCGGCCGTCGCCTGGATGCTGTTCCTCCTGATCATCCTCATCGGCTTCGTCAACTTCCTGGTCACCCGCCAGATCTCGACGTCGGGCACCGACAAGAAGCCCAAGCGCAAGCGCATCACCAGGGGGAACGCATGAGCTCCGTCGCCGTCACCGCCCAGACCGCCGGCGAGCGCGCGGCCCGGGCCGCCGCCCGCCGCAGGGACCGCAAGGCCGCCGGCAGCGCCACCCGCCGCGCGAGCTGGATCGTCTACGCACTGCTCGGGATCGTGCTGCTGATCTCGATCTTCCCGCTCTACTACACGCTGCTGCTGGGCTCGTCCGACCCGGTGGAGATCTCGCGCAACGCGGTGCCGCAGTGGTACCCGGACCTGTCCCTGTTCACACAGTTCCGCACGGTCATCGAGTCGACCCAGATCAACTTCTGGAAGGCGCTGACCAACTCGGTGATCATCGCCGTCGTCGTGTCCGCCGCCGTCGTGCTGTTCTCGACGCTCGCCGGCTACTCGTTCGCGAAGCTGCGCTTCCGCGGCCGCGGGCCCCTGCTCGTGTTCGTCATCGCCACGATGGCCGTGCCGACCCAGCTCGGTGTGATCCCGATGTACATCCTCATGTCGGACCTGCACTGGATCGGCAAGCTCCAGGCCGTCATCGTCCCGGTGCTGGTCAGCGCGTTCGGCGTCTTCTGGATGACGCAGTACCTGTCGGAGTCGCTGCCCTACGAGCTGATCGAGGCCGCCCGCGTGGACGGCGCCTCGATGATCCGCACCTTCTGGAGCATCGCGCTGCCCGCGGCCCGCCCGGCCGCGGCCATGCTCGGCCTGTTCACGTTCGTGCAGCAGTGGACCAACTTCTTCTGGCCGTCGATCGTGCTCAGCTCGGAGAACCCGACGCTGCCGCTCGTCGTAAAGTCGCTGCAGTCGAACTACTTCGTGGACTACTCGTTGGTCATGGGCGGTGTGTTCCTCGTGACGCTTCCGCTGCTGGTGATCTTCGCCTTCGTCGGCAAGCAGCTCGTCGCAGGAATCATGCAGGGAGCCGTGAAGGGATGACCCAGATGACCCGCGAGCTCACGCAGAGCTTCAAGACCGACCCGACGGCGCCGCGCGTGCCCGCCCCCGGGATTGCGCTGCCGTACACGCCGAGCGCGCCGCGCACCGCGCCGTCGTCGAACGCGACCGGGAGCGTGCCCTTCCCGGACGGCTTCCTCTGGGGCGCGGCCACCGCCGCCTACCAGGTCGAGGGCGCCGCCCACGAGGACGGCCGCGAGGACTCCGTGTGGGACGTGTTCGCGCACGTCCCGGGCGCCGTCCTCAACCAGGAGGACGGCGAGGTCGCCTGCGACCAGTACCACCGCTACCCCGCCGACGTCGCGCTCATGAAGGACCTCGGCATCAAGGCGTACCGGTTCTCGACGTCGTGGTCCCGGGTGATCCCCGGTGGGCGCGAGGTCAACCCGGCCGGCCTGGCCTACTACGACCGGCTCGTGGACGAGCTGCTGGGCGCGGGCATCCTGCCGTGGCTCACGCTCTACCACTGGGACCTGCCGCAGGCGATCGAGGCGGAGTCGAACGGCTGGGTCAACCGCGACACCGCCTACCGGTTCCGCGACTACGCCGTGACGATGCACGAGGCGATCGGCGACCGCGTCGACGTGTGGACCACGCTCAACGAGCCGTGGTGCGCCGCCTTCCTGGGCTACACGGGCGGCCAGCATGCGCCGGGCCGGCAGTCCCGCGAGGACGGCCTGGCCGCCGCGCACCACCTCATGCTGGCCCACGGCCTGGCCGTGCAGGCGCTGCGCGAGCGGGCGCCCGAGGCGAACCTCGGCATCACGCTCAACTTCGAGGTCGAGGACCCGCTGAACCCGGACGACCCGGCCGACGTCGACGCCGCGCGCCGGCTCGACGGCGGGTTCACCCGGATCTTCGCCGACCCGATCTTGCGCGGCGCGTACCCGCTGGACGTGCTGGAGGACGTGCGCGAGTACGGCCTGGAGCAGCACATCCAGGAGGGCGACCTCGAGATCATCTCGACGCCCATCGACTCGCTCGGCGTGAACTACTACCACGGCAACGCCGTGGCCGCGGTGCCGGCCGAGCACCCGCTGGACGGCGGCGCCCCGGTGACCCGGCCGTCGTCGTCCCCGTTCCCGGGCGGCGACGGCGCGTACACGCACCCGCGCGGGCTGCCCGTGACCACCCAGAACTGGGAGGTGCAGCCCGAGGGCCTCACCCGCCTCCTGCTGCGCCTGCAGCAGGACTACACGGGCCCGCGCGGCATCGCCCTCTACGTCACGGAGAACGGCAGCGCGTACGACGACGTCGTGGGCCCGGACGGGTTCGTGGACGACCAGGAGCGCCTCGACTTCGTCGACGTGCACCTGCGCGCCGTCAAGGACGCGATCGACGAGGGCGCGGACGTGCGCGGCTACTTCGGCTGGTCCCTGCTCGACAACTACGAGTGGGCATGGGGCTACGGAAAGCGCTTCGGCCTCGTCCGCGTGGACTTCGAGACGCAGGAACGTACGGTCAAGGCGTCCGGCCGCTGGTACGGTCAGGTCGCACGGGCCAATGCCGTTCCGGAGCGAAGTGTCGCACCCGTGCCGTACCCGACCGGCGACGACGGCGGAGACAAGGCGGTTCCGACGGCGTGACGACCTCAGGCCCACCCACCCTCGATGACGTGGCCCAGGCGGCCGGGGTGTCCCGGTCGACCGCGTCGCGCGCCATCAACGGCGGCCTGCGAGTCTCCCCCGAGGCGCAGGCGGCGGTCGACGACGCCGTCGCCCGCCTCGGGTACGCACCGAACCGAGCCGCCCGGTCCCTCGTGACCCGGCGCACCGACTCGATCGCCCTCGTGGTGCCCGAGCCGGACCAGCGCATCCTCACCGACCCGTTCCTCTCCGGCACCCTCGCGGGTGTCAGCGAGGGGCTGGCCGGGACGGACCTCCAGCTCGTGCTGCTGCTCGCCCGCCCGGGCGAGCAGCGCGGGCGGGTGGGCCGCTACCTGCGCAGCGGCCACGTCGACGGCGTCATCGTGGCGTCGCACCACAAGGGCGACCAGCTCGAGACGGAGCTCGGGCCGGCGGCGCTGCCGGCCGTCTTCGTGGGGCGGCTGTTCGAGCCCGACCCGTTCTTCTCGCGCGGCCTGCGCTACGTCGACGTCGACAACGTCGCGGGCGGGCGCATCGCCACCCAGCGGATGATCGACCGGGGCCGCCGGCGCATCGGCACCATCACGGGACCGCTCGACATGCCCGCCGGCGTGGACCGGATGACCGGCTGGCGGGACGCCCTGCGCGACGCCGGCCTGCCCGACGACGCGCTCGTCGAGGGCGACTTCACCGTCGCCGGCGCGCACGTCGCGGCCGCGCGGCTCCTGGACCAGCACCCCGACCTGGACGGCATCTTCGCGGCCTCGGACCTCATGGCGGAGGCCACGCTGCGCGTGCTCGCCGAGCGGGGTCGGTCCGTGCCGGGCGACGTCTCGGTGGTCGGGTTCGACGACCTCGGCATCGCCGAGACGACGTCACCCCGGCTGACGACCGTGCACAACCCGGTGGTGCAGATGGTCGGCGCCGCCACGAGCATGCTGGTCGACCTGGTCGCGGGCCGGCCGGTCCGCGACGAGCGCCGCGTCTTCGCCCCGCGCCTGGTCGAGGGCGACTCCGCCTGACCCCCTTCGTTGAGTGCTGGCTATTTGTTGCCGAAATGGCGTTTCGGCAACAAATAGCCAGCACTCAACGAGGTCCCGGGGGGGAGTCAGGCCGTGCGCTGGTGGCCGTAGCGGTGCATCGTGCGGCTGACCGCCTGCTCGCGGAGCATCGTGAGCAGCTCGCGGCGGCCGCTCGCCAGCACCGGGCCGTCCAGCACCGTCACCGAGCCCAGCCGGCTCGCCGCGGCGTCGCGCAGCCCCGGTGCCTCGCCCACCACGCGGATCCGGCCGGTCACCACCCCGTCGGCGACGGACTCGGCGAACGCCTCGTCCGTGACCTCCTGCCCGACGACGGTCGCGTCGACCCCCGCCCGTGCGGCCGCGGCCAGCACGCGCTGCACCTCGGCGTCCGGCGCGCCCGCCCCGACGCGCACCGTGATGCCGGGGACGGGCCGGTACCGGAACACGTTCGACTCGACGCCCAGCCCGGACGGGTCGTGCGCCTGCGAGAACTCGGTGAGCCAGACGCGGGCGTCGTCGGCCCGGGCCCAGGCGAGCCAGCCCGCCGGGTCCTCGGTGCGTGACGGCACGTCGGGCGCGTCGGCCCACCGGCCGAGCTGCGCCACGTAGTTGGGGCCGCCGGCCTTGGCGCCGGAGCCCACCACGGAGGCCTTCCAGCCGCCGAACGACTGGCGCTGCACGATCGCGCCCGTGATATGCCGGTTCACGTACGCGTTGCCGACCTCGACGCGGTCGAGCCAGTGCTCCACCTCGGCGTCGTCCAGCGAGTGGATGCCACCCGTGAGACCGAACGACACGGCGTTCTGGAGCGTGAGCGCCTCGTCCAGCGTGCGGGCGGTCATGATGCCCAGCACCGGCCCGAAGGCCTCGGTGAGGTGGAAGAACGAGCCGGGCCGCACGCCGTCGCGCACACCCGGGGTCCACAGGCGGCCCTTGCCGAGGCCGGCCTCCTGCGCCACCGCGTCCAGCCGACGCGGCCGCACGAGCCAGCTCTCGCCCTGCTCCAGCGTGGTCAGGGCGCGCAGCAGCTTGCCCTGCGCGGGCTCGGTGAGCGGGCCCATCACGGTGGCCAGGTCGGTCGCAGGACCGACGGCGAGCGACGACACGGCGTCGACGAGCTGGCGGCGGAACCGCTCCCCCGTCACCGTGCGCGGATCGCCCACTGAGCCGACGAGGATCACGAGCGACGCGGCGGAGCACTTCTGCCCCGCGTGCCCGAACGCCGAGCGCACCACGTCGGCGACGGCCAGGTCGAGGTCCGCCGACGGCGTCACGACGATCGCGTTCTTGCCGGAGGTCTCCGCGAGCACCGGGAGCTCGGGGCGCCAGGACGCGAACATCTCCGCGGTCTCGATCGCGCCCGTGAGGATCACGCGGGACACGCCGTCGTGCGTCACGAGGCGGCGGCCGAGGTCTCCGTCCGGCACGCGGACGAACTGTGCGACGTCGCGGGCGATCGCCGGGTCCAGCCCGATCTCGGGCGCCACCTCGTCGAGCGCCGCGTGCACGGCCTCGACGGCGATCTCCAGGCAGCGCGGCGTGGGCGGCGCCGGCTTGGCGATCACGGAGGAGCCGGACGCGAGGCCGGCGAGCACGCCGCCGATCGGGATGGCGACGGGGAAGTTCCAGGGCGGCGTGACCAGCGTGACGCCGTCCGGCGTGTACCGGGCGCCCGGCCAGGCCTCCGACGCCGGGTCGAGGGCCTCGGCCGCCTGCGCGTAGTAGGCGGCGAAGTCCACCGCCTCGCTGACCTCGGGGTCCGCCTCGGCGACGGTCTTGCCGGCCTCGTGCACCATGGCGGCGACCAGGTCGGTGCGCGCGGCCTCCAGGTGCTGTGCCGCGGAGCGGAGCACGCGGCCGCGGTCCGCCGGGGCCACCTTGGCCCAGGCCGCGCCCGCGCGGCGGGCGAGCGCCACGACGTCGTCCACCTGGGCGGACGTCGCCAGCGGCTCGGCGAGCGCCGGGACGTACCCCGAGCGCGGGCCGGTGACCTGGCGGGCCCAGGCGCGGTGCTCGGCGACCGCGGGGTCGGTGTCGGCGGCGTTGTGGAACGGCCCGGTCACCGGCTCCGGCGCGGGGCGCGGACGTCGGCGCGGGGCGACGTCGTCGGGCCCGTAGTGCACGCCGAGCTCGACGGAGGCGCGGAACGCGGCCTCCTGCCGGTCCATCGCGGACGTCGGCTCCGCGGCGGCCCCCTCGCTCTCCGGCGCGAACGCCGCGTGCAGGAAGTTCTGCTCCGTGGCGTTCTCCTCCAGGCGGCGCACCAGGTAGGAGATCGCGACGTCGAAGTCCTCGTCGCGCACGACCGGCGTGTAGAGCACCACGCGGCCGTTGTCCTTGGCGACCTCGTCGCGGACGGCGGCGGCCTCGGTGGGCGCCATGCCCTGGAGCATCTCGATGTCGAGCGCCTCGGAGACGCCGCGCGCCCGGCCGAGCAGGATCGCGAGCGCCACGTGGAACAGGTTGTGCGACGCCGCGCCGATGCGGACGGCGTGCGCGCGCTCGGGGCGCAGGGCGTGGTCGAGCATGCGCACGTAGTTGGCGTCGACGTCGGGCTTGGTGGGGTACGGCGCCTGCGCCCAGTCGTGCAGGGCGGCCTCGACGTGCTCCATCGCGAGGTTGGCGCCCTTGACGATGCGCACCTTGATGCGCGCGCCGCCGTCCGCGACGCGCTTCGCGGCGAACTCGGTGAGGCCGTCCAGCGCGCCGAGCGCGTCCGGGAGGTAGGCCTGGAGCACGATGCCTGCCTCCAGGTCGCGGAACTCGTCGCGGCCCAGGATGTCGGTGAAGACCGCGGTGGTCAGGGCCAGGTCGCGGTACTCCTCCATGTCGAGGTTGAGGAAGACGCCGTGGTCGCGCGCGGCGCGGTAGAGCGGCAGGAGCTGCTCGACGACACGGTCGCGGGAGCCGTCGAGGTCCCACGTGACGAGCTGCGCGGCGACGCTGGAGACCTTGATCGACACGTAGTCGACGTCCGGGCGCTCCACGAGCGCGACGGTGCGGGCCAGGCGGCCGGCGGCCTCGTCCTTGCCGAGCACGGCCTCGCCCAGGAGGTTCACGTTGAGGGTGTAGCCCTCGGCCCGGGTGCGGGCGAGGTGCGCGGTGAGGCCGTTGCCGGCGTCGGCCACGAGGTGGCCCACGAGCTGACGGAGGCGCGCACGGGCGGCGGGGACCACGATGCCCGGGAGCACCGGGGCGGTCAGCGCACCGACGCGGAACAGCGCGCGGTCGCTCGCGCTGAGGAACGTGGCGCTGCCGGCCTTCTTGCCGAGCCGGGCCAGGGCCTTGGCCGCGACGTGGACGTCCTGCGGGCGGGCGACGTCGTCGACGAAGCCGACGGCGAGCTCCAGGCCCGCGGGGTCGGAGACGAGCGCGCCGAGGGCGGCGGAGGCGCGGGCGACGGCCTTGTCGGTCTTCGAGCCGGTCGTGGTTCCGCCGGTGGTGCCAGCGGCGGCTCCCGTGGCGGTGCCGATCCAGGTCCGGGCGAGGGCTACGGCGTCCTCGACGAGGGTGTCGGCGGCGGGCTTCGCGGGCGGCTCGGTCGGAGCCTGCGGCGTCGCGCTGTCCGGTGCGCCTGCGCCCCCGGTCGGGACGTCGGCGGTGTCGGCGCTCCCGCGCCGGGCAGAGGTCTTCATGACACCAGGGTGCACCCGGTGCGGCTCGCGTGTATTGGCAGGATCACTCGCGATCCGCGCCGGTTTCGGCCAAGGGTTCGGCCGCGGGTCGGAGCGCCGGGCCGCGTACGATCGGGACCCGATGAGCAACCCGCCGAACGGCGCCGCTCGGCCCGAGGCGCGGGCCCTGCTGGCCGCACTGCACCCCGCCATGGTCGCCCTGATGGACGAGCTGTCCGGCGTCATGTTCTGCGCCAAGGACGCCGACGGCCGGTACGTGCTCGTCAACCAGGTCTTCGTGGGGCGCACGCGCGAGCGGTCGCGGCGCGACGTGATCGGCAAGCGCGCCGTCGACCTGTTCGTCCCCGAGCTGGCCGAGCGCTACGAGAGCCAGGACGAGCTGGTCCGCACCACCGACAAGCCGCTGCGGGGCGAGCTGGAGCTGATCCGGCACGTCGGCGGGGCGCCCGGCTGGTTCCTCACGTCCAAGCTGCCGCTGCACGACGAGTCCGGCGCCTACGTGGGCCTCGTCTCCGTCTCGCAGGACCTGCGCTCGGGCGACGCCGACGACGCGACGATCCAGGCCATGGCCCGCCTGCGCGGCCAGGTCGAGGATCTCCTGGAGCACGGCGAGGTACCGTCCGTGGCGGACCTCGCCGTGCTCGCCGGGTGCGCCCCCGCGTCCCTGGACCGCCGGGTGCGCCGGGTCTTCGGCCTCTCGCCGCGCCAGCTCGTGCTCCGGCTGCGCGTGGACCGCGCGGCCCACCTGCTGACGTCGACCACGGTGCCGCTCGCCGACGTCGCGACCGCCGCGGGCTTCTACGACCAGCCCTCGTTCACGCGCACGTTCGCGCGGCTGACGGGCGAGACGCCGTCGTCGTTCCGGAGGCGGTCGCGGCGGTTGGGCGCCTGAGCCGGAGGTGCAGCGCAGGGTGGGGGCCGAGGAACGAGGCACCCGCCCGGAGCGGAACCGCAGGCTCGGGCGACAGAAAAGCAGAGCCTCCTGGTGGGCGGCGAACGCCGACGAGCTGGGCGTGGTGATGTCAGGCCGCGAGTACCCGCTCGCCGGGCGGGTCGGCGCCGCCGCGGGCTGACGGCACCGGTGGAGCGACCGGCCACGCGACCGGCGTAACCTGTGACGCGTTCAAGGCCGCCCTCACGGACGCCCTTCTCCCCTGCGCTTGGCGGGTCACGGAACGCTGATTCCCAAGCAATGGCACCGACACCGGAAAATCATCGGCCAACACCCCACGGCCGAGCACATTCGCCCATCGAAGCGATACGGTGAGACCGAGGCGCAAACCCCGCGCCGCGCAACCCGCGCCCCCGCCCCCACGAAGCGGGAGACGCCGTTCTCCACGGAGGACCCACGTGACGACGACAACGACGTCCACCACTACCGCACCGCCCGCCTTCGCCCCGTCCGACGCACCCGCGGAGGGCTCCGCGCTCGCGACCGCGCACGCGCAGCTCGCCACCGCTGCCGAGATCCTCGGCTACGACGAGGGCCTGCACCGCATGCTGGCGACGCCGCGCCGCGAGATCCACGTCGCGGTGCCGCTGCGGCGGGACACGGGCGAGACCGTGCTGTTCCACGGCTTCCGCGTGCAGCACAACGTGAGCCTCGGCCCGGGCAAGGGCGGCCTGCGCTACCACCCCTCCGTCGACGTCGACGAGGTGCGGGCGCTGGCCATGTGGATGACCTGGAAGTGTGCGGTGGTCAACCTGCCGTACGGCGGCGCCAAGGGCGGCGTCGCCATCGACCCCCGCGGCTACTCGCAGGCCGAGCTGGAGCGGGTGACCCGGCGGTACACGTCGGAGATCATGCCCATGATCGGCCCCGACACCGACATCATGGCGCCCGACATGGGCACCGACGCCCAGACGATGGCCTGGGTGATGGACACCTACTCGGTCAACCGCGGGTACACGATCCCCGCGGTCGTCACGGGCAAGCCGCTGGCGGTCGGGGGGTCGCTGGGCCGCGGCACCGCGACGTCGGCCGGCATCGTGCACGTCACGGGTGCCGCGCTCGCGGAGGCCGGCGTCGACCTGGGCGACGTGTCCGTCGCCGTCCAGGGCTTCGGCAAGGTGGGCTCGCACGCCGCGGAGATCTTCGCGGCACGCGGCTCGCGCGTCGTCGCCGTCAGCGACCAGTACGGCGGCATCCGGAACGACGCCGGCCTCGACGTGCCCCTGCTCATGGAGCACGTGCGCCGCACCGGCTCGGTCGTCGGGTTCGACGCCGCCGACCCGGTCACCAACACCGAGCTGCTCGCGCTCCCCGTCGACGTGCTGGTCCCGGCCGCGATCGAGGGCGTGCTCGACGAGACCACCGCGGGTTCCGTCAAGGCGCGCTGGGTGGTCGAGGGCGCCAACGGCCCGACGACGGCGGCCGGCGACGCGATCCTCGCGAAGAACGGCGTCACCGTGGTCCCCGACGTCCTCGCGAACGCGGGCGGCGTGGTCGTCTCGTACTTCGAGTGGGTCCAGGCCAACCAGACCTACTGGTGGACCGAGCAGGAGATCGCCGACAAGCTCGAGTACCGCATGACCACGGCGTACGCCGAGGTGTCGGCGCTGGCCCGGCGCGAGGCGCTGTCCCTGCGCGACGCCGCCCTGGTGATCGGCGTCAAGCGCGTCGCCGAGGCGCACCAGATCCGGGGCCTCTACCCCTGATCCGGCCTCCGGCCCGTGCACGTGTCAGACCCCCAGGTCCCGCGGGTGACCTGGGGGTCTGACACGTACACCTACGCTTGCGGCGTGGATGAACTTGTCGCGCGCCTGCGCGCCGCCGGCTGTGTGTTCGCCGAGGACGAGGCCCGGATCCTGCTGGAGGCCGCGACGTCGGACGGCGCGACCGATCCCGTCCGGCTGGAGTCCCTCGTCGCGGCGCGGGTCGACGGGCTCCCCCTGGAGCACCTGGTGGGCTGGGCCGAGCTCGACGGCCGCCGCTGGGTCGTGGCGCCCGGGGTGTTCGTCCCGCGGCAGCGGTCCGAGCTGCTGATCCGGGAGGCGGCGGCGCGCGCCCTGTCGGATGCCGCCCACGCCGCTGTCGGTGTCGGCGGCGCCGACGCCGACGCCGTCGGTGCTGCCGACGCCGTCGGCGCCGTCGCGGCCGGTGTGGCGGCCGGCCCCGTCCTGGTGGTCGACCTGTGCTGCGGCTGCGGCGCGCTCGGCGGAGCCGTCGCGGCGCGGCTGCTGGCGGCGGGACACGACGTCGAGCTGCACGCCGCCGACGTCGACCCCGTCGCCGTGGCCTGCGCGCACGAGAACCTGGAGGCGCTGGCCGCCGAGGCCTTCGCCGCCCGCGCCGCGGGGACGGACCTGCCCGGACACGCCGGGGGGACGGGCCTGCCCGCGCGCGCCCGCAGGACGGGCCTGCCGCCGGACGACGTCGCGCCCGGGCTGCTCACCGCGTACACCTCCGCCGGCGACCTGGCCGACCCGTTCCCCGCCGAGCTGTGGGGCCGCGTCGACGTCCTCGTCGCGAACGCGCCCTACGTGCCCACGGAGGCGATCGGGATGATGCCGCCGGAGGCCCGCGAGCACGAGCCGCACACCGCGCTCGACGGCGGGGGCGACGGCCTGGCGATCCTGCGCCGCGTGATCGACCTCGCGCCGGCGCTGCTGCGCCCGGGCGGCCACCTGCTTGTCGAGACGGGCGAGGCCCAGGTGAGCGCCGCCGTCGGGCACCTGGAGGCGGCCGGGCTGCTCCCCACCGTCCTGTCGGACGACGACCTGGGCGCCACGGCCCTGGCCGGAACCCGCCCGCTCGCCTGAGGCCGCGGCCAAGATGCCCTTAGAGGCCCGGGTTTCTTCGCTTTCGACCGGTCGAAAGCGAAGAAACCCGGGCCTCAAAGGTGAGGTGAGTGACTCCCGGAGCCGCGGGCCGGCCGGAGCCGGGCCGGAGGCTCCGCCGCGTCAGCTCAGGGGCTGGCGGTCCGCCCAGTCGGCCAGCAGGGTGCGCGGGCCCGTGAAGAACGGGACCTCCTCGCGCACGTGCCGGCGGGCCTCGGTGGCGCGCAGGTCGCGCATGAGGTCGACGATGCGGTGCAGCTCGTCGGCCTCGAACGCGAGGATCCACTCGTAGTCGCCCAGGGCGAACGCCGAGACGGTGTTGGCCCGGACGTCCTTGTAGGGGGCCGCCGCCATGCCGTGGTCGCGCAGCATGGTGCGGCGCTCCTCGTCGGGCAGCAGGTACCAGTCGTAGGACCGGACGAACGGGTACACGGACAGGTAGTCGCGCGGCGCCTCGCCGGCGAGGAACGCGGGCACGTGCCCGCGGTTGAACTCGGCCGGACGGTGCAGGGCGGCGACCGACCACACCGGCTCCAGGGAGCGGCCGAGCTCGGACGCGCGCAGGCGCTGGTAGGCGCCCTGCACGGCCTCGATCGTCGGGCCGTGGGTCCAGAGCATGAGGTCGGCGTCCGAGCGCAGGCCGCCCACGTCGTACCAGCCGCGGACCACGAGGTCGCCGGAGGTGGCGGCCGGGTCGACGGCGCCGCCGACGGCGGCCTCGGCGTCGGCCACGACGGCCTTGCGCTCGTTCTCGTCCGCCGGGAGCGTCTCCGTCAGCGAGAAGACCGAGAACATCGTGTAGCGGATGCCCTCGTTGATCGCGGTCGTGTCGATCTCGTGCCCGGTGTCCCCGTGCACGTGCGTGTCGTTCATGTCTGCCTCTCTGTCATGGGCGGTCGCGGCGCCGGGCGGGCCTCAGGAGTTCACGTCCTGGCTGCACAGCGCCGGGATGCCGCTCGGCTCGCCGTCCCGTCGCAGGCAGCAGCCCGGCGCGCAGACCGAGCGGAAGGGCGGGAGCGACCCCACGGTCGCCTCGGTGACCGGCTCGTCGCGAGCCAGTGCGGCGCGCTCCAGCAGCAGGTCCACCAGCCCGCTCACGAACGGCTGCCGCACGCCGACGGTACCGGCTCGCACGGCGGTGATGCCGAGGTCCTTCGCCGTGGCGAGCGCCTCGGTGTCGAGGTCGTAGGCGACCTCCATGTGGTCGGAGATGAAGCCGATCGGGGACAGGACCACGTCGCGGACGCCGTCGGCGGCGAGCGACTCCAGGTGGTCGTTGACGTCCGGCTCCAGCCACGGCTGGCTGGGCGGGCCGGAGCGCGAGCAGTAGGCGAGGTCCCACGGGACCTCGTGCCCGAGGCGCTCGGCCACCTGCGCCGCCACGACGGCGGCCAGGTCCAGGTGCTGCGCGGAGTACGTGGCGTGCGAGACCCGCGACGCCGCCTCCATGGTGTCCGGGATGGAGTGCGTGACGAAGACCAGCCGCGCGGCCGCCGGCGACCCGCCGTCGGCTGCGAGCGCGGCGTACGCCTCGACGACGGCCTCGGCGTTGGCCTGCGCGAAGCCCGGGTGGTTGAAGTACGAGCGGATCTTGTCGAACTGCACACCCGTGGACCCGTCGGGGCCGAGCTGCCCGCGCTTGTCCAGCGTGACGGCGAGGTCCTCACGGTACTGGCGGCAGCCGGAGTACGAGGAGAAGGCGCTGGTGACGAGCGCGACGGCGCGCATGGCGCCCAGCTCCTCCAGCTCGTCGACCGCGTCGTTCGTGTACGGGGCCCAGTTGCGGTTGCCCCACACGACCGGAAGGTCGAGGCCGCGGGCGGCGAGCTCGGCCTCGAGCGCCGCCTTCAGCGCGAGGTTCTGCTCGTTGATGGGGCTCTTGCCGCCGAACCCGTAGTAGTGCTCGCCCACCTCCTCGAGCCGCTCGTCCGGGATGCCCTTGCCCGCGGTGACGTTGCGGAGGAAGGGCACCACGTCCTCGGGCTGGTTCGGGCCACCGAAGGAGTAGAGCAGGAGGGCGTCATACGGCGCGGCGTCGTGCGCCGCAGGCTGGGGGGAAATCGCGGGCATGGGCACATCCTTCCACCGTCGGGCGCGCGGGACCGACCGGAGAGGCGCGAACGGGACGTGACATCGAACCGACGCCCTGTCAGAACCAGCCGCTCAGGCACGGGCGTGCGCGTTGCCCTCCCGCAGCCGTTCGCGCAGGCCCGGGAGGGTGTCCAGCAGGGCGGGCGGCACGGGGCTCCGCGTCACCATGGACAGCGTGACACGCCCGCGGAACGGCGCCGGCACGGTGCGGTCGCCGGGCGCGGCGTACCAGCGGGCCACCATGTCGGGCACGACGGCGGCGCACCGCCGCTCCCGGGCCGTCCGGACGGCGGCCTCCGCCGTCGCCCCCGGCCGCGCGTGCGCGCCCAGCTCCGTGAGCCGCCGGTGCAGGACGTCGCCCGTCAGGTCGAGCGGGCAGTACACGACGGTCTGCCCCTCGTACGGACGCCGGCCCGGTGCCGGCGCGGGGGCGCCGGCGGGCAGCAGCGTGACCAGGTCGTGCCGCCCCACCTCGGTGACCACCAGGCCGCGCGCGATCGGGACCTGCTTGGCGATGCCCGTGAACGCGGCGTCGAGGGTGCCCCGCTCGACCCACTCCAGCAGCCGCGGGCCGTGGTCCACCTCCGGCTGCACCACGACGTCGTCGAGCAGCACGTCGAGCGCCGCGAACAGCGTTCCCGCGATGCTCGGGAAGGCGCCGACCGAGACGGTGCGCGACTGCGCCGCCGCCAGGGCGCGCTCGACGATGGTGCCCAGGTGGTCCAGGACGTGGGCGGCCTGGTCGCAGAACTCCCGCCCCGCCGCCGTCGGCCGGGCGCCGGTGGTGTCGCGGTCGAACAGGCTCGTCCCCACGCGCCGCTCCAGCGCGGCCAGCCGCTGGCTCGCCGACGGCTGGCTCACCAGCAGCTCGCGGGCCGCGGCGCCGAGCGACCCGTGCCGCGCGACGGCGTCGACCAGCCGCAGGTCCTCGACCGTGGGGTATGTGGTCATAGGGACAGCCTATGGTCCGCCATGTCCGGCAGCCGTCTACCGGGACTGCCGCGGCGGCCGCAGGATGGCGGCGTGCGCCACCCACACCTCGTCACGCTGACCGCCACCACGTTCATCACCTGGACCGGCCAGCGCATCACCGCCGTCGCGCTGCCGCTGGTCGCGCTCGACCAGACCGGCGACGCCTGGACCACCGGCCTGGTCGGCGGGTTCGCCGGCCTGCCGCTGCTCACCTCCGGGTGGTGGGGGCGGCGCCTGCGCGCGCACCTGGTGTCGGGACGCGCGCTCGCGCTGCTGCTCGCGGTCCAGGTGCTCGGGCTCGCGCTGGTGCCGGTCGCCGCGGCGACCGTGGGCGTCGGCGCGGTGGTGCTGTGCGCGACAGGCCTGGTCACGGGCGCGACGTCGGCCCTGCTGTCGCCGGCGCAGCGGGCGCTGACCGCGGACCTGGCCGAGCTGCCCGGCAACGCGCCCGGTGTCGGCGCGAAGGCGCTGGCCTGGCAGGACCTGGCGCACCGGGTATCCATGATCTTCGCGCCCGCGCTCGGGGCGTGGCTGCTGGTCGCCTGGGGAGCCGAGCCGCTGCTGTGGTGGGAGGCGGCCGCCGTGGCGCTGGCCGCCGTCGCGATGCTCACCGTCCCGGCGGCGCACCCGGGCACGGCGGCGGGCTCCGGCACGGCGGCGGGCTCGGGCACGGCGGCGCACCAGGGCACGGCGGGCGCGGCCCCGGCCTCCGGGGGCGCCGCTCCCGACGCAGCTCTCGGCGCCGCTCCCGAGCCCGAGCCCGCCCCTTCCCTGCGTACCGTGCTGCGCGGCAACCCGGAGCTGGCCGTCGGCCTGGCCCTGGCGGGCGTCGGCGGTGTCACCTGGTTCGCGTTCGCGCTGGGCCTGGCCCTGCTCGGCGTCGAGCTGGACCGGCCGGGCGAGCTCATCGCGGCCGGGATGGCGGGGTACGGCGTCGCGACCGTGGGTGTCTCGTTCGTGGTGCCGCTCGTGGTGCACCGGGTGCCGCGCATCCCGGCGATCGTGGCGTCGTGGGTGGTGTTCGGCCTGGCGTACCTGGCGCTGCCCGCGGCCGCGCCGAACCTGCTCGCCGTCGGCGTGGTGTCGGCGCTGGGTGGTCTGGCCATGCCGTTCGGCATCGCCGCGCTCAACGCGCTCATCGTGGACAGCACGACGGGCGCCGCGCGCCGCACGGCGTTCACCGCGGAGACCGTGCTGCACGCCGGCGGCGCCTCGGCCGGGCTGCTCGCGGGCGGGGCGCTGATCGGCGCGTTCGGGGCCGGGCCGGTCCTGGTCGTGACCGGCGCGTTCCAGGTGCTCGCCTCGGTCGCGGCCGTGCTCTGGCTGCGCGCCCGCCGGTCGCCGGCCCGCACGCCCGCACCGGCGCAGGCGAGCGACCTGCTGACCTGAGGCCGGCGGCGTCGACGGCCCACCCATGGGGTCGGCGGCTGGGCCACAGGATCGGCAACTGGGCCACAGGATCGGCAACTGACGCAGGGGCGGCAGCTTGGCCGCAGGTCGGCAGCTTGGCCGCAGGGTCGGCAGCTTGGCCGCAGGCGCAGCAACTGAGCCGCAGGGTCAACGACTTGGCCGCAGGGGCCGCAGGATCGGCCGCAGGGTCGGCCGCAGGGTCGGCAGCTTGGCCGCAGGCGCAGCAACTGAGCCGCAGGGTCAACGACTTGGCCGCAGGGTCGGCAGCTTGGCC